>CP070811.1:1783113-1792982 GCA_020343875.1 Anaerolineales bacterium | reverse complement strand
TGCGTTAGTACCCTTGGGGTGCGATAGTGCCCTCGGGGTGCGCTAGTGCCCTCGGGGTGCGTTAGTACCCTTGGGGTGCGATAGTGCCCTCGGGGTGCGTTAGTACCCCTTGGGTGCGCTAGTGCCCTCGGGGTGCGATAGTGCCCTCGGGGTGCGTTAGTACCCCCGGGTACGTTGGTCCCCCTTTTGGCAGTCAAGAATGATTAGGTGTGCTGTTACCCTGTTGTGTTGGGCGGCTTGAGATTGCTTATCGCATCTTTGAGGTTTTGACAATTGGCCCTGCCCAGGGGTTGAGGATGAAGCGCAGATTCGACTGGGATTTGACACAATCCACTCAAGCTGGTATAGCTGTACATTACAGTACATTAGCTTTAAGTATGTTACAGTACTGTAAAAGGAGCAGGTAATGATTGAACGGTTACCCGTCAAGAAAGTCATCGGGGCTACTGAAGCAAGAAAGAATCTCAGCCAACTCCTCAACCAAGTTCACCGCCGTGAGGAGCATTTGGTGGTCGAAAAGTTGGGCATACCAGTAGCCGCCATCATCAGCATCCGAGATTACGAACAGTACCAACACTTCCTGGCCCAACGTATGCTCAAGGATCTGGGCCGCAGGGTGGGGGCGGAGGCTGAGAAGCAAGGCCTGACTGAGGAGAAGCTCTTTGAAGAGCTTGATCGAACCCGCCAAGAAATCTTCGAAGAGCGCTATGCAGATCTCAACCAATAGCACCAAGCCCAGAGTGATGCTAGACACCAGCGTATTACTGGCAGGTATAATCTGGCCTCGCTGGCCGTATGAGGTGTTCCAGCGCCATCTTCTCAGGCTTTGCTTGCCTACCAAAACTTGATGCGTGACATCACGGATGTCCCTATAGCCGTGGCTGCCATCAATGCTGGGGTCGATTACTTTGTCAGCGAGGACAAAGACTTCACTGTTCGTGACAAGACCACCGCCAGGTTGCATCAAAAGCTGGAGGTGATGCTTCCTGGCACCTTTCTTCGCCAGGTGATGGGCTGGACAGGACAGGAATTAGAAGGGATTAGAAAGCGAACCTGGGCAGATATTGAAGGGGATCTGACCATCCCCTCTGGAGTAGGTTAATTATTATCAACAACTTGATAAAAACATTGACAATGTTTGCAAACTGGCTTATAATGTCAGGCACTGATGGGGGTGAGTGCCAATCACCCCCTCCGAGCTTGGCCCGAGGGGTAATTCGGGTTTAAGATTTAGCAACGCATGGATATGTGAGAGGAGGAAAGAAGCGAATGGCACGTGTCCTCTGGGTAGAGAAGCAGATTGACTACGAACCGCAGGGTATCATGTCTATGTCTGCAGTGCTTAAAGAGGCAGGCCACGAAGTCGCGCTGACCATTGCCGCCCAGGAAGACCCTGTAAAGTCTGCCAAGGACTTTCAGCCAGACATCCTGGGCTATAGTGTGATGACGGGTTCTCAGCATTACTACTTTGAGCTCAACCGCAAGATTAAGAAGGCCATGGGTGACCGGGAACCGATGTCGGTTTTCGGCGGGCCACACCCCACTTTCTTTCCGGATATGATCGCAGAGCCTAGCGCCGATGGCGTGTGTGTGGGGGAAGGCGAAGGCCCCATTGTGGACCTGGCCAATACGCTGGACAACGGGGGCTTTCGACCGGACCTGCCTAACTGGTGGTTCAAAGTCGATGGCGAAATTGTCAAGAATCCGGTTCGGCCTCTCATTCGCGCGTTGGGTGACCTGCCCATGCCTGATCGGGGCTTGATCTACGACAAGCATGAGGTCACCCGTATCAGCCCCATCAAGCATTTTATGGCCAGCCGGGGCTGTCCCTACAATTGCACCTATTGCTTTAATCACGCCTGGTATCAGATTTACACGCGAGAGAAGCGGGGTTACCAGCGCAGCGTCGACTCAGTCATTGAAGAAGTGCTATGGGTGAGAGAACGTTATCCGCTGGAGCAGGTGGTTTTCCTGGATGACTTGTTTATCATCTTCGTGGATTGGCTGGAAGAGTTCGCCGAGAAATTCCCCCAACAGGTGGGCCTGCCTTTCTTCTGTAACGTGCGGGCCAATCTGCTCAGCCCCGAGAAAGTGGCCCTGCTCAAGAAGGGGGGGGCCAACACGGTCAGCATGGGCATCGAATCGGGCAACGATGAGCTACGGAATGGGCTGCTCAAGCGCAAGATGCCCCGGGACACCATTATCGAAGCCGGGCACATGCTCGACCAGGCTGGCATCAACTTGACCGCCACCAACATCCTGGCGCTGCCCACGGCCACCCTGGAGGACGATTTTGACACCATGCACCTCAACGCCGAGGCCAAGGTTAAATACGCCCACGCCTTCCTGTTCCAACCTTACCCAGCCACGGAGTTGGGCGAGTTCACCACGAAGAATGGACTCATGACCGGCAGCTTTGAGGACATCGGGGCCATCGCCTGGGATAGTTCTATCATCATTCGGGACGCCAAAGAGAAACTTCACATGGAGAACCTGCAGCGCTGGTTCGCCCTGGGTGTGGAGTTTCCCTGGCTGGAACCCTTTATCCGCCTGGCCATCAAGGTGCCTCACAACAAGCTGACTGACGGCCTGTATTGGTGGATTCACAAGCTGTTCAAGGGCTACGCCATCACCCACCGGGTGCACCCCATCAAGCTCAATCTGCGCATCATCCTGAAACAGATGATTCACTTCTTGCGCTTGGAAGCCTGATCTGCCCCAAAACTCCCCCCTACTCGCCTCTGGGTAAGCAGGGGGGAGTTATCGGGTTAAACGGCGCTTACGACAACCCTATTTCCGTGCCTGGCTCCGATGGAATCTCCTCCATGCGCCCGGTGGCCACGAAGGCCACCCGCTCGCAGATATTGGTCACCCGGTCGGCGATACGCTCCACGTTATGCGCGCAAAAGAGCAGGTACATGGCTCGCGTCACGGTGCGGGGATCTTCGATCATGTAGGTGATCAGCTCGCGAAAAATCTGGTTGTAGAGTTGGTCTACTTGCTCGTCGCGTGGGGTGATGGCCAAGGCCCTCTTTTCGTCTTCAGCCACGAACGCGTCCAGGCTGGCGCGCAGCATCTCCTGCGAAATCTGAGCCATACGCGGCAGGTCAATCAGCGGCTTGAGGGGGGGTTGGCCCCCCATGCGTAAGACGATGGTGGCGATTCCGGCGGCGTGGTCGCCCATGCGCTCCAGGTCGAGCACGATGTTCATGGCTGCCACGATGAAGCGTAGATCGCGGGCGGCTGGTTGTTGGCGGGCGATGAGGCTCAGGCAATCCTCTTCGATTTTAAAGCGCAGGTCGTTCACTTTGTCGTCGTCGTTGATGATCTGCTGGGCCAGCGACTGGTCTTGCTCTTTGAGGGCCTGGATGGAGCTCTTGAGGGCCCCCTCCACCATGCTGCCCATACGCAGGACATCGTCCCGCAACTCCTGCAATTCTTGATCAAAGGCCGAACGAATACTCATGGGTCCTACCCCCTGTCGGACTGGTAGTCCCCCCTCCACGGAGGGGGCAGCGAGCCGAAGGTTGGCTCCCTCGCTCCGCTGCATACAATCCTGATTTATCCCGCCCGCCCGGTTATATAATCCTCTGTCAGTTGCTGTTGGGGGCGGGTGAAAATAGTCTCAGTGGCCCCGAACTCGACCAGTTCACCCAGCCAGAAGAAGCCGGTCCAATCAGAGACACGGGCTGCCTGCTGCATATTGTGGGTGACAATCACGATGCAGTAGTTCTCCTGCAGCTTCTGCATCAACTCCTCGATCTCCAGGGTGGCGATGGGGTCCAGGGCCGAGCACGGCTCATCCATCAGGATGACTTCGGGTTTGACGGCGATGGCCCGGGCGATACACAGCCGTTGCTGTTGGCCCAGGGAGAGACTCAGCGCGTCTTGGCCGAGGTTGTCCCTGACTTCCTCCCACAGGACTGCCCCACGCAGACTCTGTTCTACTATGGCGTCCAGGCTTTTTTCCCGATGCATGCCCAGTACCCGCGGGCCGAAAGCCACGTTGTCGAAGATGGACTGGGGGAAAGGGTTAGGACGCTGGAACACCATGCCCACCCGTCGGCGCAGGTCAACCACGTCGGTCAGGGAGCTGTAAATGTCCTGCCCATCCAGCAACACCTGCCCCTCGGCCCGGGTGCCGGAGATGGTGTCGTTCATGCGGTTCAGGCAGCGCAAAAAGGTGGATTTGCCACACCCCGACGGCCCGATCAGGGCCGTGATCTGCCGGTCCCTGATGAGCATGGAGATGTTCGACAGGGCTTGTTTGCTGCCGTAATAGAAACTAAGGTTCTCGGTTCTAATCTTTTCCATAGCGCCAGTTTTTATCCCGCCTGGGTGAGCATGTGCCCCCTTTATCCAAATCGGCCAGTCACGTAGTCTTCGGTGCGTTGCTGGCGGGGGGTGGTAAAGATCTCGGTGCCCGGCTGGTGCTCGATCAGTTCCCCCATCAAGAAGAAGGCGGCGTAGTCGGCCACGCGGGCGGCCTGCTGGGTGCTGTGAGGGACGATGACGATGGTGTAATTTTGCTTCAATTCGTACAACGATTCTTCCACCTTGCCCGTGGAGATGGGGTCCAGTCCGGAAGTCGGTTCGTCCAGCAGCAACACCTCGGGCTCCAGGGCCAGGCTACGGGCGATGCACAAACGCTGCTGCTGCCCCCCCGACAGTGCGCTGGCCGGGTTGTCCAGGCGGTCTTTCACTTCGTCCCACAGGGCAGCCTGGGTCAGGCTGCGGCTGAGGAGTTCTTCCAGGCGGGTCCGATCCCGCACCCCGGCCAGCTCGGGGCCATACAGCACGTTTTCGCGGATGGTGCCCGGCAGTGGCAAAGGCAAGGCGAAGACCATGCCCACCCGACGTCGCAGCTGGATGACATCCATCCCGGGCGCGTAGATGTCCTGCCCGTCCAACAGTACCCGCCCCGACATGTGGGTCCCCTCTACCACGTCGTTCAGGCGATTGATGAGGCGCAGCAGCGTCGTCTTGCCGCCGCCCGCCGGCCCGAAGAAGACGCTGATGGCATGGGCCGGCACGTCAATGGTCACATCCCGCAGGGCGGGCTTGCCCTCGTAGGCATAGCTCACCTTTTCGATGCGAATTTTGGGTCCGCTCTGAGTTTGGGTCATGGTCAAAAACGCCACATTACCACTGTCGCCGCCGCCGGAAGTAGCTGCGGATGCTGGTGGCCAGCACGTTCAAGGATAGCACCAGGATCAGCAGCACCAGGGCCGTGCCAAATTGAATTTGCAGGGGCATGCCCGGCACCTGGGTGCTGATGACATACAGATGATAGGGCAGGGCCATGGTCTGATCGAAGGGAGACTGGGGCAGGCGGGGCAGGAAGAAGGCGGCCACGGTGAACAGGATGGGGGCCGTTTCGCCAGCTGCCCGCAACAGTCCCAGGATGACCCCGGTGATGATACCCGGCAGCGCCTGGGGCAACACCACCCGCCGGATGCCCTGCCAGCGCGTCCCACCCAGGCTGATGCTGACGGTGCGGAACTCGGTTGGCACGCCACGCAGAGCTTCCTCGGCGGCGCTGATAATGATGGGCAAGGTCATGATGGCCAGCGTCAGCGCGCCGGCCAGGATAGAAGTGCCAAACTGCAGGAAGAGCACAAAAAGGCCCAGGCCAAACAGTCCATACACCACCGACGGGATGCCGGCCAGGTTGATGATGGCCAACCGGATGGCCCGCGTGAGCCATGTGTCGCGGGCGTACTCGGCCAGATACACGGCGCCCCCCACCCCAATGGGGATGGCCACCAGGGCGGTGCCCAGGGTCAGCAGCAGGGTGCCCACGATGGCCGGGAATATGCCGCCCGCCTTCATACCGTCCCGGGGCATGGCGCTCAAAAACTCCCAGCTGATGGCGCCCCCGCCCTGCACCACAATGGTACCGATCACCAGCAGAATGGGCAGCACCACCATCAGGGCCATCAGGCCCAACAGGGCAAAGCCAGCCCGCTGTACCAGGTAGCGGTCCATCAGCGCAAGCCTCCCCGCCGCCGTCTCTTGAAGATGGTGGAGGCGGCCGCCAGGTTGATGATAAAGGTGAGTACGAACAGGATAATGCCGATGCCGAACAGGGCATGGTAGTGGGTGCTACCCTGGGCTACTTCGCCCATCTCGGCGGCGATGGTGGCGGTCATGGTGCGCATGGGGCGGAACAGGGAGTCGAGGGTGAGCGGCATGCGAGCCGCGTTGCCGGTCACCATCATGACCGCCATGGTCTCGCCGATGGCCCGCCCCATGCCCAGCATGACCGCCATGACCATGCCGGATCGGGCGGCTGGCACCACCACCCGCCAGATGGTTTGCCATTGGGTGGCTCCCATGGCCAGGCCCGCATCCCGGTAGCTTTTGGGCACGGCGTCAAGGGCGTCTTCGGCCACGCTGATGATGGTGGGCAGGGCCATGTAGGCCAGGATCAGGGCCCCCGTAAAGGCGGTCAGCCCGGTGGCTACCCCCAGCGTTTCGCGGATGAAGGGGGCCAGCAATGTCATGCCAAAGAAGCCCAGCACCACCGAAGGGATGCCGGCCAGCACTTCGATCATCGGCTTCAGGATTTCACGCGCCCAGCCGGGCGCCACCTCGCGCACAAACACCGCGCTGGCCACCCCCAGCGGCACGGCGATGGCGATGGCGGTTATGGTGACCAGAATCGAGCCCAAGGTCAGCGGCAGGATACCAAACAGGTCGAAGGTGGGATACCAGCGTGTGCTGAACAGGTTGCCCAGGGGTACCTCGAAAAAGAGGGGCAGCCCCTCTCGCAGCAAGAACAGAAAGATGAGCAGCACAAAGCCGATGCTGGAGAAGCCCAGCACCCGGATGCCGGCTTCTATGGCGAATTCGCTCCAGCGACGACGAGGCTTATTCAGGCTCAATGAGGGTCTCCTGATGTGATAGGTTCAGATCAGTCCAGCGGCACGAAACCCAGCCTGGGCACCAGGTCCTGGCCTGGACCCAGTATCCAATCCATGTAGACTTTTACCATCCCGGCCGGCTCGCCGGCGGTGTACATGTAGAGCGGGCGCGAGATGGGGTACGATCCGTCGTTGACACTTTCGACGGAGGGCAAAACGTAAGGCCCGCTGGCATCCAGGGCCACAGCCAACATCTTCTGGTCGTGTGTCACATAGCCCAGGCCGTCGTAGCCGATGGCGTTGGGGTTTTGGCGCACCTCGGTGCTGATGCCTTCGGATGAGGGCATCAGCAAGGTGTCCGGCGAAAAGAGCAGGTCGCTCTCTTTCTCGCCCAGGCGGATCACGTTTTCCAGGAAGTAGACGTAAGTCCCCGAGTTCGATTCACGTGACAGGAGCACGATGGGCCGATCTTCTCCGCCCAACTGGCTCCAGTTGGTGATCTTGCGGGTATAGATGTCGGAGATTTGGGCCAGGCTGAGCCGGTCCACCGGGTTGGAGGGATGCACCACCACGGCGATGGCATCCCGGGCCACCACGAATTCGATGGGGTTGATGCCGTTGGCTTGCGCGTCGCCGATTTCCTCTGACTTCATGGCCCGCGAGGCGTTGGCAATGTCCACTGTGCCGTTGATCATGGCCGCGATGCCAGTGCCCGACCCGCCGCCGGTCACCGAGATGCGCACCTCAGGGTGCAGCCCCATGTATTCTTCGGCCCAGGCCAGCGCCAGGTTGACCAGCGTGTCGGAGCCTTTGTTTTCGATGGTCTCAGTGGCTGCCAGCGCCTCACCACCAGAAGTTGGCCGGGATGGGCCACATGCCACCAGCGACCAGGTCAAGCCAATCAGCAGCAGCCCTACGCCCAGGCGCGATATCAGGCAGCGGTCAGTGAAAAACGGGTGGGGGAAAAGGGGACTGCCTTTCCGGGTGCGGTGAGGCGGCCGGTAAAAATGGGCCAGGCGATGAAGTAAGGGTCGTCTCATGGTTCCGAGTCTACCTTGCAAAAGTGGGAGGGATCGATGATCCAGGGCTGATTGTACCAGACATTCGGGCAACGTCAAGTTTCCGGCCTCTTCGAGCATGGCGGGTGCAGGGTTCTTGCCGGATGAAGACTTTTTGGGCTTCTCGAAACCCTGAAAGCCTGAGTAACTGCTGCAGTCCAGGGGGTGTCCCTCGCTTTCATGGGTAGGTTTTTCCATGGGGGTGGCTCACGCCAGCACGGCCCGCCCCGAAATGAATTTCAGGGCTACCATACGGCGCCGGACCCGCACTCGGCGGTGGGGCAGGCGTCAATCCGGCTGGGCCGATTTCAGCCCCATTTACACCTGCCCTACCGTCAGGTACGGGTGGGGCGTCGTTTTGTAGACCGGCGACTTCATCGCCGGTCGAGCCGCAACCGAAAAAACCTACCCATGTAAGGTGTCCCTCGGGGGCAATGACAGGCTGGACTCTGGCGGTTTTTGAGACTCGAGTGTAATATAGGCCAACTGGAGTGAATCTGAATGACATGAGTCTGCTACCCGAACCCATTCAGGCATGGATCGAACGCCGCCGCCTTCGACCCCAGGGTCGGCACCGGACCGGGACGGACATCAGCCGGCCGCTGCATCTCGCCCGCAGATACAACCGCACCCAACGGCTGCGGCGTTACCTGCGGGCCCAGCTGCGCGATGCGCGGGTGCTGTTTCAGGAGTCTCGCAACTCACTGATCGCCTTCGTGGGTATCGTGTTGGGCGGGGCCCTTATCTTCCACTTCTTTTATACCTACCCCGGCACCCAGGCGCACCCCCGCCTGGGTGAGGCCTTGCACGCCACTTTCGCCCTCATCTTCTTCGAGACGCTGCTGCCCTTTCCGGAGGTGTGGTATCTGCAAGCCCTTTTTTTCATCATCCCGATTATGGGCCTGGCGGTGGTGGCCGACGGCGTGCTACGCTTTGGGGCGGCCCTGCTCAACAAGCAGGCCCGCGGGCAGAAATGGCAGGTGGCTATGGCTTCGACCTACAGCAATCACGTCATCGTGTGTGGTATGGGCAAGGTGGGCTACCGGGTGACCCTGGAGCTGCTCAAGTTCGGGCGGGAGGTGGTGGGCATCGAACAGAACCCGGAAGGCCGCTTCGTGGAGAAGGCCAGGGGGCTGGGCATCCCCCTGATTATCGCCAACGCGCGCCGCTCGGAGAACCTCATCAAAGCCGGCGTCAAGCGGGCGGATGCGGTCATCCCCTGCACCGACGACGAGCTGACCAACCTGGACATCGCCCTGGACGCCCGGGAGCTGAATCCACAGGCCAGGGTGGTCATGCGTTTGTTTGACGCCGACCTGGCCCGGCGGGTGGAGAAGGGCTTCGGCATCCACACCGCCTTCAGCACCTCGGCCCTGGCCGCGCCCATCTTTGCCGCGGCGGCCATGCGGGCCAACGTCAAGTACTCCTTTTACGTGGGGGATACCTTGCTCAGCCTCAGCCAGCTGACGCTGGGGCCGGACTCGGCCTTGATCGGCTGGCCGGTGCACAGGCTGGAATCGGAGTTGGACCTGTCGGTGGTCTGCTACCAGGGCCAGGGCCAAACCGACTTTCACCCCCCGCCTGACCTGCGCCTGGCCGCCGGCGACCAGATCCTGGTGCTGGCCTCCCTGGAGACCCTGCAGCAGGTGAACGGCCTGAACCGGGACGGATAGCGCACCCCCAATTGCCCGCCAGGCCCACCCACCCCAAGCTCAGCTTGGATGGTCACATCCAAGCCCCACCAAAGCAAGCTCGGCCTGGATGGCCACATCCAGGCCCCACCAAGACAAGCTCGGCCTGGATGGCCACATCCAAGCCCTACCAAAACAAGCTCGGCCTGGATGGCCACATCCAAGCCCTACCAAAACAAGCTCGGCCTGGATGGCAACATCCAAGCCCCCCTAAAACAAGCTCGGCCAGGATGGCCACATCCAAGCCCCCCTAA
>CP070811.1:1774785-1783013 GCA_020343875.1 Anaerolineales bacterium | reverse complement strand
AGCTTTGTTTCGGACTATGTGTTTGATTTCGCTGGTCGCCTGAGTCGCATTGGCACTTATGAGCTGGGCTTTCGGCCCAGCGGCTCCAAGTCCGGTCGGCGGGCGGGCGACTTGATCTTGGAAGAGATGCACCGGCTGGGGTTGCAGGATGTCCATAAGGAACCTTTCCAGGTGTATGCGTGGGACTTCGCTGGCGCCAGCCTGGAGCTGAATGGCTGGGAGCCAATGCCAGCTTCTTCGTACCCTCCCACGCCTGGCACCTCTTCAGGGGGGCTATCTGCCCCTCTGGTCGATGCCGGGCATGGCACAGCCCGTGACTACATGGGCCTCGATGTGAAGGATAAGATTGCTTTTGTGCACTTTGACACGCATCGTCTGCCCTGGGTGGGCGTGTTGGCCCATGAAGCTGAGCTACATGGAGCTTGTGCGCTGGCTTTCTATTACCTGAATGGCTATGCCCAGCATGCCTCGGGCCAGGCACTCAACACCCACGATGGTGGGGCACGCTCTACCATCCCTGTCCTGCAGCTGTGTAAGCGTGATGGAGCCCGGGTGGCTGAGCGCTTGGTCGCCGAAGGGTCGGCAAGGGCTACCCTCCGAAGCCAGGTAGCGGCAGATGCACAGGGGACGGGATACAATCTGGTGGGCCAGATTCCGGGCCGGCAGGGGGGTCGGTATTTGATCGTTAGTGCCCACTATGACGCCTGGTTTCATGGCTACTGGGACAACGCGGTGGGGGTAGCTGGTATGCTGGCCATGGCCAGGGTATTGCTGCAAAATGGCTATCAACCTGAACATACGCTGTTGTTTATCGCCACCGATGCTGAAGAATTCGGCGCGCCTGATACCCATTTTGACTGGTTGATCGGCTGCCACCGTATGCTAAGTGCTCACCTCGAATGGCGCGGGCGGGTCAGTGCCGCCTTCAACATCGATACCCTGACCTTCCTGTCCCAGGAGGAACTGGGATTCATCGGGCCGCCGGAACTGGTGCCCTTTCTTCAACAAGCGGTTGGTAACTACCAGCCTAAGACGTTTCCTGAT
This sequence comes from Anaerolineales bacterium, assembly GCA_020343875.1. Taxonomy (GTDB): domain Bacteria; phylum Chloroflexota; class Anaerolineae; order 4572-78; family NAK82. The sequence goes on along the minus strand of CP070811.1, from coordinate 1,781,969 downwards.
CCGGGCGTGCGGGTTAAGGAGCAGGTGACCGCCTGGACCGAAACACTGACCTATGCTTATTTTGGGATTCCTCCCTTGCAGCCCAGGTTTGCTCTGGAGGAAGCCAAGCAGAGCATCTATCATACCCAGTTTGATACCTCCGACATTGTCCATCGCCAGCGGGCGGTTGAGACCCTCCAGCTGTACGGGGCGTTGCTGGTGCGGCTGGATCAGCAACCTATCCTGCCTTACGAGCTCACCCAGCGGGTGCGGAGTTTGCGGGCTACCATCGAGACTCCCCCTGATGCGGGAACGAAAGACGAACTGGTTGCCCTAAAGCAGGCCTTGAACAAGCTGGAGCAGCGGGCAAGGCGCTACTATTTGTTGGCTGAGACGGCTGTGACAGACTTGGCTGAGGCACGGGATGCCATAAACGACCGCTCGCGCCGGGTGGTGGCGCATTTCGTATCGCACATCAATTACCTGGACGCCTCAGCACCCGAGGACGCCCTGCCTTTGCACGTATTTTACGAGCGCGATGTGCGTGCCCTTAAGACAGCCCTGGCTCATCTGGCGGAGAAGGATGCCGGGCAGGCCATTGCCGCCCTTACCGACCCTAAGACTGGCCTGCACGGCGCCCGCCACGCATTGAACCTAAGTTACCCTGTCTACTACCGTCACACTCTGGGCGGGCAAAACCCAGCCCGAGGGGACCTGTTCTGGGGCCAGGAACGCACGGCGATGCTTACCGACGTGTGGCTAGAGTTGCACACGCTGGGCGACAAACTGGCTCGGGGCGTAACTGACTTTGGCGCCGAGGAGCATACCCTGGGCGACAAGCGTGAAACTATTGCCGCCGCCTACCGGGATGCAATTGTGAAGCTAACCCAAATTGTCGAAGAATCCGTCGTCATGCTGCCGCTTCCGGACATGGAGAATGCAGTAGGGACAGAGGGTCACCGAGGAATAGGTTTCTAATCACTTTCTACATCGCTTGAAAATCTGCCCGAAGATAGGACCGTTGTTCCCTTACAGTCCCCCAAGGAGCAAGTTGTGAGAACTCTGTTGCAGGTACTCTCTGAGGATGAACGGGCACAAGTCCATGAGCGTACGCTAAGCATCCTGTCCAGGATCGGTGTCCGGGTGGACACGGCTCAAGGCCGGCGGATCCTTCAAGATGCTGGCGCGCAGGTGGACGAGAATACGCATATCGTATGCTTTCCGCGGGCCCTGGTCGAGGAATCTCTGCGCCTTGCCCCCAGACATTTTAGCCTCGGTGCTCGCCGGCCGGGCTGGGATTTGCAGATGAACGGTGGCGATTGCACGCTTCTCATCGATAGCGAGGCCATCTTTGTCCTCGATCGGGAAACAGGAGAGCGCCGGCTCGGTACTTCTGACGACTGGCTGGAGGCCACTCGTCTTATTGATTACATAGATGAAATTGGTGTCTACTGGAGCATGATCTACGAGAGTGGTGAGGATGGGAGCACGATAGCCGATTGGGTTGTGTACTGGCGAAATCTCTTTCGTAACTTCTCCAAGCATGTGCAGGATGTGATCGAAACTCCGGCGCAGGCGCTCTGGCTGTTGGAAGTCTTGCAGGTGATTTTTGGTGACAAGGAGACCATCCGCCGTCGACACCCGTTTTCGTATTTGCTATGTCCCCAGTCACCATTGGTCATTGAGGGACCTTACACCGATGCCTACCTGGCATTAGTGGGCTGGGACATCCCAGTGGCAACCATGCCCATGCCACTCATGGGAGCCACCGCCCCAGCCAGCCCGATTTCCACCATCCTGCTGGGCAACTGCGAGGTGCTGGCTATGTTATGTCTGATACAGGCAGCCGCACCGGGCACGCCGTTCATATATGGCCCCGCTCTGGCTGTCATGGATCCCCGCTCCGGGCGTTACAGTGCCGGCTCAGTTGAGCAGGGTTTGCTGGGCGCGGCAGCGACCGAGATGGCTCGCTACTACGGCCTGCCGGTGGAAGCTTCAGGTATCGGCACCGATCACTACGTCCCAGGCATCCAAGCAGGTTACGAGCGGGCGATCAATGGGCTACTGCCGACGCTATCCTGGCCAGACATCTTGGTGGGCCCGGGCTTGCTGGGTGGTTCCATGAATCTTTGCTTCGAACAATTGCTGATTGACGTTGAGGTCTTCAGAATGTGCAAGCGAGCTCGTGAGGGGATCCTTACTACCGAGAGCACCTGGCTGGAAAATGTCATCGGTGAGGTTGGGCCAGGTGGCCACTTCCTGGCCGAGCCGTCTACCGTGACCGGCATCCGCAAAGGCAGATGGTATATCAGTGATTTTGGTATGCACGATACGTTTGAGAGCTGGGAGGATGCCGGTAGGCCCAGTCTCCTTGAGGAGGCCAATGAGATGGTGGAAGACATCCTGGCCACGCACCAACCGCTGCCCCTGGATGAGGATGTCGAGCGCGAGCTGGCGCGGATTCAGAAGTGTGCTCAAGACAGTGTACCTTCTGGGCTTCGGACAGGTTGACCTATGATAAGAAATGACCTGGCGCTTCGCAATGCCAACATCATGACAATGAATTCACGGCAGCCTCAGGCCGAGGCGCTGGCAGTGCGTGATGGGGGTTTTGTCGCCGTTGGGGCTTGGCACGAGGTGGCGCCCTACGCCGAGGGCATCAGCGTGCTCGACCTGGCTGGCAAGACGGTGCTGCCAGGCTTTATCGACAGCCACGTCCATCTTACGTGGACCGGCTTGAAAGAAGTGGCCTTGGACTTTGAGTCGGCGGAGACGGTGGACGATGTGCAGGCAATTATGCACCAGGCCGCCGCCGAGGCGCCTCCGGGCCAGCTCCTATTCGGTATGGGCCTCAACCAGTATCGCTTTCCAAATCGCCAATTGCCCACCAGCGCCGATTTGGACGCCGTCGCGCCGCAGCACCCGACCTTCATCGTGGGCGTTACCGGTCACTATTCACTGGCCAACTCGCGCTGCCTGGAAGGGCTGAATTTATCCCCCGGCATGCCTGGCGTCGACCCCTCCGGCTTGCTGCGTGACCGCGCCAACACGCTCGCCGAGCGCAGGATGCGCGCTCGCTTTACCCAGGAGCAGGGCCTGGACAGGCTGCACCGAGCTGCGGCTGATCGGGCTATATCGGTTGGCCTGACCACTGTCCACGCCCTAGAGGGCGATGATCAGCCTGACGACCCGACTATTCAGGCACTGCTGGCCGTCGCGCCCAAGTTGCCTCTCAGGCTGGTAGTCTGGTACCAGACAATGGATGTAGCCGCTGTTCAAAAACTGGGTTTGCGTCAGATTGGCGGCTGCATCCTGCTCGACGGAGACTTTGGGCCGCACACAGCCGCATTGCTGGAGCCATACGCGGATCAACCCGACCACAGGGGGACCCTTTACTACACCCAGCAGGAGGTGGATACTTTTGTAGAGACCGCCCACCGCGCCGGACTGCAGATCGCCATGCACGCGGTCGGCGACCGGGCAGCCGAGCAGGCGCTCAACGCTTACGAGCGGGCGCTGACTATCTGGCCCCTCGCTGACCACCGCCACCGTATTGAGCACTTCGAGATTTACGATGAGACGTTGATCGGTCGAGCCCGGCGACTGGCCGTTTGCCTGGGCATCCAGCCCCCCTTTAACGCCCACTTCGGCGGGCACACGCGTCTGATTTCAATTCTGGGTGAGGAACGCGCATCCCGCTCTGACCCAGTGCGCTCCCTGATTGAGGCCGGGGTCCACGTCGGCGGAGGATCGGACAGCACGGTGACACCTATGCAGCCATTGTATAGTGTTTACTGCGCTGTCAACCACTCCAATCTGGCAGAGCGTATAGACGTCGAACGCGCGCTGCAACTTTACACCTTGGACAACGCGGCTTTGGCCTTTGAGGAGGAGGAAAAAGGCTCCATACAGGTGAACAAACTGGGTGACTTGACCGTATTGGGGGCTGACCCGAGGACCGTCGCACCAGCGGCTATCGCAGACATCCCCGTGGAGATGACCATCGTCGGAGGGGAGGTCGTCTATTCCAGGTAACTTAGCACGATCACAGACAATCGGTTTCTGCACCCCACGTGTGACACTGGGGCCAACAAGAGGTATTCCTTACTCTATTTGTGGGGACTATCACGCGAGAAGCGGGGTGTCTGAAAACTCGAATGGGTTAAGTGAGATGGAAGATCACTTTTGCAGTAGGAGGAGCTGAAATGCGCGTATTGTCATTGGGTGGCGCGGGCGCCGTCTGCCAGCATGCCACCCGTGATCTGGCCGAATTCTCCGACTTCGACCAGATCGTCATCGGCGATTACAACCTCGCCGCAGCAGAGAAACTGGCCGCTGAGATTGGCGACCCCCGGCTAGGCGTCCTCAAGGTAGATGCGAATGACTTTGAGAGCCTGGTCAGGATCTTCAAGGAGTTTGATGTGATTCTCAACGGCCTGCCGTGGAAATATGACCTGGCTGTCACCAGGGCTTGTGTTGAGGTTGGGGTGAGCGGCCTGGACGTCTCTACCGTGGAAAGCCAGTGGGATTACCACGCGGCCGCCAAGCAGAAAGACATTGTCTTCATCCCTGGCGTCGGCGCGACGCCAGGGATCACAAACGCCATGGCCCGGCGCGGGGCAGATCAACTGGACCAGGTGGATGAGATACAGATCAACTTCGCCGCCTTCCGCTGCCCGGCCCCGGCGCCTGGTTTGCTCATCACCCTTCTCTGGGAGTTCCACCCCCAGACGGAGAGCCGCCTGTACTATAAAGACGGCCAGTTTCACCGGGTGGGGCCCTTCGCAGGTGCCCGGGTGGTCAACTTTCCAGGCCCGATTGGCGAGCAGGAAGTCTATTATATCCCACATCCAGAGACGCGTACCATGCCAAACAGCCTGGGGGCCAAGGCCGTCTCAGTGCACGGTTGTTTCCCGCCGCACGTCATACGCCTGGCAAAGGCCATGCTGGAGTCGGGCCTCTACAGCCAGGAACCTGTCACTGTCAAAGACATAGAGACCACGCCGTTTGAAATGATGTACGAACTCCTGCTCCAATTGCCGGAGAGCAAGCAGACGCCGTTGTGGGCTTATGGCTTGGTGGTGGAGGTCTACGGAAAGCATGACGGGCGAGATGTCAAGATCAGGCTTTGGAACCGTCATCCGCCACAGGAAGAATGGGGTGGCCCGGCGGCTTACTACAAGAATATTGCCATCCCCCTCAGCGTCGGCGTGCAGATGATCGCAGGGGGCGATATCAAAGTGAAGGGTGTCGTGCCACCTGAGACAGCCATCGATCCTGGCATCTTTTTCGCTGAGTTGGGTCGGCGGGGCATTGAGATTCACGAACGGGTGGAGGAGTACCACGTGATAAAATGAGCGATTCGTCAACAAGCTGTGTGCCTTTGAATGATCAGCGCCTGGCGCAGGGAGATGGCAGACAATGCTGAGTGACCCTACCCCATCGACTCATGCTGACCTTTGGAGTGGGCTGATCAGCGATGATTCCGACGCCGAAGTAGGCGTCCTGGGAGTGCCCTTTGACGGGGCAGTCAGCTTCCGGCGGGGGACCGCCTTCGCCCCGGCCAAGCTGCGGGAGCTGTCCTGTCACCTGGCCTCCTGCAACGAGGAAGGGCGGCCTCTTAACCTAAAGGTGCGGGACTATGGCGACATATCTCCCGACCTGGAGTGGTCTCGCTACTTTCAAGCAGTGGAAGACCGGGCGGTGGAGGTGCTTCGACATCCGCTGGCCCTCTTCCTGGGTGGCGATCATTCGGTGCCCATTCCCTTGATGCGGGCCTTTAACCAGGTTGTGGGAGGACCTTATGGCATCGTGCATTTTGACGCCCATCCTGACCTGGCTGATGTTTACGAAGGGCATCGCTGGTCCCATGCCTGCACGGAGCGGCGGGCCCTGGAGTTGTCTGGTATGCAGCCCGAGCATCTGGTCTTCATTGGCCTGCGCTCTTTCATGCGGGAAGAGTGGGATTTTCTCAAGACTCATCCAGAGATTACCTACTTTACCGCCCGCGACTGCTATAGACAGGGTATTGAGGCAATTGCAAAGGAGGTGGTGCAGACATTGCAGGATGTGGAAGCTGTCTACTTTACCCTGGATATTGATGGCCTGGACCCGGCCTATGCTCCTGGCACAGGCACTCCCGAAGGAGGAGGGCTGAGCACGCGAGACTTGTTGGAGCTGGTACGAGAGGTCTTCCGTGGGCTGCCGGTGCGGGCCATGGATGTGGTGGAGGTGGCTCCCCCGCTGGATTGCGCGGACATCACATCTGTTGCTGCTCTCAAGGTGATCTATGAAGTTTTGGGGGTGATCCAAGAAAAGCAAAGATACAAAGATTGACTGTTTTACAGTTCAGGAGTTAAATCTGAGTTTGTGCCACTGGAAGAACGGAAGCAGGGATAGAAATGTAAGATCTATCCAACTCCCCAGTTCTCCAATCTTTTCTAAACAAAAAGGAGTGACTTGCAATGAAGCGTGACAAAGCTCAAGCCATCTACGAACGAGCGGCCAAGGTAATGCCGGCTGGCGTCAGTTCAAATTTCCGATACTGGGGGCCAGAGGAAACGCCGGTAATGGTCAGGGCCGAGGGACCCTATATTTGGGATGCCGATGGCAGCCGGTATATTGACTACCGCCTGGCATGGGGCCCCATTATCTTGGGTCACTCGTACCCGGCTGTCGTCGAGCGAGTGGCCGAGGCGATGAAGCATGGCACCGTCTTCGCGGCGACCACCGAGCTAGAGGTTAAGGTGGCGGAACGTATCGTGGACATGGTGCCTGGGGTAGAGATGGTGCGTTTCGCCAACACGGGCACCGAGGCGACAATGCACGCCCTACGTCTGGCGCGGGCACACACTAACCGGGAGAAGTTCATCAAGTTCGAGGGGCAGTATCACGGCATGTACGATTACGCCCTCTTCTCCACGGCTGGATCAAACCTGGGCGTGATTGGCTCTCGGCGCAACCCCATTCCGCAGCAGATGAGTTCAGGCATTCCCAGAGGGATACGCGAGTACGTCTTCACCTTGCCTTTCAACGACTTTGAAATGGTGGAGAAGACGGTGAAGGAACACTGGTGGGAGCTGGCAGCCATCATGGTCGAGCCGGTGCTGGGCAACGTGGCCGGAATTGAGCCGCAGCCAGGATTCCTCAAGCATCTGCGTAAGCTGTGCGATGAATATGGCATCGTGCTGATCATGGACGAGGTG
>CP070811.1:1763170-1774685 GCA_020343875.1 Anaerolineales bacterium | reverse complement strand
ATTATGATAAAGGGCTAACATCCTTCATGTCTAATTATCTAGGCGTAGCTACTGTTGCCAGTGATGTCCAACAAACGACTGTTACCGGCTCAGGGTCAGTATTTGCCGGATTGGGTCCCTATGAGCTTGACTATCCGTTTCTTAACTACAGTGATTCAATTGCTCCTGATGCCACGGCCGAGTTGGCCTTCAGTGGCGATTCCGGTTATGCGGCCGTAAACAAGGATGAAGGTTATCGAACCACATTCTGGGGATTTCCCTTTGAGGGGCTGCCCACCAGCACCGACCGGAATATCGTAATGAATACCGTTCTTAATTGGTGTAGCAGCAGCGGTGCAGAGATTGCAATTGACCCAACTGCCCTGGTTAGCAGTCAAACGCCCAACACGACGACTCTGCAAACCCTGACTATAAGCAATACGGGGGACATCGATCTCAGATGGGAGATTGGCGAAAATGAATCACTGGTTTCCACTCAACAAGGGCTCCTGAATCATGATCGAGAAACAACCCCCATTGGAACTGAAAATCATCTTGATGGGTTTGAAATGAGTGTGGATGATGGCCAAAGTGAGAGCCAGATCGGCGATGGCGGACAGTTCGTCTGGTTCAACCGCTTTACGCCCAACCCCGCGGACTTCCCCCTTCTTTTGGATGAAGTCCGAGTCCAGTTTGGTTCTTCCGGGGTATCTGCAGGAGACAATGTTGATCTGGTGGTTCATGAAGATACTGATGGCGATGGGGATCCGGGAACAGGGGCAAACCATTTGGCCACCTACTCTGTATCGGTGCAGGCTGCCGACCTAAACACTTGGTCCGTTTACGCCTTGAGTCCGCCCGTAGTTCTCAACGGCCCTGGCGATGTGCTCATCGGTGTTGTCAACCGTTACGGCTCTGAAGGTTTTTTTGATTATCCGGCTGCGCTCGATCGAACCAGCAGCCAGGGGCGTTCTTGGGCGGCCAGCTATCTGGCTGGTGATGTGCCCGACCCGCTAACGTATCCGGCTGATGAGCAGTGGGGCATCATTGATAGCTTTGACGGTCTCGCCGGTAACTGGATGATCCGCGGTTTTGGCAAACGCGGTTCCTGCGCTGTCCTGGCCGATCTTCCATGGGTTAATGTATCGCCTGTAAGTGGTACCGTGGGCAGCATGCTAGATGCTGCGGTGACGGTCACCTTTGACTCCACCGGCCTGGCAGCCGGCCCTTACGCCGGCAACTTGTGTATCAGCACATCTGACTCCAGCAAGCCACTGGTAACCGTTCCCCTGATCCTGACCATAACATCCTCCTCTAGCAATGAGATATACCTGCCAATTATTACGAAAGGTGGTGACACTGGCTGACAGCCTGGGGGTCGTTATCAGGCTTTAGAGGCAGTGGGACAAAGATCTTTGATTTTGTTGAATCTCACTGGGATCGCCGTCAGGATAGATCGCTGGATGGCGACTACTGATTCTACCGATGCTCCTCCTGGCCTGTCCGCGCCACCCGGGGCAGCCGGTGGCGCAAAACGCTGAGTCAGTTGAGGCAACAACGATCATAGCGCCGGGTCCAAAGCCCGGCGCTATGATTTTGGGGCGTCTATCTGTGTGCGGCAAGGTTATCGGTTACTCTACTACTTCCTTAAGTCTTGCCATCAACATCGGCTCGGGGGCCGCACCTTCGATGTGGATCGTCTCGTTGATGACGGTGCGCGGTACACCCCGGACTTGGTACTTCATAGACAGGTGTGGGAATTCAATCGCTTCGACCATATCTGCCCGAATAAGATCACTCTCCAAGGCAAGTTGGTGAGCCAGGCGCACGGCCCGGGGACAGTACGGTCAGGTAGGGGTGACGAAGACCTGGATGTGAACGGGCTTGGTCAGCGCCGCTACCTGGGTCTTGGTCGCCTCAGACAGTCCTGATTCGCCTTGCGAGACCATCATGATGTCTTCGACGAGCGAACTGAACTCGTAGCCAGAGGGGATGCCGAAGTAACGTATCCCGTAGTCCTCAGGCTGCTCGCCGTCCTGCAAAACGACGATAGACGGGATCTTGTCAACGTCATATTGGTCGGCAACCTCTTTGTCGGTGACGAAGTTGTAAACTTCCAGGGAGATCGCATCTGACAGCTCGGCCATTTCTTCGGCGATCATGCGCGTTTCCCGACAATACTGGCATTCCAGTTCCTGGGTGAACATAAGGAGCTTCACCGGCTTCTGGAGCGCTTTGAATTCCTCGATGAGATGTTTTCGGTCCTCTTCTTTGAGTAGTGTCATGGTGGTTCTTACCTCCTAAAACTCGATGTGGCCCGAGAGATACTTCAGTCTGGTGACCAGAAGACACGCCTCTGGGCAGGTCCTATCAGGTGTAGCAACCTTTCTTGGAATAGCCACAGGCCGGGCACCAGAGTATGCCCTCGCCATCAACGTCAGCGTGGGTGTAGCCGCAGTTAGGGCAGAGACCCTTGGTCCATTCTGTGCCATCGACTCTCGCGTGCGCTGCTGGCTGGCCTGTTGACAGGGCGAAATTGCCTATGGTTTCAGTGCTTTGTCTTGCGAGTTTCAAGTCGTTCATCTGTTAGCGGGTGTGGATATTCGATCATGGTACCGGTCATAAACTGCCATATAGTCTGATGCAATGTGCGGAAAAAGGTTACATATTCAGGCCCTGGCGTCTTTAATGGTCGGATCAGCAGGCGTAGCGGCCAGCTGAGCGCTCGGGATGGAGCGACTGGGCACTTCTTCGGGCAGGTACTGTGCAGAGGGCACGGGGAAAAAGTTCACTCCCACCAATCCTGGCCCTGTGTGGACACCCAGTACCGGCGATAGCTCGCTGATTAACGTCTCTTGACAATCAAAGGCTTGTTGGACCATGTCCAACAGCAGCTTGGCTTGCTGGGGGGCGGCGACGTGGGTCACGGCTATCTTGATAGGGCTGCCAGCCGGGTTTCGTTCGTGCATGAGTTCCAAGATCTTGGCATAGGCTTTGTTGCGAGTGCGGGCCTGGCCCAAGGCAATGATAATGCCCTCTTCCATGCCGATGATAGGTTTCACGTTGAGCAGGGAACCTACCAGGTGCTGGGCCCGCCCAATGCGCCCTCCCATGTATAGGTATTTGAGCGTATCTGCGGTCTGAATCATCCATCCGGTGTCGGCCACGTGCCGGGCAGCGGCAATTACCTGCTCCTGGCTGGCGCCCGTTTGCGCGGCACGCCCAGCTTCGATGGCTGCCCAGCCATGGACCATCGAAACCTGCAACGTGTCCAGGACCGCGATCGTGACACCAGGCAATTGAGTTATGGCCATCTCCTGTGCGACGCGTGCCGATTGGTAGGCCCCGCTGCCTTTCGACGTCATATGAATTGAGACGATGCCATCTGCCCATTCAGCGGCCCGGTTGAAAGCATTCAGATAATCGCCTGGTCCCGGATTGGCTGTGGTGGGCAGTGTGTCGGCAGTAGGCAGCCACTGGAAGAATTCTTCACCGGTTATGTCCACCAGGTCTCGCAGGGCCTCGTTTCCCCGGTGGAGGTAGTAGGGTACGACTTCTATTCGGAGACTCTGGGCCAGATCCGGCGGAATGCTGGCGCAACTGTCGGTGATGACCGCGATCATTGCCTCCTCCCTTCGCTTGCTTGAGCGGTATCGGTGCCAGGAGCTTGGAAGTCTGATACGGCAAAATGGCGTAACGGAGTGCTTGTGTATTTTAGCGCAAGGTGAAAGAGGAGAGCAACTGACTGAAGCTCTAGAATCATATTCTTTTCTTTATCAGGGGCTGGGAATTGTTGGAAAATGGCCTGCTTGGGGTAAACTTGGGTAATTTTGGATATGGAGGTTCAGCCTGCAGCATTTGGTTGGTGGACCATATGCATGGGGTATCTGCCTGCAACTGCCTCTGCCGCTGGGGGCTGTCTTGGAGCAACGCTGAAAGTGTGTTAGAATAGCGTCTTGGTACATAATCGGGTTCTGGAGTGGCCAAAACCATGTGGAATGTATGTTATACCCCTACTACAGTGAATGAAACGCTGGCCATCTTGGCTGAGTATGAAGGCGACGCGCGCATCATGGCGGGCGGCACGGACCTCATCCTTGAAATGGAGCGTGGGGTTCGCCAGCCACGTATCATCGTAGATGTGACACGTTTATCAGGCCTGGACACCATTCGCTTGGGGGATGATGGGCTGATTCACCTGGGGCCGCTGGTAACTCACAATCAGGTGGTGGGTTCCAGGTTGTGTGTAGAGCGAGCTTTCCCCTTGGTCAAGGCCTGCTGGGAGGTGGGCGCCCCTCAGATTCGCAATCGGGGCACCATAGCTGGCAATCTCATCACGGCCAGCCCCGCTAATGATACCATCACCCCCTTGTGGGCGATGGACGGTCAGGTAACACTCAAGAACGTTTGGGGCGAGCGGACGCTGACCTTCAGGGATTTCTTCCGTGGCGTGCGAAAGACCAGCCTCAAGCCAGATGAGATGCTGGTCGACATAGCTTTTCGCCCGCTACAGGCCAATCAACGAGGCACGTTCCTCAAGCTGGGGCTGCGCCGGGCGCAGGCTATCGCGGTGGTGAACGTGGCAGTGGTTCTGACCTTCGACGACGACATGCGCGCTGGCCTGCCGCCGGTTTCGGTCACCGAAGGACGCATCACACTGGGCAGCGTGGCTCCCACTATTGTACGTGCCCGCGATGCCGAGCGGGTATTAGCCGGCCAGCGTCTATCTGATGAGACTATCAAGCTGGTGGCTGATTTGGCAGCAGCTGCTTCCAAGCCAATCGACGACGTGCGTGGCTCCGCCAGGTACCGGAAGTACATGGTCAGTGTCTACATCCGGCGTGCGCTGGAGCTACTGCGAACTGGGACTGAGCGGGACGGTTTTCCATCCCGCCCGGTGATGCTGTGGGGCAAGACAGAGGGGCGTTTTCCGACTTGGTTCTCCAGCGTGCCTGATCCGGGGGTGACCTTGGCTCATGAGGCAGAGGGCGACCAGGCCATCCAGACAACTGTCAACGGGCGGCCCTACCGAATCCTGGGCGCAAACGACAAGACCTTGCTCCGTATGCTGCGTGAGGATATCGGCCTGACTGGCACCAAAGAAGGCTGCGCTGAAGGAGAATGCGGCTCGTGTACTGCCTTCCTGGATGGGATTGCCGTGGTGAGCTGCTTGGTGCCCGCCCCCCGCGCTCATGGCAGCCACATCGTCACCATCGAGGGTTTGGCAGGCCCGCAAGCTCTGCATCCTGTGCAGCAGGCATTCATTGATGAAGGGGCCGTGCAATGTGGCTATTGCACGCCAGGTTTCATTATGAGTGGTGCATCCTTGCTTGATGAAAACCCTTCGCCTGATTCGGACCAGCTCAGGCAAGCCCTCACGGGTAATTTGTGTCGCTGTACTGGCTATTACAGCATCATCAGCGCCATTGAAAAAGCAGCAACTGGGACATCAGTGCCCGCATAAGCTGAAGAAATCCTCTAATACTTGGTGTGCTGCGTTCTTGGTCGCCCCCGCCTATCGGGGGTTTTCAACGCGTAGTAAAACGGGTTAGTACAATGCAGAATACAACCACGACAGATAACTATCCAATAACGAACAGAGGGGCTGCGTTGATTATTGTACTCCTGCTGGTGGATAGCTTGCACTTTGTCTTCGCCCGCCTGCTGCTACCATATATTTCTCCGGGTGTTTCAGCCATGTACGTCCTGAGCGTTGGCACACTTGAAGTGGGACTGTTTGCGCTGATCCAGAGGCGCCTGCATTTACATGTTCTTAAAAAACATCTCTGGTTTTTCCTGGGTATCGGATTCCTGGTGGCCAGTAGCACCAACATCAACTATGAAGCCGTAGCATTTATAGACCCGGGAACGGCATCTTTGTTGAGTGAAATGACTATTCTCTTTGGATTGGGTTTAGGTTTGTTCTGGCTACGCGATAAACTCACCTTGACCCAATTGGGGGGCGCGTTAGTGGCGTTGGTAGGAGTAGTCATCATCACCTTTCAACCTGGCGATTACCTGCGCATTGGCTCTGTGCTGGTTCTGAGTTCTGCCCTGATGTATGCTCTCCATGCCGCGATTGCCAAACGTTACGGGGGGCAGATCGAATTTCTGGACTTCTTCTTCTTTCGCCTGCTGTGCACGAGCGGTTTTCTCTTGCTTTTTGCGGTGGGACGCCGGGCTTTGGTCTGGCCGAGCGCAAGCACCTGGGCCATGCTGGCCTTGGTTGGGACGGTAGACGTGGTAGTTAGCCGTACTCTCTATTACGTCGCATTGCGTCGATTAAGAATGAGCATTCACTCGATTGTGCTGACCCTCAGCCCGGTGGCGACCATCTGCTGGTCACTGCTGTTGTTCGATGTGTCCCCTGCTCCCCAGCAGCTGCTGGGAGGGGTTGCAGTGATCTTGGGGGTGCTGGTAGTAACCATCAACCAGAGTCAGCTTAAAGAAAATGTTCAGAGTGTCTCCCCTTGAAAGCCCGCTGTGTGAGCTGGGTGGCGTGTGAAATGACAGCAGCTGTATTTGGGGGTAAAATAGCTGTCGACTTAGCTGTGATAGGAGTTGGATGAGATGGCTATTGGTGCGATTGGCAAATCTCACCCTCGAATTGACGCCGTCGGCAAGGTGACCGGTGCTACTCGCTATCCGGGTGATCAGAACTACGACGACGAGCTTTGGATGAAGATTCTCTTCGCCAGGCGGCCACATGCCCGAATCCTGAGCGTTGACATCAGCCAGGCAGAATCGCTGCCTGGCGTGGTGGCGGTGCTGACTGCCAAGGATGTGCCGGTCAACGAATATGGCCTGCAAATCCCCGACCAGCCGGTGTTGTGTGGTGTTGTTTCGGGCAAGCAGGGCGCCGACATCGTGCGCTTTGTGGGTGACCAGGTGGCCTTGATCATCGCCGAGTCTGAGAAAATCGCAGCTCAAGCTCGGGACCTTATCCATGTGGAGTACGAAGATCTGCCAGTTTTGACAGACCCACGCCAGGCGATGGCGCCTGCCAGTCATTGCTTGCATCCTCATGCGCCGGAAAACGTGGCCGACCGTCACAGGATAGTGAAAGGTGATGTGGACTCGGCCTGGGCCAATTGCGATGTGATTATTGAGGGTGAATATCACACGCCGTTTCAGGAACATGCTTACCTTCAGCCAGAGGCTGGCAGTGCCTATCTGGATGAGCAAGGCCGCATAACTGTGCGGGTTGCCGGTCAATGGGCTTGGGAGGATCAACAGCAGATTGCTCATGCGTTGGATCTGCCCCCGGAGCGAGTGCGGGTGGTCTACGATGCCATTGGGGGGGCCTTCGGCGGGCGTGAGGACATGAGCGTGCAGATTGTGCTGGCCTTGGCAGTAATGCGCCTGGCCGAGCGAGGGATCCAGCGGCCGGTAAAAATCATCTGGACCCGCGAGGAGTCCATCATCGGCCATTGTAAGCGCCACCCCATGGTCATCAAATCAAAATGGGGCGCCACCCGCGATGGCAAGCTGGTCGCCGCCGAAGTGGACCTGGTCAGCGACGCAGGTGCATATATGTATACCAGCAACAAGGTGCTGGGGAATGCCACCCTGACTTGCACTGGTCCGTACGAGTTTCCCAACCTGCGGGTGGATACCGTTGCTGTCTATACCAATAACCCGCCGGGTGGTGCTTTCCGGGGCTTTGGCGCACCCCAGGGGCATTTTGCGGCCGAGATGCAGATGAACAAGCTGGCCGAAGCACTCGGCATGAGTCCCGTGGCGGTTCGTCTGAAAAACATTCTGGATGATGAGAAATTGCTGTCGGTGGGCACACCGCTCCCCGGCGGCGTTAGCCTGAAACAAGTGGTCGAGGAAACGGCCCATGCTGCTGGTTGGCAGACAACTGCAAGGCCGGCAGGCCGCTCCAAGCCGCCAGCCTTGAAGGGGCGGGGTTTCGCAGCCGGGTTCAAGAACGTTGGGTTTAGTTTTGGCTATCAAGAGAACAGTTGGGCCAAAGTTGCCTTGGAGGGAACGGCGCAGATTGAGCAAGCTACTCTCTTCATCGCTGGTGCGGACGTGGGGCAAGGGCACCACACGGCTATGCTGCAAATCGCCGCCGAGGCCCTGGATTTGTCGGCCAGTAGAATCGCGCTGGTCGTGTCCGATACCGCTGTCACCCAGAGCTCAGGCAGTGCGTCAGCCTCGCGGCTAACCTTTTTGGCTGGCAATGCGGTTATGGGAGCGGCTGAACGTGCATTGGCCTGCTGGCGCGAGGAAGAGCGTCCTGCCGTGGCTGAGTATACCTACCTGGCCCCCCAAACAATGCCCATAGCTGATGTGGAGGGGCAGCCCAGCACCCCGAATTTCGCCTACGGCTACGTGGCCCAGTCCGTGGAGGTGGAAGTGGATACTGAGACTGGCGCAATTCACGTCATCCGCGTTGTCTCCGCTGACGATGTGGGCCGGGCGATCAACCCTCAGCAAGTGATAGGGCAAATTGAGGGCGCAGTCGTGCAGGCTCAAGGCTACGCCATGCTGGAAAACTTCCAGGTTGAAGATGGTTACATACTGACGCCTCATCTCAGCACTTATCTCATTCCTGGTGTGCTTGATATCCCCGACCAGCTTGATTCGATCATCGTGCAGCATCCAGACCCACGCGGACCGTATGGCGTGCGTGGTATGGCCGAGATGCCTTATCTGCCGCTGACGCCAGCCTTGATCGCCGCCGTCCATGATGCGACCGGCGTCTGGTTTGACGATTTCCCGTTAACCCCTGAGCGTGTGTTACGCGGACTGGGTAAGATTTGACGAAATCCAAGGAGGCATCCAGCGCCAGTGCCACAGGTTCGGCGAAAGCCGATGAATTGCTGCCTATGAGGAAGATCACCTGGACAGAAATATTGGCGGTGGTGACCATCACAGCCATCGCCGTTTTCTTACGCTACTATCAAATTGGGCAGGTACCGCCCGGCTTTAATTCCGACGAGGCTGTTGGCGCAGTGGGCGCCCTGGAGACGCTGCGGGGTGGGCCACAGTTGCACTATGCGGGGCAGGGGGGTGGTGGTTCACTGGGTTTCTACATCGCGGCCATCGGCTTTGCCATCTTTGGCCCTAGTGTAGCTGCCATTCGAGGCACGGCTGCCTTTGCTGGTGTCATCGGCGTGATAGCGACTTATTTCGCTACCCGTGAAATGTTCCGCTCTTCAAAAGAGAGCGTCCCCTACTACCGGCTCCTGGCCGCCTTGGCTGCGCTGGGCCTGGCTGTCTCGCTGTGGCATACACGTAGCAGCCGCGTTGCCTTCGCCGCAGTGGGGGTGCCTTTTCTGCAAGTGCCCGGGAATTACTTCTTGTGGCGCGGGCTACATACCGGTCGCCGGCTTCATTTTGTGGTCAGTGGTGTTTTGCTGGCCTCGCTTATGTATATCTATCTCTCCGGCAGCTTTGCTCCCTTTGTCTATCTGTCGTTTTTCCTTCTGCAATGGCTGGTGTCAGCCATACAGACCCGACTGAAACATCTGGACTCGACTAGCGTGTCAGCCCCCCTTTTCAAGCGCCATCTCTGGAATCTCGTCATCTGTGCGGGTGTGGCTTTTGTACTCTTTTTACCTATGCTCTATCTCTATCTGACTGCGCCTGACGTGGCTACCAGCCGGGCTCAGCAGGCCCTTTTCACAAACCCGCTCATCAATCAAGGTGACCCCTGGGGCACGCTGTGGCGCAGCGTCGGCGGTAACCTGGCCGCTTTTGGCCTGTCTACCAGCTGGCTCAGGGGCTATCCGCCTGCCAACCTCATCATGCCTGTCCCGGCCTCGCTGCTCTTTTTGATGGGGTTGGCCATCAGTTTGCGGCGTGTGGGTCAGCCCCCTTATCTGTTTGTGCTGCTGTATTGGGGGATTATGCTGATGCCGAGCATTCTCTCCCCTGATTCGATTCCCCATACCTTGCGAGCCGTCGGCGCAGCTCCAGCTGCTTACACACTGGCTGCTGTGGGATCCGTGGGCGTCATCGATTTCGGATGGTGGGCGCTGGTGCGCAGTGCAGGGCTTGTGGGATGGGACTTGCCAAAGGCCAGCCTGCAGAGTGCCCGAACGGCGCGGAACGCCTTGGCGGGAGTGGCGCTTTTGGCATTGGGCTTGGCCATGGCTCGCCCTTTGGTTCAAGATTTCCACTATTATATGGTGGAGTGGCCTAAAACCAATGATGCTCAGGCTGCTTTTCACGTGTATGCTGTGGAGCTGGCTGAGGAGATGTCCAAGGAGACCAATCTGCAGGCGACGTTCTTGTTGCCTCGTGACACGGCCGCTGGCGACATCAACCCCAATTATACGGTGATGTTTCTGTATACCGGCCAAGCTGGCTACGCTTGGGTGGTGGATGACGAGAAGACGTTGGAGGCCACGCTCAAAAGCGCTGTGCAGGGGCGGGATATCGTTCATGTCGTCCGCTGGAAAACATCCAAGCATACCGGTGCCGACCCTAAAGAGATTATCCGCTACTATCTGGAGAAACATGGGGCATTCATTGAGCGGCGGTCGTTCGAGTATTATGATATCGAAACCTATCGGCTGGATCAATTGGGACCGGACCTGACCGATGGACCGCTAACGCCGGCTACAGTGGCTGGAGGACCTTCCAACGAATTTGGGGGAAGAATTACGCTGACTGGTTATGCTTTTGGGGATGCCTCTGGATCAGGCGGGAGTGATATGCCTTCGGTGCCTGCCGGGGACGTGCTGTGGGTGCGTCTTCGCCTGCAGCTGACGGCGCCCACCGACGAAGACTTGAAGGCTTCGGTCATCGTAACCGACCCCGCCGGCCATGTGGTGGGCCAGATTGACAAGTTGCTGTTGAACAATATTCTGCACCGTGGTTCAACGCACTGGGAGCCGGGAGAGGAAGTGGATGCCTACTTCTTGATACCCATTGCCCCTGCCACGCCACCAGGTGACTATCGTTTGGGTGTGACCATCTATGCTGCCGACAGCCTGGCGCGCCTGCCGGTTCCATCTGGCGATCTGAACCAGGTTGTGCCGCTGGGAACGGTCGCCGTTCGCCCTGACCTATCGCCACCTTCCGTCCAAGCGCTGGCCTTGAGCATGCCCCTGGACCAACCGGTGAGCGGGGAGCTGACTTTGCTGGGTATTGCCACCACCACTGGAGATGTGTTACGTCCAGGCCAACCGGCATCGCTGGCGCTGATTTGGCGAGCGGACCAGGTGCCGTCCGATGATTACTGGGCTTCGGTGTGGATGACTCGGTCGGAAGATGCCCGGCCTCTCACCGAGTCACTCCCCTTGGCTGGAATGGACTACCCGTCCAGCCGTTGGGCGGTGGGGCAGGTAGTGCGTGGATGGTTCGATGGGCGCGTGCCGCCGGATGTGGATAGTGGTGACTACACACTGGGCGTCCGCGTCACCGACCCACAGGGTGAACTGGTGGCTGAATTGCCACTGGGCACGCTGCATATCACCGGCTGGGCTCGTCAGTTTGACAGGCCGTCTATGCAGGCCAGCGTGGGTACCAACTTTGGCGATCAAATTGAATTGCTGGGCTACGATTTGTCGGCCTCCGG
>CP070811.1:1753558-1763070 GCA_020343875.1 Anaerolineales bacterium | reverse complement strand
CGCCGCCGATTACCTGGCTGGTTTGGATTGGGTGGATAGCAGCCGCCTGGGCATTTATGGGGCCAGCTACGGCAGCTATCTGGCCGTTTTGGCCCTGGCGCGCGATCCTCTCTATCGCTACAAATGCGGTGTGGCCAAGTATGGAGATGGCGATATCTTGACATCCTGGGCGCAGGGCGATCGAGCGGGGCGCGAAGATCTGGAGCGACAGATGGGGCATCCCAGCGCCAATCCGACTGGCTATCGGGCTGGCTCGCCGGTTTACGACGTGGCCAACATACGCGCGCCGCTGCTGATTATGCACGGAGAGCGAGACGCACGTGTCCACCCCAAACAGAGTGAGCAATTGGTGGAGGCACTCAAGCGAGCCGACAAAACCTTTGAGTACGTCGTCTACGAAGATGAAGCCCACGGGTTCCTGCGCAAGGACAATGTGCTGCACTTCTGCGCCACCCTGGAGCGCTTCCTGGATTGGTATTTGCTTTGAGGGGCTTTGAGGCAATCACGTGCAGGTGATCCAGTATGCTGAGCTGACCTGGCCCGGGGTGGCCGAATTGCCGCGCCAGCTGCCCTTGCTGATCCCCCTGGGCCGGGACGCATACGACTATCCGGCCATCATCCGGGAGTTGTCAACTGAAGGCCGCCTGGACGGGACACATCCAGTAGCCTGCCTGCCTCCCATACCATATGGGTTCCGGCGGGCGGATGGAGGCCCGCTGGGCGCACTTCACGCTCGCCCCGGCCTGCTACGCCGGGTACTACTGGGTATACAGCGTGAGTTGAAGGCACAGGGATTTGTGAAGACTATCTTCCTGAATGGGCATGGCGACCAGGGGTTGAAAACCCGCGACCTGGACGTGGTTGACCTCCCCTATCAGGATCAGGTGGGACTGGATTTTCCACAGGATCTTTCGGAGCGGGTGGTGGTCATCAGTACCGGCCACACCGAGCAGCACGGGTATCACCTGCCGTTGTGCACTGACAGCCTGATTGTGGAGGCTATCGCCCAGGGGTTGAGTGCCCAGGCGCCAGCCGACATCTTCTGCCTGCCGACCTGGCCGTACGGCGTCAGCACCCATACCCGCGAGTTTCCTGGCACCCTGTCTCTGGGCGGCCGGGCTTTTGAGGATTTCTTCCTGGAGATGGTGGATAGACTGGTGGGGCTGGGTGCCAGGATGATCTATTTCTCCAACGGGCATGGCGGTAACCACTCATTTCTGGTCAACGTAGTCAAATACGCCGGCGACCGCCATCCTGACGTTTGGATCGCCACCGAATGGTTACACACTACCGGCCCGGCCCTGGAAGGCTATCGCCACAGCCAACCGGGCGGCATGGGCCATGGTGGCGAATTGGAAACCAGCTACGTCCTGCATCTGCAACCCCATTTGGTATTCATGGACCAGGCCACCACCGAGACCGAGTTTATCAGCAGCCCCAACTACACCATGGATTGGATAGAAGGCGGCCGGTTGATCGCCAACCCGGCCTGGAGTGATGACACCACCAGTGGTATCTATGGGGATGGCACTCTGGGTACGGCGGAGAAAGGCCGATTGTGGTTGGCGGCTGCCATTCAAGAGAAACTGGAGATCCTGCGCGAAATCCGTGACCAACACACTCGGCGCCAGATGAAACGGGCTATGCGCCGAGCCAGGGATTGATCAGGGCCGCCCAGCAGAGGGTGCTTGATGCGATTTGCGACGCTCTCGCCAGACGAGGTTGAGGCTATTCACCAGGCCACGCTGCGGATTCTGTCCGAAGCGGGGATCATCCTCCAGGATACCGAGGCGCGTACGCTGCTGGTGGATCACGGCGCGTGGGAGCGTGGCGGACGTGTCTGTCTGCCTCCCGACCTGGTCGAAACCTGCCTGGGGCACTGTCCGCATCAGGTGACTCTGCGTGGCCGAGGCAGGCAGGTGACCTTGGGGGCAGGCGCATTACACGTCCACAACCTGGGCGGTGCCCGCGACGTGCTTGACACGCCGGGCGGAGACCTGCGGCCAGCTACCAGCCAGGATGTGGCCACCAGCACACGCCTGCTAGATGCCCTGGAGAACGTAGATACCATCACGCCCCTCTATACACCCCGCGACGTGCCACCCTCCATCATGAGCTTGACCATGTTCGCTCAAACAGTGCGCCACACCCTCAAGCCGATCAACGGGCCGGGGGTCCAATCCCGCTGGGAGGTGCGCCAGCTGGCCCACATGATGCAGGTTGTTCTGGGCCAGGCCCCAGCCGTCTCGCTGGCAGTCTCTCCGATCAGCCCCCTGATGTTCCCACAGGGAATCGCCCAGGCCATCTTGGAGATCGCCCGGCAAGGGCTGCCCTTCGGCCCACTGCCCTGCCCCAACGCCGGCGCCACCGCCCCTATGTCACTGGCAGGGGCGCTGGCCCAGCAAAACGCCGAAATATTGGCCTGTATTGTTTTGGCCCAGCTGGTAGCGCCAGGGCTACCGGTGATCTACTGCGGGCGTCTGGCAGTGCTGAACATGCGTAGCGGCGCGCCCATGTGGGGCAACCCCGAGATCGGCCTGGCCTCGGCGGCCACCGTCCAGATCGGGCACCACTACCATTTGCCGGTCAACGTCTACGGGCTGGCCGACAGCGGATATGCCCTGGACGTCCAGAATGGCTACCAGCGTGCCATGAACGCCCTGGTGCCCGCTCTGGCGGGCGCCGACGAACTCTCCGGCGTCGGGGAGATGGCGGGCGGCACCCTTTCATCCAACGTCCAGATGGTCGTTGATGATGAAATCATTGGCATGGTACAACGCATACGGCGCGGCTTTGCTGTAGACGAAGACACGTTGGCTGTCGAGCTCATTGCTCAAGTAATGGGTTCCACGCGCAACTTCCTGGCGGAGCCGCACACCGTCCGCTATCTGCGCGCAGGCGAAGTCTGGCAGGGACCACTGGCCGGTCACGAGGTCAGTTGGCAGACATGGCGCGACGCCGGCAACCCGACCGTCGTCGAGCGAGCACAGCACACGGCGGCGCGAATCCTGGCCCGCCACGAAGTGCCTCCCCTGCCACGAAAACAGTCCCAGGCACTGGAGGAGATCTTGGAAGCCGCCTTGAACGAACGAGCAGGTTAACGGGTGTCAATTTGGAGCAAGCCCAGCCACGCGCTGGTGACATTGTGCTATCGGCGAGACCCTATGGGTCAATAGGATTTGAAAAGGAGAAGGAAAAATGTTTCGAAAAATAGCTCTATTGCTGGTTGCCTTGGTTGTGCTGTCATGGGGGGTTGCGGCCTGCGCGGGCGCCCCGACCCCTCAAGCACCGCCTCCCGAGACCGAGGCTCCTCAACCCGCCGCTACCGAAGCGGCTCAACCGGCCGCAACGGAAGCCCCCCAGCCCACCCCGACTGAAGTTCCCCCCGAGCCTGAAGAACCGGCGGTGGTGCGCATCGGTTGGGGAGGCAGCCCGGATACCCTCAATCCCGGCACCGCCATCCTGTTCGAGGCCTACGACCTGTTTGAGCTGGTGTACGACTCGATGTTCGACCTGCAACTGGATGGCACCTACACGCCCGGCCTGACCGAAAGCTGGGAGGTCTCCGAGGATGGCACGCTGTGGACCTTCAAGATCCGCCAGGGTGTGAAGTTTCACGACGGGGAACCGCTCACGGCGGAAGACATCGTCTTCTCGTACAATTTCTACCAGAGCCACGAAGATTTCCCCTATCTGCCCGTTTACACCGAGTACTTCGAGAGTGTCGAAGCCCCTGACGACAGCACGGTGGTGATCACGTTGTCGGAAGCCATCCCCAATATGGAAAGCCAGCTCGTCTTCTTGTACATGCTGCCCGAACACATCTGGGCCCAGTACGACGACCCCACCGCCGCCGTCGAGTTTGAGAACGACGACATGATCGGCAGCGGCCCCTTCAAGATGGTGGAATACAAGCAAGGCGAATTCGTCCACCTGGCGGCTGTCAAGGACCATTTTCTGACCCCGCCCAAGATCGATGAAGTCGTGTTCCAGACGTTTGACAACCAGGATGCATTGGTGCAGGCACTCGTCACCGGTCAGGTGGATATGATCACGGAGATGCCCAACACGGCGGTCCCTACCCTGCGCAATGCCCAGAACGTCCAACTGGTTACCGGCGCGCCACTGGCGCCGGAACTGAACGATATCATCCCCAACCAGACCACGCCGGAAACCTGTCCAGAAGAGGACGGTGTGTGCTCTGGGCATCTTGCCCTGCGCGATCGAAACGTCCGCCTGGCGCTCGCCCATGCCACTGACAAGCAAAAAATCATTGACGTGGTCTTGCTCGGCCTGGGCACACCCGGCCTGACACTCATCCCCGACGGCCTGGGCGTGTGGTACAACGACACTATCCAGGATTATGCCTTCGACATCGACGAGGCCAACCGTATTCTCGACGAGGCTGGCTACGCCGACACCGATGGCGATGGCGTGCGCCAGATGCCGGACGGTACCAACCCCCTGGACTTCCGCCTGTACTGGAATAACGACAGCGCTACCAATCCTCGCATCGCCGAACTCCTGGCCGAGACCTGGGGCCAGATTGGGGTGAAACTCCAGCCTCAGGCGCTCGACCCGGATGCACTCACCTCGGTCTGCTGCCCTACCTTCGACTTTGATATCATCTTGTGGGGTTGGGGCTCGGACCCGGACCCGGGTTTCTTGCTCAGCGTTCATCTCACCGACGAGATCCCCACCGGAAATAGCGAAACTGGCTACTCGAACCCTGAGTACGACGCGCTATATGCCCAGCAGGCCACCGAGCTCGACCCGGACAAGCGCCGGGAGATTGTGTGGAAGATGCAGGAAATCCTGCATCGGGATGTGGTGTACATCATACCCTTTTATAGTGAGGCGGTTCAGGCTTACCGTACCGATCGCTTTAAAGGATGGATTACCGACCAGCCCAAAGTCTGGTTCCAGGACCCAACCTCGCTGACGGTGATCGAACCCGTCCAGTGATGTTCAAGTGTCAGGTGCACCGCGCATTAAAGGGATACAGTTGGCTTGAAGCGCCAGTTATGGTAGACTGGGCCGCACCTAGAATCGGGCTCATCGTTGAGCTGTTCGCGCAACTTACCAACAGTGTCCTGCACAACGCGGTGCACCTGATCCGACAAAATCCAGTGGGAGGCACTCGGTGAGAGGCCATCGATATTTGTTGAACAAGATTGGGTGGGCCTTTTTTACCATCGTATTCGTGATCCTGCTCAACTTCTTCTTGTTTCGGGTCTTACCTGGCGACCCGGCTCGGGCCGGCCTGCGTGACCCGCGCCTGACCGTGGAAGCCATAGAAGCCATCCGGGCTCGCTTTGGCCTGGACAAGCCGGTCATCAACTGCTTCGAAACCCTCAACCCGCTGCGACTGGGCAGTTGTAGGGTCAACCCACTGCAAACCCAGTTCTTCATCTACGTGGGTAACCTGCTGCGGGGCGAGCTGGGCATCAGCTATCACACCAACCGGCCGGTCGCTCATATGCTGGTAGAGCGTTTATGGAACACGGTCCTGCTGGTGGGCGCCGGACAGGTCCTGTCCATCTTCATCGGCATCACCCTGGGCATAATCGCTGCCTGGAAAGCGCGCACCACGATTGACTACACCGCCCTGGTTGGCAGCCTGATGGCCTGGAGCCTGCCTACCTTTTGGCTGGGGATCATCCTGCTATTCATCGGCAGCCGCCAACTCGGCCTGCCCATTGCCGGCAAGGTCACGCCGGGAGGCAACTTTGCCAACATGTGGGAGGAATGGCTGGACATCGGCCGGCACCTGATCCTGCCAACGCTCACCTTTACCATCGTCTTTGTGGGCGAGTACATGTTGATCATGCGCAGTACCGTGCTGGATGTGCTGTCCGAAGACTATATCCTGACGGCCAAGGCCAAGGGGCTAAGCACGTTTCAGATCCTGAAGGACCACGCCCTGCGCAATTCCATGCTGCCCATGGTCACCATCATCGCCCTGAACCTGGGCTTCACCGTGGCGGGGGCCATTCAAATCGAGACCGTGTTCTCCTGGCCCGGCCTGGGCCAGTCAATCTTCGAGGCCGTGGGACGGCGCGATTATCCTATGCTGCAAGGCGCGTTCCTGCTCATCGCGGTCAGCGTCATCCTGGCCAATCTAATTGCGGATTTGCTGTACTCCTACCTGGATCCTCGTGTCAGGGCAAGTTAGGCGATGACAGTTCAAATCAAGGTTACCAGTATCGGAGGGTTTTGGGAGACTTTTAGACACAGCGGGATCGGTGTGGTGGGCCTGATCATGGTGGTCATCGCCATGGGGCTGGCCGTGTTTGCCCCTTGGATCGCTCCCTACAATCCCAAAACGCCCGTCCGGGTGAGCATCGAAGACATCTATGCCCGGCCGAGCTCCGAACACTGGCTGGGCACCGACGATGCCGGCAAAGATGTTCTGTCCAACTTCATCTTTGGGGCGCGGGTGTCGCTCACGGTAGGATTCTTTGCCTCTTTTATTTCCATCGTCATCGGTGGGATGATTGGCATCGTGGCCGGGTTTTATGGCGGCAAGATCGAAAACCTGCTCATGCGCCTGACCGATATCATGCTGGTCATCCCCGATTTGCCGCTAGCGGTGGTTTTGGTAGCCCTCACCAAGCCCAGCCTGCTAAATATCATCTTCGTGATTGGCATCCTGGGCTGGACAGGCACCGCCCGCCTGGTGCGTTCTCAGACTCTGTCGGTCAAGGAGCGCAAATTTGTGCTGCGGGCACGGGCAATTGGCGCGGGCAACCTGTACATCATCCGCCGCCACATCCTGCCCCTGGTTCTGCCGCTGATGGTGGCCAACACAGTGCTGGTCATCTCGTTGGCCATCCTCAACGAAAGCACCCTCAGTTTTCTTGGCCTGTCGGACCCCACCACTTTGAGCTGGGGGCAGATGCTCAACTTCGCTTTTACGCGAGGCGGCATGAGCGCTGGCGCATGGTGGGCATTGGTCACGCCCGGCTTCGGGATTGTGTGGGTGGTATTGGGCTGTACCCTGTTGGGGCATGGCCTGGAACAGATCCTCAACCCGCGCCTGGAGGCACATCATTTGTCAGTCGGCGCAGAGATGGTAGCTCGACCGACTGGCCCGGATGGTGGCTGGGCCAGGGAAGGAGAATCCACCTGATGCCCGCCGCCTTTGCGGACGCGCCACTCCTGCTGGATGTGCGCCATCTTTCGGTTGACTACGTAAGCCGGGGGCAACCGGCCGCGCACGCTGTGGACGACGTTAGCTTCGTGCTACGTGAAGGTGAGATCCTGGGTCTGGTGGGCGAAAGCGGCTGCGGCAAGACCACGTTGATGCTCAGCCTGATGCGCCTGCTGCCTTCTGCCGGCCGCATCGTAGCCGGACGGGTTGACCTTTTGGGGCGCGACTTGCTGTCGCTGAGCGAAAAGGAAATAGCTGACGTGCGCTGGAAAGAGATGGCCATGATCTTCCAGGGCGCGATGAATGCTCTAAACCCGGTGCGCACCATCGGCGACCAGATTTCGGAAGTGATTGTACGTCACAACATAGCCGGGAATAAAGCCGTCCTGGATGGTCGCATCTCTGAACTGTTGGAACTGGTAGGCATCCCCGCCAACCGTAAGGATCAGTACCCCCACCAATACTCGGGCGGCATGCGCCAGCGGGCCATGATCGCCATGGCCTTAGCCTGCGCGCCCCTGATCGTGATTGCCGACGAGCCCACCACCGCCCTGGACGTCATGATCCAGGCACAAATCCTGGAGTTGTTGCTGACGCTGCGCCAGAAGTTGGGGTTGGCGGTGATCCTGGTCACCCACGACCTGGGCGTGGTGGCTGAGATTTGTGATAGCGTGCTGGTCATGTATGGGGGTGTCACCGCCGAGTACGCCAGCGTGAACACCATCTATAATAACCCTCAGCACCCTTACACCCAGCAGCTGCTGGATGCTTTCCCTGATCTGTCAAACCCATCGGACAGGCTGACCAGTATTCCTGGCTATCCGCCGCGCCTGGATGCGTTACCACCCGGGTGTCGTTTTGCGCCTCGTTGTTCGGTGGCATTCGAGCGTTGCCACCATGAGCAACCTCCGCTGTACCAACTCAGCCAGTTCCACCTGGCCAGTTGCCACCGGGTAGAATCGGAATGAATCAGTCCACACTGCTTGAAGTTCGCAACCTGCGCAAGCTCTTCCCCTTGAAGAAGGCTGGCTTCTGGGAAGCTGGTGACAAACACGTACACGCAGTGGATGGGGTTAGCTTTGAACTTAACCGGGGTGAAGTGTTGGCCCTGGTCGGAGAGAGCGGCTGCGGCAAATCTACCCTGGCCCTAACCCTCATGGGCCTGGAGACTATCAGCCAAGGCAGCATCGTCTTCGACGGTCAAGATATTACCCACCTGAAGGGGCCGGCGTTAAGAACCATGCGGCAGCACATTCAGATGGTGTTCCAGGACCCCTACGAATCGCTGAACCCCCTCATGACGATTGGCCAGTTGGTGGCCGAGCCCCTGGTGGTGCACCGGCTGGTAAGAAGCAAAGCAGAGCGAGCTGATCGGGTACATCGCTGCCTGGAGGATGCCGGCCTTAAGCCCGCCGAGGCTTTCGTAAATCGCTTTCCCCACGAGCTTTCCGGTGGCCAGCGACAGCGGGTGGTGATCGCGGGCGCCTTGGTCTTGGAGCCGACCATCTTGCTGGCAGATGAGCCGGTCTCCATGCTGGACGTCAGCATCCGGGCCGAAATCTTGAGCCTGCTGGCTGATCTGCGCGTCAAGCGCGGTATTTCGATCCTGTTTATCACCCATGACCTGGGCACGGCAGCTTATTTTGCGGACCGGGTGGCCGTCATGTACTTGGGCCGCATCGTCGAAATCGGCCCCACCCGTGAGGTGCTGGCCAATCCGGCCCACCCCTACGCCAGGGCCTTGCTGTCGGTGATACCGGTGCCCAACCCACGCCAGCGGCGTGAGCGGCTCATCTTGCGCGGGGACCCGCCTGACCCGATTGACCTGCCCCCCGGCTGCCGTTTTCACCCCCGCTGCCCCATCGCGCAGGCTGTGTGCCGGGAGCAAGACCCGGTCTTGCAAGACGTCAGCCGGGGCCATCAGTCAGCCTGCCTGCTCCAAACGTAAGGGATTGCGTTTGCCGGCATCTGGCAGCTAGTGCTTTGTCAAGGCTTGATTGACGGGCAATTTTGGCACCCTCAACTTACCAACTTTGCCCGGCCAAGGCGGCCCACCCAGCCCAGGTCGGACCAGGAATGCCTCACCCGCCCTCTAAGAATCGTGGACGCACCCTGTGAACCAGGACAATCGCACGAACACAATATACTTGAATCCTTGTCCTGCTTGCTCGGCCTGGATGGCCACATCCAGGCCCCACTCGTGGATGTGTTATCCTTTTGGCTGAGCTAGGGGCCAGCCGCTGGATTGCTAGCGGGAGCAGGTTCAAGAATCTTGGTATGATGCGATTGCCTTGCCTGCCAGTCACAGATATTTTGTCCTCAAGGTTGGGCGGTGTTATTATTGTTTTAAGGTAGAATC
>CP070811.1:1733018-1753458 GCA_020343875.1 Anaerolineales bacterium | reverse complement strand
GAATGGCTCTTCGTCTGGCCTGGTTATTGGCTTGAGCGAGATGGCCATGCCGATTCATGAGCCGCTAACATTGTGTCCATCAGGCCATCCAGCTTTTCATCCACCACCCTGCGGGCCGGGTCCGCATCGAACCAATCCAAAATCTCCTCGGCGCCCCACGAGAAGGGAATAGCGGCCGCAAAGTCGGGTACAACTCTCTTGATCTTGGTGTTATCAAAGATCATGCTGTGAGCTTTATCCCCCAACAGGTTTGCGCCCCAATCCGGATCAAAGGCGGCGATGTATTCAGACGGCAGGTGCGCCATACGCACCTCGACGCCAGCAGCCCGAGCGAGCGCTGCGAAGATCTGGTTCCAGGTCAGAACTTCGTCGGAAGTGATGTGGAAAGCCTGACCGATGGTCTGATAATTGCCCAGCAAGCCAGCGAAAGCCTTGGCAAAGTCCTGGTGGTGGGTAAGGGTCCATAGAGAAGTGCCATCCCCGTGCACAATCACCTTTTTCCCCTTCCGCATACGGTCGATCACCGTATACCCGCCATATACCGGCAGCTTGGTCTTATCATATGTATGTGACGGGCGTACGATAGTCATGGGGAATTTCTCATCCCGGTAGGCCTGCGCCAGCCTCTCCTCGCAGGCAATCTTAGCGCGCGAGTAGTCCCAGTAAGGATTGTCAAGCGGCGTCGACTCGGTAACAGGCAAAATAAGCGGTGGGGTCTGGTACACTGACGCAGAGCTAATGAAGATAAACTGTCCGGTGCGGTCTCGAAAAAGATCGATATCCGTTTCCATATGCTCGGGCGTGAAGCAAATCCAATCTACCACCACGTCGAAGTTGATCTTCCCAAGCACATGTTTCACAGACTCCCGGTCGCGAATGTCGCCGCGCAAGATACGCACCGACTCGGGTATAGGACGCGCCGTCTGGCCTCGATTGAGCAGATACAACTCCAAGCCTCGCTCCACAGCTAGCTGCGAACAGGCCGAGCTGATTACGCCCGTACCACCGATGAAAAGAACTCTCACAGTTTCGTTCTCCTTAAAGCTATATTGGCCCTGATAATACCAGACAGTCCCCGGCAGGTATCATCCTGGATGGGGCATGATGGCCACGTCAATTATGGTCCCACGCTTGATCGACCTCTACCGCAAGAAAATGGCCGCCGGTAGGAAGGATGGCAGACAGGTAGGCGTCCTGGCCTATGGCAAGCTCTTGCCATACCAGTGGCACGCCGTCGAGGTGAACCCGGCCTGGCGTGAAATCAGGCGGCAGCAATAGGCGTAGAGGAAAGGTCCGGGCATGGTGATTGGTCTCGTAGGCAAGCGCCAGCCCCTCGACGGAGGGCTGGTAGCTGTACCGAAGATAAAAACCGTTGGCCGACTGGCGAACCGTGATTTCCCCCGCCCATTCGCCAAGCCGTGGACTGAGGGTCGGCCCAGCCAACGAGAGGCCAACCCCATACAGGCCTTCCACAATCACCTGGGAATAGACGCCGGCCGCGCCCGCATACTGGTCACCCCCTTGCCCAGCCATGGTGCTGACTTGCTGCCACTCAAAAATCCGACCGGGGTGCATGGCCCAATCGGTAGCAGTTTGCAGAATATGAGCACGGGCAATTTGGCTGTAGCCAGATTCAAACTCAGCCAGCACCTGCCAGCCGCCCCACCAGTCCCAGACTCCACCATTCTGGTACTCGCCAGGCCCCATGAAGGGGGAGGCGAAGAAGCCATGCGGGTAATGAGGATACAGCACCAGGCCAGCTTTCGCAGCGCCCGCCCCCAGCCGGGCGTTTTCCAGTGCAGCCAGGATGGCAGCATCCTGAGAGGCGTCGGTCAGCCCGCAAACTATGGCTACCGCATTGGCAATGCTAACCATCGCCCCCTCGTCGAAGTCGTGGGCCAAGGGGGCGAGATGCAAATGGGTGCGAAAGAACCCCCTCTCCGGTTGCCAAAGGTGGGTGTTGGTCGCGTGGCGCAATGCATCGGCCTCAGCCTCCCAGCGTCGTGCGGCTGCCAGATCGCCCACGGCTTCATTCATGGTTGCCAGCTCGCGCCAGGCGCGGTAGGCAAGGGCCTGGTCATATATGGAGGCGGTCCAAACCACATCATCAGCCACCATGTCGGTTGGGTTTCCGTCAGTGGGCTGGAAGCGGACGTCACCCCAGTCAGTGGTATGGTCGCGCCTGATCAGGCCCGTCCCTTCGTCCCGACGGCGGTTGAGCAGCCAATCGCCAACTGCATTGAGGCGGTCGATCACCGGCATGCCGTTAATCTCCCCCCTTAGCCACTCAGCGCCGCCAACTACATGGTAGATCTGGTAGGCGGCGTGTATCAGATGTGTGTCCTCGTCTGAGACAGCGGTTGCCTTATCCACAGCCCCATCGGGACCGACGGTGGCGGAGATGGCGCCGAAACCTGCCTGCCAGCTGTCCTCACTGCTGACGGTGGTCTCCTCGTATTGTTGGCGCAGGAAGGCTTCCACGCTCCACCTGAGCCGGTCGGCAGGGTAGAAGTAACTGGCCCCCGCCATCAAGGTGGACAGGTCGCGGATGAAGATGCGAGGATAGATAGGATCAGGTGAAAACCCCCGCACCGGGTAATCCAGGCCAAACTCGAGTTCGTTGGTACGCAGCACGGTAACGATGGTGTCCCGCATAGCGGCGATGTGGGGAAAACCAGGCAGGCGCCAGGTGGTTGCCTCGTCCTCCGGAGGAAGCAAGGGCACCTTTACAGTTACGGCAGCAGGCCGGGGGGTTGGCATGGAAGTCTGTGCCCTTGACGTAGTAACGGTTGGCAAGGAATCTGCCCGAGATTTGGTGGACGCCTGTGAACGGGCAGACGGGCGGCCGATGGGCGAATCTGCCTGTATGCCTAAAGCCCTGGACAAACCCCTTGGCACGGTAGGCTCGGGAGTTATAGGCGTGCTCATTTCCGGCGGACTAGAAAGCGATGTGGAGGTTCGGGTAGGGGTAGGCACCACCTGCCTGGGGGTTGAAGTATCAATCCGCGTCAGGGCAGGCTCAGGCGGTGTCGCCCCAGTACAGATACCCAGCAGGGCCATTGCAGCCAATACCAGGCCAAGACGCGAGCTTGGTCCTTCGACACCTGTCATCCGCTGCTTCCACTAATCGAGAGCTTCAGCGTCGTCTTCCAAAGCAAACCCGATCTTAAGCGTAACCTGCCATTGAGCTACTTGATCATCGTTGATGCTGCCCCGGATTTCAACCACTTCGAACCAACGCATGTGACGGATGGTCTCTGACGCTCTGGCAACTGCGGTCTGAATAGCGTCCTCGACGCTCTTCGTGGAAGTGCCGGTCAGTTCTATCAGCTTGTAAACGCGATCACTCATGTCAATCCCTCCTTAAGGTTCATCTGCCAGGGCAGCCGGGGCTACCCACCAATCTCACTCACTCGATGTGTATGGCGGTTGGGTCGAAACCTGGCTCAGGATAGCGCATATTCAAGGCCTGCAGCGTCTCAACAATAACGGTGCCCACCACCAGGTTTCGATACCACTTGCGGTTGGCGGGGACAACGTACCAAGGCGCCCAATCGGTACTGGTCTTGCTGATTGCATCCTCATACGCTGCTATATACTTTGGCCAAAGTTTGCGCTCTTCCAGATCCTGAGGGTTAAACTTCCAGTGTTTTTTCGGCTCATCCAACCGGGCCTGAAGGCGCTCCTTCTGCTCGTGTATATCAATATGCAGGAAAAACTTTAGGATTGTGGTGCCTTGATCCGCCAGAATACGCTCAAAGTCGTTGATGTGATCATAGCGCTTCGACCACAGATCCTTGGGCGCCAAGCCATGCACACGCACCACCAACACGTCCTCGTAGTGGCTACGGTTGAAGATTACGATCTCGCCCCGGGCAGGGACCTGCTTGTACACCCGCCACAAGAAATCGTGATCCAGTTCTTCCGGCGTCGGCTTCTTAAAACTGGCTACCCGCACTCCCTGAGGATTAACGCCCTCGAAGACATGGCGAATGGTACCATCCTTGCCCCCGGTGTCCATAGCCTGCAGGACAATCAGCACTTTTTGCTTGTGCTCCGCGTAAAGCAGTTCTTGCAGCTCCTCTAACCTTTGGTTGAGTTCCAGGAGCTGCTGGCGCCCTTCCCTTTTCCCGCCAGGGAAGGCACTCTTGTCATTCGGATCCTGCTGGCTCAAGTCTACACGGCTACCCGGTTTTACCCGATACCTGTCCATTGTGCACCTGTCATTCACCAGGGATGAAACTGATCCCGTCCATCACTCGCCTTACGTCGCCCAAATCTGGCCCCACGTAATGGGGTTGAGTGCCGACCTGCTGCACTGACTTCATGGCACTGGCTACATCCTTGAGCCCGCTGCCGGTGACCAGCACGACCGTGCGCTCGTCGGGACTCACCAGCCCTTCGCCCACGGCCTTCAACAGGCCCGCGTAGGCAGCCGCACCGGCCGGTTCGGCAAAGACGGCGCATCCCCGGGCCAGGGCAGGAATGGCTGCCAGAATCTCTTGATCGCTGACCTGCAGGTAGGCACCGTCCGTCTCACGCACGGCAGCCATAGCCTTGATCCGGTCCCGGGGCAAACCAGCACTGATGCTGTCAGCAAGGGTGGTGGCTTGGATAGCAGGCTTGGTCAACACGTCTTCGTCATTGGCCCAGGCCTGGGCCATATAGGCTGAGCCAGCTGCTTGAACGCCCATCAGCTTGGGTAAACGGTCGATCCAACCTAGGGCGAGCAGGTCTTTCAGTCCCTTGTGCAGGCCACCGATGATGCAGCCGTCGCCTACGCTGACAAAGACGCGGTCGGGTGCTTGCCAGCCAAGTTGCTCACATATTTCGTAACTGGCCGTCTTTTTCCCCTCGGTCATGTAGGGATTATAGCCGGTGTTTCGATTGTACCATCCGTACTCTTTGGCAGCAAGCAGACACAACTCAAAAGCCTGGTCATAGCTGCCTTTGACTAGCAATACGGTCGAGCCAAAGACAAGCAACTGAGCGATTTTGGCCTGCGGCGCGCTCTCCGGCACAAAGATGACGTTGGCCTGCCTGACGCTGGCACACAGCCCGGCCAGGGCAGCAGCCGCGTTGCCGGTGCTGGCGGTGGTGATAATCTTTGCTCCCCTCTCCTGAGCCTTGACGACGCCTACGGCGCTGGCCCGGTCCTTGAAAGAAGCCGTCGGTTGCCTGCCGTCGTCTTTGATCCACAAGTGTTTGAGGCCCAGCTGTGCCGCCGACCAGTCGGCCCGATACAGCGGAGTCCAGCCGACGGCCAGGGGAGGAACAGGAGAGTCGGGTTGTATTGGTAGCAGCGCTTTGTAACGCCAGATGGTGTGGTCTGTGCTGTGGAGCAGGTCGCCCAGACTGATGCGCTGGGCAATCAAGTCATAGTCATATTGTACGTCGAGGATGCCGTCGTTGCCATGATCAGGGCAAACGTAATCCACTTCGTGGGGGGCGTATTCCTTTCCACAAATAAGGCATTTCAGGCTTAGCACGTGATCCATTGGCACCCCTTTTGAATCCAGGAAGTCAGGCGTCCATGCAAGATAGCGTCTGATCGTTTGAAGAGTCTGTATGCCATAGTGGCGAAAGGCGAATGACGACGGACGAAATCACTTGCCCCAAGGCAAGCCCATCAGGCTTTGGCACAGGTGTGCTGGGTACAAACAAATGAATCCTGATGAGTCAGGGCAGGAGCAAACCCTTATGGTCGGCGCGTAGGGGCACTGCCACTATTGTTCAAAACCTGTTTGTTTGTACTTAGGCGTTTGAATGGCTCCGGTAGCTTTCGATCAACCGGTGAAGCTGGGTAATGTGCTCGCGCTCGTGTTCTAGCATGCGGCGGATAACCTTGCGCGGCGTCCACTCCTCGCCCTCGTGCTTGGTGACACGGACGCGTTCTTCGTCGCTGAGAGCGCGCAGCCGCTCCAAGGCTACGCCCCGAGTAGCAGCCAGTCGAAAGAGAGGCGCTTCAGGCCATTGTTTGAGGCGATCCGTATACCATAGGTCGGCTTCAGCCATGTGACAAAGGATGTCGCGGATGGCAGGTGTGTCCTCCTCTGGCTTCCAGTCAAAAGCACTCGCCGGCAGACTCTTCACCAAGTCCATCAACTCCTGACGCGAGACAGCCATCCAACGGAAGAGGGTCTCCATTTCGTTAGGGTGTATCGCATCGTAATCGGTGAGAAACGTGGTGGTGCCCACTTCTTCAAATTCCAGGTGAATGTCTTCGCTGGCCTTGGGCACCGGTTCACCCACGTCACGCAGCAAGGAGAGGTACTCATCGATGGCAGCCCTGATGTTCTGCCTGGCTTCCTGGATGTTCTTGCCTCGAGCCGATGCGCCGGGCAAGGCTGGCACGTGCGCCACCGGGCCTTCGGTGCCGGTGCGGTCGCCCACCGTCTCAATATAAACCAGATACTTTGCCATACGGTATGCCCCTCTCAGTTACGGGTAATATGGGTGCCGGTTTCACCGGCCAAAGCGCGGGCGATGTTCTCCGGGTTGGTGATGATAGCCTCCTGGCCGCCCTGTTCCAGAAACCAGATGACGGCCTGGATTTTGGGAGCCATACTACCCTTCTTGAAGTGAATGCCTTCTTCCAGATATCGCTTGGCCTCAGCCAGTGTCATATGGTCCACCCATTTCTCATCAGGGGTGCCGTAGTTAATGGCCACTTTCTCGACGGCGGTGCTGATGAGGAAGAGACTGGCCTTGATGGACGTGGCCAGCAAGCTGGAAGCAAAGTCTTTATCGATCACAGCTGCGATGCCTTGGAGGTGCCCCCGTTCATCGGTCACCACAGGGATGCCACCTCCCCCAACGGTAATGACCACCACGCCCGCATCAATGAGCTCCTTGACGGCATCCAACTCGACGACACGCGTAGGCAAGGGCGAGGGCACTACCCGCCGCCAGCCGCGCCCAGCGTCCTCAACCACGTCCCAGCCTTCTTCCGACTGGCGACGCAAGGCATCGGCCTCGTCCATAAAGGAACCAATGGGCTTGCTGGGATTCTGAAAGGCGGGATCATTCGCGTCCACTTCTACTTGGGTCACGACTGTAGCTACCGGCTTGCGGATGCCCATATTAAGAAAGTGGTTGTATAGGTTCTGCTGCAACGAGTAGCCAATGGCTCCCTGGGTATCGGCACCGCACACCTCCAGCGGCACCTCGTGCAATTCGTGCCGGGCCAACTCGGAACGGCGCAGGATAAACCCCACCTGGGGGCCATTGCCGTGACCGATGGCCACGTCCCAGCCAGATTCGATCATGCGGGCGATGTGATAGGCCGTTTCGCCAGCAGCATTGTATTGGTCTTCAACCGACCGGTGATTCTTGTCTTTGATGAGTGAATTGCCGCCGATGGCGACCACGGCTAC
The DNA here is from genome assembly GCA_020343875.1 of Anaerolineales bacterium. GTDB lineage: Bacteria > Chloroflexota > Anaerolineae > 4572-78 > NAK82. The sequence continues at coordinate 1,746,082 of CP070811.1, read as the reverse complement.
ACGACGATCATCTTGTTTTTTCTCTGTCATTATGTTATGTCACCTTCCGCTTGCTTGTTATAAGGCAAAGATCCAGGGGATCAGGGAATGGTTTCCCTGATCCCCGATTCGGCGCCCCTCGAGTCCAATCCTCTATAGGTTGCCCATTGTGAGTGCCATGACTGCCTTTTGAACGTGCAGTCGGTTCTCTGCAACGTCATAGATGGCAGAGCGCGGGCCGCTGGCCACATCGTCAGTCACTTCGTTGCCCCGATCGACAGGCATTGGGTGGGTGAAGATGGCATTGTCGGTGCGGGCCATCTTAGCCGCATCCAGGGTCCAGCCAGTGATTTTCAAGGCCTTGTCGATTTCTTCTTGTTTCTTGAATTCGCCGTCCTGATACGCATTAGGGGTCATCCAGTTGCGAGCATAGACAACGTGCGCGCCGTCCATGCACTTGACGGGGTCATTGGTCACCTCGAAGGTCGCGTTGTTCTCCTCGCAATTGTGTTTGGTCCACTGGATGACTTCGGGGTCCAGGTCGTAGCCATCGGGGCGGGCCACCGTGACGTGCATGCCAAAGCGACTGGCGATGAGCAGCGCCTCTTGCACACTGCACCAACTGCGGGCCAGCGCCCCCTGCGCCCAGGTCAACACGAGCTTCTTGCCTTCCAGGGCCCGGTAGTCCGGGCGGCCTGGGCCTTCGCCATACCACTCTGCCCAGCCCATCAGGTCAGCCAAGCCCTGGAAGGGGTGGAAGCGGTCGTCGGCCATGTTGAGGATGGGCACGTTGGCCCAGTGGGCATATTCGCGCAACAGCTCCGTGCCAGCACCGTAGTAGGGCACTTTATCCTCCAGGATGCGGATGCCGATGCCGGCCGCAAAGCGGGCCATCACTTTGGCCGCGTCTTCGATGGTCTCTCCAGCCTGCTTACTGGTCTTGAATCGACCGGCTGACGGGGTCATAAACTGCGAGTGCCCCCCCATTTCGGTCATAGCAGCCTCAAAGGATATGCGGGTGCGAACTGAGGGGTTGTAGAAGAACATGATAAAGGTTTTGTGCTCCAGCAATTGGGTGAATTCGGGAGCGAAACGCCCGCGCTTCATTCGAGCTGCCAGGTCGAGGGCTTCTTCCAGCTCCCAACTCTCCCATTCCTGGGTGGTAATCAGGTCTCGTCCGTAAAGGTCCATAGTGTTCCTCCGCTGCGGGGAGGGAACCCGTAGGTTCCCCAGCCCTGGCTAATACCGCCCTCCCATCACCAAGGTCATGACTGCCTTCTGCACATGCAGTCGGTTTTCGGCCTCGTCGTAGACGACCGACTTCCAGCCTCGCTTCACGTCGGTGTGGTCGATGACGTCGTTGTTCACCTCCCAACCCCGGTCGGCAGGCAGACAGTGCATGTAGATGGCCTCGTGATCAGCGGTTTCCATTAGTTCAGAGGTCATCTTCCAATTCTTGTACCGGTCATTGATGCGCTTGGCTCCCGCTTCGTCGTCCTGGCCGACCGGCGGCTTAAAGAATACCTTAGGCGCCCAAGCCTTAGGATAGACAACGTGGGCACCTTCGAAGGCGGATTCAAAGTCATGGGTGATGGTGAAAGAGCTGTTGTTCATGACAGCGTTGGCTTCGCAGGCCGCGATGACTTCTGGGTCGAGATCAAACTCCGGTGGATGAGCTAAAACGGTGTCGCAACCCATCATACTGGCGGCGATGATAGCGCTTTGAGGGACGGCCCGTGGTTTGTGAATGCTGGGGGAGTATGCCCAACTCATCACGAACTTGGTGCCTTTGAAGCCACCGAATTTCTCCTTGACGGTCAGCACGTCGGCCAATGCCTGAAAGGGATGATACTTGTCGTCTTCCATGTTGAGAATTGGAATGTCAGACCAGCGGGCAAACTCGTGCAGCAGGGCATTGGCTCCGCCATACTCCCAGTCAACCGGGTCGCCATAACAGCGAATAGCAATACCATCTCCCATTCGGCTCAGCACACGCGCCACATCGGAGACGCGTTCGGTGGAATAAGCCACTTCCTTACCTTCCAAGGCCGGCGTGTAGATCTTGTCGGGATCGAGGAAGTGAGCGTGGCCGCCGAGCTGGGTCATACCAGCTTCGAAGCTGTTGCGGGTGCGTAGACTTTGATTGTAGAAAATCATGAACAGGGTCTTGGCCCGCAGCAGGTGATCGTGATACTCACCCGTCGCGTAACGGCGCTTGAGGTCGAGAGACACGTCGAGAATAGTCTCGACCTCTTCCTTACTCCAGTCGAGCAAGGTGATAAAATCTTTGCCTTTGAAACTGTCGGTTCTCATTCTTTTCTCCTTTTTTGCTCACGCGTTGCGTCTTAAGTTCCAGGCTTTACGCTGCTTGTTTACGTTTTGCGCTTTTGACTATATGCGCCTGACGACATGAAACTTGAAAAACTCCGGCACGAAGTAATTGCGTGAAAAGCTGATGACCTGGCCGGTGACGCTATAGAGCGTCTCTTCCAGCAACAGAAGTATGGTGCCGGGTTCGATCTCGAGATGCATAGACTGAAGCACGTCGGCGGGGACTGGGAGAATGTCGGCACGGGCGTGGGCCAGGGCCAGCGCGTCCTGCGTCAAGAGGTAGTCCAGCACTGACCCTTGAAAGCCGGCTCGCATGTCGGCTACGCTCACAACTGAGGCAGACAGAGCGTCTACCATGTAAGCTACGGGGCGCCCGCCGGCCACTTTGGTACGGGTGACAACGGTCAAGGGCGCACCTTCGGCCACCTCCAGCAAACGGGCCAGCCTATAGGAGGCCGGTTTCTCTTCGATTTCTAGATCCCGGGTTTGGATGGTCATGCCACGCCGGCGGACCAGGGTGTCCACGCTCTCCAGTGTCTCCAACCCACTGTCAATGAGCACAGGAGAAGGCATGTTGACAAAAGTCCCCACGCCCTGGCGACGGGTAATCAATCCTCGCTCTTCGAATGTGCGCATGGCTTCGCGCAGAGTAGAGCGAGAGATGCCCAGTTGTTGGGCCAGTTCCGGCTCAGGGGGAAGTTGATCGCCAGGCTGGTAACTGCCATTCTCCAGCAAGGCAGCCAGAGCTTCTTCGGCACGAACATAAAGGGGGCGGCTGTCGAGTCTCAGCCTGCTTGGGGCGGGCAAATCTGTTTCAGAAGATTGAGGTATCACCATCGATCGTCTTGGGTGCCTCTTATTTGTCTGAGGTCTGACATATACAATTATACCACGATTTACCTGGTTGAGTCAAAAAGAGATACCCGGATTTGACCAGGACCACCCCGTCACCCCTCACTTCCGGCCAAATCCAGTTGCTTTTGGTACAGCTGGCTGTACAACCCGCCGCGGGCCAGCAACTCGTGGTGGCTGCCGACCTCCCGGATGCGGCCGTCATGCAGAGCAATAATCTTGTCAGCGTTGCGGATAGTGCTCAGGCGATGGGCGATAATCAGCGAGGTACGTCCCTTCATCACCTCCTCCAATGCCTGCTGAATCAGGTATTCCGCCTCAGCATCCACCGAGGAGGTCGCTTCATCCAAGATCAAAATACGTGGGTCCGCCAGGATAGCGCGCGCCAGTGCTAATCGCTGCCGCTGCCCGCCACTCAATCTCACCCCGCGCTCGCCGATCTCGGTATCATAGCCCTGTGGCAGCTCCTGAATGAACTCGTGAGCGTAAGCAGCCTTGGCAGCACCCACAATCTCCTGCTGGCTGGCGTCAGGCTTGCCGTAAAGCAGGTTCTCACGCACGGAAGCATTGAACAAAAAGGTGTCCTGCAATACGGTGGACACCTGACGGCGCAGTGACTGGAGTTGTACCTGGCGCAGGTCATGGCCATCTACCAGAATGCATCCGTGAGTGGGATCGTAGAACCGGCACAACAAATTGGCAATGCTGGTCTTGCCGGCGCCGCTGGGGCCGACCAAAGCCACCGCCTGGCCAGGCGCTATATGAAAGTCAATGTCGTGTAACACCTCGTTATCATGCCCATACTGGAAGTGAACATCTTCGAACTTAACCTCCCCTATCAGGCTATCAAGCACAATCGCGCCTGGCGCATCTTGGATTTCCGGCATCTCATCCAACAGCTCGAAGATGCGCTCCGCGGCGGCAATCGCCTGCTGGAAGGTGTTGTCCACGTCTGTCAGCCGTCTTAGAGGGTCATACAGAGACGTGATGTAGGATAGGAAGGCAACCAGCGTCCCCAAGGATAGCTGGCCATTAATGATCATGCCTGCGCCAACACCCAGAACCAACACACCACCCACAGCTGATACGAAGTAGATAGCCGGAAAGAAGGTGGACCAGGCTCGGATAGCTCGCACTCGCTGCTGATAGTAGCGGGCGCTGACGCTCCGAAAACGCTCCAGCTCCGCATCTTCTTGCCCAAAGGCCTGGATGACACGCATGCCAGTCAAGTCATCCTGAAGTCGGGTGTTGATGTTACCTAGCCGGTCCCGCACCAGGCGATAGATGGGGCGCACAAACTGATTGAAACGCCGCAAGCTGAAGCCTATGATGGGTACCGGGAGCAGTGCCACCAAAGCCAGGCGCCAGTCCAGCACGATCAAAACCGCGGATACGCCTAACAAGCGCAGCGCATCCACCGTGACGAGGACAACGCCGTGGGTGATGAATCGCTCCAGCTCGTTAACATCATTCGTCACCCGTGACATCAACTCGCCAGTCGAGGTACGCTCAAAGAAGGAGAGTGACAGCCTTTGCAAGTAGTCGTAGATGCGCACTCGCAGATCGAACAGAAACCGCTCTCCCACCGTGTGGCGCAAGTACTGGTCACCGAACTCTGTCAGCCCCAAAAAGGCATACACACCGATCATAGCGACCACCATAAGACCCAGGCGATGCATTTGGCGAGCGCCAATCACCTCATCCACAATCTCTCTCTGAAACAGCGGCGGTAGCAGGCTCAGGCCAGTCTGGAACACTAGCAAGATGCCGGTAACAATGAGTGGCTTCCAATAAGGTCCAAGGTAACCAAAAAGACGTTTCAAGGCGCGCATCGTGATCTCACCTTCTGCCCATCCCCGCGTACATCTCGCCCAGAAAACTGGAGGGGATCTTGGCCAATATGGATACCTGGTGCAATCCCACCTCCTGCGCCAGGGCCAGAAACCCTGCCGCATCCAGTGGTTTGGGGACGGCAACATTCCCCTTGCGGGTGTTGTACTCCACTACAATCAACCGCCCGCCTGGCTCGAGCAGGCTGACAAGTCGAGCTAACAAGCGCCTTTTCTGCTCAACGAAATGGAGCGAGTTAGCCATCAACAGGCCATCCAAAGCAGGCAACGCCAGCGGCCGCGTGAAATCGGCCAGGACCAGATGCGGCTGGGCTTGTGGGTAGCTTTCAGCGAAATTACGCGCCAGAGATTCCAGGGCACGCCGGTTTTTGTCTACAGCGTAGATCTCACTCCCCGGCTGGAGCAGCGTGACCAACGCAGCCGTGAAGATGCCATCCCCGCAGCCCAGGTCGGCCCAGGTGCCCGCGGTGCCCTCAATGCCAGGGCCAAGCAGGGTGCAAGCTTTGCCAATGCGGCGCGATTCGCGTTCAGCCCAGGTGCGTAACAATTGTCTCTCCCCCTGCCCCGTCAAGCCGACGCGGCCAACCCGCTCCTGCCCTCAACACAGTTGCGAACCGACCTCGCTTGGCGGAAAAGCATTGTTTTCAACCCGCAACCGTGATATACTTATGCCCAATGCACAGTGAGGCCCGTTATTAATGGTCCCGCGCAGCCACCTCTGCCACCAAGGGGGCATGTTATACTATGCCGGAAACGACGCTTCGTCAAGGTAGCCTGGTGCTATACAAAACCCGCCCAGCGCTGGTCAAGCAGGTTGGGGAAAAACTTGAGATAGTGCTGGAAGGGGCCAAGACTCTGAAGGTACGTCCCAAGGACCTGACCCTCTTGCATCCAGGCCCAGTGCAGAGTCTGGACCAACTCAGGTCGCAGACAGGCGAGGTGAAGACCGCCTGGGAGATTCTGACCGGGGGCACGACCAACCTGGCCGAGCTGGCCGAGTTGATCTATGGAGCCTACACCCCAGCCACGGCATGGGCTACCTGGGAGCTAGTAGCCGATGGGCTCCATTTTCGCGGCACCCCAGAGCAGGTAGTGGTTCAATCGGCGCAGCAGGTAGCCCAGGAGCAGACGGCCCGCCAGGCCCAGGCAACCAGGCGAGAGGCCTGGTCAGCCTTTCTGGGGCGGGCACGCGCTGGCCAGATCCTGCCTGAGGATGGCCGGCACCTCAAAGAAGTGGAAAAGCTGGCCCTGGGAAATAGCACCAAAAGCCGGGTTCTGCGCGAACTGGGTCGTTCTGAGAGTATGGAGAACGCCCACGCCCTGCTGCTTGAACTAGGGCACTGGCCCCCCACAGTCGTCCCCTACCCTCAGCGGTTGGGGCTGACGACTTCCCCCCCTGCAGTCAGGTTAGCGGAAATGCCCGAGGAGGAACGGGTGGATCTCACCCACCTGCCAGCCTTTGCTATTGACGACGAGGGCAACCAGGATCCGGACGATGCTCTAAGCTTGGAAAAGGACCGCCTGTGGGTGCACGTAGCCGATGTGGCCAGCCTGGTGGGCCCCGGTAGTGAGGCAGACCTGGAAGCCCGCGCCCGGGGGGCCACTCTTTACCTGCCCGAAGCCAGGGTGCCTATGCTCCCCCCCAAGGCCGTCCAGATGCTGGGCCTGGGACTGGGCGAGATTTCCCCTGCCCTCTCCTTCGGCCTGGACTTGAACCAGCGCGGTGAGGTTGTAGGGATGGAGGTGGTTCCCAGCCAGGTGCGGGTCACCCGGCTTAGCTACGAAGAGGCAGAAACCCGCCTGGAGGAAGAGCCTTTCCAAGAGCTCCACCGGCTGGCCCAAATCCACCAGGGTCGCCGCCTGGAAAGGGGAGCGGTCACCATTCAGCTGCCCGAAGTCAAAATAACGGTCGATGAGGGCAAGGTCTCGATCCGCGCCTTGCCACCGCTGAAGAGCAGAGACCTGGTACTGGAAGCGATGCTTATGGCAGGCGAAGCGGCAGCCCGTTTTGCCCTTGAACAGGGTATTCCTTTCCCCTTTACCGCCCAAGACCCCCCGGACACCCACGAAAGGCCGGACGACCTGGCCGGCATGTATGCGCTTCGGCGGGTCCTTAAGCCCAGCCAATATCAAAGCATCCCTGCACCCCACGCCGGCCTGGGCCTGGAAGTCTACGCCCAAGTCACCAGCCCCCTGCGGCGTTACCTGGACCTGGTGGCGCACCAGCAATTGCGGGCTCACCTGCGCGGCGATGCCCTCCTGGAGCCACAGGAAGTATTGGAACGAGTGGGAGCAGCTGCAGCTATGAGCAGGGATGTACGCCAAGCCGAACGGCTTACTCGCCGGCATTGGACCTTGGTCTATCTGATGGAGCATCCTGACTGGCGTGGCGAAGGGGTTCTGGTGGAAAAGTACGATCGGCGTGGTACTTTCCTGGTACCCGAGTTGGACCTGGAGGCCCGTGTGCACCTGCGGCAGGATTTGCCCCTGAATAGCATGGTCCCCCTGGCCCTGGAGGGGGTCAACCTGGCAGAGTTGATAGCGTATCTGAAGGTAACAAGTTGATTCCATAAGTACACTCAAAGAAGCAGGAAGGATCTATGCAAGCCAACCAGCCTATCCCCGACTCCTACTGGGTCCAGCCCAGTCAACTTCTGGCAGGTGAGTATCCCAGAGATTGGGAAAACCAGACATCTCGGCACAAACTGCGCCGATTGCTGGAAGCCGGCGTCAGCGTATTCCTGGACCTAACAGAGGCCGGTGAATACGGCCTGAAACCTTACACCCATTTGATGCAGGCTGAGGCCGCTGCCATGGAGCGCAGCGCTGAGCACCACCGGATGCCGATCCGGGATGGAGAGACGCCAACAGCTGAGGGAATGAAACACATTCTGGATATGATAGACACAGCCATAACAGCGGGCCAGACTGTGTATGTCCATTGTTTCGGTGGCATAGGACGGACAGGGACGGTGGTCGGCTGTTACCTGGTCCGGCATGGTTTGGATGGCGAGGAGGCCCTGCGCCAGATTGCCCGCCTGCGACAGGGGACGCCCGACGGCTGGGTGAGTTCACCCGAGACGGCCGCTCAACGGAAAATGGTGCAGGATTGGCCAGTAGGGGGATGAAAGACAGCGTGTCTATCCAGCTGACTCAAGTGAGCCAAGGCCGACTTCTAGCCATACTTGCCCATCCTGACGACGAGTCTTTTGGCCTGGGCGGCACGCTAGCCCGCTATGCACGCCAGGGTGTCGAAGTTTACGTTTGCACCGTCACCGATGGCGCGGCCGGGGCGAATGACAAAGAAGCAGCGCCTGGCGAAACGCCGCCGCTGGCTCAACTGAGACGGCAAGAATTGGAGTGTGCCTGCCAGGTGCTGGGGGTTCATCTGCATACCCTAGACTATCGCGACAGTGGCATGCAGGGCACCCCAGATAACCATCACCCGCACAGCCTGTATCAAGCTGACCTGGACGACGTGGCTTGTCGCCTGGTGCGCGTCATTTTCCAGACGCGTCCCCACGTAGTCGTCACCCACGACCTGACTGGCGGCTACTTTCACCCGGATCACATCAAGGTCCACCACGCCGTACGTCGGGCCTGGAACAAATTAGAGGATACCGAAGCCTGCGCCGCACTGCGTGCTGAGGGCTTCGAAGCCTGGCGACCGGCGCGGCTATATTGTAGCGCCCTCCCGCGTTCGGCTCTCAAGTGGTTCATACGTATTCAACGCTGGATGGGTCGAGATCCGCGACGTGTTGGCAAGAACCGAGACATTGATTTAACCCAGGTGGGTATCCCTGATGAACACATCCATGTACGCCTAGATGTCGGGCCCTATGTAGCGATCAAGGAGCAGGCCAGCGCATGCCATCAAAGCCAGGGCGGAGGCGGCGCCCAACGCCTGTTGCCAGCTTTCCTACGTCACCGGTTCATGCGTTATGAGTTCTTCGTGCAGGCTGAGCCGCCCCACATATGGGCGCACAGCGATCTGTTCGAGGGTCTCGAAGTGGATGAATGACAGCTACATCCGGTTGCTCTGTAGAAGATGGCTGCGAGCGACAGCCTGGGCCGAAGAAGGCTGCAGGATCTTGAATATTTTGGAGCAGGGTGGTAAACTAGGCGGGCTTTTTTGTGGCGCACCCCCAATTAAAACGACAGCCCTGCAGGCTAGCTGATGGGATGGACTTATGGAATCTTTCGGCGCATACATTCCCCTAGACCGGCGTAAGGCTATCGCTCGGGGCGAAGATCTCCCCGATCGCACCAGCGGAGCAGCCCTGTTCGCCGATATATCCGGTTTTACGCCACTGACGGAGGCACTGCTACAAGAGCTCGGCCCCCGTCGTGGAGCCGACGAGCTGACCCGGCAGCTGAATGCTGTCTACGGGGCGCTCATCGATGAAGTGCATAGCTACGGCGGCAGCGTTCTTACCTTCAGCGGCGACGCCATTACCTGCTGGTTCGACGGAGTCCCGTCCACGCAACAGGCTGGGCTGCGGGCCACGGCCTGCGCTCTGGCCATGCAGGAGGTGATGGGCCATTTTGCCGAGGTGCAAACGCCCTCCGGCACACGCGTGTCTCTGGCCATCAAAACAGCGCTCACCACCGGCCCGGTGCGCCGCTTCCTGGTGGGCGACCCCCAGATCCAGATTATGGACGTGCTAGCTGGGACGACCCTGGACCGTATGGCCGAGGCCGAAAAACTCGCTCAGAAGGGGGAGGTGGTCTTGGGGCCGGATGCTATTGAAGTGTTGGGAAGCCAACTGGAGATTGCCGAATGGCGGGAAGAGGCCACGACTGGCCAGCGGTTTGCCGTGGTGGGCAGATTGGCCACTCCCGTAGAAACGACTTCCCGGTCAATCAGTACCCCCTTGGAGCAGATCCTGGGCGAGGAGGCTCTGAGGCCTTGGCTGCTGCAGCCCGTCTACGAGCGATTGAGGACCGGCCAGGGGAGTTTCTTGGCTGAGTTGCGCCCGGCGGTGACCCTCTTTTTGAGATTTGGCGGAATAGACTACGACTACGATGATGCAGCCGGTGATAAGCTTAACACTTATATACAGTGGGTCCAAGGCATCCTGGCTCGCTACGAAAGCTACCTGCTTCAGGTCACCATCGGTGACAAGGGCAGCTATCTATATGCTGCCTTCGGAGCACCGCTGGCCCATGACGACGACGCTGCCCGGGCGGTGGCAGCTGCGCTCGAGCTGCGGTCACTGCCGGTGGCCATAGACTATATCAACCGCGTGCAAATCGGGATCAGCCAGGGCCGTATGCGGGCCGGAGCATACGGCGGCCCAACACGCCGCACCTACGGCGTATTGGGTGACGAGGCAAATGTAGCCGCCCGCCTGATGAGCAGAGCCGAACCGGGGCAGATTATGATCAGCCAGCGGATTGCCGAGGCTGTGACCCCCAGCTATCGCCTCGAATATGCCGGGCCAGTTAAGCTCAAAGGCAAGGCTGAACCCTTACCAGTCCACCTGGTATTGGGGCGGCAGCGGTCAGCAGCGCAGAGGCCGGTCAATCTTTTCCCAACGTCACTGGTCGGGCGTAACAGCGAGCTGACCCAGATGGAAGAGATCCTGACCGCCTCGGCCAGCGGCGAGGGTCAGATTCTACGCATGGAAGGCGTGGCCGGCATCGGCAAGAGCCATCTGGTGGCCGAGTTTGCCGAGCGAGCGCTGAAGCAAGGTTGGCGGGTGGTCCTGGGGGCCTGCCAGAGCACCGGCCAAGACATCCCCTATCACCCCTGGCAACAAATCTTTCGGGCCTTGTTTGTTCTGGTCGATGAAGCGGCCGAAGGCGTAGGCCAGACTGCCCTGGTTGAGCGTCAGATCGAACAAGTCAGCGCCATTGTCAATGAGATGAACCCGGCCTGGCTTATCCGCCTTCCCTTGTTGGGCGACTTGCTGGATCTTCCCATCCCGGATAACCCCACCACTGCGGCCTTTGACCCCCAGTTACGCCAGGAGACACTCTTCACCCTGGCTGTGGACCTGATCCAAAGCTGGGCCCAGGCTCTGCCCCTGCTGGTGCTGATTGAGGATGCGCAATGGCTGGATGAAGCCTCACGCGGCATGACCCTGGCACTGGCTCGCGTCATCGCCCGTGTCCCGGCCATGCTGACCGTCGTTCATCGACCGCCCATCGACGAGGGCCACCCTATCTTGCCCGACCTCAACCGCCTGCCCAACTACCACTACCTGGACCTGGGCGACCTGGCGCCGGAGGGTGTCGCCGCCATCGTGACCAGCCGCTTGCAGGGCCAGCCCTCACCGTTGCTGCTGGATCTGATCCAGGTCCAGGCCAAAGGCAACCCCTTCTTTGTCGAAGAGTTGGTAGATGCTCTGCGCGAGGCTGGCCATTTGTCTCGACAGGCCGATGGCGATTGGGCCCTATCAGAGCCAATCGTCACTGCACTTCGTGAAGCCAATTGTCTGACCAGAGATAAGGCTGGACAACTGGTACTGAACCCTGATGCCCCTCTGGCAGCCGCCGACCTGGGCCTGCCCGACTCCATCCACGGTCTGGTCCTGTCGCGCTTGGACCGCATGTTGGAGGCCCATAAACTTACCCTAAAAGTTGCCAGCGTTATTGGTCGCGTTTTTGCGTTCGAGTTGATAGCCAAATCTCACCCACTTCAGACCGACAAGGAAGCACTCCTCAAACAGATCCAAATAATCGAAGCCCGCGAGTTTACCCGGCTGGAGATTCCGCCACCTCGCCTGACTCACATCTTTAAGCACAGCATCACCCGCGACGTTACCTACGAGACCCTATTGGAGACCCAGCAGCGCCAGCTCCACCAGGCCGTGGCCGAAGCGATGGAATCACTGGTACCGGATGCGGTTGAGCAATTGGCGTATCACTACAGCCGGGCCAAGGTCTGGGACAAGACGCTGTTCTACCTGGACAAAGCCGCCCGCAAAGCCCAGCGTGAGTACGCCAACGAGACGGCCCTGAACTACTACCAGCAAGCCCTGGCTCTGGAGGAGCGCTGGGAATGGCGCAAGGGTCAGGTGGAAGTTCTGCACATCTTGGGGCGGCGAGAAGAGGAGCGGGCCAGTTTAGAAGAGCTGGAAGCTAACACCAGTGCTCCCGCCTTTGATGTTGCCTATCTGTGGGGGCAGTTCCACGAGGCAACCGGCGATTATCCCCAAGCTCAGGCAGCCATTGAACGGGCTCTGACAGCCAGCCGCGCTGAGATGAACGCACTTAACGAGATGCGCTGTCTAACGCAATTTGGTGTTATCGCTCACAAACGAGGCGAGCATAGCCAGGCCAAAGCCTGGTACAATCAGGCCCTGGCTCTGTTTGAAGGGCAGGATAGCTTCTCCGTCGAAGAAGCCAAAGCGATATCCACCGCCTTAAATGGCCTGGGCGTGGTCCATCGACAACAGGGCAACTTTGATGAAGCGCGCGCCAACCATGAACGTGCCCTGAATCTAAGTCACCAAAGCACCAGTCGGCCAGGGGAATCTCAGGCCTTCAATGACTTGGGAGTGATGGCTTTCTACCAACGCCATTTTGACGAAGCTCAAAGATATCACCAGCAAGCCTTGGAAATTCGGCGCACCATTGGTGACCGGGCCGGTGAGGGGAAAAGCCTTCACAACCTGGCCATAGTCACCCGCGACGCAGGTGATTATGACCAGGCTCAAGAGTATCTGTTCGCTGCGCTTGAAATTCTGCAAGCCACAGGCAACCGCTGGGAAGAGGTCAACATTTGGAACGACTTGGGAATCCTATATCACGAGCTGGGCGATTTGCCCAAAGCGCGAGAGTTGTTGCAGCAGGGTCTGGAACTGAGCCAGGAAATAGGTGATGTTGAAGGACAGGCCTACATCTTTAGCAATTTGGGTCCGGTGGCGCGTGATGGAGGAGACCTGGAAACCGCCGAACGGTTACTGTTAGATGGCCTGGCGCTGTGGCAGAAGGAGAATAATAGGTACGAGATATCATTCTTCCTAAGCTATCTGAGCACCGTCAGCCTTCAGGCGGGTCGCTATGGGGAGGCGATTGAGCGAGCCCAAAGAGCCCTGGCCCTGC
>CP070811.1:1727050-1732918 GCA_020343875.1 Anaerolineales bacterium | reverse complement strand
TCCGAGTCCGCATGATCACACCCGAAGGCAGAGTCACGACGTTGGCCGGTACTGGCGAACCAGGCTACCGGGACGGTCCTGCGCGGAGTGCGGAGTTTGATGTGCCCATTGGCATCGGAGTCGACGCCCAAGGCTATGTTTGCGTGGCGGATACCGGGGCACATCGTATCCGGCGAATCAGTCCAGATGGAGTCGTCTCTACGATTGCCGGAAGTGGAAACGCTGGCTACATCGATGGGCCTGCCGCCGGAGCTGAATTCTGGTACCCCACAGACATCGCGATTGGCCCCAACGGTAACCTGTACGTGGCCGATTGGAAGAACCATCGTATTCGGATCATCATCAGCCCGTAAGCACCGCCAGCCTCAGATGCGAGCTCCCGGGGTGAAAAGAGGCCAACCAACCCAGGCAAACGACGTCGCTTCCCCCTAACCGCCAGCAATGGGGAAGGTCAGAGTGAAAGTGCTCCCGCGACCCTCGTTACTTTCGACACCGACTTTCCCTCCGTGCGCCTCGATAATCTCTTTGACGAGCGCCAGTCCCAAGCCAGTGCCACCATAGCGCCGGGTCGTGCTACCGTCCACCTGGTAAAAACGCTCAAAGATCCGCTCTAACTGGTCGGGCGGGATGCCGATGCCGGTGTCGGCCACTTCCAGCATCACGGCCGGCCCCTCTGCCCACAAGCGGACCGTGATTTGCCCACCAGGTGGGGTAAACTTGAGGGCATTGCCAAGCAGGTTGTCCAGCACGCGGCGCAAGCTCTCAATATCCCCGGGCACCTTGGGTAGGTTAGGCGAGAGCTCTGCCACCAAGGTTAACCCGGCCTGCTGCACAGCAATCTGGAAATCGGCCAGCAGCTCACGTACTAAATCAGCCAAGTTCAGGGGCTTCCGCTGCGGTGCCTGGGCCTCCGTCTCCAGGATGATCATCAGGTCATCCACCATCTTGTGCAGCATACGCGTGCGACGGGCGATAACGGACACCGGTTCTCGTTGGTCGGGTTGCAGTTCACCCAGCCCACCGTCATCCAACAACTCGGCATAGCCATAGATCAAAGCCAGCGGGGTACGCAATTCATGGGAGACATTTCGAATGAATTCGTTCTTCAGACGATCTAGTTCCTGCTGTTGCTCCAAAGCCCGCGCCAGAGCAGCGGCACGTTGCTGCTCCTCGGCGTACAGCCGTGCATTCTCAATCGCAATCGCGGCCATGGCGGCCAGCGACTCCATTAACGTCAGATCCTCAGGCTTGAAGCGATCAACATCAATGTCTGACACCTGAAGCACGCCAATCACGTGCTGTTTGGCTCGCAGCGGGACGCTGAGGATGGAACGCAGCACCAGGCCGGTCAGCTGATCTACGTCCTTCAAATGCCGTTCGTCGGCCTGCGTGTCTGGCGCGATCAAGCTCTGGTTGTTTTGCGCCACCCAGCCAGCAAGCCCTTCTCCCGGCGCCAGTCGCCACCCCCGCACAATCTCGTTCTGGGGACCGGTGGCCTCATGACAGACAAGCTCACCGGTCTCGCGGTTAATTAGCCACACGGAGCAAGCCGCTATATCCATCAAATAGCGTACCTCTTCCAGGATGGCGGCTAGCACCCGGTCCAGATCAAGAGTCGCACTAAACGCCTGGCAAGCCCGATTGAGCAGCGCCAGCTCGCGGTTGCGCTGCCGCAATGCATCCTCAGCCTGCCTGCGTGCCAGGAGAACTTCTGCGTCCTGCAGCTCCCGCCGAACAGCGGGATCTAGGCGTACCACATTTTCTCTTATGGGCCTGGCTGGCGAGCGGGGCGCCGGAGGCTCCAGACGCGTCGATTCGTTCAAAGGTCCAGTCATAATCCCCTCATCGCAGCGCTCCCACCATCAAAAGAACGCCGTCTTCTCAATTATCAACAATATACTTCCTGGGACATATAGGCAACCCAATATTCTTCTGCGTCCCCTGATTCGCTGGTCGCAGTCCACCCGCAAGCAAGCATGACCTGTATCGGCATTCATCTACTACTATAACACAGTTCAAGACTATTTTCGGTTACAAGTCGGTTACGATCAGTGCCTCCCGATGAGGGGTTCACCCGTCTTCAAATGTAAGAATCCACCCCCTGATCCCATCTAATGCACAAACCGGTCAAACCCCCCACTCTAGGCTCGGCTTGGACTGACAGGTCCAAGCCACTTCCCTGGCAGGATTGGCCGTATTTGTCCAACCAACCGTAGCCTTCTGACCAATGCCCGTTTGGCTTCCCTATAAGGCGCGGTTGAGGGTCACGTTTAGTATGCGTATGGTGTATAATATGCGTACAGACAGAAAACCACGGAGGGAACAAACCATGCTTCTTGCCGGTGACATCGGGGGCACAAAAACGAAACTGGCAATCTTCTCGCCTGAGGCTGGCCCCCAAGTGCCACTAGCGGAAGCGGCCTTCCTCAGCACCCACTACCCTAGCCTGGAAGCAATCGTGCGCGAGTTCTTGGCTGAGGTGGATCTAAAACCAGAACGTGCCAGTTTTGGGGTAGCCGGCCCGGTTGTTGCTGGTCAGGCTACCATCACTAATTTGCCCTGGGTGATGAATGAAACTCAACTCGAGGCAACTTTGGGCCTCTCACCCGTTCACCTGCTGAATGACCTGTCCGCCATCGCACACGGTGTTCTCTGGCTGGAGTCGGACCAAATACATACCTTGAACCAGGGCCTGGCAGTTCCTGGAGGAGCTATTGCCGTCATTGCGCCGGGCACCGGCCTGGGAGAAGCCTTCCTGACCTGGGATGGATCGCGTTACCTGGCCCACGCCTCTGAGGGGGGCCACACCGATTTTGCACCCACCAACTCATTTGAGGTCGGGCTGCTGCGCTATCTCCAGAAACGTTTTGAGCATGTCAGTTACGAGCGAGTCTGTTCAGGCCGTGGCATTCCCAACATATATGCCTATCTTAAGGAAATCGGCTATGCTGAGGAGCCGGGCTGGCTGGCCGAGCAGCTGGCCGGAGCTGAGGATCCCACCCCGGTCATTGTCAGCGCCGCTCTCGATGACGAAAGGCCGTGCCAACTGGCCATCGCCACGCTGGACGCATTCGTTTCCATCTTGGGGACAGAGGCCGGGAACATGGCCCTCAAGGTGCTGGCTACTGGCGGCGTCTACCTGGGTGGCGGCATCCCGCCTCGCATCCTGACCGCCCTGGAAAGCGAGCGCTTTATGCAAGCCTTCCAGCGCAAAGGGCGTCTCTCAAACCTGCTGTCCCGGGTGCCTGTGCGTGTTATTTTGAATCCCGAGGTCGCGCTGCTGGGTGCTGCCTGTTTTGGGCTGGGAGTGTAAGCCTATTGTGCACACGCTGGTGATGAATAGAATATAGAGGTTGCCTGTCTAAGGCAGGCTGTCCCAGTCATTGAACAACCGCCCGTTACCAGTGGCACGCGGGGGCGGACACCCCCACCCAGTACAACAGGATTAGAAAGGCGCAATCGAAACACTCGAATGATTGATTTTGGGCACGGGGTATGCGGTGATATGGTCTTGTCAGCCAGGCTGAGCACAAAAAAATAGGTCTTGAACAGTAGGGGCAGCCCTACCCACGAATTTGGCGTTTTTGCTTTCATACGGAGGATACACGCAATGACAAAACTACAACATCTGAGCAATATAGGTCAATCGATATGGTTTGATTATATTCGTCGCTCCTTCATCACTTCAGGCGAATTGCAAGCCTTAATTGACCAGGGCGTGCAGGGAGTGACGTCCAATCCATCCATCTTCGAAAAAGCCATAGCCGGCAGCTCCGACTATGATCAGGATTTGCAGGACCTGGTCATTGAAGGCAAATCGGTTGAGAAAATCTACGAGGCCCTCACCCGCGACGATATCATACGCGCTGCCGATCTGATGCGACCCATCTACGACAAGACTAACGGCGCCGACGGCTACGTCAGCCTTGAGGTCAGCCCTACCCTGGCCCATAACACCCAGGGCACCATCGCCGAGGCACGGCGCCTCTTTGCTGCGCTGGATCGCCCGAACGTGATGATCAAGGTGCCCGCCACCCCTGCTGGTATACCCGCTATTGAAGCACTCATCGGTCAGGGCATCAACGTCAACGTCACCCTCATCTTCTCCTTGGCCCATTACCAGGCCGTGGCCGAGGCCTACATCATCGGCCTGGAAAAGCTGATGGCTGCCGGCGGCGACCTCAGCCAGGTCGCTTCCGTAGCCTCCTTCTTCGTCAGCAGGGTGGACACCGTCGTTGACAGGGCCTTGGAACAGATTGGTGAAACCGAACTCCAGGGTAAGATCGCCATCGCCAATGCCAAAGCCGCCTATGCCCGTTTTCGCGAAATCTTCAGCGGCCCCCGCTGGGGAAAGTTGGTGGCACAAGGCGCTCGCGTGCAGCGCCCCTTGTGGGCCAGCACCGGCACCAAGAATCCTCACTATCCCGACACACTCTACGTCGACAACCTGATTGGTCCACACACAGTCAACACGGTACCGCCAGCTACCCTACAGGCTTACCTGGATCACGGGACGCCCGCCTCCACGCTGGAGAGTGGCCTGGAGGAGGCCAGCACTCAGTTGCGTCACCTGGCCGGACTGGGAATAGACCTGGACAGCATCACCCAAAGATTGCAGGACGACGGCGTGGCTGCCTTTGCCAAATCTTTCGAGACCCTGATGGCTAGCATCGCCGAGAAGCGCGACCGGTTGCTGGCTGAGTGGGAACTCCAGTCAGTTAGCCTGGGATCGTACCAGAGCATAGTGGAGGCCGCTCTCGACGAGCTTATCGAGAATCGTATCATTGCCCGCATCTGGGCCCACGACCACACTGTCTGGAAGCCAGAGCCGACCGAGATCACCAATCGGCTGGGATGGCTGCACACAGCCGAGCTTATGAACGAGGACTTTCCTCGCCTGCAAGCCATGGTACGGGACCTGCAGTCTGCCGGTTATACCCACGCCCTGTTGTTGGGAATGGGCGGCTCCAGCCTGGCCCCAGAGGTCTTTCGCAAAACCTTCGGCGTAGATTCTGGTCACCTGGATCTGGCTATACTGGACAGCACCGACCCGGGCGCTGTGTTGGCCCATGCCCAACGCCTGGATCCGGCTCGAACCCTTTTCATTGTGTCCACCAAATCAGGAGGCACGGTAGAGACTCTCTCCTTCTTCAAGTTCTTCTATAACTGGGTCGCTGACGCGATAGGAACGGACCAGGCCGGGGGGCACTTCATAGCCATTACCGACCCTGGAAGTAAGCTAGCCGTGCTCGCCGAACGCTACCGCTTCCGGGCTACCTTCCTCAACGACACCAACATCGGTGGCCGCTATTCGGCTCTCTCCTATTTTGGGCTTCTGCCGGCAGCGCTGATCGGTGTGGATGTGCCTCGTCTGCTGCGTGATGCGATGGTCATGGCTTGCGCCAGCGAGCCATGTGTGGCAGCCAGAAATAACCCTGCTGCCCGGCTAGGGGCCATCCTGGGCGAACTCGCCAAAGTCGGACGTGACAAAGTGACCTTTATCATCTCACCAGAACTTGCCAGCTTTGGCGACTGGGTAGAGCAACTGATCGCCGAGAGCACTGGCAAGGAAGGAAAAGGGATTCTGCCCGTGGTTGGGGAGCCAGTGGGGTCGCCGGAGGCCTACGGCGATGATCGGCTCTTCGTCTATCTGCAATTGAACAACGACAACACCCATCAATCAGAGGTACAGGCACTGGAGCAGGCGGGACATCCGCTGGTATGGTTGCACCTGCGCAACCCATATGACCTGGGCGGGCAATTCTTCCTGTGGGAGATGGCCACCGCCGTGGCCAGCCACCGGCTCGGAATCAACCCCTTCGACCAGCCAAACGTGGAGAGCGCCAAAGTACAGGCACGAGACATGGT
>CP070811.1:1723649-1726950 GCA_020343875.1 Anaerolineales bacterium | reverse complement strand
GCGAACGTAAGCGGATCGGCCTGAGCCTGAAGCGGCTACAGCCCGATCCGTGGACGCTGGTGGACGAGACCTACACGGTGGATCAACTGGTGTCCGGCACGGTGACTAACGTCGTCGATTTCGGGGCCTTCGTTGGGCTGGATCTGGGAGTAGAGGGCTTAGTTCACGCCAGTGAATTGGCCGACCCGCCACCATCGAATCCGCAAGAGTTGCTTAAGCGTGGAGATGAGCTGGTGCTACGCATTCTACGCATCGACTCATTCCGAGAACGCATCGGGCTGAGCCTCAAGCAAGTGTCTGAGCAGGAGCGTGATGACTGGCTAGCCCGGCAGGCACACGGACGAACTGCCAGAACAGATCCGGCTGGTAGCCCTATATCAGGTAGCGAAGAGACGGCAACGCCGCTTGTAAGCGAGGCGCGAAAAACGTCTCCTGTAGAACCTGAGCATCTCGAAGAAGTAGCGCTCCGGGAGGAATCGGCTCCCCCTTCGATCAGACAGCCAGAAGATGAAGATTTCTGGATCAGTCTAATCGAGGACGAAGAGACAGATTAGGCAGACACCCACTGCGAAGGTCTGGTAACTGCCGAGAAGCGCAAGGCGCACAAACGCAAGACTACAACTATCTGGATAAAATGAGGTAATAAAGGAAATGACTTCAAGGAGAAAACAGTTAATAGCCGAGTTACAAGAAGCCGAAGAGGAACTTCAGGACTTGAATGGCCGGTTGGATGATAAACCCGAATTCGGGTTTGGCGAAGGCAACACGGGTGCTTATTCGTGGGAGATGTCACTCGCTCGCAAAGAAAGGGTGATGACACGCATTGAGGCATTGGAAGAGGCCCTGACCAAAGTCGAAAAGGGCAGCTATGGACAATGTGAGCGCTGTGGGAATCAGATCGACCCTGAGCGCCTGGAGATCCTGCCTGCTACGGCGCTGTGCGTGGACTGCGCACAAGCGGAAAGCGCAGCCACCCCCTTCGGGGGAAAAGCCACGCCTCGCACGGCTGCTCAGAGTTAGTCGACGTATTATTCTCTTACCTGCTGTTCCTATTGCGACAGCCACCTTCATCGAATGGCTAAGCTGAATACGAGGGCTAATCGAGCCGGTGCTCAAGAAAGAGATGATTGACAGCCGACATCATTGCCGTTTGTATTGCCGTAAATAGCGTTGATACGACGCGTGTCACCGGTAAATACCTGCATAAAGATTTGGCGGTAATTCTCGCACAGATATAGTTTGCGCTGACTGGATGCTTCTGTCGCTCCGACAGGCTTACGCCCTGGGCGAGGAAAGCGTAGCAATCCACGGAGAGTAACTGATGAAAGATGAGATTGTGAATGGTATCCGACCGGACTGTGAGGCGCTGCGAACCGATTTTCTGTCGCAACACGCGCTGATCATCGCTGCCAATTGGGGGCCGGTGATCTTCGAACGGGACGAAGATGGAAGCCTGCACTTCCAGCACGTTGCCGGGGGACTGGTAACGGCACTAACCAGCGTATGCCATTACACGGACGCGACCTGGATCACGTGTGCCCAGACTGAAGCCGACGCGGCGTGGGGCGAGGGGCATATACCGCTCCCCGAAAGTGGTCATAGCATTCAAGTGCAGTTCCTCTCGCCGGAAGCATCGGCTTACGAAGGCTATGCCAACGTGATCGCCAATCCTCTGTTATGGTTCTTGCAGCATTCTATGTGGGACGTGCCGCGCGCCCCGGTAATCAATCGCGCTACCTGGCGTGCCTGGGAGGACGGCTATATCGCCGTGAATCGTCTCTTTGCAGAAGCTATCGCGCACCAAGTGCGGGCCGCGGACCGTCCAGGTCTGGTCATGTTGCAGGACTATCACCTGTACTTGACGCCTCGCTTCCTGCGTGAGAAACTGCGCCGCCGTGAGCGACCGACCGTGTTGCACTTCATTCATATCCCCTGGCCGGGACCGGAGTATTGGCGCATTTTGCCGCCTGCCATGCGACGACTCATCCTGGAAGGGCTGTGCGCGGTAGACGTGCTGGGCTTTCAGACGGAGGAGGATGGGTTGAACTTCATCCGCACTTGCGAGTCTCATTTGCCGCGAGCCTCCGTCAACTACAAACGAGGCCGAATATGGTACCGGAACCACGCCACCCATGTACGGGACTTTCCCATCTCCATCGACGTGGCGACGCTGAGACAAGAGGCCGAGTCGCCGGAAGTGGCCTGGCATCGGTCCGAAATAGAGGCCATGGTAGGCGACCAACAACTCATCCTACGCGTCGATCGCAGCGAGCCAAGCAAGAACATCATCCGTGGTTTTCGGGCTTTTGAGGAGATGCTCGAACTGCACCCCGAACATCGGGGGCGGGTGAGATTCCTGGCCATTTTGGTCCCGTCGCCTCCGGGTGTACATCAGTACCCGAATTATATGGATGAGTTGATGGCAGCGACGGGTCGGATCAACGCCAGCTATGGCGATAGCCAATGGGAGCCAATACGTTTGTTGGTGAGTGATGATTACCCGCGCTCGATAGCTGCCCTGCAATGCTACGACGTCCTGTTGGTTAATGCCATCGTCGACGGCATGAACTTAGTGGCCAAGGAGGGACCGATTGTCAACCAACGCAACGGCGTGCTCATCCTGTCTGAACGGGCCGGAGCTCGCCAGCAGTTGGAGTCTGGGGCAATTGTCATCTCACCTTGCGATGTGTACGCCACCGCTGAAGCGCTTCATCAGACGCTGGTTATGCCAACCGAGGAGCGTCGGAGGCGCGCGGAGCGGTTGCGCTGGCTGGTGGAGCGCGAAGACATCACCGACTGGCTGTGCCGCCAACTGGAAGCTGTCAGTGAACTGAATATCGGTTAGCACCTGCCGGGTGTGAAAAGGGCTGTACGGCAGACCCGGTGCAGGTGCGACGTCTTTTCCCCGCTCTGCCTCCCCTCACGAGAGATAGGACAACAGGTGACCCGGCCGAGCAGGAGGGAATGGTTTCGACTTGGTGCCCCTCCCGGGGTACTTTGCACGAGCCGCGCCCCTCGGCAAAGAATGGTTGAAGGTGGGCAGTAAATATGGTACACTGTTGTAGAACGGTGTACGGAGTCAGGCCAGTGCCTGGTTCTTGCGGGTGACAACATCGCCGAGCGCGAACGACTCAGAAAGGCCATCCCCCAATAGAGAATTAGTATTCTGCCTCAACTGCCTGTAGAAGGGTGGGTCAACTGTGCAAGAATTCGAATTCTACTCCCCCCCAACCTTGGCGGAGGTGTGCCAGGCGCTAGCTGACCCGGGCGGGCGTCTCATCGCTGGAGGCACGGATGTCGT
>CP070811.1:1717854-1723549 GCA_020343875.1 Anaerolineales bacterium | reverse complement strand
CGGGATAGTCTTTAGATACTCGTTCTACCACCTCACCCAGGTGCCGGCCAACAGCAATAATCAACCCGTAACCACCCTCGGCCAGCATCAGCAGGTTGCCTTCTATATCTTCGAGGCGATCTGTCTCGATATAGGTAGTCTCCAGGCCAAACTCTTCGGCCGCCCGCCTCATCCCTGCGTAGGCATACTGGGTGTAGGTGCCATCCTCAATGTTGCCGCCTGCGTCCGTGACCAACCCCACCCGCACCTGACCAGACCCAGGGACCGTGTTACGTGGTTGCATGCTGCTCCTCCTTGCTGATGCCGGCCATCAGCAGGCCCAGCTCCTCACGGCTGGCCAGGTCGGCATCCAGTGTGGCGATAATCTGGCCTTTATACATCACGGCGATGCGGTCCGACAGCGACATAATCTCATCCAACTCGGCTGACACTAGCAACACCGCCACTCCGTCATCGCGAGCGGTCACCAGCCGGTTGTGGATAAACTCGATGGAGCCCACGTCCAAACCCCGGGTCGGCTGCGAGGCGATCAGCAACTTGATGGGCCGCGAGAGCTCGCGCCCGACCACCATCTTTTGCTGGTTGCCGCCCGAAAGACTACCGGCTGGTGTGTAGATGCTGGGCGTGCGGATGTCGAACTCGTGAACTACGCGCAAGGCGTTGTCTTCAATGGCTTGGTTATCCATGGCCACGCCACGCGCGAAGGGAAATCTGTAATAGCTGTTTAGAATCAAATTATCGGCAATGGGATAACCACTCAGCATGCCGTGTTCGTGCCGGTCCTCGGGAATATGAGCCGAACCTTCCACCGTCACCCCCAAGTCGGTAATTTTGCGCGGCGAGGCGTTGGTAACATCCACCTCCTGAATGACGACCCGCCCATCCAGGCAGCGGCGCAGGCCAGTCAGCGCCTCCACCAACTCTGTCTGGCCATTGCCCTGCACGCCTGCAATTCCCAGGATCTCACCGGCCCGCACCTCAAACGAAACACCGTCCACCACCAGCGCGTCGCGGTCGTCAACAGCTTTCAGACCTTCTACCTTCAGCACCGAATTGCTGGGGGCCGCCGGTTTCTTGTCTACAGTCAAGATGACTTCCCGTCCTACCATCATCTCCGCCAGCGACTGCCGGGTGGCCTCGGTCGGGGTAGTGGTGCCGGCCACATGTCCGTTGCGCAAGACGGTGATGCGGTCGGCTACCTCAAAGACCTCGCGCAATTTGTGGGTGATGAAGATGATACTCTTGCCCTGGGCGACCAGCGATCGCATAATCACGAAGAGTTCGTCGGCCTCCTGCGGGGTGAGCACCGCCGTCGGCTCATCCAGGATGAGGATGTCAGCCTCGCGGTAAAGAGCTTTGACGATCTCCACCCGCTGCTGGGTGCCCACCGGTAGGTCCTTGATGTACGCATCCGGGTCGATCTCCAGTCCATATTGATGCGAAAGCTCCCTGGTGCGCCGGGATGCCGTGTCCAGATCCAGCACGAAACCGTTTCGCACGATCTCCGTGCCCAGGATAATGTTCTCAGCCACCGTCATCACCGGCACCAGCATAAAGTGCTGGTGAACCATGCCGATGCCCAGCTTGATAGCATCGGTTGGCTCATTGATTTGCACCTCCCGGCCATCCAGGAGAATCTGCCCATCGTCCTGGCGGTAAAGGCCGTACAAGATGTTCATCAAAGTGGACTTACCAGCCCCGTTCTCACCCAGCAGAGCATGGATCTCGCCCTTTCGGAGCTGAAAATTGACGTGATCGTTGGCCAGGACGCCGGGGAAACGTTTGGTAATGCTCCGCATTTCCAAAGCTAAGGTCATTAGGCGTGCCTCCTTTGCTCGCAAACAACCCCTGACGGCAGACCACCCACCGCGCCAAAGCTGGCTAGGCTAGGTCTGGCCCAATGCCACACTAACATTTCAGTCAGGTTCTTGTCGCTGGGCGCCCGCACAGAGATGAATTCACCCTACCCTGCGACTGCACCTGACCTGCACCTGTGGTGAGGTAGGTGCAAATCGGGTTGAGCTGGATTGATCCGGCGCTGTTGTGTAGCCCGGAAATTCATTTCCGGGGCGGCCTAGATAATACGCTCCCTTATGCTGGCACTCACGTAGTCAAGGGTGGCGACCACAATGGCGATGGCGATCATCTGCACGCTGGCATCCCGGTATTTTAGTAAGTTCAGGTTTTGCTGGACCAGGAAGCCAATGCCTCCCCCACCGCCGAAGCCGATAATGGTCGACATACGCACGTTGATGTCCCATCGATAAATGGTAAAGGCGATGTAAGGGGGCACAATCTGGGGGATGACGGCATATACGATGGTCTGCAAGCGGTTGGCACCAGTGGCCGTCACCGCTTCGATGGGGCCCGTCAAGATGTTCTCTACCTGCTCCGAGTACAGCTTGCCCAGGCTGGCGATGGTGTGCAACGCCAACGCCATCACCCCGGCAAAGGGCCCAATACCCACCCAAACGGCAAAGGCCACCACCATAATCAGCGGCTCAATGGATCGTAAGGCATTCAGAATGGTGCGGGTTATGTTATAGACAATCATACCGGTAGGCACAGGCTGTTCCACGTCAAAGAGAAGGCCAACCACCAGCAGGATCGCCCCCGCCACAGCCGCCGGCACCCCCACAAAGCCAAGGACGTTCTCAATCTGATACAGCCAGGCAATGCCGGCCAACAGGATGGCTGTCAGTAATGCCCCGACCAGAGTAGCCACAATCACGGTAAATACTTTGGCCAGCCTTGGTTTGGTCGCACGCAAGAAACGACCGGAGAGCGAAGAGCCCAGGGAGCTCAAGGTGAACAGGCCAATTAGGGCACCCAGCAGCGGCAAGATGATCGCAATCAAATCGGCTATGACGAAAAGGAAATTGCCCAAGAAGCCGAAGGGTCCCAGCGCTGCCTGCAGCCAAAGGCCTAGGTTGATACCCAAGGTCGCCAGCAAGCCTAGCCCCAAAGCGATCAGAAAGACCACCAACAAACCCAGCCCAGCCTGTCGCCAGGCAGCAAAACGCCCCTGATTCTCCCGAGCGAGCAGCCTGGTGAACAACCACAAGATGACCAAGCTGGCTATCAGCAAGGCCACTCCCAGGCCAACATTCTGGGCCAGCCCATCCGCCAAATCCTTCAGCCAGCCGAACAGCCTGGAACCCAGGGCCCAGCCGAAGGGAGCCAAGAGCAAGCCCGTCACAACACTGCCAAGGGGGCTGACCACATTGCTCATTAGGTTGCGGGCGGCCAGGAAGCTGATGGGAATGGCCAGGGCCGTGCCCAGGGTGGTGGCGATGAGAGCCAGGAAGACGGTTTCGATGATCTTATCAAACGTGTCTTCCAGGGTTCCGCTGGGGCGAGGCAGGCCTGAGCGGATCCTAACCACCGCCCGGACGGTTTGCGGCTCGTCAGAAGGGCGGTCTTTTCTCATCTGGGTCACGTAGGTAAACTGGCCCTGGGAATTGACCTCAATGGGATCTTCAGCCAGTCTCAGCTCGATCTGCTCGTGGATACTGGCCGCAGGGGGGATAAAAAAGAGGTACACCGTTTCGCCCGGCTCAAAGTTGTAGCCGCTGACCGTCACTTCTCCCCCCAGCTCTACACAGTTGGGGGTCAACTCAATGTAACGCCCAGAGGTGTCCACGGGTGGAATTGATGCCTGCTCAGTACAAGGCATCAAAATTGGGGCTTCTATGCCTAGCCGTTCCTCTTCATATTCAAAAAGGCGCGGCCTCACCAGGCCGCGGACGATGTTGGTCAACTGAGACTGGCGCCGTTCCTGTTTCGGCTCTTCCAGATCCACCCGGGTGACTTGAAAGCCATAAGCGTACACAATAATGATGACCACCACGGCCAAGAAGGTGCCCAGGGAACGCCAAATTGGCCTGGAGTTTTGATTTTGGCTCATATGCACTATCCTATGCGTTCGGCTTCCTGGCCGTATATCTCTTTGAATCGCTGATCATCAATCTCGTGGGGCAAGCCATCGAAGACCAGTTGACCTTCGTTCAGGGCGATGGCTCGATCGGCATATTGCTGCACCAAGTCCAGAAAGTGCAGGCTGCAGATCACGCTGATCCCATCTTCCTGATTCAACCGTTTCAATATCCTCATGATGCTATGGGCCAACACCGGGTCCAGGCTGGCCACCGGTTCGTCGGCCAGCAGGATTTGCGGGTCCTGCATCAAAGCCCGAGCAATGCCCACTCGCTGCTGCTGCCCACCACTCAGCTCATCGGCCCGGTTTTGCGCCTTGTCGGCAATGCCCACCCGCTTCAGATTGTCCATAGCCTTATCCACATCCTCTTTGGGGAAATGATTGACCAGGCTCCAAAGGGGGTTAACGTAGCCCAGGCGTCCCGAGAGGACATTGGTCAGGACAGTGGAGCGAGTAACCAGGTTGAAATGCTGAAAGATCATGCCAATCCGGCGTCGGATCAAGCGCAAATCCTCCTGCGGGGCAGCGGTAATATCAACGCCGTGCCAGATCACCTGGCCGGCCGTTGGCTCTACCAGGCGGTTGATGCAGCGTAACAAGGTGCTTTTGCCGGAGCCACTCAGCCCGATCACCGCCATGAACTGGCCGTCGGCCGCCGCGAAGCTCACAGAATCCAAGGCCAGCACCTCATTATCGTACATTTTGGTCAGATTCTTTACCTCAAGCAAGCTATCCTCCAGCCACAAAAAGTAGAAAGTACGGGAAGTGGGTAGGGCGGACGCGAAACGCCCCTGACCCGCGCAGCTCCCCTACTCTGTTAACTCCATTGCAATTGGGCGGGGAAGTTATCCCCGCCCAATTCATACCTCTTATGTCACTCGAGATCAGCCACCGAAGATGTCTTCCTCGGTGTAGCCCAGGCCTTGGATCAGCCTGCGGATTGGATCATATGCGGCATCCTCGACCGGGTCCAGGCCGGTCCAGTTGTAGAACTGGTCGGAGCAGATCGACTCCAGACACGCCTCAGATGCGGTGAACTCAACCAACGCATCGATGACCTGACCCCTGAGCTCACTCGGGAAGTCGGGTGAGAAGCTCATGGTGTCATTGGGGATGGGATCAGTCAGCATCATGATGCGCACCTTCTGGAAGATGTCGGGGGCGGTTTCGATGACCGCGGTGCGGGCATCGAGCACCCGCACGTCACCGGCGAAGGTCCTGCCCTCCTCATTCATGGCCACTTCCATCGGATCAAAGGGTTCGGGATCGTCGCCAGGCTGCCACCCGGGATCAGTCAGGGGCGGGCTGAAGTAGGTGGTGGCAAAGTCCACCTCGCCGTTGTACACCGCCAGGGCTGCCTGCGGGTGTCCGCCCGCCTCGACAACCTCGCCAACCTCAATGCCAGCTTCCTGGAACATAACCGAGGGGAACAGGTAGCCGGACGTAGAGCCCAGGTCGGGGACGGCCCACTTCAGGCCAGCCAGGTCTTCCAGGGTCTGATAGTCGCTATCGCGCGCCACCAGGAACTGCGCCCAGTAGACGGACCAACCGAAGCGTACCGCAGCCGCACCAACCTCCACCCCACACTTCTGGTTGGCGATCACGTAACCCAGGGCTGGGATGAAGCCAATGGTGTCGTCCGGCGAAGCGCACATGGCCTCAACGGTCGCCGCGTAGCTGGTGGGCACGCTCACCTCAAACTTGAGACCGGTGGCTGCTTCGAGCGCTCCGACCATCACCTCACCACCGGAGACGATG
>CP070811.1:1714187-1717754 GCA_020343875.1 Anaerolineales bacterium | reverse complement strand
GTCATAACCCTGCCTGTTCAGCAGAGTGCGCAATTGCTCCAAGTCTGCAGGCTGAGCACCCGCGATCAGGATACAGTCTTTTTTTGCCTCACTCTCACTCATGGTCCCACATCTTTGTCTCTCAGAACTCCGTTCCCCAATTGCCCCCTCAGGTGTCCAGGAGGACACAAATGCATGCAGTGAAAGCCCAGGAAACCGGAATCTTCCGGCAGCGGGCGATCTGTCGGGTCGGGCTGGCGTCCGCCTGCGGTTGAGTTTAATGCCTTATTCTAGTATCCTCTGGTTATACTCGCCGTAGGCAGGATTATATCATTATTCTGGTCGATCTGCAAGCATCGATGAGATGAGCGGCGAGAACTGCCAGTAAGGGCCTGCGGGACCTGCCCGCTCTGCGGTGTGTAGGCGTCACAAGCTGGGGACTTGGACATAGGGGAAAAGAGGCATAAAAGGGGGTTGGGCGACTGCAAACGGACGAAGAACGGGGTTCGTCGCTGCCCATAATCAAAGTGGGGCCAAAACGCAGGATGTGGTACACTGTTCTTGGGAAATAGCAAAATACCGCCTGCGAGATGGCCCACATGCAGCATATCATCAAACCGCCGTTTGCGCAACTTCGGTTCTGGCAGGGCCTGGTGCTCTTCAGCATCCTGGTTCTGGCTTTGCTTGGTCAGACTCCCGACAGCCAATGCGGGTGGCTCACCTGTCCTCCGCGTGTGCCCAGCCTACCTGCCATGTATCGCCGCCGGAGGAGACTTCGGTCCGGTCTTTCTCTGCGCGGACGGCTGCCCAGTCTGTGGCACTACGTCACACACAGTTGGCCTCAGCCTATGGTGCGCAGTTTTCTATTGGCTCTATTTTGGTCCCTGAGCGGCCGCCAAGGACCGGCTGGTCTCATGGCCTGGCCTTGGTTGGTATGGTTGTGGCAAGTAGTAGCCGCAGGCTGGCCAGAGTTGAGTCAGCGGCGAATATGGCGCGGCAGCCACTGGCTGCTCTGGCAGGGACAACGACTACTCGTGGTGGGCTATTTGGGCCTGACACTGCGCCAGTTCAGGCCGCTCGCTAGCCAAGGCACAGAGACTTGTATGCCAGTCCACTGTCTGTTCCTTGGTCTGGGCTGCCAATCCTGTGGCCGAGAGGAACCGTGGGTCGAAGTGATTCGGGAAGAAGATGGGGGGTACCTGGCGACATTGTGCGGGCACTTTGCTATTCAGGTTTCCGGGGACCATCCCTTCCGGGCGCGGATGCTCATGCTGTTTTTGGCATGGTTGGATGTTCCCGGTTACCATCGCCGCAGCCGACGGACGCGCGATGGGCGGACACCCTTTGTGCGGCAGAGACAACTGTCGGAATGGTTTGAACTGCCTCAGCCGGACGTCAGCCGGATCGCGGGCTACTGGCACCAGGCTGCCTGGCCTGAGTTGCTGAGCCAGTGCACATCGGAGATCCTGACGCCGGGATTGATCCGTCGCATCGTCACAATCTGCGCCACCCATCCCCACTGGAACCAGGAAGAGGTATATCAGCATCTGCAGGGCCAGAAGGTGCTCGCCAGCCGGCGTCAGGTGCGTCAGGCTATGGAGCAGAGTGGTTGGTCGACATTGCGCCAGGAACTGAAGCGGCGCTATCACTGGACGCCGGACACATTCCGCTTGCGAAAAGGGTGGTTGGTGCAAGAACTGTTTCGCCAGATCCACGTGCTGCACGATTGCCTGGACAGGAGCCAACAACTACCCGTGGAGGAGCAGATGGCGCTGCTCGACTTGCGGGCGTTGGCTCGCGAGGGTGGTAAGGAGTTTGCTCCACCACCATTGAAGGCACTGCCGTGGCTACTGCAAGTGGAACAAATCCTCTTTCGCCAGTGGGTGCAGGTCCAAGACGATACGATCCGCTGTCCGGAATGCAACTCGGTCCACGTTGTGCGCAAAAGTCGCAAGCCGCGGATGAAAAAGTACTACGATGCCCAAGGGAAGTTACAAGAGGTGCCGGTGGTTCGCTACTACTGCCGCAACCGGGACTGCTCCCGAGGCAGTTTCACCCATTTGCCGCCGGGACTGGTGCCTTACTCCCGCCACCGGCTGGAAGTGCGCCTCAAGGCCGTACAGACCTACAGTTGGAGCTACAGTACCTACCGCCGTGTAGGCCAGGCCCTGCAGGTCAGTGAGATGACCATCTACCGCTGGGTCAGCGCCTGGGGACACGACCTCTTGCCGGTGGTGGCCCTCTTTGGGCTTGTTCGTTCGAGTGGGGTCATCGGGGTGGATGAAAAGTTCGTCCTGGTGCCGAAAAACGACAAGCCAGCGGGCAAGATGAGGCGCTGGATGTATGTCTACCTCGCCGTGGATGTCTACACCTACGACCTGCTGCACATCGCCATCTACCCCCACAACACCCACCACAGTGCTCATGCTTTTCTGCTGGCCTTGAAAGTCAAGGGCTATCGCCCTGGGGTGGTGGTCACGGACCTGCGCCAGGACTACGGCCCGATCATTGCCCAGGTATTCCCCCAAGCCCAACATCACGAATGCCTCTTTCACGCCATGCAGGATATCAGTCGCTACCTACGAACGACCTGGGGCCGGGATTATGCGGAACAGCATCCAGAAGTCGAGCAGGTGCGCCAGGCCGTGGTACGCATTTTTCAAGTCCGGACGAAGCGAACCGCTCAGAAGCGCTATCAGGCCCTGCTGGATCAGCGGGACAAGTACATCCAGAGGGAACCCGCCTTGCAGTGGGTCTTTGATTTTCTCGAGCGGCATTGGCCTTGCCTCATCAATGCGGTCGAGAGCGACCTCATTCCCAAGACAAACAATGCCGTGGAAATGGTGATCCGGCGCTTCGACCAGCACTACCAGAACTTCTGCGGCTTCGAGTCCATCGAGACAGCGAAGGTCTACCTGGGCGTGTTTGAGAAGATCTACCGCTTCACGCCCTTCTCACGCGATGCCCGGCCCGAGATTCGCGGCAAGAGCCCGCTGCAACTGGCTGGGTACGACCTGAGCCGGGTGCCCATGGCCTGCTTGTGCCGGGGGTACAGCCTCGAATGGCCGCTGGAGATCGAGACTGCAGATGTCCCCAACCTGTGACGGTTCCCGCTCGCGGCCTCAAGGCTCCTAACCACTCTGCTATAATAAAGCTTGTCAAGGGCCTGGAGATCAAGTCCATGGCGCCGGGGGAGCATTAGCCCTCGATCATAAGAAACAGAATCTTCGCCGGAATCGACGTGGGAACGACGATGACCAAGGCCGTGGTTATTGGCGGCGACGCAGTGCTGCATGGGCAGGAGGATTCATTGTGGATAGGGCAAACAAAGCAATCGTTACCCTCTCATTGGGCCAGCTTGAAGGCACCCATCAAGAGGGGTTGGCCATTTTCAAGGGCGTTCCCTTTGCAGCGCCCCCGGTGAGAGAACGGCGTTGGCGGCCACCCCAGCCTGTTGAACCCTGGCAAGGGGTCCTGCAGGTTGCTCAGTTCGGAATGGCTGCGCCCCAGAATCCTATGCTCGGTGGACCCGGTCTCGAGGATGAACCTGAACCCCAGAGCGAAGAATGCCTATAACTGAACATCTGG
>CP070811.1:1698449-1714087 GCA_020343875.1 Anaerolineales bacterium | reverse complement strand
GTCCAGCGCAAATTTAGCCAGGCCCACAGGAATGAGAACGCCAACAAGCTACCAAAAAGGTAGGTAAGCGTGAAGAAGATATCTTTTTGAGCAGGGGGCACGGCCAGCGCCATGATCAGTGAGGCCAACCATAGCAGGAGGGCGATCCAGCTACGCTCAAGAATCTTCATGGCGAATTCCCAGAGTCGTCAACCATCTACATTCTTACTCGTGTGCCTGGCACCGGCACCGAGTCTAGCAGCTCCTGTACCACCTCGCGCGGGTCCACGTTTTTGATGCGGGCGGCCGGGCTGATTATCAGCCGGTGGGCCAGAGTGACTTCGGCCAGGGCCTTCACGTCGTCGGGTATCACATAGTCACGGCCTGCAATAGCGGCACGCGCCTGCGCCGTTTTGTAGAGGGCCAGACTGCCACGTGGGCTGGCGCCCAGATACACGTCCGGATGGTGGCGGCTGGCGTCTACCAACGAGACGATGTATTCCTTGACCAACTCGTCGACATAGATCGATTTGACCTGCTCTTGAGCATCCAAGAGCTCTTCGATGGTCACCACCTGGGAGATTACTTGCACCGGGTGCAACATGCGTTGTGCTTCCAAGATTGACGCTTCATCAGTTTTCGACGGGTATCCCAGGCTGATGCGCAGCATAAATCGATCCAGTTGGGCTTCGGGCAGTGGGAAGGTGCCTTCGTACTCGATGGGGTTTTGAGTGGCAAGCACCAGGAAAGGCTGGCTCAAAGTGTAGGTCGTGCCGTCGACGGTGATCTGTTGCTCCGCCATCGCTTCTAATAAGGCACTTTGAGTCTTGGGCGTGGCCCGGTTGATCTCGTCCGTCAGCACAATTTGGGCGAAGACCGGTCCTTCGCGAAACTCGAACTCGCGCGTCTTTTGGTTAAACACACTTACTCCGGTCACGTCGGACGGGAGCATATCGGGTGTAAACTGGATGCGGCTGAATCTGCAGCCAATGGATTTAGCGATCGCACGAGCCAGCATAGTCTTGCCTACGCCGGGCACATCCTCGATTAATAAGTGCCCCTGGCAAAGCAGCGCCAGCACCGTCATCTGCACGGGGGCATGTTTGCCAATGATGACTTCTTCCACATTCGCGATGATCTTTTCTGCACAAGCTTTTACGCTTTCCATCTTTAAGCTGCTCCTTGCCCTGGTTGTCAGCTCAAACTGGTTTTTAGCTGATAACCTGTCTATTGGGGTGATTATACCAGGATTGGGGCAAAAAGAGCAACAGGCAGGCACTCGAAGCGGCTGGCGTATGCTAGTTTTGCCAAAACGTGGTATGATATGGGCACGTTCGATTTGAGTTGTAGGGGGATTCCTTGCCTACCTCCGCAGCTTACTTCGAACCCACCTGTGACAAGATACCAACTTGAGTGTTTAGGCTGGCCAGGAGGTGTATCTTCAACGCTGACCTGCCGCTACGCAATGCCCGCGTAGCAGTCGTGGGGCTGGGGCTGATGGGGGGTTCGCTGGCAATGGCACTCACCCAATGGTCGCTTTGCCAGGAAGTCGTTGGCGTAGCTCGCCGGGAGGAGACTCTCCGCGAGGCACGAGGCTGTGAGGTGGCCCATCGCGTCACCACGGATCTGGTTGACGGAATAACCGGTGCCGATGTCATTGTGCTCGCTACACCCGTGCGTACGATCATACGCCAGCTTCACCACTTGACCGCTATGCCCCTCGGTTCTTGTCTGCTCATGGATCTGGGTAGCACCAAGACCGAAATCGTGGCTGCTATGGAAGAACTCCCGGCCCACGTGCAGCCAGTCGGCGCACATCCTATGTGTGGCAAAGAAACATCCGGCTTGGCAGCGGCCGAGCCAACGCTCTATGAAGGGGCGCCGTGGGTGTTGACACCCTTGCCACGTACGTCACCCGCCGCGCTGGCCTTGGCTCGCGAACTCGCGGTGGCCGTGGGCGCGCGTCCGCTGGTGATGCACCCCGACCGCCACGACCGCTTGGTGGCTGCTATCAGCCATTTGCCCTACTCGTTGGCTGTGGCCCTCATGTTGGCTGTGGCCGAGATTGGCTATGAAGATGAGTTGGTGTGGGAACTGGCTGCCTCCGGATTCCGTGATTCTTCCCGGTTGGCCGCCTCCGATGTGACCATGATGCTGGATATTCTAATTACTAATCCGGTTGCTGTCGGCGAGCTGCTGCGCCGGGCCTCCGTTCATTTGGAGCGCCTGGCCGACCTGCTCGCCACCGGGGACGAGGATGAGCTACACACCCTGCTGGTTGCCGCCCACGACCGGCGAACGCCGATGTTTCGACATGCTGAACGGGGGTGACTGTGGATGCTAAAAGCCTTTATCTTTGACCTGGGAGGGACACTTCTCCACTACGAATCGGCTTCAGCTGACATCCTCGAGCTAAACAATCGCGGGTTCGTTGCACTCTATCACTACCTTTCGGCCAATGATCAGGTGGTGTTGCCGGAAGCTGCATTTCTGACGGCCGTTCGGGCCCGCGTGACGGTGGAGTGGCAATCAGCGTTGGCTTCATTTCTGGGTAGTAGTATCGAAACCCCTCTGAAGACTGCTCTGTCAGAACTGGGTCTCCGCCTAAACGACGATGAGTGGCAGGCGGCCCGCCAGGCTTTCTTCGCCCCGATTCAAAATGCCGTTGAACCGCGCTATGGGGCTCAACCCACGTTGCAGGCTCTGAAAGACCAGGGAATGTCCCTTGGCCTGCTATCCAACACATTTTGGGCAGCGGACATCCACGATGCAGATTTGGCCCGCTTTGGCTTGCTTGATCTGCTGCCGACTCGCCTCTATTCCTGCGATATCCGCCGTATCAAGCCGCATCCAGAAGCGTTTCAGATGGCGCTGGCTGCTATGGGGGTGGAGCCCAATGAGGCGGTTTACGTGGGGGATCGCCTGAAGACTGACGTGGAGCCTGCGCGTGAGGTGGGGCTGTGGGGAGTCCTGATCAAAACGCCCTTTCGCGATGAGCAGTCGCGCCATATTTTGCCGGATGCCGTGATCTCCGAATTGCCCGAACTTATCAAACTACTGGAGCACCGACGGTGAATCTACGCGTTCGACCCTGCCAAGCGTTACGTGGGGCGGTGACCGTGCCCGCCGATAAATCCATCTCGCACCGAGCATTGCTGCTGGGCGGGATTGCTGAGGGAGTCAGCACAGTCCGTAATTGGCTGCCCGCTGCCGATTGTCAGGCTACTCTGACTGCTGTGCGTGCTATGGGGGTGTCAGTGGAGCAGTCTTCCCCAACGGAGTTGCATATCCATGGGGTGGGCCTACGCGGCCTGAAGGCCCCGGCTATCCCTATCGATTGCCAGAGATCGGGTACCACCATGCGCTTGCTGGCCGGCATCCTGGCCGGACAGGCTTTTACCATAACCTTAGACGGAGACACGGGCCTGCGACGGCGCCCCATGGAGCGCGTGGCTATCCCTCTACGCGAAATGGGCGCTGTGGTCGAAACCCGCAATGGCTGCCCGCCCCTGGTTGTAAAGGGGGGGAATCTGCATGGCATTGATTACCGCCTGCCCGTAGCTAGCGCCCAGGTTAAAAGTGCCATCCTGCTGGCGGCTCTCTATGCTGAGGGGCCAAGTACTGTCCGACAACCCGGCCCGGCCCGCGACCACACCGAGCGTATGCTAATAGCACAGGGCGCTGGCATTGAGCTGCGGGAGGATACCATAACCTTGACGCCAGGCTCTCAGCCGCTCAAACCTTGCTCCCTGACCGTCCCTGCCGATTTCTCCTCGGCCGCCTTCCCCCTTGTGGCTGCCTTGCTGGCTCCCAATTCGGACGTGGTCCTGGAAGGAGTAGGCATTAATCCTACTCGCACTGGCCTGATAGACGTGCTGGGCGAGATGGGCGCCGAACTCAGGTGGCTAAACCAGGCGGAGCAGGCGGGGGAGCCCACGGCTGATCTGCTAATCCGCTCCCCCGCGACACCCCATGCTCCAAGAACTCCGTGGCCGGGAGATGGGGCAGCACACGACAAAGGGCTACGGGGCACCCAGGTTGGCGGACAGACTGTGGTGCGTATGATTGACGAGTTTCCCGCCCTGGCCGTCGCAGCCACGCAGGCTCAGGGCCAGACGCTGGTACGCGATGCCCGCGAGCTGCGCCTGAAAGAAACCGATCGTATTGGCGCTGTGGTAGCTGAGTTGCGGAGACTGGGTGCGTCCGTCGCGGAGCGAGATGATGGCTTCAGCGTGGACGGCCCGACTCGCTTGCGCGGCGCACGAGTTCATAGCCACGGTGACCACCGCCTGGGGATGGCCCTGGTCGTCGCCGGACTGATCGCCGAGGGCGAGACCGTGGTCGAGGGGGCGGAAGTCATTGCGGATAGCTTCCCGGGATTTGTCGGCCTGATGCGGACGCTAGGAGCTGAACTGGACGAAGAATGAAGATCGCAGGCGATCATCGTGGTTCGCTATATACTCGCCGGAGGCTTCAGGATTGAACGTACAAGACGAGATTCGAGTTCTGATTGTCGACGACAATCCTATGGTCGGCGATACCATCCAGACCATGTTGGAAGGGATGGGATACATCGTTGCTGGCACAGCCACAGACGGAGCGCGGGCTGTCGAGATGACCCAGTCGGTGCGACCGGATGTCATTCTTATGGATGTGGACATGCCCAATATGGATGGCATTCAGGCCACGCAGCTCATCCAGGCCAGCTGCCCTACACCGGTCGTTGTGCTGACCGCTTATGAGCCGCCGGAACTGGTAGAACGGGCCAGCGCGGCTGGCGTCGGGGCCTACCTGGTCAAACCACCCAGGGCGCCCGAAATTGAGCGGGCGATGACCATCGCTATGGCTCGTTTTGCTGATATGATGGAGTTGCGCCGTTTGAACTCCGAGCTTCAGGCGCGCAATCAGGAACTTGAAGAAGCCATGGCTCAGGTCAAAATCTTGAGAGGTTTGTTGCCCATTTGCATGGGCTGCAAAAGGATCCGCAACGACGGCGGTTACTGGGAGAAACTGGAGACGTATATTCGAGACCATTCTGAAGCGCAGTTTAGCCACGGGCTTTGTCCAGACTGCGCTAGAGAGCTCTATCCAGGTATGTTTAAGGCTAGTAAGTAAAGAGCAGGCCAGGCCATACTGCCCTGATAGGTATCATCGGTTGACCGGTGGAGCGCCGCATCAGCCCAGCCAGGCACCCCACGGCCATCGAGCTTGGCTCCGGGTGGGACGTACATATTCTACGCTGCTGGAGGGGAGTGGCCTACGCCTTGGTGGATGTGGGTGTCCTGTATGACTTTCCAGGAGTCGGCCCACACCATTAGCGTTCTTGTGTCAGGAGGAGACCATGTTCTGTCCACAGTGTTCTCAGCCTAATCCGGCCCATGCAGATACCTGTGTCAAGTGCCGCCAGGACACCAGTTACTTCCGCGACCGCCTGTTCATTGGCCGTCAATTCATCTTCCTGCAGGCCGACGACCAACACCCGGTGGCGCTGAAGGTAGACGATGTCGTGCAGACCTATCACTCGCCAACCATCTTCTCGCGTCACCGACACGCCGTGAGCTTTGGCGACCAGCCCCCGGCCAACGAGGGGAGCGAGCAGCGCCAAGCCCGTTTGTCGCGGAGACGTAGGGCCCCAGATGATTCAGGCCGGGGTCAAGGTAACCTTTGGCCCTTACCCGATCAGCCTCAACTTCCGCATCCTTCTCTCAAGCTATTGACTGTGGTCAGCGACCGCAAGATTTACCAGCCGGATACCGAGGCGTCCCTGTTCGTTGCTGCACCCGATTCAGCCGGGAATGAGGCTGTGCTGGAAATCCAGTTGGCTGGTCAGAAGGTCTACGAGGCCAAAGTGCTTCTCAACCGGGATGGGCTGGCGTTGCATTATTATACCGATCTGAAGGAGGGGGAGTACACGGCTGTGGTCACTTTGCCCGACCAAGCCCGGGCCGAATGTACCTTCAGCGTGGCCGAATTCAGCCTGTCTCCCCTCATCGCCACGCTGGAAGAGCACGTGTATGCCCAAAAGCGCCTCACCTTCACCCTCAAGCTGCTGCTGCTTTCTGTCCCATATTCTGGCCCGGTCGAGTTTGGACTCCAGTGCGGGGTGTGTGGGGAACGCGTGGTAGCCACCCAAGAAGTGCAGGTTGCGGATGGGGTGACCAAAGGCGAATTTGACATCTCTCGCCATGGTGGGCCATTTCACGTGCAGGTCACCACGCCCGATGGCAACACGGCGCTTGTTGCGTTCCCGGGCACCGGCGCGGTGGAACGGGAGCATATTCCTATCAACCCGCTCGGCCAAACCGCCGAGATGGGCTTGCTACCATGGGAAAACGCCCAGCCTGTGCGCGGATTCTACGTCGGACCGGGCGAAGTCAACATGACGCCTCTTTTGCTGGAAAGCGTCCAGGCTGCCAGCGGCAGGCTGCAAGCCACGGTTGACGTGCCCCAGGCCCAAATTGTGACCTTTTCCCCGGGGCATGCCCTCACTGAGCCCGGGCAGTTGATTGAGCGAGCCGACCTCAAGCGTGGCCAGGCGATCGAGTTTGATGTAGACGCGCCTTATACTCTGTTCACCGTCGGCGCATTCACCCAGGGAAAGCCCTTTGAGGGTTGGGGGATTGTCATCAAGCCGGTCGCATTTGAGGCCACCTTGAGTGCTCCTCCGACTGCCCAGCCTGGCGAAGAAATCGAGATTTACCTCAATATTGATCCTCCTTTCACCACGGGTGAGGAGCCGGGAGAGAGGCAGACTCCCATGCCGGCGTTTTGCTGGCTGCTGGCGTACGATGCTCGCCTGGAGCATGAGAGCCCGGTGCCCAAGCTTGCCAAACGCATCTACGAAAGCATACGGGATGGTTCCGGCAACCTGGCCGCCGGGCAGGTGCCTGACGCGCGCGACCAGCGTTGGACTCTGCCTGAAGACGCTGTGTTGGGTATTTCAGGGGCTGGATTGCGTGCGCCACAACCACTCCAGGTATTGAGGATGGCAGCGATGGAAGCGGTTTCATATTCATTAGCGGCCGAGCCTGCCAAAGCGATGCCCATTGTTGCCGAGGCTGGCGTTGAGACACCAGTCATGGTGGTGACTCCTACACGCATGCAGTTCCCCCAGTTGGTCTACAATGAGTTATTCTATATGGAGGGTCAGGCCTCACGCACTGTGAAGCTGGGCGATCAGATTGGGACTTGGCGAGTTCGTGCTTACCTGTTCAAAGGGACTGACTATCGTGAACTTACCTCCGATGTCCAGGCCGATAAGCTACTGTACGCCGAGCTGGACCTGCCGGCCATCGCCAGCCCTGGGGATGATATCACTGCCACCGTCAATTACTACACCCGCGAGCCCGCCGATCTGGTGATCGCCACCTCCTTTGGCGAGACGCGAGCGCAGGTCACTGGTAGTGGCACACAACCATTCCCCATCCTAGGCCCGGGTCGCGTGGAAGCGCGCATCGAGAGCCAGAGTGGATCCGACTGGACCCTGCGTGACATTGCTCCGCCTGGTGTGCAAAAAGTCACCGCGTCTCGCCTGCTGATCCTGGACCAAGGCCAGACCGCGCGCGGTGAAAAAGTGGTGATTTACGCCTCGATGGGACAGGTGCTCAAGGACACCATTACCGCCCTGATCGGCTACCCCTTTGGCTGAGCTGAGCAAACTTCGAGCGCCCTGTATGGGTTAGCCGTAGCATATCGGGGAATCACCGACGGTGTGGTATCGGGCGATCTGCCCACCACTCAGGGCCGTATTCTGGCTGGACTGCAGCGCCTGTCCACGTTCCAATATCCTGAAGGCATGTTTGCCATTTGGTGCGGTGGCCAGCCCGGGTTGGAAATTACGGCCCGCGTGGCGCATCGACTGCTCGGTTTGCGCCAGCTGCCATTCCCTATGGCCGATACCATGCTGATCAAGGCCAGGGACGCTCTGCTGGAGGCCAGATACCGTGATAATTCACTGCTGTGCCTGGACGCCGGCTTCGGCAAGCAGATGGAGAGCGCCGAGGACGCCGTGGCGTACTATTTCGCCCCTCATTTGACGAGTGTCGCGGGTAACGGGCCACGCCAGGCGGCTCTGCAGCTCTTGCGTCAGACAGTCGAACGTGAGGGTGAAAAAGCTTTTTGGAAGGCCAGGTCAGCCTGGGGGGGGAACCTGGAGGCAACTGCTGATGCCGCCAGGGTGATGTATGATGCGGGCGATGAACTATTTCGCCCGGCGTTCACCTTTGTCACCAGCAAGCTGGTCAATGGCATGCTCTATTCCACGGCCGACACACGTGCGTTGGTGGAATTGTTGGCTTCTCTCAAGCTTGATCCGGCTACGCGGGCGGTGATTGATGGGCAGGAAGTCGCGCTGGGTGAGGTGGCTATTGGTCGGGAAGTGACTGCCCTGAGCGCTAACTTGGTGGTGCGCGTGGATGAAGAGGTGGAGATCAATCATCTAGAGCCGCGTGCCGATTTTCAGTTTGCGGTTAAGCCCTCCAAAACTAGTCTCCGTTTGGGCGAACGCATACAGATCACTATCACTCCCAAAGAGGAGACCATCGCCCCATTGGTCCGGCTTTTTATGCCAGGCAACCTGGCGCTGCTCAAGGGGGGCGCCAATGCGCAGACCGCGCACCTGCCCATCGAACGGGAAGAGCTTGTTGTGGATGCGGTGGCCGTCCGGCCGGGGCGCGGTACACTCTACGTCTCGGTTCATGATATGTATGATTCGGAAAAAGTGGGTACCATACCGGGTATCCACATCAATGTGAATTAGGAGCTTCTGGTGCTACGATTCTTGACTGCTGGTGAATCTCACGGCCCTTCGCTGACTGCCATCTTGGAAGGCATGCCAGCTGGCCTGCCTCTAACCTCAGACGATCTGCAGAACGATATGCGCCGCCGCCAGAAGGGATACGGCTCCGGCGGGCGCATGGGGATTGAAAAGGATAGGGTACGTATCACAGGGGGTGTGATGGGGGGCCACACGACCGGCGGCCCCATCGCCCTGCACATCGAGAATCTGGACTGGGGCCAGGCCACAGGCTGGCGTGACAAAGACATCTCTCCCATGACCATCCCCCGACCCGGCCACGCCGACCTGACTGGGGCTATCAAGTATGGCTACCGTGAACTGCGCCTGGGGCTGGAACGGGCCAGCGCTCGAGAAACGGCTGCCCGGGTGGCAGTAGGCGCTGTCTGTCGCCACCTGCTGGCCGAGTTTGATATCGTGATCGGCAGCTACGTCGTCTCTATTGGCGAGGTGGCTGCCCCTTTGCCGCCTTTAGCTGGTGACTCTGCAGCGCAGGCATTCCTGGACCGGTGTGAGGCCGCCGAAGCTAACGAAGCCCGCTGTCCCGATCTAGATGTCGCCGAACTTATGCGACAGACCATCTTTGAGGCTATGCAGGCCAAGGATACGTTGGGGGGCATCTTCGAAGTGGTGGCGTTGGGGGTGCCCCCTGGGCTGGGCTCTCACGTGCATTGGGACCGCCGTCTCGACGCCCGGCTGCTGTGGGCAGTAAGCAGTATCCAGGCGGTGAAAGGTGTGGAAATTGGTCCTGCCTTCGAGAACGCTCGGCTGCGTGGCACCCAGGTTCACGACGAAATCTTTGTCGTGGAAAGAGAGGGCGCCTCTACCCTCGCCCGCTACACCAACCGTGCCGGTGGCTTTGAGGGAGGGATCACCACTGGTCAGCCCATCCTCGTGCGGGGTGCCATGAAGCCAATCTCCACCACGCTCAACCCTCTGCGTTCTGTGGATTTGGCCAGTGGGGAGCCGGCGGCTACCCGATACGAGCGGTCGGACTTCTGCGCTGTGCCGCGTGCAGCCGTAGTGGGCGAGGCGATGGTTGCCTTTGCGCTGACCGATTCTCTGATCGAGAAGTTGGGGGGTGACAGCCTGGCCGAGATGCACCCCCGTTTCGATGCGCTGCGTCAGGGGCGACTGGATGAACTGCCTATGGATGGCACCCAATGGCGGTTTGGCTATGAGTGAGGCGTCAGCACACCGCGTTACAGGTACTACCCAGAGACGTAAGCGGTGGGCTGCCAGCCTCACTTTTGCGTGTTACGTTTCAGATGGCTCCAGCAGGAAACCTGGTGAATGAGTCGATGAGCAATCGTAACCTGATAATCACCGGCTTTGGGGGGACCGGAAAATCGGTCGTGGGGCGGATGGTGGCTGAGCGGCTGGGGCGTGAGTTCGTAGACAGCAACGATCTGGTTGAAGCACGGGCGGGCAGGACTATTCCTGAGATCTTAGCCCAGGAGGGAGAAACCTATTTCCGGGCAGTGGAGGCTGAGGTCTGTCGGGAATTGAGCCATGGGCGGGGATGGGTGGTGGCTACCGACGGCTGGACACTGGGTTTGCCCGACAACCGAGCAGCCGTCGAGTCGGGTGGATTGGTTGTCTGCCTTCACGCCGACGTGCCAACTCTCATTGAGCGGCTGGGTGGCGGCGACAGCCAGCCGGTACTTGAGAATGTCGAGCGCCGAGCGGGCCAAAGCTCCCCTGAAGTGAAGGCCCCCCTTGGGGCGGGGCTGGCGGCTGGCGACTGGCAGGAGTGGCTGAAGGAACTACTGCCCCAACGCCAGCCGATCTACCGCAGCTTCCCCTTGCAGGTGGATACTTCGCGCCTGACGAAGACGCAAGTCTCCGAGCGAGTCCTGAGCTTATGGGAGTCCTTCTCTGAAACGGCTCCGCCATATGCCATACCAGTGATGGCTCCTGGCGAGGATTATGCAGTCCTCATTGGCGAGAGACTGCTCGACCACTTGGGGCCGCTGGTGGGGGGGCTGGGGCAATGGACGACGGTGGCCTTAGTCACCGACGAAGTTGTGGGCCCGCTCCACGCTGACCAGGCCGTGTCCAGCTTGGAAGGTACTGGCTTGCGTGTCGCCCGCTGCTCGATGCCTGCTGGCGAGGCACACAAGACCATGGACACCGTCTCAGACTTGTACAGGCAGTTCCTGGAGGCTGGCCTGGATCGGAGCGGATTGGTTCTGGCCCTGGGGGGCGGTGTGGTAGGCGACGTGGTCGGCTTTGCGGCGGCCACCTTTATGCGCGGCCTGCCGCTGGTCCAAATCCCGACTACTCTGCTGGCTATGGTGGACTCCAGCGTGGGCGGCAAAACCGGGGTGGATCTGCCAGCCGGCAAAAACCTGGCCGGCGCTTTTAAGCAGCCGGCCTTAGTAGTGGTTGACCCAGGCGTGTTGGCTACCTTGCCACCCGCTGACTTTCGGGCCGGGTTGGCCGAGGTGGTCAAGGCGGGTGTTATTGGCTCAGCTGAGCTCTTTGGCCGGCTGGAGGGCGGTCAAGCCCTTCCCCCTCAGTACGCGCAGGCTGACCTGGCTTGGATTCTCCGCCAGGCGGTGGCGGTGAAGGTGGCCGTGGTCGAGGCGGACCCCTACGAAGGGGGGCAGCGGGCTGTGCTCAACCTGGGGCATACCTTTGCTCATGCCTTCGAGATGCTCTCGGACTACCAGCTGCGTCATGGCGAGGCCGTTGCCATAGGCATGGCAGTCGCCACGCGACTGGCGGTGGATTGCAGTCGCTGCCCGCCCGATGTCGGGGGGCGCATCGTCGCTTTGCTGGATCGTCTAGGCCTGCCGACTAGCCCACCTGCCTATGAGCCCGAGGCGGTATGGGCGGCTATGACTTCCGACAAGAAGAAGCAAGGAAAGCGTCTACGCTTCGTGCTCCCCCTCCACATCGGTCAGGTAGGTGTGTTTGACGACGTGCCGCGTGAGGCGGTGCTGGCCGCACTCAAGAGATGAAGGGCTATACCCAGCCCTGGTTGCGAATGAAGTCTGTGATGACAGGCATCTCCATGTACTCTCCCTGGTAGGACTTATAGGCTG
The DNA here is from genome assembly GCA_020343875.1 of Anaerolineales bacterium. Taxonomy (GTDB): domain Bacteria; phylum Chloroflexota; class Anaerolineae; order 4572-78; family NAK82. Next base: position 1,702,264 of record CP070811.1, on the reverse strand, counting down.
GCCACAGCGAGACCAGCCACAAGACGGGGAAGCACAGGGCGCCAATCCCCAGAGTGACGATAGACAGCACGATGCCGATGACACTCACCACGACCCAAAAGGCAAGGGCTTGCACGGCGTGAAACTTCTGAAAGGGACGCGCTTTGTTCGTCTCGGAAAGTAAGATGACAATGGCCAGAATGGGGATCGGATACGAGAGGGCGGCCATCAACTTGTCATTGTCAGTGACGTCGTTTTCTGGGACCGTTTCTTCTTCTGGGGTGGGTACTTCAGTGTTCATAAATGTATCTCCTTTCAGTTTGTTTTTCTCGCTAGTTCATCCATTCTTATAACATAATGCAACCTTGGCTGGCTGTCAAGCGTGACTCTCTCCCGCATTTCAAGGCCGATTGAATCCCAGGCCTACAAGCTTCATATATCTATGGCTGCAAGACTATCTTGCCAAATACCTGACGTGCTTCCAGGCGGCGATGAGCCTCGGCTGCTTCCGACAGGGGTAGTATGCTGTCTAGCACCGGCCTCAATTTCCCCTCACTCACCAACTGCAGCACCGTGCGGAAATTGGCTTGGGTGGAGCTGAAGGAGCCCAGCAGGGTGGCCTGTTTGGCGAATAGGGACCACAAATCTGTCTCCCCCCAGCGCCCGGTGGTCGAACCGCATGTCACCAGTCTTCCACCAATGGCCAGCGTCGTTACGCTATCTCTCCAGGTGTCCGTTCCGACGTGTTCGAATACCACGTCCGCTCCACGCCCATCGGTCAGCTTGCGGACGGCCCTGGCGAAGCGACGCTGTTGGGCGTAGTTGATCGTCTCGTCTGCGCCTAGAATCCGGGCACGGGCCAGCTTGTCTTCGGTGCTGGCCGTGGCGATGATCCGCGCGCCCAGGTATTTACCTACCTGGACGGCAGCCATGCCTACCCCGCTGCCAGCCGCCAAAACCAGCAGTGTTTCGCCAGGACTTAAGGCAGCCCGGTCCACCAACATATGCCAGGCGGTGCCAAACGCGATTAGGGTGGCTGCTCCCTCTTCAAACGAGATGCTTTCAGGTAGGGGGGCCAGCGCGTAGGCGGGTAATTTGATATACTCGGCGTAACCGCCGTGCACGTCCACGCCCACGATCAGGCGTTCAACGCACATATTTTCCTCTCCCGCCCGACACATCTCGCATCGACCACACCAAATACCGGGCCCACTGATTACTCGGTCGCCTACCTGCAGGTCGACCACCCCATCGCCCAGGGCAGCTACTTCGCCGGCTGTCTCTATGCCCAGAATGTGGGGCAATTTCACCCGTCGACCCTGCTCCCCCCGCCGGGTGAAGACATCCAGGTGATTCAAGCCGCTGGCTCGCACCCGAACCAGCACCTCGTCTGGCCCTGGCTCGGGCGTAGGAAAGTCCTCGTAGCGTAACACCTCGGGGCCGCCACGTTCGTGCATTACAATTGCTTTCAATGCTGCTGCCTCCCCCAAAGCATGGAAGTATGGGAAGAAGAGAAAACGGCCCGCCGATTGGGCCTCTTTTGGGTTACCTGTCCTTTGGCAGTATCCCGCCCACTATCTATCGTCAGCCATAATCTGTATGATAGGAAACAGGGCTGGCTCAAATTGTCCGATTCGCTCCTGTCCTAGCTGGATCAGGTGCTGGCGGATACGATGCGTGTCGTGCAAAAGCTGGCCCACTTCGATCCCCATGCAGGTTGGATCAAAATGGGCTAGCTTGGGGATGGCCCGCGCCAGCACTTTCATTGCGCCCCGCCAGTTGCTTTGCTGGATGTGATACAGGGCTACGCCTACCTGGAGAATCCCCTGGTAGAGCAATCGAATGGGGCGTTGCTCCTCCATCCAGGCCGCTTCAATGGTTTCGTGACACTCAAAGAACCGGCCCTGGTTAAACTCCTGGATGCCACGCAGCAGAGCGGACGGCAGGCTCTCGTTACATGGGCTCAGATCGGGCTGCCAGGCCCACTTTTCCACCAGTGAGGGTAGATTGCTGGCTACTGCCGATCGCCCGACCACGACGTCGCAGCCAGCTTTCAACGCTCGCTGGCGCAGCTCCAGATCGACGTGAGGGCCATAAGCCAGAATCGGTACGTGCCGCCACTGGCTTTCGTTTTTGGCATGATCTACCAGATGCTCCCAGTCAAGGGTGTTGGAGCCTATGTTGACCAGCACCAAGGCTGGTGAGCCCTTCAGCAATCGGTCAATGGCAGGGGCCGTTTCGGCGAAGGCTGGGTCGTATCCCAGTGCCCGTAGTCTGGTCTGAATGTTGGTCCCGAACAACAGGTCATCTTCTACTACGACGATTGTGCGCGCCAGAGATCTTCTCCTTGGGGCAAAGTAGGGCCTACTGGCTTCTGAATAACCGCCTAATCTGCGGCAGGCAGCCATCGCGGGGTTGCGGCTGGGTGCCAGGTGATCCGGGTTCCGGCGGCTCCGTCCCATCTGGTGGTGTTTCACTCAGGATTTTCTGGTAGGCGGCGTACACGTTGCCACGCCCACTACCCTGGACGTTGAGAGACTCTCCCAGGCCCAGAGCTGTGGTCAGCAATGTCCACCTGATCTGATTGGGCGTGAGGCCTGGTTGGGCCTGTAGCAACAGAGCCACGCTGCCCGTGGCGTGCGGGGTAGCCATGCTGGTGCCCGAGAGCTCGACGTAGCCAGGTGCGACTACTGATCCCAGCGCGGTGCCGTTGGCTTGGGCGGCCACAATGCCAGCGCCCGGGAAGACCAGATCGGGTTTGACCCGTCCGTCGGATGTGGGGCCGCGAGATGAGAAGTCGGTCACTTTGTCGGCGTCGTCTACGGCGCCAATGGTGATTACCCAACGTGCGCACCCCGGAGAACCGACGGTGGAGTCGCTTGGCCCGGCGTTGCCCGCCGCCACACAGATGACAGTGCCATGTTGCTGCACTGCCTGATCGCACAAGGTCGAAAGGGCATCCGTGCCGTCGCACGGGCCAGTGCTGCCCAGAGACAGATTGATGACGTGCACGCCTTGATCCACGGCCCATTCAACGCCGGCCATCACACCGCTCATGGTCCCCCCGCCGTTGGCATCCAATACCTTGGCCACATACAGGCTGGCGGCTGGTGCTACTCCCTGATACTTTCCGCCGGAAGCAGCCCCGGTCCCTGCCGCAATGCTTGCCACGTGCGTGCCATGCCCGTTGTCATCGGTCGCGTCGCCCCCGGCAAGACCCTGAGTGGTCGCGACGAGATTGGTCATGGCCATTAGCCGCCCCTCGAAGTCCGTGTGGTGAGGATCAATCCCGGTATCTACGATGCCGATTTTGATCCCTTCGCCTCGCAAGCCGGCCTTCCACACGGATGGGGCCTGGATACGCGGGGTTGACACGTCTAGGCAGGTGTGAACCGGTAGGTCGGGCCAGATATACTCGACGGTCTGATCGCGACTCAGGGCCTCGATGCCTGACGGGCGCACACGCATAGCCGTGGCCGGAATCAATCGGTAACTGTGGGTGACTTGGGCATCGGTTACCACTCTCTGCGCCGAGAAGGCCTCCCGCTTGTGGCGGACGATTACGCCCATAGGCTCATCCAGTGCCATGGCTTGCATTTGTGCTTGCAGATTACCTGCAATCTTGATTGTGCTCATCGCCCTCCCCTGTTGGCTATCTGCTGGCTGCGTGGTTGAAGACCGGCTTACGGGATTCGATTCACCCTACTGGAACGCCTCCTGGTGGGATACAGCTACTACATAGTTGTAACTGGACGATCCTCTTCGATTTTGGAGACCCATTTCTCTTCCAGCAGCAACAGTGCCGCTGCCGCTGAACCGGTTACTGACACACCGGG
>CP070811.1:1692067-1698349 GCA_020343875.1 Anaerolineales bacterium | reverse complement strand
GGCGTAATAGGTTCAGCCGCCGCGCGGGTGTAGGGTGAGCACCTTCGCTGCAAGATTGACCACAATGCGCGGTTGGCCGCCGATTCGCAGGCGCGGAACATGGTCGGCTTCAAACGGGGTCGGGCTGCGCACCTAGTCTTCACCGAGCATGACCAGTGGCTGGAGTAAGTAGTCTTGCACTTCCGCATAGAGTTTTCCAACGTGTACGCCATCCAGGAGCGCATGATGTGCCTGAACACTCAGCGGCATCTTCAAGAGCTCGCCTTCCTCGAAGAATTTCCCCCATACGAAGCGGGGTATGGAATCTGCTGGCTGTAACTGAATCGTATGCTGAAAGCTTGTGAAAGACACCCAAGGGATCGCCGTCATGTACAACAGGTCATCTCGTGGCACTCTGTGCACCCACGGATTCTCTTTCACAAGAGCGATCCTCTCTGCAGCTTTTGCCGCAAACGCCGAAAAATCCTCAACATAGTCAACCGTACAGAAGCTGAATACATCCTCTTCTGCCAGAAATGTAAAACCTGGGTTTACGACCTCGTGCTCAATTACTTTCCCCTCCCGAATGCGATAGCGGAACTCGGGGATCGCGTTCGATGCCCGTGTGAGCACATAAACGATGGCTACGGTAAGTGAATAGCCACGCTTTTTTACAGCTGGATAGAATGGGGTCAGGTCTACATTTGCACACATGCCAAAGTGTGGATAGGCGTAGGTGCTAAAGAGTTCAAAGTGTTCGCGTCGAGGCCACGTCTGCATGTCAATAGTACGCATACTCCACCTCCAGCTTGATGTGTAAAATCTTTGGATATCGTATCGTGCTTGCGCAGCCTGAAAATGATCCTACGGGAATCCGTTGCGCCGCGGCAGGCCAGCGTAGCCAAATCGTACCGAATTCGTGGCATTCAAGCGCTGGGCAAGCCCGCCTGTCCAGATTTCTGCGAACACTGGTTCGTCGACATCAATCCCGGCCAAAGACAAGTAGCACCCCAAAGTTGCTCTAGTTGTCTCGGATGGCTACCCCCGAAAGAGTCCGGGGCCAAAAAAAGGGCTACCGCATGTAGTTGGCCGCATAGTCAGCCTGACCACAATGAAGGGCAAAATGCGTCGCCACTCTCACTATGTGATAGGCCAACGATTCGTATTCTTCGCCGGATGGCGCGGTATAGGGTTGAGTGACTTCCCTCTCACCTATTGCGTCGACTGCCTCCTTAGCCACCTCCACTGCTGCCCGCAGATCCGAGACTATCGTTGCCTTGGGTAGACTTGTCTCGGTGAATTCCCTGTCTCGCTCGCGGACGTAGCCGTTTCTCAGAATGCCTGCCCCCAAGTAATGATTGAGATTCCCTGTTAAGTGTCGGGTAAGCGTACCGATCGAGTTCGGAATACCTCCATTCCTGGACCAGAGCTGATCCTGGGACAGAGGATCTATCAACTCTATCAACGACTGTGCATATCGCTCGATTTCTCTAACGGCCAATTGAACGGTTAGGAGATCAGACATCGACATATCCTTTCGACTACCCAAACTTAACACTCAGTGTAACGAGCGGAATGACAGCCGGGGCAAGCATGCCACCAGGCAGAAACAGTTCCCTTCCAGGCTGGCTTTCAGCTTCGCAATTTCCTGGCGGCGTTTTCCTTGACCGGCCTGAATCCCATTCGACGTGGCCGAGAGTCCTTGAGAAAGCAATCCTCGGCTTGTTCAGCCAGATATGGGCGCACTGACGGCCACGGCGTGCGCCGCGCAGCGCCCCTGGTAACGGGCCGCCGGGGCTAACCACCCCTACGAGCGACCCCGATAGCCGCGTCGGCCCCACGCCCATGTCAGACGGAACTCTGTCTTACTGGTCGAGACCATAACCGCCCTCAAGTAATTCGTTTAGCCGCTGAATAAAGCGAAACACTGGAGCACCATCAGTAACGTCGTGGTCAAATAGAACACTCATACTCAGATATTCTCGGATTGTGATCTCGTTGCCCACAACACCTGGTTTCGTGGCAATGCTGCCCAGAGCAAACACCACTGGATGGATACCAATCGGAATGGCCCACCCATAGCCGCTGTATTTGCCAGTGCTACCCATAGATGTGACCACGACCGTCCCCATCGTTTTCTTCGCAAAAAAGGGGTCCTTAGTCAATCTCCGCCAGACAAGCAAGTTTCTAACAAACCGTGGCATCAAAGTGAAGGCCTTTGTCAGATATACGTTTCGACGTGCCCCAAGTTGTACCTCTCCTGCTTCGAGCAATTCTTTTTGGGCTGCTCGTATCTCGTCATTGATCTCTTTGACCGTCTTCTTGTTGGCTCTCCTAACCACGTAGGGCACAGGTAGTGTTTCCGAGGAATTATCACTATGGCCAACAGACCTTTCCACTACAACGGAGATATCCACATCGTCAAAAAGTATGAGGCCTCTTCTTCCCCTTCGCATCGCTTGGATATGTTTGTGTTCACTCACTGCTTGACCTATACACCTCATCACCCAGCCGGTGAAGGAGAGCCTCTCACCCGTTCTGGCTTTGAACTCGCGCATGTACGCGCGCGCCTCGCTTACATCAACTTCGAACAAGAGTGGTATATGGTGCTTTTTTATGCCTAGGTCCAGGGTATCCAGTGTTGGGTAGCGAAACTCAGGGAATCTCCGCTCTTCATAAGTCCCAATATCATCCATAGCATCCCTCTTTGATCTGACTTGATCTACATTCCGCCCAACGCTTGAGTTCACTTGCGCCGGGCTTGCCCCGGATGTCCCAATCAAAGACAACTTTGCAGTCCAACCAGGTTCATGGAAAGCCAAGATTTGACGTCAAGTGTAACGAGTTGTTGGGTGGCTTCTGCCACCTGTGCCGAAGCATCTCCCTGCTTATGGTTCCTCCCGCAATACTCTGAACTCTTGCGCCATCTTGCTGACGACGGGGGTTAACAAGGCCGGCTGGAATCGATACAGCCACCAGGCCAAACGCGCAAATGACGTAACCGGGATGATGGCCTTATTACGGGCTACACCCCGTAACACAATCCGGGCACACTTCGCCGCATCCATTAACCTCATTCCGGGTAGTTTTCGTATTGCTTTCTCACGATTGATGTTGATAAGCCTTGTCGTCTCGATGATGTCTGTCTGTATCCCCCCAGGGCAGACCACACTCACCCTCACCCCCAACCCCGCTGCTTCTATGCGCAGCGACGTCGAAAGCCCAACGACGCCAAACTTGGTGGCGGCATAGGCCGACGCCATTGGAAGCGGGATCAACCCCCCTCCGGAAGCAGTGTTCACAATATGCCCGAAGCCTTGCCTGACCATCACCTGATACGCACTCATTGTACCATAAATAACACCCCACAAATTCACATCAACAATTTGCCGCCAATGTTCAAGCCGCATATCACGTGCATCCCCGAGGATGCCAATACCCGCGTTGTTGAACATGAAGTCAAGGCGGCCGTGTGCTGTTGCCGTTTCATCTACCAGATTCTGCACCACCTCTGACTGTGACACGTCCACATACGCCGCGCGCGCCCTGCCACCAGCCGCTGTGATGGCTGAAGCAACTTGTTTTGCCCTTTCAGCGTTGATGTCCGCCACCAGGACCGTGGCTCCCTTTCGACTCAGTTCTTCGCACAGCGCACGGCCGATTCCTGAAGCGCCACCTGTTACAATTGCAACTTTATCTCTGAAATGCCCCACAGAAGCCTTTCCTCTTCCACATCTTAGCAATCTGCTTGATGCCCTGCCGCCGACCGTCTGAGTCTAGCCGCCTGCAGGTTGGCGAAACCACCTTCAAAGCCAAAATGATTTCACGGGCGCAACCAACCTCAAAAATGGCGAGCTGGCAATTCAGCTACAAAGATTGGTTGGGCGGCTATTACGCTTCACCCAGGGAGGATATCAGTCCTTGCTCTTGAAGTCTCTCGATTACAAACGCCAGCCGCTCTTGGGGCGACAACACAGGCTCGATCCAGAAAGACGATATCGGTCGCTTGCAATCCTTGCTCAATTCTCATTTGCATGTCGGCCAGAACGGGCTCTAAGGTGCCCCAATTTTCAAAAATCTCATATCTAGCGTTCGCCCTTTGGCCACCTCTCTCTCAATGTACTGTCGCGCAACCTCCGGAACCCTTTGTCGGTCAGCAGATTGATTAGGGTTATCTTACCAGAGCAGGCCGCACCCGTTATCACGTGCCAGTTCGTTTGGACCCCGAAAGGGGTTGACAAGAGATCCGGGTCTAGCTGTGTGGCTCGAGGATCATCAAGCATTTGGCGAGCATCTTTCATGTTTTGCCTTTATTGTTAGTGTTGCTGCCTATTGCCCACCCTCCCCATAGACCATGGGCACAGACTGAAGCATTGACAGCATATGTAGGCTCGGCTTCCAGAGCGTTCGCTCATTTTGAATATGAATCGCGCACATCGCTCTCGATCGTACCCCGCACCCGGTTCCTTGGTTACGTCTATCGCTCTAATGGGACATACCTCGCCACATTCGCTGCAACCTTCGCATGGATTAAAGCCATCCAGATGGGCCCCGCTCGTAGGGGTAAGCTTGGCCTCTGTCAATAAAACACCTACGCGGTAATAACACCCGTAGTCAGGATTGATACAAGCGCCAGCACGTCCGTAGACGCCAACACCTGCCTCAACCTGTGCCAGTCGATAGGAGAAGGTGGGCAAAGTTGTACGCCTGAACACGCCAAAGCTGGCTACACCCAATCCACAACTGTCAAACAGGCCAAACAACTCGCCCTTCCATGTTGCGATCTGCCTGGAGACAATCCGTTGAACATCCCACCATGATCGATTGGCGATATATGTGCGTTCTTCCATATGGAGAGGATGCTGGAATAATGGGTACCCAAACACCACTACACTTTCGCATTTCGGCATCAGTTCCTTGGGATGCCACCCAGGCAGTGCACTAGCGAATCCCTGAACATCGGCAATACCAAAGATGGGAATAGCCCGGCTCTCAACGAACCCGGCCACGGCATCATCCAGCTTCATTGTCGCACCTCGCCGTATTTGATTAGCAGTTACACCAGGGGACAAATAGAATGACCGCCTACTAGAGGGCGCGGCCAGGTCGAAGCACATGGTATAGGGGTTCTGGCCGGGGAGCCGCCCAGGTCGCAGAAGGCCTGCAAGGTCATTATATCACAGCTACCCTCTGCTTTCAACAGAATCTTTGCCGCAACAACACGATCCACCGCCTCGGGTGGGGTCGTTTGCCACAAACCTGGGCCTGCCGACGGCCCCATGGCTGGCAACTGCTTCAAGAAGGGGTGGGCCTGAGCGAGATGAGTAAAGACCGGAGGGGCTCTGGCACAGCCACCCTCGGCCCCAAGAGGAGTCAAAAAGGCAGGGCGCGCTTGATGCCCTGCCTCGAAACCCTACTGGCCTGGTGGGCGACAGTCGAAACTCTTTCTCGTAGCCTGGTCGACCCCTTCGGGGGGATCAGTGCGCTCCGCCGCCTCCCGGCGTGTTGAGCTACTTTCCCCTTTAAGCCCCTGCCCGTGTACTTGGTCCGAACGAGAATTCTGGCCCCTGTTTACAGGATTCCGCGTGCCTCGAAAGCGGACCTGACGATACGCGCCACGCGTTTACCGTACAGGCGCTCGGCCGCGGCCACGGTGGCTTCGGCGGCGGCAGGCATGGAGGTGTCGGCCGCGAAGTCAAACTGCGCCTCCAAGATGAGGGTGTCGGCCACGACGTGCCCCAGCTCGCCGCGGATATCCCACAGCGCCCGAGACCAGATCTGCCCGTCGTCATGCACCCGCCCATTCAGGTCTTCCGGGTAATGCAGGTCCCGGTCCACCCGGCGCAGGCAGTGGGGCGTGCCAGTCGTGTAGGAGACCGAGTCCCAGTCCGCGACACAGGCCGGGTCAGGCGTCCGGGCAATAAGGGTGCTGACTGTGACAGCCCAGTAATCACCAAAGCCCTCGTGAATCGCCCCGGCCTCCGCAGAGGCGCCAAAGCTGCCAAATGGATCAGATTGCGAATCCAACATGGCGTGGCCGTACTCGTGCAGGATCACCTCAGCATCTTCGGCGTCATCCACGCCGCCCTTGCCGAAGCGAAGCACGTCATGCTTGTCCCACGAATAGGAGTTATCCTGGCCCCATTGGTTGATCTGCACGTCTTGGGACTCCATATTGATCCGTCGTAGCCTGGTCCCAAAGCCCAGGCTCTGGATGTAATTCTGGGCCTGGGTCACCCAGAAATAGGCCATCACCTGCTCAAAGCGATCGTCTTCCCGGCCGTCAAGGAAGGGCTTATCGGG
>CP070811.1:1688513-1691967 GCA_020343875.1 Anaerolineales bacterium | reverse complement strand
GCTGGTCGACCGGGAGGGTGCACGTTTGTTCCAGATTCACATGGGTGAAATTGTGGAAACAACCGGCACATTGGGCGAGGAAACTAAACGCCATAAGCAAGGGGGCTGGGCCGCTCAAAAACTCCAGCGCTACGAAGATGGTTTGGCCAGTCACAACCTTCGCTCAGCGGCTAGCTTCGCTATCGACTTCTTCCAGCAGGGACAGAGCCGCCGCATCGTATTGGCCGGCACGGACGAAACTGTGTCCCAGTTTCAGACTCTGTTGCCCCGTGCATGGCAGGCTAAAGTGGTAGGCACTATACCCATGGATATGAACGCCTCTGAGACAGAGGTTTTGACCAAGTCCTGGTTGGTTATCAGCGAAGCACTGTCCAAGGAGCAGACCGCGCTGGTCGAGCGCATTATCACCTCCGCAGCCAAGGGTGAAGGGGCAGCCGTGGGGCTGTCCGCTGCCCTGACTGCCCTACAAGAGGACCGGGCTCATATATTGGTGATGGCCGAAGGCTTCAGTGCCCCCGGCTACCGTTGCATGCGTTGCGGCTACCTCGCCGCTGTCTTAGAAGGCGCCTGTCCTTACTGCGGTGGCACCATGGCCCCCGTAGATGACGCTGTGGAGTATGCCGTGAAGCGGATGTTGGCAGTGGGCGGTCACGTAGAGTCGGTGCCTGACAACCCGGCACTGGTCAAGGCTGGGTCCATCGGGGCTTTGCTGCGCTACTAACCTCGACCGGCCAACAGATCGGCGAACGCTTGTCCCGCACCGGTTGGTCCCCGTTGGAACAGGGGCATGGTGTGGAGAAGCAGGTGTTCGCCGATTTGTTGAGGTCCGGTCTTGTGTAACGTTATGGCTCGTACGGCATCTAAGGATTAGCGGACATGGCCGGCGCAGATGAGTTTCTCAAAAGAATCCAGGCAGGCGACCCGGTTGCCTTTGCAGAGTTCGTACAGACGAATCAGAGCCAGGTCTACAACCTGGCCTTAAGAATGTTAAACGATCCACAAGAAGCAGAGGACGTGCTACAAGAGACATTCTTGAACGCTTACCAAGCATTGCCAAAATTTGAAGGTCGCTCGAGCTTGAGCACCTGGGTTTATAGAATTGCCAGTAATGCCAGCTTGATGCGCCTGCGAAAGAAGCAGCCGGACATAGTCTCTGTGGACGAACCTATGACCCTGGAGACTGGCGATGACCTGCCCCGTCAGTTTGCGGACTGGTCCAGCGTACCGGAAGACGAATTGCTTAACAGCGAATCACGTCAGGTGATGGGGCAGGCTGTGTCTGAATTACCCGAGACATTGCGCATCGTCTTCGTGTTGCGTGACATTGAGGGGCTGTCAACAGCAGAAACAGGCGAAATATTGGACTTGTCGGAAAGTGCAGTCAAGACCCGCCTACACCGGGCGCGATTGCAACTGCGGGAAAGGCTATCTTCCTACTTCGCCGAACGGTTGCAGTGAAGCCCCACCAGCTAATGATTTTCAGGCAGCTTAGAGGAAGCGTATGGCTAACAAAACGTGCAGGAACCTGCTGAGTCAACTTTCAGACTACATAGATGGGGAACTGGAAGAAATGCTTTGTGCAGAAATCGAGCAACATATGGCAGGTTGCCCTGATTGCCAGGCTGTGGTGAACACCCTTGAAAAGACTGTTAGACTTTATCGCACTGTCGGCCGGGCCGAGGTGCCTCAAGATGTACAAAGGCGGCTCTACAAAGTTCTCAGGCTAGATCAAATCGGTCGTCATACATAGCATATCCCTCCTTTCCTGTGCCTGGCCCAGATTCCAGCAGTTGCGTGTACCCCTTCCGCCTTGCACTGTGGACATGGTCGTGCCCCTCATTTGCTATAACCCGACAACTTGGATAAAATCACCCTAATATGCGCAAGAAAAAACAACTTCGATACTACCTGTTGACCCTGGGCTGCCCCAAAAACCTGATCGACTCCGAAGGCATGAGCGAACTGCTGGCCTCCAGTGGTTACCGAACCATCGACAACCCAGCCCGTGCCGACGTTCTCCTGGTTAACACCTGCGGTTTTCTGGAAGCGTCCAAAGCTGAGTCCATCGGCGCGCTGCAAGAACTGGCTGCCGCCAAGCGACCGGAGCAGACGTTGGTAGCCGCTGGCTGTATGGTGCAACGCTTTGGCCCCGACCTCGTCCGCGAGGTGCCGGGCCTCGACGGCTTGATCGGCACTCGTAGCTGGCCGGATATTGTTCCCTTTCTGCGAAAGCTGCGTGCCAGCCACCGCCAGGAGCCGATTTTTCATCTACCGGAGACGGGCGACGTGCCAGTCGAAAGCGTGGCCTTGAGTCGCAGGGGCCAGGGGCAGCGGGCCAGTGCCTATCTAAAGATCAGCGACGGGTGTTCCGCGCCCTGTGCCTTCTGCACCATTCCTAGCATCAAGGGACCGGGATGCAGTCGCCCCAAAGCCTTGATCTTGCGCGAGGCACAGGCCTTGGTCGAGCAAGGCGTGCATGAGATCATCCTCATCGCCCAGGACACTACCGCCTACGGACGCGATAGGGGCGAACAAAACGGACTACCGATTCTTATTGAAGACATATTACGCGCCGCGCCCGACCTGCGTTGGTTACGGCTGATGTATGCCTACCCAGGCCACCTCAGCCAGGAGCTGATTGACGTGATGGCCACTCATTCCCAGGTGTGCCACTACCTGGACTTGCCACTTCAGCATGGCCATCCCGATACGCTGAGACGTATGCGCCGACCTCACAACGTTGAGAAGCTGGGGCGCTGGATCGAGTCCTTCCGGACAGCTATGCCTGACGCAGGCCTGCGTACCACCTTCATTGTCGGCTACCCTGGCGAGACCGAGTCCGAATTCCAGGGACTGCTGGACTTCATGCAAGCAGTCCAGTTTGATCGGGTGGGCATCTTTACCTATTCCCGCGAGCCAGGCACGCCGGCCTACCACCTACCCCACCAAATATCTGACGAAGTGAAGCAGGAACGTTACCGGCAGGCGATGGAGCTGCAGCAGAGCATCAGCTTGGCCAAGAATCAATTACTGACTGGTCGAAGGCTTGAGGTTCTGGTGGACGGCGCAGGTGATGGCGTGAGCATTGCTCGCTCCTACCGGGACGCGCCGGAGATCGATGGATTTGTAGTCATCGAGGAAGAACTGGAGGTGGGCAAGTTGATACCGGTGTTGGTCACAGGGGCCATGACGTACGACTTGCTGGCCATCCCGGCTGACCAGCCGATTATGGTGATGTGATGTGAGGTCTGGTTCCATCCACAAGCATGCTTGCGCATAATTGAAAGACACACGAAGGGCCACCAGTCATCGGTGGCCCTTTTCAGCGCCCTACAATATCATTCTGCCAAGTCAGGCAGAGCCAGCCTTACCGAGAACGTCCGCCCCCAAACATTCCACTCAAACAGCCAGACCGAGACCGCAACAGCATCATACGTTGCATATCTTGCAGGCG
>CP070811.1:1685532-1688413 GCA_020343875.1 Anaerolineales bacterium | reverse complement strand
GACGTGGGTTTTTCCAAGTCTTTTAATCTCGCGGTTAATTGTAGCGTCATTGGTCCAGAGAGGCAAGTAAAAGGTCAACTGGGCTTTCGTAGTAGAAGAAGAGGTGAAAATCAACCCCAGAGATAGGCTGTTAGTTTTCAGGAATCTGTAGCAGGATGGGGCATCTCATATAAGGAGGTGCCCAGTGCACGCACACGAGCATAAGGTAACGGCGGACGGCCTCAGATGGAGCTCTGAGGCCGTCCGGTTCGAGCAGGCCCAGGCAGGCTGCCGGGCCTGCCTGAACCAGCTAATGGCGCGCCACAAAGGCCTAGTCCTGTATGTGGTGCGCCGACAGACGTTAGGGCAACTGCCCTTCACGGCAGCCATTCAGGCCGGACGCATCGGTCTGTGGCGGGCGATTCTGGGTTACGACCCCCAGCGGGGCTATGCCTTCTCCAGCTACGCATATCCCGCGATCGCGCGCCATGTCTGGCAAGCAGTCAAGCGAGCCGACGGTGCCGCGCAGACACCTGTGGTGACAGTTGCTGCTGCGACGATCGACGAGACGGATCCCGCCGTAATCTGGGAAGCGGCGCTGGTACGTGCGTCCCTCTACCATCTGGTGGAACGGCTGCCTGAACGTCTGCAGAGGATCATTATGGCCCGATATGGTCTAGCGGGCAACTCAGCTCATAGCTATCGACAGATCGGGGCGGGCTTGGGGCTCACAGGGGAGCGGGTGCGTCAGCTGCACACAGAAGCACTGGTGTGGCTGCGCCACCCGGCCCACTCCCAGCATCTGCGGGCGCTATTAGAGCGGCATACCGTTCCAGATTACGAAGCTGCGGATGCCCAAGCCCAGCGTTGGCTGCGCTGGAGAGGAGGGCACCGTGGTTAAATGCAGCCCGGTCGAGACCCGTGCCCGCGACAGCGCTTTTGTGGATCAATGCAGTTTGTCGGGCCTGCGAGAACGGTTGCCCTTGTGCTGGCCCACGGCGCCAGGCACGCCGCCCTCACCCAAGCGCAGTTATCGCTCCCACTATGTCTACCTGGGCTTTGCGGACCTGGAAGACTGGGCCAACTGGGAGGAGCTTTCCGACTTTGATCTGGTGTTGCGCCTGGTAGACTTCAGTGGCCTGCGTCCTGTGCTGGCACAGCTGTTGGGTTGGACTTCTGCGCGCGGCCGAACGCCCTTCGACCCTGTTTCGATGTTCCTGTTGGTCAGCTGGCAACTGATCAACCAGTGGAAGCGGTCGGTCGCCTTGCGCAACCTGAGGAAGGCCCGTTATGCTGACTACCGACAACGTTTTGGTTTCCAGAGGGAGGAATTACCCACCGAGGGGGGCGTGCGCTACTTCCTGACCACCCTTGGGCGCAACGCGCTGGCAGAAGAGGAGACGGTGACGGTGGAATTGGGCCACGGTCAAGCCGATACCATCGCTATACACTACCTCAACCAGCTCCTCGCTGCCAGTGTGGCCTTGATCCGGGAAGCCGGTCTGGTGTCGCCTGAAGCCTGGCAGAAGGCCCTGGTCTGTCCCGACGGCATGATCCACGACGCCGCTTCTCAGATGCGCTGCGCTTTCGTGCGGGAGAGTTGCTATCAGCCCCTCGGCGCCGAGGACCAGCGATCTTGTCTGGCCCAGGAGAAAGACAAGCGCGGGTGTGATTGTGATACCTTGGCCTGTGCACTGAGTTGTCGCTACGCTCCGGTGCGCGACCCTGAGGCCCGCTGCGTGGTCTACGACGCTTCCAATCAAGACAGTGTTAGCCCTGACCTAGCCATGGCCGAAGAGGGGAAAGGGGAATTGCGCTATGGCTATCGCAGTCTGGCCCTTCAGTTCGCCGAGCCTTTACGCCGTTTCAGTTTCGTGCTGTTGGATGACTTCCTGCCTGCTAATGCCCGCGAAGAGAACCCGGCCACAGCCTTGTTGCTGCAACTGGAGCGTTTCTACCCCGATCTCCAACTGGATGTCGTTACTGGGGATGCCGGACTGGGCTACTACAGCTTCTTGCACGCTGCCTACCAATGGGGTGCCAAGCGGGTCGTCGATTTGCGGGCCGATTCCAGCGACAAACGCAAAGCCCAATGGCCTATCCGCGGCTACAGTGACAAGGGACGGCCTGTCTGTCCCTTTGGTTACGCGCACACCTCCAATGGCTTCGACGCCGACCGCCAACGGCACAAGTGGTTCTGTGGGCAAACCTGTCTCAGCGGGACGACGCCACTGGTTGAGCTCGACCACGTCAGTTATCCGCCGCAAGAATGTGCCTACCAGGACCCGCAGCGCCCGCACGGGCAGATCATCAATGTCGCCGAAACCTTCAAAAACGGCTCCATCCGTCTGGTGCGCGACATCCCTGTGGGCACGCCGACCTGGAAGCGTTTCTATCATCGCGCACGCAACGCTTCGGAATACCGCAACTCGGTGCTGGAAGGTTGGGGCTTGAAACGCTTACCTGTCTATGGTGAGCCGCGGGGCCGGGCCTTGACGGCCCTGGCTGACGTTTGGCTTAACTTGACCACATTGGCTCGCTTGGTGCGCGAGGCCACAGCCGCTGCGCGCACTCAGCTACGGTAACAGCCTGCGCGCTTGGCTCTACGTCTCGCAAGCACCCTTTTGCGTGACGCCTGACCCCCTGCCTGCTGGTCGCTTCTTTGGCCTCCCTGTGGCCTCTCCCGGTATCTCGCTCCCCGCCTGTTTGTCCTTCCTGCCTCTGCTTTGCTTCTTCCTTCTCGCCACTCCAGCCTTTTACTTCGTTTTTGCCCTCGTCTCAAACCCTTCCTCACTTCATCAACCCGCATCTGCCTTCAGCAAAACCCTAGATGTGACCTTCCCTATTATCGATCACTCCCACCCCTGGTCCCTTCCCCTCTTTCTTCTACTTCGATTCCCCT
>CP070811.1:1681536-1685432 GCA_020343875.1 Anaerolineales bacterium | reverse complement strand
GGCTGGCGGCACTCCAGCTTCAGCCAGACCTCGGCCCCGGTGTGGGCGCTCAAATGGGCGCTGCGCACCAGCGGCGAGCGGGGGAGGAAAGGGGTGATGCGCCGCTGTGCCTGCAAGATGGGCTGCAGTCCAAGCGTGGTGCGTGGCATAGGGCCTCCGTAGAGGAGATATGGGCTCCGTGCGCCAGGCCAAGGCAGGGCTGGGATGGGATGGTACAAACGGCCTGGCGGGAGAAGTGTAGCATGAGGGTTTACCGGGGGCAAGTTGGGGAGCGTGGTTTGAACAAATCACCACACTTTCGTGATATTTGAAGGTGAGCTTCCCTGCCCATCCTGGGGAATTCGAAGCAGAAGAGCGGGGTAAAGGGCTAAAGGAAGGAGAAAGTAGGGTTGATGGGCTGGTTTGGGTGTAGGAAGGGGAGCTGAAACGAAGCAGAAGGGGGGACAAGGGGCGAGGTAGGTGGGCGAGATAGGCCGGATGAGGGGTGTAGCCAGGGCTGAAGGGATAGCTAAATGGGTCGGAGCGGGGTTGTGGGTAGCAGGAAAGGGGGTTTGAGGCAGGGGGATACGCGCCGCGTGGGATAGGGTTCACGAGGCGGGTGAGGGGTAGGCGGCCGGGTTGCGGCTGGCCTCAGGGAGTGAGGGCGACGAGGGTAGCCTCACGCACCAGGCGGGCCAAGCTGGTCAGGTTGAGCCAGACGTCGGCCTGGAAGATGAGGGCTTGGGCTCTGGGCTGACCGTAGACAGGCAAGCGCTTGAGGTGCCAGCGCTGGAAGGCGGCGTTGCGGCTTTCGGATGCATTGCGGGCCCGGTGGTAGAAGCGTTTCCAGGTGGGAGTGCCGACCGGGATGTCACGGACCAGGCGCAGGGAGCCATCCGGGAAGCGTTCACCCACGTTGAGGATGCGCCCGTGGGGGTGATGGTTGGACTGAAAAGGACACTCATGGGGCGGGTAGGTGACGTGATCCAGGCGGGCGCGGGGCTCAAGGCCACGCAGGCAAGCCTGGGCGCAGACCCATTTGTGACGCTGGCGGCAGGCATCGAAGCCATTGGCGGTGAAGGCGTAGCCGAAAGGACAGACAGGCCGCCCTTTGTGGTCGTAACCCCGGATAGGCCACAGGGACTTGTCTCGATCGGTGTGGTGGGCGCGCAAGTCGATGACCCGCTTGGCGCCAAGCTGGTAGACAATGCGCAAGATGACCTCATAGCCGAAGCTGGCATCACCCGCAACGGTAGCCAGGTTGAGGTCTGGGTAGCCAGTGGGGAGGTAGTGTAAGAGAGCAGCCACTGGGTTCTCCTCCCGTTGGTTGGCAGGCAAGAAGTGATCGAGCAAGACCAGGCTGAAGCGGCGGGTGGCGTCGGCCAGTTGGAGAGGCAGACTGCGGTAACCATAGCGGGCCTTGCCTGGCTGGTGGGCTGCCTGAGAGGGGGGGTTGGCCTGATTTGGGTTGTTGGGGTGGGGCTGATTGGAGCCGGTGTAGGAGATGAAACGGGCTTGGGCATCGCGGGGGGTGGCATAGCGGCAGGCTTGAGCACAGGCCAGCGTGTCACAGTCACAGCCTTGGCGTTCTTTGTCCTGAGCCGGGCATGGGCGTGGGGCTGGGTGATAGCAACTGGCTTGTACCGCGGCACAACGCATGCGGGCGGCCGCATCGTGGATCATACCATCGGGGCAGACCAGGGCCGCTTGCCAGGCTTCAGGGCTGAGGAGATCCGCCTCTCGGATCAAGGTGATGGATTGGATGATGAGTTGATTGAGACAATCCACGGCGATGGGGATAGGGGGGCCATGGTCCAGGGCCACCTGGATCACCGCATCTGAGTTGTCTGAGTGGCGTCCCAAGGCGGTCAGGAAGTAGCGCATACCGCCTTCAGTGGGGTAAACGCCGTTCTCAAAGCCAAAGCGGAGGGCATAATCGGCGTAGCGCGGGTCGCGTAGCTTCCGCAGGGTTTCGACTCGGTTCCACCCATTGGTGATCTGCCAACCGTGGAGCAGGAACATAGAGACCGGATCGAAGGGGCAGTAGCCTCGAGCTGAGGTCCAGCCCAGGAGTTGGGCCAGCGCCGGGCGCAAGCCGCTGAAGTCCACCAGGCGCAAGACCAAGTCGAAGTCGGAGAGATGCTCCCAGGCAGCCGGATCTGGTAAGTCGTCCCATCCCCGATAGAGATAGTGAGAGCGGTAGCACTTCTTGGGAGAAGGGGGCGTGTCGGGTGGGGTCGGCCAGGCCAGCGGCAAGCGCTCTTGCAGTCCGGTCAGACTGCACTGGCGGGTAAAGTTACCATCCTGGGCCCGGGTCTCGACAGGGGTGAGTTCAGCAACCATGGCGACCTGCCCGCTGGCGTAACCAGCGCTGAGCCTGGATCTGGGCAGCCTGGTAATCGGCCAGGGTGTGGCGGCCCAGCAACGAACGCAAGGATTGAGAGAAGGCTGGATGACGCAACCTGACCAGGGCTTCCGTATGCAATTGACGGGCTCGCTCACCGCTCAGGCCCAGTCTAGCTCCAATGTGACCATAGGTGAGCGCAGGGCCGTCCAGCCCGTAGCGGGCCATCACGATGTAGCCCAATCGGGCTGGCAAGCGCCCGATGAGCGCATACAGCGCCTGCCGCACTATCTGCCCTTCACAGACTGTGACCGGGTCTACGCTCTCGGCGGCCCGTGTGCCATCCATCTCAGGCCGGCCAGACTGAAAACGAGCGTGGGCTTTGACGGCTTGCCAAACCTGGCGCATAATGCATGGCCAGGCGTAGGTGGAAAAGACCGTGCCGTAGCTGGGGTCATACCCCAGGATCGCACGCCACAGGCCTATGCGGCCAGCTTGCAAGGCCTCGGCAAAGGGCAGGTGGCCCAAAACCTGCCCCCGTACCACGGCGTGCACCAGCCCCTCGTGCTCCGTCATCAGACGGTTCAGGCTGTCGCGGCATCCCGCTTGCGCCGCTCGAAAGCGGGCGGCCCCGCCACGCTCAGTGGGGCCGCCTCTCGATTGCTGATACTCGTGCATAGGGCACCTCCTGATTTGAGATGCCCTACTATGCCTGCAAAATCCGATTCCTTGGAACTAGATCAGCCAAATCTTGGGGTTGATTTCCTCACCCCGTTCTGCTTCGAATTCCCAACTCCCACAGCGATTGCAGAAATGCTCTGGCTCGTTCTATAATGTTCATGGGCTTTGTGACCTTTCCTGTTTCTCCTGTCAATACCAGGATGGCTGCTCAGCCCTCCTTTGTCAATTCTTGCCCTCCTCCTTTCTCACCAACACACTTTGGAACCGAATCGTCGGCGGTTGTGTTTGCAAATTGCCTTAAAATGCCATAGAATGTTTTATCGCAAGATCTCACACCCGGCAGGAGCGTGCAAGTGAACAGTTCAGAGTCTGGCACCCGCAAAAACGACGGCCGTGCATCGAAGCCACCCATCTTCACCGGGTACAAAGGGGGGATTTTTTGGGTGGCTATCGTCACCCTCTCTCTCATCATCACCTTTTTCTTGCCAAACCGCTTTCAGGCCAGACAGGATAGTGCCAAGGGCACTGAGGCTCTTTCCACCACTGTCATTAGGGCAGCGCCTTCCGCAGCACTCACCTCACCCGTATCGCCCATATCGCCGGTGAGCCCAGTGACAGTCCAACCTCCATCTCAAGCCCTTGATCCGAGGACTCTTCAATCAATGGTTGAAAGAGGACTAGAATTGTATGAGGGAGACGATTATGCGGCGGCATTAGAGGTATTTGACACGGTTGTCGACGCGGATCCGAAGAACCCACTTGCGCACGATATGCGAGGTACGTTATATACGGCATTGCATAGCTATGATGATGCTGTGAACGAGTACACCGAGGCTATCGAACTGAATCCATCTTTCGCCCAGGCTTATTACAATCGGGGAAGGGTATACAG
>CP070811.1:1677816-1681436 GCA_020343875.1 Anaerolineales bacterium | reverse complement strand
TCTTGTACAGCGGTGCGCGGTTGATAAAGGTCACGTCGAGGTCGACGCCCTGCACGCGCCGCACCTCCACGCCCTCCGCACACCCCTCTGCCTGGGGCAAGCAGGTTGTCTGCCAGGCTTCAACCCCCCAGACAAGTAGGGCCAACGCGGCCGTAGCTGCGACCATGATGCTGGCACAAACCAGATAGATGCGAACGGTTCTGCTCATCGCACCCCTCCATCAAAACTGAGTGGAAGAAAGATCGGATGGTCTCATTATACCATTCTTTTAGGTGACAACATCGGCTAAAAGACTGATCCATAATGCGAAACCTGGACGGAACTGCGAATCTGTTCCCCAAGCCTCGGCCGCCAATCCTGCACAAGTCAGAGAGAAGTCATACCCGCGCGCGAACCCAGACCCGGCCAGGGCTCTGGCGTGTCAAGTCAAAAGATAATATCACCGAAAGGGAGTCGTTCGGTCAAATGATAATGTCACTGAAAGGCAATCGTTCGGTCAAATGATAATGTCACCGGGCTGTCCGCTCCTTTCTTCGGTATGGGCGATAGGACCTTGTTCAGAATGACAGAAAAACAAGACACTGCAAGTCGCCGTCGTCGTAGGGGCTGTGGGCATGTGGGCAACTCGCGGCTGTCTGGCGAGTTGTCCACATGTCCACAGCCCAAGGGTTAATATGCCAAGTTCACGATCGTTTTAAGATCTGAGTGCGGTTGAAAGCAAAGTTGAGTGGCGGAACACCTCCTTGTGGAGCGGTTGAAGAAGAGGCCAAGGTCAGGCGCACGTCCTCAGTGATACCGGGCATCGCGCCGGGCAGAGAGAAGATTTCGTCGATGGCGTCATAGATCTGTTGGCGTAGCTGGCGCGGATTAGTTTGATCGCGCAGGGATTCTAGCTGCTGACGATGTTCAGGCAGGATGGCGTCGGTAGCACAGAGACGGTCAAAAGGGGTACGAGCTTGGTCGTGGCGCCGCTTCACGTGAGCTGGTTGACCGTTTTGCTGAATGACCTCTTTCTCAACCAAGTGCATCACCGGCTGAAAGAGGTTGTAGTAGATCCACATCTGGTCGTAGAGTCGATTGGTGGCCAGGACTTGCGACACCGAATCGAGCCGCTCGTGGCCCAGGTAGGCGCGCACGAGGGTGGAGTTCTTCTGCTCCACCCTGGGGTTGTCGTTCTTGTGAAAGGGACGGCTGCGTGAAAGCTTCACCCCCTGGACGATCTCGTCCCAGAAGCGCAACATATGATGGTTGAAGAACTCGCTGCCATTGTCAGGGTGGATTTCCACGACGGGGAAGGGCAAACGGGCTAGAATGTATCGAAAGGCCCCTTCCATCACTATGAAGCTGCGTCCCAATACCGCCCTCCGTTCGCTCCAGCCGGTGGCCACGTCGATCAGCTGCAGTGTACACATGTATTCGCCGGCCGTGCTGGGGCCGCTATGATGCACCAGGTCCACCTCGAAGGAGCCGGGCACCTGGATACTCCACGGCAGCCGCAACGTAGGGATGTCTCGTGTCAGGCGGTTTGCACGCCGTGGACTCTTGCGTGGCAGGCGCGGCTCGTCCTGCCGAATCCGTCCCAACACGCGATTCACCGTCGAAATGCTAACCTGTCCCAGTTTCTCCAGCAGCACTTCCGTCAGCTCCAGTTCACCGTGCCGCGCCAACTGCTGCGCCATCCACACCAGGTTCGGTGTCAGCCGCTCCGCACAGATGTAGTCATAGCTCGGGTAGATGACGCGCATTGCATCTTCCACCTCCGCCCCATACGTGCGTCCCCGTTGCTTGCGGCGTGCTTTCCGCTCCAGGTTGCTCTTCATCAGCCGGATTAGCGTCTTTCGATCCAACTCCGTCACCGCTTCCATTTCATCCAGCAGCTGCCCCTTCTCCTTTCTTCCTGCTTTCGTGTATCGCTTCTGCATTTGTCGCAGATACTTTCTTCGCTCGTCTATACTCATTTTCTCTTCCGCGGACATGTTTCCCCCCAGTGATATTTTCATTTGAGTCAACATGCCCCCGGGGGCACCATCAAGCATGAAAAAAGTGAGAGCAGTATCTCGTCCGAATGGGACAAGGGTGGTATAGTGACGAATGCTGGCATCAAGGTCGGAGATTCACTGGTGCCGTGAGCCTGAATTTGAGTCGGACCTGGGCATCTGGAGGCACCGTAAACTGTCGCCCCCGGCAAAGGGGAGCACGTAGAGCAGAATCTGCACAGAACAGATGCCCTGCCAGCGTAATTCCCTCTAGGAGGTGGCAGATGGAAGTGATCTATGCACGCTGTGCGGGTTTGGATGTACACAAGAAGACAGTGGTGGCCTGCGTGATGCATACCAGAAGGAATGGGCGTAAGAAACAAGAGACGCGCACTTTTGGCACGACCACGTGCGAACTGCAGGAGTTGCTGACCTGGTTGCAGGAGTGGGGCTGCACCCACGTGGCGCTGGAGAGCACAGGCGTGTACTGGCAGCCGGTGTACAATATTCTGGAAGACCATCTGGAACTGCTGCTGGTTAACGCGCGGCACGTGAAGAACGTGCCGGGGCGGAAGACTGACGTCACAGACGCCGAGTGGTTGGCGGACTTGCTGCGCCACGGCTTGTTGCGGGGCAGCTTCGTGCCGCCGCGGGAGCAACGCAACCTGCGCGACCTGACGCGCCAACGCAGCAAGCTGGTGGAAGAGCGCGCAGCAGTCGTCAATCGTCTGCAGAAGGTGTTGGAAGACGCGAACATCAAGGTGGCCTCGGTGGCCACGGACGTGATGGGCGTGTCGGGACGGGCGATGTTGGCAGAGCTGATGCAAGGCCCAGCGGACCCAACAGCGATGGCGCAGTTGGCGCGAGGTCGCATGCGGACCAAGCGTGAAGCGTTGACGAAAGCCCTGACCGGTCACGTGACAGAGCATCACCGCTTCCTGCTGAAGCAGCACCTGATCCACGCCGACTTTCTCGATGCGCAGATCGCGCAGTTCAGTCGCCAGATTGAGACGCAGATCGACACCATGTCGCAGATGCCAGAGTACATGGTCGCCGTGCCTAACGGCGACGCAGCAGAGCCAGGGGAGCAACAGGAGCCGCTGACCTATGCGCGGGCGATCGAACTGCTGGACACCATTCCCGGCATCGATCGCTGGCTGGCCCAGGTACTCGTCGCCGAGATGGGCATCGATATGAGCCGCTTTGCTACGGAGAAGCATCTGGCTTCCTGGGCAGGCGTAGCGCCAGGCAACAACGAAAGCGCTGGCAAGCGTCGCTCCGGCAAAACCCCGCCAGGCAATCGCTACTTGCGCAAAGGGCTGGTGCAAGGTGCGCGCGGCGCCAGTCGCAAAAAGAATACCTACCTGAAATCCAAGTATCATCGCATCGCTGCTCGTCGTGGCAAAAAGAAAGCGACCGTTGCCGTGGGCCATTCGATCCTGGTCAGTGCCTATCATATGCTCTCGCGCAACGAACCCTACCGCGATCTCGGCGGTGACTACTTCGATCAATTCAAGCGCGACCACGTTGCTAACCACCTTGTACGTCGCCTTGAGAAGCTCGGCTTTCAGGTGCAGATCGATGACCAATTGATCCCTGACGGCGCCGGCTCTTAGCCGCCCGTCTATTTTCAGAGCAGGGAAC
>CP070811.1:1675000-1677716 GCA_020343875.1 Anaerolineales bacterium | reverse complement strand
GTCCTCATCTTCGAGCCTGGGACGGATCTCATCTTTGCCCGGCAGGTAGTGGCAGAACGCATTGCTGCGGTGTACCCCACGCTGCCTACCTGGGCCGCCCCACCTGTCATGATCCAGCCCCTCTCGTCAACTAGCCGGGCTGTGAAGATCGGGATTTCTTCGGATCAATATGACCTGATGGATCTGTCGATGATCGCCTATTGGAAGATCAGAGCGCGCTTGCTGGACGTACCTGGCGTGGCCAATGCGCCCATCTGGGGGGAGCGCATCAAGATGCCGCAGGTGCAGGTCGATCTGGAACGGATGCGGGCTTACGATGTTTCGCTTAATGAGGTTATGGACGTCACCGCTGACGCCTTGGATGTCGGGTTATTGACGTATTCGGAAGGATCGGTTATCGGCACCGGAGGTTTCATCGATACCCCCGATCAGCGGCTTGGAATTCGTTCCGTCTTGCCCGTCATAACACCAGAGACGCTGGGCGAGGTGCCCATCTATGATCGAAAGAAACCTGACGGAACACCGCTGCTCATCAGAGATGTGGGGGATGTGGTTTGGGATACCTGGCCGCTCTTCGGCGACGCGGTGATTAACGAGGGTCCTGGCCTGATGATGATCGTCGAAAAGCTTCCCTGGGCCAATACCCTGGACGTGACGCGGGGGGTGGAAGAGGCGATTGAGGAGATGCGACCTGGCCTTGCAGGTATAGATATCGACACCACCATCTTCCGCCCGGCGACCTTCATCGAGATGTCGATCGATAATCTCACCAAGTCACTGCTCATCGGCGGTGTGCTGGTGGTAATCGTGCTGCTCTTCTTCCTTTACGAGTGGCGTGTCGCATTGATCAGCGCCACCATCATCCCCGTGTCCATGATGGTCGCCTTACTCGTGCTCAACCTGCGGGGTGTGACCATCAACGTGATGACTTTGGCGGGGCTGGCGATCGCCATCGGGGCCGTCGTCGACGATGCTATCGTCGACGTCGAAAACATCGTGCGCCGACTGCGCCGGCTGCGCAGGGAGGGCAGTACTCAGTCGACGGCCAGCATCGTGCTGGAGGCCTCGCTTGAAGTGCGTGGCGCCATTGTCTACGCCTCGCTGATCGAAATCTCGGCTTTGCTGCCGGTCTTCTTCCTGGAAGGGCTTTCTGGCGCGTTCTTCCAGCCGTTGGCCACTGCCTATGTGGTGGCGGGGCTGGTGTCCCCGCTGGTCGCTCTGACGGTGACGCCGGCCATGGTCTTGATCCTCCTGTCCAATGCACCGATCGAGCACCGCGAGTCCCCCATCATCCCCTGGATGCACCGCGTCTATGACAGGGTTTTGGGACGGACGATCCGCACGCCGCGCCTGGCGTACGGCACGGTCGGCGCCATCGTGATGGCCGGCGCGCTGGTGTGGCCCTTCCTCGGGCAGGAACTGCTCCCTTCGTTCAAAGAGCGGGACTTCCTGATGCACTGGATCACCAAGCCTGGCACCTCCCACCCCGAAATGTGGCGCATCACAGCTCAGGCCTGCCGTGAGCTCCTGACTATTCCCGGGGTGCGCAACTGCGGCTCCCACATCGGGCAGGCTTTGATGGCAGATGAACCCTATGGTGTCTATTTCACCGAGAACTGGATCAGCGTTGATCCCTCAGTCGACTACGACGAGACGCTGGCCAAGGTTCAGGAGACGGTGGACGGTTACCCCGGGCTGATTCGCGATGTGCAGACCTATTTGAAAGAGAGGATTCGCGAAGTGTTGACGGGGTCCAGCGATACCATCGTCATCCGTATCTATGGCCCCGACCTGCACGCGCTGACCGCCAAGGCCGATGAGGTACGGGATGCGCTGGACGGCATTGAGGGCATCGTGGATTTGAAAAAGGAGCTGCACATGGACACGCCCCAGGTGGAGGTCGAGGTGGACCTGGAAGCTGCCCAGCGTTATGGGCTGAAACCGGGCGATATCCGCCGGGCGGCAGCCTTCTTGGTGCAGGGTGAAGAAGTCGGCGATATCTTCGTCAATGGGAAGACGTACGACGTGAACGTGTGGAGCACGCCCAATACGCGCAACAGCCTGACCGATATCCAGGAGCTGCTGATCGACACGCCCGACCGTAGACACGTGCGTCTGGCGGACGTGGCCGACATTCGCATCGCGCCGGTTCCGAACGTCATCGAGCGTGAAGGCCAGTCACGAAAGATCGACGTCTCGGCCAACGTGCGTGGGCGTGATCTCGGTTCCGTAGCGCAGGATGTCGAACGCGCCCTCCAGGACGTCGAGTTCCCCTTGGAGTACCACGCGGAATTGATCGGCGAGTTCGCTGAGCGGCAGGCTGCCCAGCGGAATCTACTCATCGCCGGCTCTGTGGCGGTGATCGCCATCTTCTTCCTCCTGTATACCTCGTTCGAGAACTGGCGCCTGGCGATTCTGACTTTCACCACCTTGCCCTGGGCATTGGTGGGTGGACTGCTGGCGGCGTTCTTGAGTAGCGGCGTCCTCTCACTTGGCTCGTTGGTTGGACTGCTCACAATCCTGGGCATTGCCACCCGCAACGGGATTATGATGATCAGTCACTTCCAGCATCTGGAGGAGCATGAAGGCGAGACCTTTGGGCCCCAGCTCGTCATGCGCGGGGCACGCGAACGGATTGCACCCATCATGATGACTGCCCTAACCACCGGACTGGCGCTGGTGCCCCTGGCCGTCGCTGGCAATATTCCTGGCCAGG
>CP070811.1:1668737-1674900 GCA_020343875.1 Anaerolineales bacterium | reverse complement strand
TCTCTCCACGCACCCAAGGCTGGAGGGCACGCAAACACTCTTCAGAGGGATGGGCAGTCCTGGCGGAAGGGACCACTGAGACAATCCGGGGCTTCAACGCCGCAGACAAGCTGCGCGTCAGCGCCAATGGTTCAGATTTCGCATTCTACCTCAACGATCAGCTTCTCACGACATTCAACGACTCTGATTACGCCAGCGGTGACGTTGGTTTCATCCTTGAGACACTTGACGAGCCCCTGGTGCACGTCCACTATGCTTCTCTGACAATCCGGGACGTCGAGAATCAGCAAGCCGAAAAAGTCCTGCGAGAAGAATTCACCAACCCCGAAAGTGGCTGGCCCACCGAGGAACAGGCTGACCACCGCTTTGGCTATCATCCCCCCGATTTCTACCACCTCGAAGTTAGTGCTCCCAATGACAGGCTGGCGGTTTCGCAAGAGCCAGCTTCCGGCGCTGTTGTGGTGAAGACTGTAGCCCTGGTGGATCACACTGAGAGCTCCGACGGCGAGTTTCGGTACGGACTGACGCTGCGGCATGCGGGGGAGCAGTACTATGCCTTCACTATCTCTCCTCGCAGCAAGACCTGGCAGGCACTCAAGTCTTCTCCCGACGGCCTCAGCGTCCTGGCCGAAGGCAGCAGCGACGCCATCCAAGGGTTGAGCGCTGCTGATAAGTTGCGCGTGGACGCCGATGGCGGAGATTTTACTTTCTACATCAACACCGAAGTCGTTGCCCACGTCCAAGATGCAGACTATGCAGATGGTGAAGTCGGTTTCCTCGTTGAGACACTCGGCGAACCGCTGGTGCACGTCCACTACGACCTGCTAACCATCGAGCCCCTCAACTGATCTTGAGGCGCCTGTTCGCGCCCGCTTGTTGAGCCGAAATTGGTGCTAGCAGTGTAAGCGGACTGGCATCCCGCTGATTTAGGTCCGATTCACATAGCGAGGCGACAGGCGAGTGTAGAGAGAGAATGGATCTCCCAGGAGTGGCTTGGCGTAGGCTACGAACTCTTCGGTTACATGCCCGTCTGCCCGGTCAAGGTATTGATCAGGCAAGGGCCGCTCCAAGTTAGCCACTTCCCGGAGAGCTGTCATGCCCGTCGTCCATTCATAGGGCGCTGATGAGACGCGAACCAACGATATCATCTGGTCGCTCGCGCCGGCGACGGCATTTTGAACCGCAATTCTTCCCACCGAGTATGCCTCCGCCAGGTCGACACTGGATGCGCAACTCATAAACGAGCGCTGTATGTAATTCGGCCTGTCCACCCGCGCCTTCAAGCCCAGCTTAGCCGTAATCAGCTGGGCGACTTCATCGCCGGCCCCACCCTTC
This sequence comes from Anaerolineales bacterium, assembly GCA_020343875.1. GTDB lineage: Bacteria > Chloroflexota > Anaerolineae > 4572-78 > NAK82. The sequence continues at coordinate 1,673,565 of CP070811.1, read as the reverse complement.
ATGCGATGGCCGAAGACATCCACCTCCTGCGTCAGCCCAGACCTGCCCAGCGACTCCCCTTCTTCGTCACGCGCTCCCTCGCTCAGGGCAATGACCACCCAGCCCAGTCGACGATGGCAATCTTCTACCTCGCCCAGCAGTGTTTCGACGGATACTGGGCGCTCCGGCACATAGACCAGGTGAGGCGCGTCATCCGGTCCCTGTCTGCCCAGCACGGATGCCGCCGTTAGCCAGCCAGCGTTTCGGCCCATAATCTCCATGATTTTGACCGGGCTGCCCAGGGCCATAGCCTCTGTGTCAAAGCCTGTATCGCGCATAGCCAGCGCCACAAACCGGGCAGCGCTGCCGTAACCCGGGCAGTGGTCAGTCCCTACCAGATCATTGTCTATTGTCTTGGGGATGCCCATAGCATGTAGCTCATAGTTCGCCTCAAGAGCCAGTTGGTGTACCCGGTGCGCCGTGTCCATCGAGTCGTTCCCACCGATGTATAAGAAATAGCGAACATCGTAGGCCCGGAACACCTCCAGAAGCCGGTCGTAGTCGGCATCTGTCAGCTTATGGCGCACCGTGCCCAGAGCTGCCGAAGGGGTTCGGCGCAGACCTGCCAGATCCTTGGCAGGCACCTGACGCAAGTCTATCAGATTCTCTTCCAGCACACCCCTGATCCCGTACTGGGCCCCATAGATGCCCCCAATCGCCTCCTGCTCCAGTGCCTGGTCGATCACCCCAACCAGGCTATTGTTGATGGCCACTGTGGGCCCTCCCGACTGGGCTACTACCAGGTTACCCTTACCAGGAGCCATTTGGTCCTACCTCCACATAGATGACTACAATGGTTTGTCACTTTGTGGCGTATTATACCACAGCTTATACGCCACAACTCAGCCGTCCTCCACCATCAGGGCAATTGCGTTTGAGAAGGCCTCCAGGTGCCACGCATCTCACCGCGTGAAGAGCCTCCCATGGTCACTCCACCAGCTGCACGGTCGACAAAGGCGCGGCAGCCTTCCAGGGACATCGCACTTAACCACGACCAGATACAACACTGGCTCTGTTCCGCTATCGGTGTCGCTTGCCACGGCCCAGTCAGTCATCTATAATACACCAGGCTCGCGTTTTCCTCTTACCATGTAACTGGAGTTTGGCGGATCTTTTTTTGGACACAGAGTCACGTGGGTTGGCACCCTCCGGGCAGGATTCGCACGCAGATTCTCAAAATAAGGATCTGTGTAAATCTGGGTTGATTTGTGCGCAATTCAAGACTTGCCAGAGTCCAGTATGTGATAATGTGCTTCATCCCACTGGCGATGTACCTCTGGATTCGACAGCGCGCATGGAAGTAAAACAGCCCTTGTGCTATGTTGTTGTCCCGGGCAGAACGACTGGCGTCCCCACAAGGGTTCAATGCTGGCAAATCCCTTGGCTGGCAGTGGATTATACATAAGCGGAGTAACCAGGAGTCATTGCCATGTACGCTCTACTACTTGCAGATAACTCAGATGAAGCTGCCGTCCTCTCGCTGGTTCTACAGCGGGCTGGAATGACAGTAGCGATGGCCAAAGAGGCAAGACATGCCCTGGAGACCTGGCAGGATCGCCCCACTGACTTGATCTTACTGGCCCTTTCCAACATGGCCCCTCTCGATCAGGTGCAGCTGGTACGCGCTGAAGCCCAGGCTCCGTTGATCATAGTAGTCAACGCAGCTCATGAGGATTTGCACTATTCGCTTCTGGAATTGGGGGCAGATCTGGTAGTGGTGCGCCCTTTTAGTGCTCGACTCCTGATCGCCCAGACTCGTGCCCTGCTGCGCCGGGCCGGGAGTGTGCCCCTCTTCAGCCTGCCCACCTTGAGTTTGGCAGGCCTAACGCTGGACCCGGCCACCCGGACGGTTGAGGTCCGTGGGCGCTCATCCAAGCGACTGACTCACCTGGAGTTTCGCCTCTTGTATACCTTGATGATCAATCGCGGCCAGGTTCTTCCTGTGGACACAATCGTGGAACGAGTATGGGGTTACAGCGGCCGCGGTGATCGAGAACTGGTGCGGGGATTGATCAGCCGCCTGCGAGCCAAAGTAGAGGCGGATCCACGCAACCCATCCTATATACTCACCCTGCCTGGTGTGGGCTACTCATTCCGCCAGACCAACGATCGCTGAGCTCAGCTCAGAGAGTATCCTATGCAGGTTGGCGCATATGACGAAGCCCCGCCCAAGCGGGACGCAGCCCCGCCCAAGCGGGACGCAGCCCATTGTGTAAAACGGATAGGCTGCCTGTTGACCTATAGAGTGAGGTAAGATGAAATGTTCACCAAACTGAGACGCTTGCTGTTGGGCCCAGCGTTACCAAGCGAACGCATCGCCCACGAGCGGCTAACCAAAGTCCAGGCACTGGCCGTCCTTTCGTCTGATGCCCTCTCCTCCGTGGCCTATGCCACCGAGGAGATCTTGTTGGTACTCGTATTGGCCGGAAGCGGCGCGCTGGGCCTGTCCTTGCCAATCGCCTTGGGAATCGCGCTGCTATTGCTGATTGTGGCCATCTCCTACTACCAGACGGTGCATGCCTATCCTTCTGGGGGTGGTGCCTACTTGGTCACTCGCGAGAACCTGGGGACTTTGCCCAGCCTGATAGCTGGAGCCGCCCTGCTCACTGACTACGTCCTGACGGTAGCGGTCAGCATCTCAGCCGGCGTGGCAGCTATAACCTCAGCCTTCCCTGGCCTTTTTCCGCTGCGGGTCTGGCTGGCGCTGGTGGCTGTTGTCTTTGTGACGCTTATGAACCTGCGCGGCGTCCGAGAGTCGGGGCGAGTGTTTGCTGTTCCTACCTACTTCTTCATCGCCATTATTTTCCTTCTGATTGGGACTGCCCTGGCCCGCTGGCTTATGGGTGTACCGGTACCGGTTGCCATTGAGGCTACTGTGGCGTCGGGCGCTGCTCAAGGCCTGACCGTGTTCCTCGTACTGCGCGCCTTCGCCTCCGGCTGCACGGCTTTGACGGGAGTGGAAGCCATTAGCGACGGCGTGCCCGTTTTCAAACAACCCGAGGCCAAGAACGCCGGGAAGACTCTGTTGTGGATGGCTGGCATTTTAATCAGCATGTTTCTGGGCATCACGTTCCTCGCACATCAGTTCGGCATAACGCCCCACGAAGGGAAAACAGTGGTCTCTCAGTTGGCCCAGGCCGTATTCGGACTCAGCCCTGTATACTATGCGATACAGGCTGCTACAGCGCTGATCTTGCTGCTGGCGGCCAACACCAGCTTCTCCGATTTCCCCCGGCTCGCCATGTGGATGGCCCGGGACCGCTTCCTGCCCCGGCAACTGACCAACTTGGGGGATCGGCTGGTGTATGCCAACGGCATCTTATTGCTAGGCGGCCTGGCGAGCGTGTTGGTGATCCTATTCGGTGCCAGCACGCATGCCCTTATCCCGCTCTATGCGGTGGGTGTGTTCATCTCGTTCACTCTCAACCAGGCGGGTATGGTGCGCCGCTGGCTCAAGCTCCGCAGCCCGGGCTGGCGACGATCAGCCATGATCAACGGCGTGGGAGCCATAGCCACAGGAGTGGTGCTACTGGTGGTGGCGACCACTAAGTTCACGCACGGGGCTTGGATCGTTCTAATTCTCCTCGTCTTCCTGGTATGGGTATTCCGGACCATCCATCGGCACTACCAAGAAGTGGGCCAACAACTTTCTCTCCGTCAACGCTGGCCAACGCCAGTGCACCGGCACACAGTGATTGTGCCTGTGGGCGGCCTGCACCGCGGAGTGCTCAAGGCCGTGCAGTATGCTCAGAATTTGAACGGGGACCTGCACGTCGTGACTGTGGAGACCGACCCCCAGGCAACACAAAACCTGGTTGCTTACTGGAAAGAGACACTGCCCGAGATCCCCCTGCAAGTGTTACCTTCGCCCTACCGCTCGGTCGTGGGTCCCTTGATGCAGCTCGTCGATCACTTCGTGCAGCAGGAGGGAGATTATGTAACCCTAGTTTTGCCCGAGTTCGTACCTGCCCGCTGGTGGCATCACCTGTTGCACAACGAGACTGCCTGGTTGCTCAAGCTGGCGCTATTATACGGGCGCCGGGATTGGCGAGGGCGTTTCCATATCATCACCGACGTGCCCTTTTACTTGAGCCAGTAGTAGGCTGCCCCCAAGTCTCAGGTCTGGTCTTCCCGCCCACGTATAGAGGGGTCGCCCAAGCGACCGGCTTGGATCTGATACCTCGCTCTACCACACCTTCATTCCAACAGCGTGAGGATATCGCTCAGCCAGTAGTTCCATCCTCTTTCGAGTTTCGCCATAAGGCTGTGCATCAATCACCCAGCCTGTCCTGGGCTGTTCGTCCAGGACAGGCTGGCCTATTGTGGAACAAACCCACTTGCATGCGGCGCGAATCCCCGCGTAAGGGGGGCCCAGCGACTGAGGAATCCCTTTCACCCCACAACGTGCCAACCCAGGTTGCGTGCTGTAAGCACCTTGATCAGGGATTCCTCACCTTCCGCTAATCAGAAGCTGGATTTGGCATGTCATTGCGACGACCGAAGGTAGGAAGTCCCGCATAGGCGGGACGAGGCAATCTCCGGGCAGCATAGGTGGGGATTGCTCACCTGCACTGCATCCGCAGCGCGGTGCAAGTGTCACTTCGCGCCCCATCTGGGGCACTTCGCACCCCAGTTGGGGCACTGCGTACCTCCTTGGGGGCAGTTCCTTCGCAATGACATGATGCATGGTTCTTAGTAGGCATACTGGCCGTGGACGTGCGGTGTTTGTCATGTCTGTAATTTGGCAGCGGCCACCGACTATGCCATCTGCTTCCTGCGTCCCAAAAAT
>CP070811.1:1665811-1668637 GCA_020343875.1 Anaerolineales bacterium | reverse complement strand
CCAGCGCGCTATCTCTTCCTTGAAGCCCAACACACTCAGAAAAGGTGCCGTCAAATAAGACACCAAAAGCCCATGATCGTACAATAGGCCGGAAGGAAAGATGGGGGCCCCTTTCTGAGCAGTCATCTGGGCAGCAAGCATGCTGATGTACTCGTCAATATGGAAAACCCTGGCTAACAGATGTCCAAAACGCAAAGCGAAGGCTATCATCAGCAAAGACAAGATCAGCAGGTATTCAAGTCTAGAAGGCGCTCCAATCAAGGCACGTCTTGGTTTCATCATTCACCTGATACAACCAGTATAGTCTGATCCAGGGTGAAAGCGTTTTCGCCACTAGCGTCCTGATCAATCGATAGCCTTGTCATCGTGTCAAGTCTGTACAGCCCGACATGCAGGGAATATGCTCCAAACGGTAGATCTGGAGGCAGGTCGACGGTTAATGGCTGAGCAATTGTTTCTCCCGGGCGCCACTGGCTGGTTGGATATAGGCCATCAAATGGCTGGCTATCTTGCTGAGCAACAGTCACACCTCGTTCATCGCGCAAGTGGAGAAAAACAGTGTAGTCTGCCATGACCGGCGCCAGAGCCTGCCAGAAGAATGTGAGGTGGAGCCTGTCGTCCGGTTTGAAGCAAAGCACTTGATCAGCCTGGCAAGGCCCAACTTGCGCCTCCGTCAAGTAATCATAGTTCCGGGCTATGCTGTAGCCGTTGAGTACGATGATGTCACCAAAACGGGCACTCAGCGCCACATCCGGGCCAGTTGGGACAGGGACTCTGTCAGGGCGGGTCAAGTAGACCAAGGCATTATCTTCAGACCAGACCAAATCCATCTGGCTGGCCAAGGCTGCCAGCCAATCACCCCGATAGTAGACCGGCAGGCGGATGGTGTCTACCACAAACCAGGCACGAGGGTGCTCGTTCAGCACCTGGTTGAAGTCGGCAGCGGTGCCAACCCATGGCGCCCCCAACCAGCGATCCACTGGCTGGGTATCAACGTCAAGCAAGAACTGCCTGGCATCCTCTTGAATGGCAAACTGGTAGACTCCTGCCGAGGAGTGATTCCGGTCCCCCAAGAACAGGCTGGCAGCACTGGTATTGATCGTCAGCAGCACGTCACCGGGTTGCCACTGATCCGCCACGTATTGAAAAGCCTCCTCATAAGCTGGCTCCGGGGTGCGGTAGGCGATGCGCAGGTCAGGCACCAGGAACCCAGCTTGCACAACAAGAAAGACTGGCAAGATGGCGGATGAGATTTGAGGTCTAATCTTGGAGATTTGCCCCAGGCTGCCCGTCACAATGAGATAGAACAGGGGTAAAGCCATCACCAGGTACCGAGGATTGCGCCGCCAGGGCTCAAGCAGGAGAAGCATCTCGATAACACTCAGCCCAAAGACCAGCCAGAGATAGAGCAAGAAGGAGTGAGATTGGAGGGCAGAGGGTGAGCTTGGGGAGTTGCCGGATTGGCTAGCGCTTACGAATGTTCCGCTGACTTGCTGTTTGGAAGATTTGCGAGACAGCAGCCAAACCGTGAGCCAAAGAAGCCCCCCAGCGACCGCAATAATAGTCAGCCAGAGGTGATGCGGAACACCGAACTGACGAGCCAAGAACTTGACAGCACTCTCGCCATCCCACGCCAGACCGGTCTGATAAGTGACAGTGCCAATCAACTCCTCCAGCAAGCCACCTACACCGCTGCTGCCGAGGGGGGCTGCACCTAGCGGCTGACCCAGCCGTTTGACCAGCACGCTCAGCCCGATCACGGCCGCCAAAGCCGCGCCCTCGACGAGAACTCCACGACGTAGAAACCAGGGGCGCACACCAGCAGGGCGTGTCGACCAACCCACGACCAACGCGCCGATGAGCAGCGGCGGCACCAAAATCAGCGCCCCAAGTTGGGTCAACAGCGCCCCCAATAACGCTGCCAAAGCCAACCAGCGCACCTTGCGTGCGCTGTCTTCCCCTCGACTTCCTTGGTAAACCAGGAGGGCCAGCAGCAAAACCAGGAGCTGAGCCAGAGCATACATGCGAGCTCGCCCTCCCCAAACCACTCCCTCTGGGCTAAAAGCGAGCAGCGCAGCAGCAACCAACCCGGCCCGAGCCGACAACCATCGCTGCCCAACCCAATAAAGAAGGGGGACCGTCGCCGTGCCAATGATTAGACTCGGTATACGGGCGACAGCAAACTGAGACCTCTCGCCGGCCAGCGCCAGGAAGGGAGCATCCAAGTAGCTGAACAGCAAGCCGTGTTCGTAGAACAGTCCCGAGGGCAACACCGGTAGGCCGCTCTGCAGAATAGCCCGGGCCGCCAGTACGGTGGTAAATTCGTCGATGAATGGGTGGCTATGCAACAAATACGCCAACCGCAATGCGAAGGCAACCGCAGTCAGCAGAAGAATGAGAATGCCCTTCACCTAATCACCTGCTCGTAGACCTTCACGTACTGGGCGGCAATGTATTCCCAGGCAAACTCACGTTCAGCCAACTTGCGGCTCTGGCGCCCCATGCGCCGCCGCTCGTAACCATTTTCAATTAAGAGGGCCAGAGCTTCAGCCAGGGCATCCGGGTCCTTCATAGGCACCAGGTAGCCGTTAAGACCATTGCTTACCAATTCGTGCAGCCCCGGTGCCTGGGTACCCACGATCGGTAAACCACAAGCCATCGCTTCAAGCACGGTGTTGGGCATGCCTTCCCACGTGGTGGCGGTGACAAAGATATCGGCGCTCCGATACTGGTCAGCAATGCACTCGCGGGCCACCCAGCCTACGAAATGAACCCGGCGGGTTAGCCCCAGTTCCGACACCGCCCGCTCCAGCACAGGCCGTTGTT
>CP070811.1:1658860-1665711 GCA_020343875.1 Anaerolineales bacterium | reverse complement strand
GGGTGGTGTTAATCAGATTGAGGTCATGATCACTGGAACTAACCACCTGACCTATACTACTGAGGGAGAGAGCACACGGTTCACGATGCTCTTAGAGAACCAGATGCCGGGCGGTGGGATGGGGAAGGTGTTGGATCGGCTGTTGGTGGAGCGCATGAACGCCCAAAACCTGGAGAAGAGCCTGGCAAACCTGAAGGCGCTGGTAGAAGGTTAGGTGTAGTCGCAAAGCCGGGTAACAGCAGGGGTCGTTTCTAAGTATTTTCACATGGTTTTTTCACACGATTCTAGTGATTATGTGCTATGCTGACCAGGTGTTGGGTAACCGATCTGGCCCTGACTGGAAGCCCTGAACGCCAGCCGAGCCGGGCCTGAAGCATAAAGATACACAGGCCCCTTCAAGCTAGTCGGACTTGCCTCAGGACCAAAACGGAAACGCCCACCAGCCTCATTTTGAAAATATGATAAAATAGGTATACTTGGTAGAGTATTCATAGTCGGTAATCACCTGGAAAATTAGGAGGCTTTAATTGATGCATAAGTTCCGCCGTCTTGTCCATACGCTTTTGATTGTGATTTCCCTGCTGTCAACCCTTTTCTTAGCCAACACGGTGTCTGCCCAGGGCCCTGAGCCGTTCGGCTTTCGCGCCCTCAGAGGGGCAGAGGCTCGTTCTTTTCGGGTTCCCGCCGATGTTCAACTGACAGAACGTCAACAACTGGCCTTCCGCAACCTGACAGCCGAGCGCTATCGCCAGTTTGTGGATGGGGCGGAGGTTCTGGGCGGGCAGCTCACCATCTATCGTGAGGCCAACGGCCAGGCTGTGGCGGTCATCGGCGGCCATTACCCAAATCTGCTGACCACCAATGAGGTGCGTCTGAATGCCGGTCAGGCGCGCGCAGTGGCAGTCTCTCAGGTTGGCGGCGAGGGCCAATGGGTTATTGATTTGATGGTCGATCCGGCCACAGGCCGCTATTTCTATCGTGTCGAGAATCAGCGCTTCGACAGCCGCTGGTTCCACTGGGTGGATGGCGAGACCGGGGTGGTGGTCAATGCTTATAATGGTTTGACTGACGGTTCAGGGGTTGGCGTCCAGGGCGATACCAAGGACCTAGCTGGCCTGACGACCGCCAGCGGCAACGGTTATCAGTTGGTTTCCGCCGACGGCCGCCAGAGCACCTACGACGCTCGCAACCGCAATCGGTTGCCGGGTGATCTGGCCAGCGACGATGATGATATCTGGAATACGGGCGGCAGCACCTCACCCGGCCAGGCGGCCTTGGTCGACGCTCACTTCTATGCCAACGTGACCGACGACTATTACTTATCCACTCACAGTTTTGACTGGCTGACTTACTATCCCCAGGGCATGGTCTCCTCCGCTCACGTCCAACGCAACTACAATAATGCCTATTGGAACGGCAGCCAGATGGCGTACGGGGACGGTGATGGCTCGACCTTCATCGAGCTATCTGGCGACCTGGATGTGGTGGGTCATGAGTTGAGCCACGGCGTGACCGATGCCACCAGCGACTTGATCTACCAGAATGAGTCGGGAGCTCTCAACGAGGCCTTCTCGGACATCATGGGGACTGCCATCGAATACGACTACGGCAGCGGCAATTGGACCATCGGCGAGGATGTCACCCCGGACGACAACGGCATCCGCAATATGGCCAATCCCAATGAGGACGGTGATCCTTCCCACTATGCTGATCGCTACACCGGCACGGGAGACAATGGTGGCGTGCATATCAACAGCGGCATCGCCAACCACTGGTTCTACCTGCTGGTCAACGGTGGCCAGAACGCCAATCCCGCTCGTGCTTCCGGCACCAACGTGCAGGGCGTCGGCCTGGCGAGCGCCGAGCAGGTCGCCTTTCTGGGCTTCACCGCCCTACCGGCAAATGCCGACTTCTGTGCGGCCCGGGCAGCCACTGTAGCTGTGGCTGGCGGCTCGGCTGCCAACGTAGCCGACGCATGGGATGAGGTGGGCATCGACGAGGCTCTATGTAATGCTGGTGGTAGCAGCGGCGGCGGTGGTGGTGGGGGTACCGATACCGGTACTGGCCCGGTCATTTCTAACGTGGCTTCGGCCAATCTTAAGGGTACCAAGTTCGAGATTACGTGGGACACGGATGAGCCGGCCGATAGCCAGGTCACTTTCACCTGCTGCGGCACCTACACCGATTCAGCTCTGGGAACCAGCCACCGCATGGTCTTCAACGGTCAGAAGAACGTGACCTACGAGTATTTTGTCGGCTCGACCGATGCCGATGGCAACAAGTCAACGGAAGGCCCCTTCTCTCACCAGAACTAGGGTTGAGCCACTCCTGGTACGCCAGATGGCCCCTGGCCCCCTGGCCTGCCGCTGGAGATCTATGTGTTCACCGAGACGGTTGTGTGGGGCGAGTGCGAAGCTATCCAGGCTGACATCTTCGATCACTTAGTGGCGTCAGCGGCCCAATTCGACCTGCGGCTGTTTCAGGAACCGGCGGGGGCGGATTTCCAGGCGCTGGCAGCCTCGCACTCGGCGACCCAATCAGGGGAATTGAGGCAATGAGTGCGTCGAGCGCTGCTGGCTGGGAAACACAGGCGATCACACACCATGTTGTGCCATGGGTGACTCGAACTCGCAGTAGACTTTGCCCTCGGCCAGGGCTATATGGGCCTTGACCCAGCCTTGGGTGGTAGCCGGGCCCATTCTCGGGGCAATCCCCTGCTCCAGCGCTTGCAGTTGGGCTTGGGCCTGGGTCAGGCCCACCTGATCCTCAATTTGCTGTAACCAGGTTATGGCTTCTTGAAGATGCTGGCCGGCCAGATCCAGGTTTCCGCGCCGGGCCTGGAGGTGGCCCAGCCCGATCAAGCCGTGAGCAATACCCGGCCCGTAGCCGATGTGACGGCTGATGTCCAACGCCTGCTGCATATGGTGGTGCGCTTGCTCTCTCCTACCCAACTCCGATTGCAGGCCAGCCAGGGTGTGGTGTACCCGGGAGGTCATCAGCCGGTCTCCAGCGGCCTGGCAGTGGTCAAGCGCCTGCTGGTAACGCAGCAGGGCCCGATCAATATCCCCCAGCTGGCGCAAGGCGTGGGCCATGCCATACAGCGTTAGCCCTTGACGCTGACGATCCTGTCGCGCCCAGTGGAGGTGGAGGGCACTTTCGTACTGGGCCAGGGCCTGGCGGGGGCTGCCCAGGCTGCGATGGATTTCTGCCAGGTTGTGCAGGGCCGTGGCTTCCCCATCCAGGTCTCCCAGACGCCGATGGAGTGCCAATGCCTCCCGCCCGTAGCTTAGCGCTGTGCCATAATCCTGGGCTGACCAGTGCAGGAAACCCAGTTCACGCAGGGCCTGTGCTTCCCCGGCCTTGTCATCAGCGGCCTGATATAGGGCCAGCGCCCGCTGGCCTGCCTGACGCGCTTGTGTATATTCTCTGATGTAGGTATAGAATCCAGCCTGCCGCACACAGGCCACAGCCAGCCGCTGGGTATCTCCCAGGATTTCGGCGATTGCCATCAGTCCTGCGACGTCGTCTCTTTGCTCGGCCCTGCGTCCCTGCCGGTCCAAAACCACCTCACGGGCCAGGAGCAGATCGAATCGGCCGGCCAGGTCATGGGGTAGGTGGTTATCATGCATGATCAGAGCCCGGCTGAATAGATTGGCAGCATGGTGGTACGCGAAGAGTTCCTCGGCCTGCTGGGCGGCCTGGCTCAGATAGCGTGTGGCTGCCAGGTCAGCCGCCTGTTCAAAATGGTACGCCACTTCCTCCGTGATAGCCGTGGGCTGAGCCCGATGCAGCTGCAGCAGCGCCCTGGCTGTCCGGCGATGCAAGGCCCTGCGCTGAACGGCACTCAGTCCCTGGTAGATCACGCGCTGGAGATAGTCATGGTGGAAGCTCAGCGATGGGCCGGGAAGTGCCTCGGCCTTTTCGTCCAGAAATGCCCGGCCTGACAACTGCTCCACCAGGTCAAGTACTTGCAGCTCGGACAGGCCGCTAACCCGGCGCAACAAGCGCAGGCCGAAGGGGCGGCCAATGACGGCAGCGGCGGCCAGTACCCGGCGCTGCGTTTCGCTGAGAGGGTCCAGGCGGGCCTGGATGAGGTCGTGCGCCCGGCGTGGCACCGGCCAAGACTCGGCTGCCTGTTCCAACAGGCAGCCGTCAGGCTGTCGTCGCAGCTTTCCGGATTCGACCAACGCGCGCAGTGTTTCGGTCAGGAAAAAAGGGTTGCCGGCAGTGTGCTGGTGTAGGCGGCCCGGCAAGTCCCTCGGCCATTCGGTTCCCAGGTGCATGAGCAAGTGACCGATGGTCTCTGGCTCCAATGGCTGCAACTCCAGCACGGGCGGCCTGGCGGCGTGGTCGGTTTCTCTCAGCAGTCGGCCCAGATAAGGCCGGTCGGCCTCCTCTTCGGGGCGGTAGGTGCCAATCAGGAGCAAAGGGTAAGCCGCCGCGTGGCGGGATACATAATGGAGCAGTTCCAGCGAGGCCTGGTCGGCCCAATGTAGGTCGTCAAAGCAGAGCAACAGGGAGCCCGAACCGGTCAAATAGATCAGAGACTGAAGGACGCCCTGGTGCAGTCGCAGTCGGCTTTCGATCATAGTGGCGCCCTGGATGTCGTCGGCTGGAGGCCCTAACTCTGGCACCAGACGAGCCAGTTGCCGTCGCCAGGCCTCGGACAGGCCGGAAAGACCTGGCTGCCAGTCTGGCATAGACAGGGCCTGCAGGGCATCACCCCACATGGTAAAGGGTGCGTGGACCTCGAGTTCGTAGCACCGTCCGGTCAAGCAGCGCACAGAGGGGGGGGTGGTCCGAATGGTGCGGCCAACGAATTCCTCCAGGAGCCGGGTTTTCCCCATACCGGCCTCGCCGGCTACCAGGATCAGGCCCCCCTGACCGGCGACGGCCTGGCCCAATCGGTCCCGGAGTACGGATAGCTCGCGCTCGCGACCCAAAAAGGGCAGCCCTGGCGCCTGCTCCGCCGGTCGCATCTCGGGTAATGCTGCAGGGCGTGACATCGGAGCCGGTCTGGCAACTGTAAGTTGATGGTAGAGGGCCTGGGTTTCCGCGGATGGTTCCACTCCCAACTCGCGGGCCAAGATGTGGCTGCAGGTACGGTATTGGCGGCGCACAGCGTCCTGGTCACCCAAGGCAGCGTAGACTTGCATCAGGTGACAGTGAGCCCCCTCATGCAGGGGGTCCAGAGTCGCCAGCTTTTGGGCAAAGCCTAATGCTTCCGAATGGTGACCCCGCTGCAGCAGGCCATCTACCAGGGCCTGGAGCACGGCCAAGGCTCGCTGTTCCAGAGCGTCGCGCTGGAAGAACAGCCATTCTGCATAGGCAGGACAGTCGGACACCTCCAAGCCTTCCAGGAGCATACCCTGATACAGATGTGCCGCCCGTTGTAGGGCTTCCAAATCCTGTGGGCGTGGGTCACGAGGCGCTAGGTTCAGAAATTCCAGCGCATCCACCTGCAAGTCGGGGTGTGGTTGAAAGGCCAGCGCGCTCGCTTCCAACACCAGGTACTCCGCGCCCAGCGCCCGGCGCAGCGAGTAGAGGGCCTGGCGCAAGCTGTGCCGGGCCTGTGCCTGCGGGCTTTCCCCCCACAGGAGCCCGGCCAGTTTTTCGCGGCTATGGGAGGTACTGGCTTCGAGAATCAGGTAGGCCAACAAGGCCAGGGTCTTGGCCGAGTGCAGCCTGACCGAACGCCCCGCCTGTGTCAGAGAAGGAGGTCCCAGAAGCCGCAGTTGAGCCGTCACCACCGTTGCTAATCTCCCCCACTCAAACTCGTGACGCCTTGGTGACGCGTTTAAGGTATAATGAACCTATACTGAGTCCAAGATGAAACCCACAGACTTCAGGCACGAAAGCATGTAGATTTCACCTTGGTATCAGTTTAGTATATCATATTGGGGTCGCTTCGTGAAATACCAACCTGGATTGGTGTGCCCCAGATTCTTGGAAAATCGGGACAAACTAGGGGGAGCGCCCCTGTGCTTCCCCATTAATTGGGGCGCACGCCCTGGGTTGACACAGGAGGATTTTCAGTGAAAGACAAGGAAAGCTGGGCCGATGTTGTAAGCTTGGCGCTGGCCCTGGCTGCCAAGCTGGAGGGCGAAGGCCAGTACAACAATGCCAAGCTACTGCGGGCGGCGTGTGACTCAATGACGCGCCGGGCCGGCTATGAGCGCGACTTGCCTTCTGATAAGGCGGGCCTGGAGAGCGCCATCCAGGATGCCATTGCTGGCCTGGCCAGCCAGGGTGTTGAGACAGATCTGCTTGCCGCCCTGAAGCGTGGCGCCGCCGCTATGCAGGCAGGGCGTCTGCCGCTCATCGACGAGACGCCACATCCCTACGTCTGCCGCACCTGTGGCCATGCGCTGCTCGGCCAGCCAGCGCACCAATGCCCAACCTGTGGTGCCTGGCCAGCCACCTTCCAGCGATTCTTGCCCGTCTACTGGCTGGACGAACTAGAGCCCTTTGCCGCCTTGGAGAGGCTGCGCCAGACGCCCAGGGACCTGGCAACCTTACTGAATGGACTACCGGAGGAGGCTCTGAGCCGGGAGCCGGCCGATGGCGGCTGGTCGATGCGTCATGTCGTGTCTCACCTGCGAGACGCTCAAGGGGTGCTCAGGGCTCGCCTCGAGCTAATGCTAGGGCAGGATAACCCCTCTCTATCGTCGCAGGCAGTATTTGAGTGGGCAGCTCGAGAGGAAGCGCAACCACCTACCACTCAGGAAATCCTGGATGATTACCGGGTTACACGGCAGGAGATCTTGGCTACCCTGGAGAGCATTCCGCTCAGGGATTGGTGGCGCGCCGGCCGACACGAGGAGTTTGGCAAGGTTACCATCCGGCAGCAG
>CP070811.1:1654781-1658760 GCA_020343875.1 Anaerolineales bacterium | reverse complement strand
GGGGATGCCGCCCCCTACCGTTCTTCGGGCCGGCACCCATTACGCTTTAGGCGGGGAGTCTGGCGATCCCCTTCGAGCTTGAATTGGGATGGGCTTGTTTCCAGGGAGGTGTGCTGGCCTTGGTTCGCAGGCAGGACGGCCTTGCGGCGGGACCTGGTGCGGCGGGGGGCGACGTGGGGATGCTGTCCCCTACTGTCTTTGGGTAGGGGCCTATTACGCTTTACACGGGGATCTGGCGATCCCCTTCGAGCTTAAGTTGCAAGAGGCTCGTTTCCGCCTCGACTGCTGGTCATCGTTCGCGGACTTGATGGCCTTGCGGTCGGGCCTGGTGCGGCAGGGGGCGACGTGGGGATGCCGCCCCCTAATGTCTTCTGGGCAGGCGCCTATTGCGCTTTGCACGGGGATCTGGCGATCCCCTTCGAGCTTAAGTTGCAAGAGGCTCGTTTCCGCCTAGACTGCTGGTCATCGTTCGCGGGCTTGATGGCCTTGCGGTGGGACTTGGTGCGACGGGGGATGGCATGCTGTAGTTCAGGATGGCAAGAGAAGAGGTGGAGGAACTGGAACGTGATAGGGCTAGCCTTTTGCGGCATACCTGGGGAGATGATATAATCAAAGGCGCGCAGTGCCAGCTGCCTGCTCACGGGCGGTGCCTGACGGAGACGCTGTGCACGACCCGCAAATGCAAGATCTCATAGGCAATTGGCATACCCCCTGCTGGGAGCGAAGCATGCCCAAGCTCAGCCTGGAAGAAGTAGAACACATCGCCCAACTGGCTCGACTCAACCTGAGCCGCGCAGAGAAAGACATGTTCCGCGATCAGCTTTCGGCCATCCTGGATTACGCGGATATGCTGAACCAACTCGACACCACGGGCGTGCCGCCCGCCGCCAGCGCCCTGCCTCTGCGCAATGTAATGCGCCGCGACCAGGTGAGGCCTTCGCTGCCCCCCCAGGATGCGCTGGCCAATGCCCCCGACACCGAGGCCGACCAATTTCGGGTGCGAGCCATCCTGGAGCAAAGTTGATGGCCGAATTACACTGGTCCACCATCCAGGCCGCCCAGGCCATGCTGCGCAGGGGGGAAGTCTCGTCGGTCGAGCTGACCCAGGCGCTGGTGGAGCGCATACTTGCCGTGGACAACGACGTGCGGGCCTACATCAGCCTGCTGCCTGAAGAGGCATTGGCCCAGGCCGAAGCGGCCGACCGCCGCCGGTCGGCCGGCGATGACACGCCGGTGCTGGGCATCCCGCTGGCCATCAAGGACGTCCTGTGTACGCAGGGCGTATCCACCACGTGCGGATCGCGTATCCTGGAGAACTTCGTGCCCCCCTACGATGCCACCGCCGTGGCCAGACTGCGAGCGGCCGGGGCCGTCTTCCTGGGTAAAACCAACACCGACGAGTTCGCTATGGGCTCCTCCACCGAGTATTCCGCCTTTTTCACCACCGGCAACCCCTGGGACCTGGAGCGGGTGCCGGGGGGCAGCAGTGGGGGGAGCGCAGCCGCCGTGGCTGCCGGCGAGACGTTGGGCGCCTTCGGTACCGACACTGGCGGCAGCATCCGCCAGCCGGCCGCCATGTGCGGCGTGGTGGGCCTCAAGCCCACCTATGGGCGTGTCAGTCGCTATGGGCTGGTCGCCCACGGGTCTTCGCTGGATCAAATAGGCCCCCTGACCCGGAGCGTGGAAGACGCCGCCATCTTGCTGGGCTGCATCGCCGGCCACGACCCGCTGGACTCCACCAGCCTGGACGCCCCGGTGCCCGATTACCAGCGTGAGATGAAGAGCGGGTCCGGGCTGAAGGGGATGCGAGTGGGCGTGCCCCAGGAATACTTCGCCCAGGGCATCGAAGCCGGGGTCGAAACGGCGGTCCGGGCCGCGCTGGACGTGCTGGCCGACCTGGGGGCCGAACTGGTGCACATCTCGCTGCCCCACACCCAGTACTGCATCCCCATTTACTACCTGATCGCCACCGCCGAGGCCAGCAGCAACCTGGCCCGTTACGACGGGGTGCGCTACGGCTTGCGGGTGGACACGCCTACCATGTGGCAAAGCTACTACGATACGCGCCAGGCCGGCTTTGGACCGGAGGTCAAACGGCGTATTATGCTGGGCACCTATGCCCTGTCGGCCGGCTATTACGACGCCTATTACCTGAA
Source organism: Anaerolineales bacterium (assembly GCA_020343875.1). Taxonomy (GTDB): domain Bacteria; phylum Chloroflexota; class Anaerolineae; order 4572-78; family NAK82. The sequence continues at coordinate 1,656,604 of CP070811.1, read as the reverse complement.
GGCGGGACAGGCCCGCACCCTGCTACGACGCGACTTCGAGCGGGCCTGGGAAGAAGTAGATCTGATCGCCTGTCCCACCTCGCCCAGTGTGGCCTTTAAGATGGGCCAAAAGATAGACGACCCGCTGCAAATGTACCTGACCGATGTGTTTACGGTGTCCCTCAACCTGGTGGGCATGTGCGGTATCTCCATCCCGTGCGGTTTTTCGGATGGCATGCCGGTCGGCCTGCAATTCATGGGGCCTGCCCTGGGCGAAAGTACTATCTTGCGGGCGGCCTACGCCTACCAGCAAGCCACGGACTGGCACACGCGCAGGCCGCCGCTGTGAGACTCGAGGCCGATGTCGGCTGACGGAGACAGTGAACTTATCAAGCGAATACGATTCTGCGCATCCGGAGCGTTCCCTCGCCGCGGCACTGCGTGAGCGCAGAGCGGAGTATGGAAACCCACAAGTAGAAGGGGCGTAGATAGGGGAATCGTCAATGAAGATCACCAAAGCGGTCATCGCGGTGGCAGGCTATGGAACCCGCTTCATCCCGGCTACCAAAGCGCAGCCCAAGGAGATGCTGCCCATCGTGGATAAGCCGGTAGTCCAGTACCTGGTGGAGGAAGCGGTGGCCTCCGGCATCACCGACATCATCTTAGTCACTCGCTCTGGCAGCCAGGCGCTGGAGGATCACTTCGACAGTTCTCTGGAGCTGGAACTCCATCTGGAGCGCCAGGGCAAGTGGCCGGAGTTGGAGGAAGTCCGTCGCATCCCCGGCCTGGCCAACTTCATCTATATCCGCCAGGGCAAGAACCTGCCCTACGGCAATGGTACCCCCCTGCTCAGTGCCAAATCGCTCATCCACCCCGGCGAATCGGTGGTGTATATGTTTGGGGACGACGTGGTAAAATCCGAGCGCCCCTGTGCCGGGCAATTGATTGAGGTGTATCAAAAGTACCAACCGGCGGCTGTCATCGCCGTGCAGGAAGTGCCTGCGCAAGAGATCAGCCGTTATGGAGCCGCCAAGTTGAAGCCGGGCACTGACCGAAACGAATTGGAGCACATTATCGAGAAACCGTCTCCGGACGAGGCGCCTTCGAATCTGGCCCAGCTGGGGCGCTTTGTCCTCTCCTACAAGACGATCGAAGTGTTGGAGAACTTGAGCGTGGGGAAAGGTGGCGAACTATGGCTGACCGACGCCATTGACCAGCTGGCAGCCACCGACTCGGTCATCGTGCACCCCATCCAGGGCAAATGGTTCACTACCGGTGACCCGCTGCGCTTTCTGAAGACCACGGTAGAATTCGCCCTGGATCGGCCCGACATCGGGGTAGACTTTGCCCGATACCTGCGAGGGCTGGACCTGGCCCGCTTTGATGACCCTTGAGAGCCATGAGCTTTTCAGTTCAAGTAGAATGCTACTCCAGCCACACCTACGCCCAGGAACCCAGGGCTTTCACCTGGCATGGAGAGCGATATGAAGTTAAGCGCATCATCAAGCGCTGGCGCACACCTGAGGGCCCAAGCTTTCGAGTCCAAGCTACCCCAACGACCCATCTCCAGCACCTGCAGCGCGCGCTCTTACTGGCCAGCGCCAGCAAACCAGAGCAGGCGCCCGCATCTCCGCTCTCCAGGCTAGTAGATCTAAGCTATCTTGAATCTGAAGATGAATGGGAACTGACCATCCGAAACTTTATTGAGGAGGATCAACGATGATCATCGGCGTACCAAAAGAGATCAAAGACAATGAGTACCGGGTGGCCTTGCCTCCAGGCGGGGCCCGCCAGTTGTCGGAGGCAGGCCACCAAGTACTGGTTGAGACCGGCGCGGGCGAGGG
>CP070811.1:1649008-1654681 GCA_020343875.1 Anaerolineales bacterium | reverse complement strand
CACCCGGTGGTAGGCCCGCGCGCTGAGGTGCATCTGCTGCATGGCGGCTTTGAGCAGGCTCTGACCGGCCGCATCCACCTGGCAGAATTGCCGGATCTCGGCTGGCCCCATGTCGGCGTTGCAGGTCAGCGATGTATCCTTAAAGCGTGCCCGCTGTCGCTCTCGGGCCGCTTCGACCCGGGCGCGCACCGCCTTGGACGGCTCGCCCAACCGATCACTGCTCAGCTTTTCGTAGTCGACGCGGGGCACTTCGACGTGGATGTCGATGCGGTCCAGCAGCGGCCCGGAGATGCGCTTCTGATAGCGGGAGACCATGGTCATGGAGCAGGTGCACTCCTTGTCGGGAGATCCAAAATGGCCGCATGGGCAGGGGTTCATAGCCGCGATCAGCGTGAAGCTGGCTGGGTAAGTCAGTGAGCCCGCCGAGCGGCTGATGGAAACGGTCTTGTCTTCCAGCGGCTGGCGTAGCATCTCCAGCATGCGGGCCCCGAACTCAGGCAGCTCGTCCAGGAAGAGAATGCCTCGGTGGGCCAGACTGATTTCGCCCGGCTTGGGCCAGCGTCCACCGCCTACTAATCCGGCATAGCTGATGGTGTGATGCGGCGCCCGAAAGGGGCGGTGGCGTATAAGCGGCTCGTCTGGCGGCAGGGCATCGGCCACGGAATAGATACGCGTAATGTCCAGAGCTTCGTCTAGGGTAAGTCCGGGCAGGATGGAAGGCATCGAGCGGGCCAGCAGCGTTTTGCCGGCGCCGGGCGGGCCGGTCATCATCATGTTGTGCGAGCCAGCGGCCGCCACCTCCAGGGCCCTCTTAACATGTTCTTGACCCTTTATGTGAGCCAGGTCTGCCGCGTAAGGAGGCAAATCGTCCGGCTCGCCCAGCGAGTATTCGTGTTGCAGGGGGACCAGGCGAGCGTGGCCGGTCAGATGGTCTACCAGGGCCAGCAGGTTGGGCACTGGATATACGTCCAATCCCTCGATCAGGCTGGCCTCAGCTGCGTCGTCGGCCGGCACGTAGAGCGTGTGATAGCCCTGTTGGCGGGCCATGACCGCCAAGGGCAGCACGCCCGAGACGTGTCGCACACTTCCATCCAGCGAGAGTTCGCCCATGATGATGGCTCCCTCCAGGTCGGCCAAGATTTGCTCGGAGGCCAGCAAGATGCCCACCGCGATAGGCAGATCGTAGGCTGGGCCTTCCTTGCGCAGGTCGGCGGGGGCCAGATTGATGGTCAGTCGGCTTTGGGGGAAGGAGAGGCCGGTGTTTCGAATAGCCGCCCGAACCCGCTCGCGGCTTTCTTGCACCGCGGCGTCGGGCAGACCAACGATGGTGATACTGGGCAGCCCGCGCCCCATATCTACTTCGACTTCGATCAGCGCAGCGTCCAGCCCTATTACGGCGCACGAGGTGACTTTGGCCAGCATGATTACCTCGGTAGCGATGAGCCTATGCAGAGACGATGGCAGCAACGCAGGCCTCTGATGGCCACATTATACCATAAGACTGGAGAGAGCATGAATTGGGGCGGCTGACCCTGTGCCCGCCATGACGATCTTCCTGACTGCGCCCCTGTCCCCTGGAATATTGATGGCTGCCCAACCAATCCAAAAGCCCTTGGGGTGCGTACAGTATCATGGAAGAGGTGGTTCCGGCACCCCTGGTTTGGGGTGCCTCAAAAGTTGCCCGCTTCGGGGCCAGCCCTGATCTGGCAAAACCGCCTTGGCCGGGCACAGGGATTTTTGCATGGCTGCGGATAGGCACATCCTGGAACTTCTACCTGCATATGCCTTAGATTGCCTGGGCGAAGAGGAGCTCGTTCGGGTTTCGGTGCATGTGGGGGAATGTCCTGAGTGTCGGGCCGGGTTAAGCGCTTACCAGGCCGTTGTCGACCAGTTGGCGCTGGCTGTGCCCCTGGCTGAGCCACCGGCCAGTTTAAAATCACGCCTTATGGAGAGGACTCAGCCAGGCCGCACGCGGTTGCCTGCCCAGGCTCGAAGCTCTGGCTGGGAGTGGCTGACGGGACTGATGCAGCGTTCTGCGCCTGCTTGGGGCCTGGTCAGCCTGGCCCTGATCGCCGTTCTCATCCTCAGCAACCTGTGGTTATGGGGGCAACTGAGCGGCCCATCCAGCCCGCCCGAGCCGGCACTTGCCAGCACTATCTCCCTGACTGGCACCCAGGCGGCGCCTGAGGCCAGCGGCCTCTTGATTATCAACACCGATCCAGAGCGTGGCACCCTGGTGGTGGATGCTTTACCCCCCCTCGATCCAGACCAGCAATACCAACTGTGGCTGATCCAGGATGGCCGCAGGACCAGTGGCGGGGTCTTCTCGGTCAATCAAGAGGGCTCTGGCTGGCTTCGTATTTCAGCCCCCCAGCCACTCCCCAGCTACTCGGCCTTTGGCATCACCATCGAGCCGGCAGGGGGCAGCCCTGGCCCTACCGGGGACAAAGTCTTGGGGAGCACTCTCTGATCACCAGGGCTACCCGGCCTACCCAACTGCTGCCCGCCCCCAGGCATCAGCCCTCTTAATGAGGGCAAAATTGAAAAATTAAGTGGATAAAGCAAATCCAAAACGGGATTTATTACGTACCTATCTATGCAGGCGGGTGTGTCCAGAATTTTGGGAAATCCGGGCAAGCTGGGGAGGATTCGGGGGTAATTACCCCTCGCTCCCCCAGCCCTCCTAGGATCTGGGACAGACCCTATGCAGGCCGGGGAATTGTAAAAATCGCGCTGGCACTGTAAAATGTGCCCAAGAGTAATGGAGGTGAGAATATCGATCAAAATCAAGTGTGCGTGCAGCTTGGGGCCTGGTAAGAAAAAGTTGCCTGGTTGCCTTTTATGTCGCCAGGCAGTCTGCTTCAAAGGCGGTACCTATCATGTTACAGGCCCTGAACTGTCTGAAAACCCGTTAACACCAATTCGTTTGTCAAGTGCTGAGTTCTGAACCAATCACCTTTTGTCTCACACTGAGGGAGGTGAAACATGAGACACACACGCAGGTTGTTCACGTCACTCCTGGCCTTGCTGGTGCTGGCTGGGCTGAGCACGTCCCTGGCCCTGGCCGCGCCACCGGCCCAAGACCCCGAGGCGGGCAAGGCTGTCTGGGGAGAAGCCCTGTGCCAGAAATGTCACGGCGAAGCTGGAGAGGGCATGTGGGCCGGCCCCCTGGCGGGCAGCGATAAGACGGCGGACGAATGGATCACCCAGGTCCGGTCGCCCCGCAATCGTATGCCGCATTTCTCGGCCGACAAGATCTCCGACCAGATGATCATTGACATGCACGCCTACCTGACCACCCTAACCAAGCCGGAGAGCTTCGCCCTGGCCGACGCGGGTCTGGCCGCGGATGCACCAGCCGGGCAGCAGTTGCTCGTGGATAAGAAGTGCGTGGCCTGCCATGGCACCAGCGGCCCCGTCGGCGGCTTCGCCAACCGGGGGGAGACGCCCACCGTGGAGGCGGTGCTCACCCAGCTGCGCACACCGCGCAATAACATGCCCATGTTCATGGCGGAGCAGGTTAGCGACGAGGAAGCCGGCCTGATCGCTGAGTTCCTGGCCAGCCAGGTAGCGCCGTCCGCTCTGCCCGCCACGGGTGGGAGCGGGCCTTCCGCCTGGGGGCTTGGCCTGTTGCTGCTGGGGAGTGGGTTGCTGCTGGCCGGATTGGCCTTCCGCAGCCTGAAAGTACGCTCATAACTTGCGTCATTCATGATGATTGGGGAGCGCTGCCCAAGCGGCGCTCCCCAACCTCGCATTTCTTGGCAGGCTATCCTATGGAATTCATTAATCGCCTCATCAACGCCCTGGTAGATGTTCACCCCTTGCACAGCATGACCGTGCACTTTCCGATTGCGCTGACAGGCACGGCCTTGCTGTTCCTGGTGCTGGCCCTGTGGCGCCGCAACGAAGCCCTGGAGCAGGCCGCTTTTTACCTCATAACACTCAGCGCTGTCAGTACCATCGTGGCCGGGCTGACCGGTTATCGTGACTATATGATCCGTTTTGAGGGCGATGCACCGTTGGTCAACGTCAAGATATTTCTGGGCGTTACCCTGTTTGGGCTGACGACCGTCATTGCCCTCACTCGCTGGCGGCGCTCGGAGATCCTTTGGCGGCCATCTACCATGATTCTTTACCTGTCGGCCTTTGCCGGCAGCTTTGGGCTGGCGACTGTACTCGGCTTCCTGGGTGGCGTGATTTTGTATGGCTTTTAGGTGAAGCTGTGACTGACTCGTTCTGGAAAACTGGAGCTCCGTCACCACGCCGGCAAGACCTGCTTTGGCCGTCACTGACCCAGGCCTTGCGCCAGCTGGGGATAGTGGCTGTGATGGCTGTCGTGTGGGGTGTCTTGTTGTTGGGGTATCTGGGCCTGACCGGGGGACAACCCGCAGAGGTGATGGGTGGTGATTCGGAATCAACGCTGGCGGTGGTCTCCCCCACTGATACGCCGGTTGTTGCACTCCCCAGCCCTACACCGTCCCCCACCCCCATACCGCCCACCCCAACGCTGGTGGCCACAGCTGAGCCCACCATCCAGGAGACATCCGTGCCTGGGGCCGAGCCTTCCCCTAGGCCGACGCATACGCCTGTGCCTTCCCCAACGCCCACACCAAGCCCGGTGCTTCCTACCCCCACCCAAACGCCTGCACCAGTCCCCGAAGCCTTGGAGACCCCCCAGGTCAGTTTCGCTGCGGACGTGCTGCCTGTCTTTCAGAGGCGATGCCGGAATTGCCATGGGGGCGAGAAAACCGAGGAAGGACTGGTCCTGAGCGCCTACCCCGACGTCATGACCGGGTCGTGGAACGGGCCGGTGATCAAGCCGGGCAATGCCGAGGAGAGCTATCTAGTCGAGATGGTTGCCTCCGGCAAGATGCCCAAGAAGGGGCCTCGCCTGTTGCCCTCCGAGATTCAAGCCATCCGGGATTGGATCGACGCCGGCGCGCTGGACAACTGACACGTTTAGCACACCACGCCACCCTAGCCTGGATCCAGACCCTGGCGCTAGCCCAACCTGGAAACCTCCCACCAGCCCCATAAAAAGCGACCAGCCGGGCGGTACGTCCTGGCTGGCCGAGGTCTGTGTGTATTTATTGGCCTGCTTGCCTGGCTTTTCTCCTTGGCAGGCAGGTGCCCTTTGATCTTATGCCACCCAATACCAATTGGCAAACATGGCGGTGAACGCCGCCAGTCCCAGCAAGGAGAGGGTGGTGATCAGCCGATCCACCCAGCGGCGCTCTCCCCAACGTGCCAGCAGGATAAATGCTGGGAACAGGACCCACACGTAGCGCCGTTGGCTCATGAGCAGGCCAGAACTGAAGGGTATGAGCGCCCCCAGGACCACGAACATGCCCTCGCTCCATCGTCGCTGGTAGACCAGAACGAATCCCAGGCCGGCGAAGAGCAACAAGAAGGCAAGGTCGATCCAGTCGTCGAGGGGCAACTGACCGGCCAGGATGGCCGCGCCCCAGCCTCCCGCTGGGGGCTGCAAGAGTTCGGCTATGGTGGCCAGGGGTAAGCGCGGCACGCGGTCCCAGGCCGCCGAGGCATGGGCAAAGGCCAGCGGATCGCCAAAGGCTCGCTGAAGATAGAGCATATACGCTCCCGTGCCCAGCGGCACAGCCGCTGGCGCCAGCAGCGCCGCTAGCGGCGGGCGAGCCTGGCCGGAAGAGCGCT
>CP070811.1:1638426-1648908 GCA_020343875.1 Anaerolineales bacterium | reverse complement strand
GTCGGATAGCGGTATGCGTAAAGGCAGAAACAAGTCTGTCATTGCGAGGAGGAACGACGAAGCAATCCCCTCCTATGCTGCCCGGAGATTGCACCCCTTCGGGGCACTTACGCTTCCTCCCTCCGGTCGTCGCAATGACATGCCAAATCTAGTTTCTGAGTAGGCGCGCCTTTCGCGCCGAAGCAATCTCATAGACGCTCAGGGATTGCTTCGTCACTACGCTCCTCGCAATGACAGCCGACTTTGCAATAGCCGTGTGTGCCTGGGTTGTAAGCTGTGTTTGCAGAGAAAGGGTCCGCTGGATAAGGCAGGCGACCTGGTTCGAGGCCAGGCGGGCAATCACCGCTGGCTCACCTGTGGCCGCCTGTCTCCTGAATCAGCTGGGCGACCAGGCCGGTCCAGCCCGTCTGGTGGCTGGCGCCCAGGCCAGCACCGCTGTCCCCGTGGAAGTACTCGTAGAAAAGGATGTAGTCGCGCCAGTGCGGATCGTCCTGAAACTTGCCCGCGCCGCCGTGGGCCGGTCGCTGGCCCTGCCCGTCGCGCAAGAACAGGCGAGTCAGCCGCCGCCCCAACTCGTCGGCTACTTGACTGAGGGTCATCATGTGGCCTGAGCCGGTCGGACATTCTACCTTCAAGTTGTCGCCGTAGTAGCGATAAGCGCGCCGAAGCGCCTCCATGAGCAGGAAGTTGATGGGAAACCAGATCGGGCCGCGCCAGTTGGAATTGCCGCCGAAGAGGCCACTTTGCGACTCGCCCGGCTGGTAGCTGATGCTGAAGGTCCCTCCGCCCACGCTCAGACTGACCGGGTTGGCCTGGTGGTACTTGGAGAGTGAGCGGAAGCCGTACGGCGACAGAAACTCGGCCTCATCCAGCAAAGTGCGCAGCACCCGCACCAGGCGCTCGGGGGTCACGATGGAGGCCAGGTAACATCGGTCCTGGCCGGGCGTGTCAAAGCTAGCAATGTTACCGCTCAGATGAGGCCGGTTCTCCAGGAACCAATGCGTGCGGCGGGCGAAATTGGGCATGCTGTCCAGCATGTCCGGCAAGAGCACCTCGGCCGCCAACAGCGGTATCAGCCCCACCAGTGAGCGCACTCGCAAGGGCACCACCCGGCCATCGGGCAGGTGCAGCATATCGTAAAAGAAGCCGTCCTGTTCGTCCCACAGCGCGTGGCCAGCGTGGCCGGCAGACGTCATGGCGGTAGCGATGGACAGGAAATGCTCGAAGAACTTGGTGGCCAGGTCCTGGTAGACAGGATTGGCGACGGCCAGTTCGAGAGCGATGCGCATCATCTCCAGGCTGAAGAAGCCCATCCAGGCCGTGCCGTCCGACTGATCGATGTGGCCGCCGCTGGGCAGCCCGGCGCTGCGATCAAACAGGCTGATGTTATCCAGGCCCAGAAAGCCCCCTTGAAAGACATTGTTGCCGTCATGGTCCTTGCGGTTGACCCACCATGTGAAGTTAAGCAGTAGCTTGTGGAAGACGCCCTCCAGGAAGGATCGGTCGGGCTGGCCGTTGAGCGCCGCGTCGATCTGGTAAACCCTCAGCGCCGCCCAGGCGTGCACCGGCGGGTTGACGTCGCCGAAGGCCCATTCGTAGGCTGGAAGCTGGCCGTTGGGATGCATATACCATTCACGGGTCATGAGGACCAGTTGCCGCTTGGCGAAATCAGGATCGACCATGGCCAGCGGGATGCAGTGGAGGGCCAGATCCCAGCCGGCATACCAGGGGTACTCCCACTTGTCCGGCATGGAGATGACGTCGAAATTATTCAAGTGCGCCCAGTCGCGATTGCGGCCGGCCTTGCGGGCTGCCGGAGAGGTCACGGCCGGGTCGCCGTCCAGCCACTGCTCTACGTCGAAGTAGTAGAACTGTTTCGACCACAACATGCCGGCCAACGCCTGCCGCTGTACGCGGCGCTCGTCCTGGCTCACCTGCCCCGTGCCGGGATGGTCTGCCTGCGCCCCAGGTGCAGGCAGACCGGGCTTATGCAGCGCCGCGTAGAACTGGTCGGCTTCGGCCTGGCGCCGGTCGAAGATCGTCTCGAAGTCCGAAAAAGGGTCATCGGCCTGCTGATTGGTCAGGCGGAGACGGATGGCGGCGCTGCCGCCTGCCGGCACCTCCAGCCGGTAGAGCGCGGCCGTTTTGGTGCCCTCCCCGGCCGGGTTGACGGCCTCTCTCTCGCCCTGGATCAGGTAGCGGTGGAAGGCGTCCTTGACGTAGGCTGTCCGGTTGGGCACGCCCCACAGCCGGGCTGTATTGGTCTCGTTTTCGGTAAACAGCAACGCCTGGGCGTCCTCGGCGTAGAGCACGGTCTGGCCCGCCACCGGATGGCTGGCCAGGGCTGCCAGGCTGCGCCCAGGGCCATCGACCCGGAGCAACACGGGTTTGCCAGGCACATCGCCCATGGGGCCGGCCGGGTAGCCCCAGCTCCAGGTATTGCGGAACCACAGCGTGGGCAGGAGGTGGCAGGCGGCCGGTTCCGGCCCCCGGTTGGCCACGCGGATGCGGACCAGGATATCGTGCTCGCCGGCCTTGGCGTATTCCACAAAGACGTCGAAATAGCGGTCGTCCTCGAAGATGCCGGTGTCCAGCAGCTCGTACTCGAAATCGGTTCGGTCACGGCGCCGGTTCTCGGCCACCAGGTCGGCGTAGGGAAAGGCCGCCTGGGGATATTTGTACAGCATGCGCATATAGCTGTGGGTGGGTGTGCTGTCCAGGTAGAAGTAATACTCTTTGACGTCTTCGCCGTGGTTGCCTTCCGAGCCACTCAACCCGAAGAGGCGTTCCTTCAGGATAGGGTCACGGCCGTTCCACAGGGCCAGGGCGAAGCACAGGTACTGGCCCCGGTCGCTGATGCCGGCCAGGCCATCCTCGTTCCAACGATAAACGCGGCTGCGGGCGTGGTCGTGCGGGAAATATTCCCAGACCGTACCCTGCTCACTATAGTCCTCGCGCACCGTTCCCCATGCACGCTCGCTCAGATAGGGCCCCCAGTGTTTCCAATTGGAAATCCCCTGGCGATACTCGACCAGCCGTCGATGTTCAGGCGTGTGATGCATTCTTCCTTCTCTTGTCCATTTGGCGGTCTCCCGCCATGCGCGTAGCACCTCGGCCACACTCCACGCCTGCGGGATGGCGCTGCGTGGGGTAAAGGGCGCATCGCTGACCATGCCGTCCTCTATCACTTCGACGGCCCGACGAGCCAGTCTCTTACCTTGGTCGAGGCTAAGATCTGCCAGGCCGAGTGGGCCCAGCCCTGCCGCCAGCTAGATGCCCAGCCGCTTGCGCCGCAGGTCACTGGCTATGAATGCGATTCTTCTCCAACAGGCGCCAGCGATCCCAACCGCAGTATACGCTTGGCAACCAGCAGGCCGGCGACGATGCATGCCAGGCAAGCACTGCCAGGACCCGCACATCGCTTTACGGCTGTGGTAGACTCACCTCACTATTCCAGGCCCTGCTGGGTGCGCCGCTGACGGGTCTCAAATAGCCGGGCAGAGATTGCCCCAAACACAAACCCGCCAATGTGGGCCATGTAGGCCACCCCTCCCGTTTGCGTTTGGGCCAGCGCGCCTATCTCGCTGAACAACTGGGTCAGAAACCAGAAGCCGACCAGGACGACTGCGGGGATGAAGGTGACCCGTGCAAACCAACCCAGCAGCAACACGGTGCGGATTCGGTCGCGCGGGTAAGTGATCAAGAAGGCGCCCATCACGGCTGCAATCGCGCCACTGGCCCCCAGGTTGGGAACGGTAGAGTTAGGGGCGATGACCGCCTGGGCCACGGTAGCCGCCAACCCACCCAGCAAGTAGAAGATCAGGTAGCGCACCGGACCCATCACATCTTCGATCTCCGGGCCGAACACCCAGAAGAATACCATGTTACCCAGGATGTGCGCCCAGCCAGCGTGCATAAACATGGCCGTCAGGATGGTGATCCAGTTGCGCCCGGCCACAATATCAGCCGGCACCATGGCCAAGCGATTGATGAAGGCGTCCCCGCCTGCCAACTCCAGCAGGAACATCACAGCATTGGCTCCAATGACCAGAGCGGTTACAATCGGTAAATGCAGAGGGCGCCGGTCGGCATCACCTATGGGGATCATTGTTTACCTCCTGTCGGGCGAGGTCCCAATTCATGTTCAGGGTGGACAAAAGTGGTCCTAAAAGTTGATGGTCCGATGCGTGCTCTTGCCTGCACGCTGCAAGGCCGGGATGAATAAGAATCCCAGCAAAGACGGCAGCCAGAAGGAGATAACGCGGTAGCTCAGGATGACCACCACGGTGACCGGGTCGGGCACGCCCAGGCCGTCGTACAAGGCGGCCATAGTGCTCTCCACGATGCCCACTCCGCCGGGCAGAAAGGAGGCTTTGCCCAACAACAACGGCAGCCCGTAGCCAGCCAACAGGATGCCCGGGCTGACCGCATGACCCGCAGCCACGAAGATGCAATACAGGGTCAGCATATCAAAGGTGACGTTGAGGACTGCGCCCAAGACTGGCTTGCGCCAGTCGCCGTTACGCAACACGTCCCAGGTACTGAAAAGGCGTTCGATGCTAGTCTGGGTTTTGGTTGTATCATGGGGCCGGCGGCGCAGACCAGCCCAACCCGCAGCTACCCAATCTGCCAGGCGGGTGAATTGGGGGCGATGGCGTGTACTCCAGAGGATCCCGCCCACCACCAGCCCCAGGATCAGCAGGATCAGCCCGAATCCGAGTGCTTGTAAGGTGGAAAGCTCATGCACGACCAGCAGATGCAACAGGCCGATGACTGCAATCAATACCAATAGCCCATTGTTCAACAGGGGTGGCAGCCCACCAGCCAACCCGGCCCCCTGAGCGCTGGCGCCGCTGCCTCGTACCCAACGGTAGGTAGCGGCAGTGCTGCCCACTGCCCCGCCGGCCACCAGACCGATACTGGATGCGGCCACACTGATCAACGCACCCCGGACTATGGATAGTTGTTGGCCCACCAGAGAGACGATGGACCGTGAAAGAAACCCGCTGCCCATATAGCTCAGCAGCTGGGCCAAGAAAGCAAGCCCTACCGCCCATGGCAGCATGCCCTCAATCACCTGCAGTGAGTGCTCGAGGGCGGTGATCTGGGGCAAGATGAGGTGAACCGCCAGCCCCAGCAGTAGCAGCAGGGGCAGATAACGGCCCGCTCGCACCCTCAACTTTGGAATGGAAACAGATGGGGGTCTGACCGTCATGGCTACTCTCTCATTGGCTGCGCAGCAGCCAGACTTCGAGCCGGGTGAATGGATTCTCAGTCCCCACGAAGAGGCCCTCCGGCGTCGTCTCCAGGGTACGGATGCCATGGTTGTCCGGGTTGCCCAGGCCGTCCGTGAAGACCAGCTCCCACCGCACGCCATCAGACGTGCGATACAGGTCGCCGCCCACGGGCGAGCCCCAATCCTGGGGCCGGGCCACCAGATTATCCAGCAGGGGCCGGAAGGCGGGCGCGACGCTCTCCGCATCCTGGCCCAGGAAGGCGATGGTGCGCGACATATCCCAGGTACCCAGGTACAGGTGATCCTGGTGCTCCTTCATATACCAGCAATATACATTCAAATACCAGCCAAAGCCAGGCCGATATTCGGAAAGGGGGCTATCTCGCGCCGGGCCGACCACCACCTCCCAACTGTCGTCTGGCGCAACGCGGATCAGATCGCAGCCCCGAGGGCCGTGTCGGGAGATGGGGTTGAAGCCCAGCGGAATGCCAGTGCCCACGTACAGATGATCTTGGAAGGGGCGCAGGCTCATCACGGCCTCGTTGTGGGGCTGGCCGGCTCCCCTTTCAATCACCGGTTGGGGTGGCGACTGGGGATCCGACACACAGTTTAGTCTCCACACTTCATAGCCGTTGGCCGGGTTGTAGGTACCGGCATACAGGCAGCCGTTGAAGCTGGCCAGGCTGGTGATGCCGCCGTTGTTGGGGTCCCCAAACCCATCCGTGATCACCCGGGTGAAGGTCATGCCATCCGTGGCCCAGATCTGGCCCACCCCACCGGGCAGGATATCGCCCGAGCGGGTGGTGGACATGTACAACAGGCCATCGTCGTGGTCAATCATACCCCGAATCGAGCCGATCTTGCTCTGCGGCTCATTGGGGAACGTAAACACCTTTTCCCAACTATCCGGGTCGCCACTGGCGCTGCGCCATACCTCCGGGCTGTGGGCGGCCATAGTGCCTGCATAAAGGTACGTCTTCCCATCGGCTTTGGTCTTGTAGATGCCCATGGAGCGGAAACCTTCGTTCAGGTAGGGCGACTGCTCGTGGTCGGCATAATCCAGAACCACCTCCCAGGTCTGGGCCCCCAAGTCGGGCCGGTAACGGCGGATCTGGGGCGGCTGGACCGGGAGTTGTGTCTCACCTCCCCTGGGCTTGCGCAAGGCGGCCATGGTCAGGCCCAGGATGTTGTTGTCGGTGCCTACGTACAGGTAGCCAGTGCTGGCCCCGTCAGCCTGGAAGTAGCGCATAGACCAGGCCGAGTCAGCCGCCCGCGCCCGCCCCTGGTCGTCGAAGCCGGGCTGAGCCACCTGCTCAAAGCCTGGCAGGGAGCCCAGCTGGCTGGCGTACTCCGGCAGGCGCTGCGGACGACGGGTGGCGACGAACAGGCCCGCGCTGATCAATAAAAACACCGCGAGTATGATCAACGCCAGGCTTGCGACAAGCCGACGCACGCGTCTCCTGTTGCCAGGCAGATTAGGCTCGCCACCAGTGCTCATAGTTGAAAAACCTCCTTTGAAAACAGGGGAACCTAACCCTTCTCAAGGCGCCTGAAGCGCTCCCCAACCAAACCTCTGAAATAATCGCGCACAAAGTCATCCCCCGAATCAGCGCGGATCATAGCTACGGCCACCGCGGGCAGGCTGGCCGGACCAGGATAAACCAGGAAGCGCGGCGACCACTGGGGATGGAATTTCTCCTTAAAGGCGTGTAACCCCTTGAAGCTGTAGAACTGATTGAGGTGTTCGTAGACGTAATGCAGGACGCGCTCGACCGCCGGATCGCCGGGATGTTCACCCACGCCGGACAGGGAGCTGAGCCCCAGGTTGAAGCTGGCGTACCCTTGTGACTTGGCCCATTCGAAAAGGGCCACGAACAGGAACTCCATGGTGCTGTTTTCTATTTCACGGCGATGTCGCATAAGGTCTGCGGTGGCTTCGTTGAGCTGGTACTCGGGCACGATATTGGCAAAAGCGATGATCGCCCCTTCGGGGGTGTAAACCGCCATGACCGGGCCATTGCGGATGTAATCATCATCGAACCAGCCCAACGAGAAGCTTTTCTCCGTGCCGTGCATCATTGTCAGCCACTCGTCGCTAATGATCTGCAACTCGTGCAGCACCTCATGGGGCAGCGGTGGTTGGTGCACCTCGGCCCGATGGCCGAGTTTGGTCAGGCGGTTGACAGCTGATCGCAGCGATTTACTGCCCCCTCCCGCCAGCGTGAAGCTGGTCAGGTCTACAATCCCCTCGTGCCCGATGCACAGCGACTCAAAACCGGCCGTCCTATAGTGTTCCAGGTAATCTGATCGGGTCTGATAGAAAGCGGGCCGCCAGTCATTTTGGGAACAGTAGGCCTGGAAGCCGGCGATGGCCGCCGGTGCGTCCTCCACCGGGCCAATCGGGTCGCCCAGCGTCAGCGCAATGCGCCCTTTAGCCACATAGGCGATCATCGAGCCGCCGGGGCTGAAGTAGTAGGACTTGTCATGGAAGAGGGTAAAGCGCGCCAGCGATGAGCGGCCGTGCGCTTCGACGATGGCCCGAGCCCGCTCTCGCTGCGCCAGGCTGCCTGGCTGGCGTATCAGTACGGGCCGAAGGAGCATGAGCAGCGCGTAAGCGAAGGTGGCGGCGCCAACCACGTAGATTGAACCGGCGAAGTAGCGCCCAAAACCGGTGATGGGCTCCAGGCCAGGATCGTAGAACTGGGAAAACATGATCACGGTTTGCCTGAGAGCGGCGCCCAAACTGAAATTGACGCTGAAATGGCGATCCAGAAGGTAAAATCCCATCAAGCCGTAGGCCAGGGTAAAGAGCAAGGCCGCAACCAACGCCCTCAACCCTTGGCCAATGGAAGGAGGATCGGAGCGGGCGTGGAAGTGAGCCCGCAGAGAAAGCAGCCAAAGCGCCACCGCCGCCGCCAGAATGGCCTCCTCGTAGTCGAGCCCCTTGATCAGGTGGCTGAGAGTGGAAACCACCAGGGCCCCCAGCGTGAGCAACCAGGCGGTTCGCTTGCGGCGCCAAAGGCTGCCGCCCAGTGCAATGAGGGCAAACCCGGCCAGTGCGGCGGTCAGATGACCGCCACGCCGGACTGCCAGCGGCGAAAATCGCTCCAGCACTGCCAGACGTTCGGCCAGGGAGGGGGTGACTGCCGACAGAACGCTGACCAGGCCGGCCAGGCCGGTGAGCAGAGCCGCGGCACGCACACTCCAACTTTCCGCCCGCGAATATTCCTCAGCCCCAAAGGCCTTCACTCGCCTCAAGAGCAAGAAGCCGATGGAAAAAGGCAGCCAGAAGGTCAAGCCTCGGAAGGCCAAGGTGACTACCGTGGCCGCCTCGCCTGGCACACCCAGCGAGATATAAACCAGCGGCATCACCCCTTCGACCACGCCAATCCCCATGGGGATAGGTGTGACCACCATGAATAGGATGCCCATGGCAAAACCAGCCACCAGCGGGCCGAACTTGATGGGCTGGTGAAAAGCCAGAAAGAGGGCGTAGAGGCTGGCCAGATCGGCCAGGTGAGCGGCCAGCGCCGTGGCCAGGGTGCGGACCAAGCGTCGCGGATGGGCGGTGATGGTTGAGGCTGCCTGCGTAAATTCGGCCGCGTTCCTGTCGGCCCAATCGCCGTTCAGCGGAGATGGACGTCGAAACCAGTCGGTGAGACGATTGAGAGTACGCTGCAACCACCCCAGCAAGCGGCGCAGGCGATCCGGTTGCCACAGGCCCAAGAGCAATACGCCGGTTAGCCCGCCGATGATCAATAGCAAAACCAGCGTGCCTATGATCTCGTAGACTTTGAGATCATGCTGCAGGAACAAATAAGCCAGGCCGACGACCAACACCAACGTAAAGGCCGTGAAGTCGGCCACCAGCACCAACAACGTGCCAGCGGCGGCCCGGGCTGCCGATTGTCCGCGCCGGGCAGCGTCGTCTACGAACAGGGCTGCTGCACTGGCGCCCCCGCTGGGTGCCACTACGTTGACAAAGATGGAACTGAGCACCACCGGCAGCAAGTCGCGCACCCGACTCTTGACTTCTACCGTATGAAAAGAAGCCTGGTATAGCACACTATATACGACGTAATACACAACCTGCAGGAAGGCTGCCGCCAGCACCCATTGCCACTGGCCCTGGGCGAGTGTGTGGATCAGTTTTTGGATTTCGGTAAACCGGCTGACCACCACCCACAAGAAGGCGATGATCAACAGCCATAAAACCCAGCGACGCCGCATAGTCCGTCTTCTCCGTCGATGATCAGAACGCACTCTATCCGGGCTATTCAATTTCCACATCAAAATCGATCCCCTCCCAATGTCCCACATCGGGCCAGTAGAAGGTAAAGACGACCGTCGTCCCAATCTTCAGGTCGTCGGTGGGCAAATCTGCTATGTGCACACCCAAGCCGGTATCTTGCGCTTTCAGCTCACGCCTGGTTCGCCAGCCATCGGTGCTCCAGTGGACGACGGCAGGCGCTAATACCTCCAGGCGCAACGACTTGCCGGCGGGGATAACCCGGCACTTGTGGTTGAAGCGCCAGAGGGTATAGGGTGAGCCAGTACCCTCCACCTGGTAGCGCTGCACAGGCTGAGGCGGCAAGTCAAACACCCGTCCTTCGCGCAGAGAGCGACACAATTTGACGTACTCGGCGTGTGCCCATACCAAAGGCATGGCCGAGCCCGACGCTTTGCCGAAGAAGAGCTCCCGCTCAGGGATGTCGGGCACATCCCAAACCTGTTCGGGCATCATCCCACCTTGGTTGGCGAAGGCTTCCAGAGCTCGCAGCAGCCGCTCTGCCTCCTGGCGGCGGCCGGCAGCCAGCTCGTAGTGGGCACGCTCACCGGTTAGCAGCGGCCAGGCTCGCCCCACGCCAGTGCCATCGAAATGCGAACCATCCTCATGCTCCCCGTAGCCATCGTCATTGTAGCGGCGCCAGGCCGGACCATAGGGCGTCTCCACCCTCAGCAAATTGTCAATCACCTTGACCGTGTTGAGGACGCCAGGGTGGTCTGGCGCCCGCAAGCCAAAGCGCACCAATGCCAGCGCATCAGGGCTGACCAGATGGGCAGCCGGTTCGGCACTCTGCCCTGGAGGACGGTTCTTGATAGGTACGAATCCCCCGGCTGGCGAGGCGGCCTCAGCTGCCTCGGGTGGGGCGATCCGCACATAGTAGCCCTCCACGCCCACCTGCCGGGCCAGGTCGGTGCCGGTGACATACGTCCAGCCCTCAATACTGGCGTTCCAAGCGTCG
>CP070811.1:1635383-1638326 GCA_020343875.1 Anaerolineales bacterium | reverse complement strand
GCCGGTCGAGCGAGAAGAAATGACTGCCTCGGGCATCATCCTGCCCGAGACCGCCAAAGAGAAGCCCCAAGAAGGCAAGGTTTTGGCCGTGGGGCCAGGCATCCGCAATGACAAAGGGGAGCGCCAGCCATTGGATGTGGATGTTGGCGACCGGGTACTGTTCGCCAAGTATGCGGCCACCGAGATTAAGCACGATGGCAACAAATACCTGATCATGCCCGAAAGCGACATCCTGGCAATTTTACGGTAGAACAGAATAAGTAAAAGGAATTCTGGCAATGGCAAAGCAACTAGTCTTTCAAGATGATGCACGCCGCCGTCTGAAGGTCGGCATTGACACCATGGCCCAGGCAGTATCCACCACGTTGGGGCCCAAGGGGCGCAACGTGGCCCTGGACAAGAAGTGGGGCGCGCCCACCGTCACCCACGACGGGGTCACCGTGGCCAAGGAGATCGAGCTGGAGGACCCCTACGAGAATATGGGCGCCCAACTCCTCAAGGAAGCCGCCACCAAGACCAACGACATCGCCGGCGATGGCACCACCACCGCCACCGTGCTGGCTCACGCCCTGGTCACCGAAGGCCTCAAGAACGTGGCCGCCGGGGCCAACCCCATGCTGCTCAAGCGCGGCATCGAGAAGGCCACCGACGCTGTGGCCCAGGCCATCCGGGACATGGCCATCGACATCAGCACCAAGGACGAGATCGCCAGCGTGGCCTCCATCTCCGCTCAGGACCGCGAGATCGGCGAACTGATCGCCGAGGTCATGGACAAGGTGGGCAAGGACGGCGTCATCACCGTCGAGGAGAGCAAGGGCCTGGCCTTCGAGACCGAGTATGTGGAGGGTATGCAGTTCGACCGTGGCTACATCTCCCCCTACTTCATCACCAACCCCGAGGCCATGGAAGCCTCTCTGGAAGAGCCCTACATCCTCATCCACGAGAAGAAGATCAGCGCCGCCAGCGACATTGTGCCCCTTATGGAAAAGCTGATCCAGACCGGCAAGCGTAACCTGGTGGTCATCGCCGAGGACGTGGACGGCGAAGCGCTGGCCACCCTGGTCCTCAACAAGCTGCGTGGCACCTTCAACGTGCTGGCCATCAAAGCCCCCGGCTTCGGCGACCGGCGCAAGGCCATGCTGCAGGACCTGGCCATCCTGACCAGTGGCACCGTCATCAGCGAGGAGACCGGCCGCAAGCTGGAAACCGCCACCCTCAACGACCTGGGCCGCTGTGACAAGGTAGTCTCCACCAAGGAAGACACCACCATCGTAGGCGGCGCTGGCACGGAAGAAGCGATTAAGGGCCGCATCAACCAGATCAAGGCCGAGATCGACATCTCCACCAGCGACTACGACAAGGAGAAGCTCCAGGAGCGGTTGGCCAAGTTGGCCGGCGGCGTGGCCGTTATCGGCGTGGGCGCCGCCACCGAGGTCGAGCTGAAGGAGAAGAAGCATCGGGTGGAGGACGCCCTGAGCGCCACCCGGGCCGCCGTCGAGGAAGGCATCGTGCCTGGCGGTGGCGTGGCCCTGCTCAACGTCATCTCTGCCCTGGACAAGGTCGAGACGGAGTACGCGGATGAGGCCACCGCCGTCAATATGCTACGCCGTGCGCTGGAGGAGCCTATGCGAGGCATCGCCCGCAACGCGGGTATGGACGGCGCGGTGGTGGTCCAGGAAGTGCGTCGCCGCCAGACGGAAAAGAAGAGCACTCGCTTGGGCTACGATGTGATGTCAGGTGAATACCGGGATATGGTCAAGGCCGGCATCATCGACCCGGCCAAGGTGACTCGGGGTGCGTTGGAGAACGCGGCTTCCATCGCGGCTATGATCCTGACCACCGAAGCGCTCATCACCGACATCCCCGAAGAGGAGAAGCCTGCCGCACCTCCTATGCCTGATTACTAAAGACGATCGCACAAGGGCCCAGGCCATTTGGCTCTAACCAGTGCACGGAGTCTACTCAAACGTGGGGCGGCATAGGAATGCCGCCCCACATCCAATCCAGACACCTCAGCAAGGTGGCTAGGCGACCCAGGAGGTATGATGTCCAGACTTGAGGATGCAGGGGCGGCCAGACAGTCTCTGCGTACCCTGGCCAGGGTGATTAAAACCACGCACCAGGTTTTGTTCGAATCTGTGCATCATCCCCGGCATTCCTCCCTCCAGCAACGGCAGCGCCAACTTTCTCAGACACTGGAGCATATGGGGGAGGTGCGCGAGGGCTTCGTGCTCAGCCAACGCATGCCCTTGCCACTGGAATTGGGGGAATTGCGCGAACTGATCCAGCATGTGCTGCTCAACTGGGCATGGGTCGAGGCCATGGGCTTGTTGATGACCCCGGGCGACCAGGTCGAGTTAGTGGAGGATCAGGTGATCGCCTACCAACACGCCTTGGTGGCCATGGGGGCTGTGCCACGCCTGCCGGCCCAGGTCATCACCTTTCCCCAGCCCGCCTCTACCTACGCCGATTTATCATTTCCGGGGTCGCCTAGCGAACTCCTGGATCGTATCGAAGAGATCGAGCAGGTCGTTTATCGGGCCAGCGTCAAGCCCGTGGGCGAGCTGGCCGCCGGTCCTCTACGGCGTACCTACGCCTTCTTCGAAGCCAGCTCGTGGCTGGTCACCCATTACCTGCCCCCGGCTCTAACCGATTAGGCCCTGGGAAGGACCAGGGGAAGTTCTTACCTACTCCAACTCTTTTCCGGTGTGAATGTGAGGCAAGGTTGGCTGTTCAGTAAATGACGCGGGTTCGAACAGCCTGCCCAAAGTCTGAGAGGCCAAGCCCAAGCGCAGCCGTGTGAAGACCAGGCAACCCGATGCAAGAGATCAGTTAATGGCCTGATCCACCAATAACCGATCAATAGTACTGAAGAAAGTCTCCGTGGCGAAGCCAGCCTGGAGCACTGCGTCGGCTCCGGCAGCGCGTGCCAAGTGTTCCTGG
>CP070811.1:1630659-1635283 GCA_020343875.1 Anaerolineales bacterium | reverse complement strand
GTGCCACAACGGCCATTCCGCAGAGTCTAGCATATGTTTGCCCAATAGACAATAACTCGGGGCTGCGACGGGCGCCGCCGCAAGCGTCAGCCGAAACCCGCAGGGTGGCCAAAATAAGAACGCTCTGAGGTTAGACCAGAGCGTTCCACGAGCCAGTGTGTGACGAAATCTTCAGCGCCCGTCTCGCTTCAGTCTCTTGATGGGTGTACCTTGCCAGTCGCACACGTCCACCACGATGGGCATCTGGCCCAGGGCGTGCGTGGAGCAAGACAGGCAAGGATCATGGGCGCGTATGGCGGCTTCGACACGGTTCAAGAGCCCTTCGGTGACTTCTTGACCACCCGCAATGTAGGTCTTGGCCACACTGTCCACCGCCTTGCTCATGGCCCAGTTGTTGTGACCGGTGGCCACGATCAGGTTAACCCGCTCCAGTTGCCCGTTGGGGTTGGCCCAGTAGTGGTGGAACAATGTTCCGCGTGGAGCCTCAATCACCCCAACGCCTTCACCTGTGTATGCGTGGCGGGTATTCAGAATCTCCGTGCTCAAGATGTCGGGGTCATCCAACAACACTTTGACTCGTTCCGCGGCAAATATGGCCTCAATGAGGCGCGCATAGTGGAAGTAAAGCGTATTCTCCACCGGCTTCCCGGCGTTAAGTGCTTTGAAGGCTTTGAGCTCTTGGTTGGCTAAGGGCGTGTCAATCTTGTCTGCCACGTTCAGGCGCCCCAAAGGGCCGACGCGGTAGGTGCCATGGGGCCAACCCATCTTCTTGTAGTAGGGGAACTTCAGGTAGGACCAGTCTTCGACGTGCTCGGCGATGTGGTCCAGGTAATGGCGGCCGCCGAACTGTTCTAGACGATTCCCATTGGCATCAATTAGTCGGCAGTCTCCATCGTAAAGCTCAAGGCCGCCCTCTGGGGTAACCAGGCTGAAATAGCCTGACTGGAAGACGGCGAACTTTTGGATGTCTTCTTGATTCTTCTCTATCCAGTCTTTCATAACCGACAGGCCGAGTTGAATGGTCTCCAGGGCCTGATCCACATCGGCCAGGATGGTGTCGCGCTCAGTTTGCTTCAAGGCTTTGTTGACCCCGCCGGGTACGGCGAAGTTGGGGTGAACCTTGCGGCCGCCCAGAATGCGGATGATCTCTTGCCCGAACTTACGCAGTCTGACCGCTTTAACTGCCAGCTCGGGGTTGGCTTGTATCAGGCCGACCACGTTTCTCCCGGCAGGATCAGCGTCAAAGCCCAACAGCAGATCGGGCCCGGCTAGCTCAAAGAAGTGCATGCCATGGCTCTGGATCACCTGCCCCATATGCATCAAGTCTCGCAGCAGATGGGCAGGGCGGGGTGGCGGCGCACCTACTACCTGGTCGCACGCCTTGGCTGCGGCCAGGTGATGGCTGACCGGACAAATTCCGCAGATGCGAGGTGTGATGGAAGGCATCTCGAAGTACATCCGGCCCTCGCAAAACTTCTCGAAGCCTCTAAATTCGTTGACGTGAAAATACGCTTGCTCGACGTTACCGGCCTCATCCAGATGAATCGTGACCTTGGCATGCCCTTCAATTCTCGTGACTGGCTCGATCGTGAGCTTCCGCCTGTTCATATATGTATTTCTCCTCCTCATCAATGCCAGTGTAGCTTGTCGCCTTTAATTACCGGTGTGCGCCCTTGAGCCAGTTCACTCAGGGCATAGTAGATTACATCGGCATCCGGCGGGCATCCTGGGATGAAGATGTCCACATCAACCACCTCGTGCACTGCCCGAACTGGCGTGGGGACCCCAAGCTCGGGGCTACCAGGCACCTTGCCTTCCTCGTCAGTGCTTTCGGTCTCCACATAGGCTCTGCGCAATGCGTCCTCTAGCTTGAAAAAATTGCGCATGGCGACCACGCCACCAAAGACAGCGCAATCTCCCATCGATACCAGGATTTGGCAGCGCTCTCGCATCTGGTGGGCAACTTCCTGGTTGGTGGTGGTGTTGACTGCGCCGGTCAAGATTCCAACAGCAACTCCGTCCTCATCCGGTTTTTTGAGGTCAGTGATGGGCGTGGCACGGATGTCAACCAGCTCTGCAATCTCCACAATGCGTTCGTCAATGTCTAACAATGACATGTGGCATCCGGCACACGCTGCCAGCCAATCGCTGGCGACCTTAGGTTTTGTCATCTCAACGCTCCTTTGCCCGTAATACCCAGGGCACCTCACGACCGAACGCTAATTGCCGAGGTAGGGACTCGGCCTTGGAGGGCTTTCTTCCAGTCGCTATCCAGCACAAACCTCATGGTGGCGGCCAGTGCCTCCAAGACCCTGGTGTTGGGCCAGACTCCGGGTGGAGGGGTCAGGCCCCGGTGAGCTTTCTGCAACCTGCCTTCCAGGTTCAGATAATGTCCTGCCTGCTCTGCCCATATTCCGACTGGCAGCACGACATCAGCCATTTCGGTCAATGGCGACACGTAGCTGGCCTGCACGGCAATGAATGGGGCCGATTTCAGACGATTCTGCAAGCGCTGGCTGACTTTGTCATCTGCCAAGGCCAGATAGACTGCCTGGTGGCCGTCCAATTCAAATACCTGGTCCAGACCGTACAAATAGGCCGCCAAGCTATTTGCCTGTCCTTTGGTGCCGATGACAGCAATTTGACCTGCATTCGAGGCCTCCAGCAGGCTTGCCAATTCGATCAATGTCTTAAGGGCCTGTGGGGAGTCTTGTCCAGTAACGCCCTTGCCGTAGACAAAGACTGGCTTGTGAGAAGAGGCAATCATATGGGCCACATCCCGGATGATCTGTGAAGCGATGCCGGTCGTCTGGCTAATGTCTGCCAGGGTTTGTTCCGTCAGATCAGACCGAGAGGCTGGGGCGTGCTTGACCAGCCCCAGGCTGAGGGCAGCCGACATTATTCCCAGTAGCAGGTCATGGTCGGTGCCTTTCCGCGGGCGGAGTACATAATCCGCCAATTCGTGCAGGCCGTTTTGGTGGGGATCGATCACGATCAGCTTGGTCCCATTGGGCAAGGCGCGCTTGACGAAGAACCCGGCCACCTGGTGGTTTGCGACCAGGTCCACGCCAATCGCGACCACGCAGTCTGCTGACTTGAGCGCTTCCAAATCCTTCTCAAAAGGCTTGTTGATCTCCTGCGCTACTTGCCCTGACAGGGCCACCGTCACCCCCTCCTCGATGCCAGTCACCATCTGGCTACCAAGCTTCTCGGCGAAGAGTTGCTTGAACAGGTGGAGGGCTTCACTAGACAGCCGAGTTGAGGCCAGGGCGGCAATACCAGATCCGTCTGGTCCGGTCAGCGGCTTCAGCATATCGGCGACGTGGCTCAATGCCTCTTCCCATGTGACTGGCCTGAGTGTGTCGTTCTGGCGTAGCAGGGGGGTCAGGATTCGTTCCCGATTTTGGTTCAGTTCCTGGAAACGCCCCACCTGGCACAAAAGCCCTTGGTTCACCGGGGCGTCCCAGGCGCCATCAATTCGCAACAAATGGTTGTCGCGGACGACCAGTTCAACGCCACAGCCCACACTACATCCGATGCAGATACTCTTGATGCGTTCGACGTCCGCCTCTCGCCCCCGATAAGCACTCACTCTGTCTATGAGGGCGCCGGTGGGGCAAACCTGCAGGCAGGTGCCACAGGACACGCAGGTGCTCTCGCCCAAGGGTACATCCAAATCTGCCACCAGTATGGTGTTGAACCCTCGTTCTCTGACCCCCAGGGTGAAGTTACCGGCCAGCTCCCCACAAGCTCGCACGCAACGACGGCAAAGAATGCACCGGTTATGATCCAATACGATGTGCTTGTGTGAGCCATCAACCGGGTAGGGTTGCCAATTTGGCTGTAGCGGCCAGTGGGTCATATCCTCGCTGTAGGCAGCGTTCTGCAGTTCGCAGTCGCCGCCGCTCATCTGGCAATACATACAAAAGTGGTTGCGTTCGCTGAAGAGAAGGCCCAGCACGAATTTGCGCGCCTGGCGCACTTGGGGAGTATCGGTGTGTACGACCATGCCGTTGCTGACTGGCAGGGTACAAGAGGGCTGTAAAGTACGAGCTCCCTCGACTTCAACCAAGCACAGGCGACAGCCGCCGTATGGCGTCACACATGGATGGTTGCACAGGGTTGGTATCTGGATGCCTGCCATCTCTGCAGCCCGCAATATGGTCGTGCCCTGGGGCACTTCGAGCTTTGCGCTGTCAATCGTCACGCTGATCATTGTTCGTCCTCTTCTGCCTAGGCCACTCTCTCCAGCCGGCTGCTCATCGAACAGACACCGGTCGGGCACACCTGCAGTTGAACATGGGCTTCGACTTCTGCTCTGAAGTGTCTGAAAATGTCGCGAATGGGCACGCCAGCTGTTTGTCCCAGCCCACAATGGGAAAGTTTGCTCAAGTTGTCGCTCAGCGTTTGCAGGTCTTCCAAATCGCGTGAAGTCGCCCGGGCATCGGCAATGGAAGCCAGAATCTGGTGGGCGCGTTGGGTACCCACTCTGCAGGGTGTGCATTTACCGCAACTCTCATTCCTGAAGAAGTTGAGCAGCACTTTTGCCAGGTCGACCACGCACGTATCGTGATCGCAGATGAGTAAGGCGCCTGATCCCAGTGAAACACCGGCCCTGGCGTAG
>CP070811.1:1627954-1630559 GCA_020343875.1 Anaerolineales bacterium | reverse complement strand
GTCATCCATCTTTTTGAACTTGGCAAAACATTCTCTGGCCTCGCGCTTGCTGGCCAGAATGATGTCGTGCTCCACAAGCTCAAGGCCCGCATCTCGAAGCGCATTCTTCGCATTAGCGATGAGTTGATCGTCAATAAATGGCGTGCCCATAGGGTCCAGCAGCCCGTCCTTATGCACGCCATAAACAATAAAACCAACTTTGGGCCTGATCATAGTATATTCCTTTCTTGTTTACGAGCGTAATTCCTTCGCTCAGGTAGGTCAAATGGTTTGCGTTTGACACGACTGGCAATTGTCACGATTGGGTGGTCCCTAAAGTTGCATAGACGACGATCCCAAGGGAGCGGGCCCGTAGTGTGAGCCGCCATCCACAGAGTCGACAGTACCTGGCAAGCTGTCCATCAAGCTACCAGCCTCCTGGTACATGGCGACGATGTTGGCGGGTGGCGTATCTACCTGCACAGCGTGGCTTGGTGACAGGATGAACCCTCCCCCCTGCCCCATGATCTGGATGATTCCCCTGATGGCCGTCCTGATCTCTGGCTGGGTGCTATGCGGGAGGAGTTGTTGCACGTCGGCTCCGCCGTGGAAGCAAAGTTGATGGCCATAGGCTGATTTCAACCCGACCGGGTTCATGTTGGCGGCAGAAAACTGCAACACGTCCAATACGTCAATGCCCATCTCGATCAGGCCGGGCATAGCATCAACGATCGAGCCACAGGAATGATACATGACCTGACCCCCCAACTCATGTACGCGGCGATTGAAGCGTTCGTGGTGCGGAAAGATCAACTCTCGCCACATAGGCAGCGACATCATCATACCCTGCTGATGGGCAATATCATCACTGGTCCAGATAAGGTCTACCCTATCCCCCAAAGTGGTCAACACTCTCTCTGCCAGCACGATAAAGACGTCACTTATGCGGCGCATCATTTGGAAGGGGATGTCCGGGCTGAGCGCCATATCCATGAAGAGCTGCTGCATACCCCGCATATAGTTCGCGATCTCATAGAAGCCGCCTGGGTCGCCAAAATCGTCAAGGAAGATGGCATACTCTGTCTCCTGGTCCCAAGCCTGAATAGGTCCCGCCAGGGAATCCACATCCCACCAGTCGGGGTCAGGCCAGGGGTAGTCTTTCAACTGACTGGCATCCTTGATGGCGCCCAATGGATGGCCGGTAGGCTCGTAATAGACGCCGCCGGTATAGGAGACCGGGCTCCAGGTAATTCCCCAGGCGTCTCTATAGCTGCCATCAGGGCAGGTGGGCAAAGGCGGGCCCACGTAGCGCAGGCGAGGGTGGCGCACATCAATCCCCAAGTACTTCAAAACAGCCTCTGAGTTGGGTAAACCCAGGAACTCTTTCAGGTTGGCCCAGGACTCTGGTGTCGCCAGGAAATCAACCGGCACCCGGTCGGTCTCCTGATGCCGCAGAGCCAGTTTGACCCGCTCGCGCGGAGTAATCTCCCCTCGCCTCACAGCTTGTACTCTCTTACCCGGTCCATACACCGATTCGCAGAATCTACGTCCGGAACGTTCTTGACGTGATAGAAAACGCCGCCCAGCAGCCGCTGCTCCTTAAGCGCCCGGCAGAAATCTGCATACTCCACGTCGAAAACGATGAGCGGCACATCGCCCACCTGCCGTCTTACCTGGCCCAGAATCTCATAGGCAGGCGGGAATCCCTTGTCGTCTCCCAGCAGGATCGCCTTCAAGCCCTTGATAGTGGAAGCAGCTCGGAACAAGTGGCGGCCATTGCCATGGATATGTATCACCCCTCCGTCAAATTGGGCCAGTATTCTTTCGGCCGGCTCTCGTCCCCATTCTTCGAAGTAGTCGACCGAGGTCATATGGAAAGGATCGATACTTTCCGACACGATACGGCCAGGTATCCAACCGGCAAAGTTGCTGCAGGTGCCCCCCTCCAGAAGGGGGGCCCGTTCAAAGAGAATGTTCTGAACTTTGACATTCAGGTCGAAGGCGTAATCGATGACTTGCTTAATCGTTTCCGGATGATCGATCACCCCATAGTAGGTCTCGGTAGCCCCCCTCAGCTCGTATGCAAAGTTGAGGCTATCAATCAGTATAAAATGGCTGATTCCCCACTTGCCGCGCGATTCTTCCACAAAGATATCCAGCTGGCGCACATAGCGCGCCAACCATTTATTGTTTTGGTCGGTCGAGTCAAAGGGGGCCAGTTGGTCGAAGTCCGCCCAGTCATTCAGTATCGGCTTGCACATGGAGGAAACCCATCCCATGTCCGGGTCGGATAAGAAGCGCACCTCGCCCCCTACTAGACCGCCATACAGACCCTGGTCCATTTCACTCAGGTAGGCACTGGGGATGGAGTCGTCGCGCACATCGATCTTCTCGAGAAAGCGGGCATCCCAGAACCTGGCCCGTTGGCGGGGGTCCGGATACTCGCAGAATCCGGCCGGATGCGTGACCCCCATCTCTCTCAGAGCGGGGCTGGGAATCTCCATAGAAGCCAGGATGATGCTTGGGTCCCGATCCTGGTACAAACGCCGCAACCGTTCCAACACAAAATAACCGTCGGGTTTATAACTGAGTGGAAAAGACATAGTTCGACGTTCTCCCTGCTGGT
>CP070811.1:1624631-1627854 GCA_020343875.1 Anaerolineales bacterium | reverse complement strand
TTTGTGGGCAGCCGGGCCCTGGATCGCTTCATCGAGCCGGTGCCATAGAGCCAGCTAGAAGGAGGTAGAATCCTGAGATGAATCGCTCGGCAATCCTTTGCCTTCTTTGTGGCTTGGCTGTTGTGTTGCTTAGCTTCTCGGCTCCCGTTGTGGCGCAAAGCCTTGGCGAGGTGGTTCTTTACGAAGAGAACTTTGATGGCGGCCGAGCCGAGGGCTGGGAGTTGGAACCTGGCTGGGAGATCGTCCCGGACGGGGGGAATTGGGTGTTGGCCGGAGAAGGACACCACTGGGCCCGCCCCGAGTTTGGCTATGATGGTGATTTCCGGGTCCAGTTCCGGCTCAAGCTTGTGCGGGGAAGGGTTCACCTGGTCTACCGCCTGAATGATGCCGGGCGCTACTTCATCGGCTTCCACGAAGGCGGCTCCGATTTGAACAAGCAGTACTGGCCAGATGTCTTTCTGAATGGGCTGGTGGGCAACGCTACACGTCATGAGCCGGAAACATGGCACCAAGTCGAGATTGTGGGAGAAGGAGCCCACCTGCATTTCCTGGTGGACGGCCAGGTAGAATGGGAATACTCTGATCCCGATCCCTTGCCAGGCGGCTCTTTCGCCTTCGAGACGCTGGAGGATAGCCTGGCCTACGTGGACGATATACTCGTCTATGGTCCGGCACCCAGCCCCACACCGACGCCTGACGCACGCTTCACATGGGTGCGCACCGGCGGCCCACTGGGCGGCCTGGGCTACGACGTGCGCATGCGGCCCGACGACCCAGACATCATGTACGTCACCGACGCCTGGGCCGGTGTCTTTATGAGCACCGACGGCGGGGCTACCTGGTCTCCCTCGAACCAGGGGATAACCACCCGGGCCGGTGAATCGGGCGACGCCATTCCCGTCTTCTGTCTCACCATAGATCCCCATAACTACGATACCATTTGGATCGGCACCCAGAATGTGCGTGGCATCTTCAAGTCCAGTGACGGGGGCCACACCTGGGTCGAGATGGACGAAGGCGTTGTCGAGCGGGAGGGCATTACCTTTCGCGGCTTCGCGGTGGACCCTCGTTCTTCCGATATCGTCTACGCGGCCGCCGAGCTATCCAGTTGGGCATGGGCCAAGCAGGAGCGCAGTGGCCGCGAGTTTGATATGGTCCAGGGTGTGGTCTACAAGACCACGGATGGTGGCCAGAACTGGACCGCCGTCTGGCGCGGCGACAACCTGGCCCGCTACGTCTGGATTGACCCCCGTGACGGCGAGGTGATCTACGTTTCCACCGGCATCTTCGACCGTGAAGCGGCCAACTCGGTCCCCGCCTCGGGCACCCCTGGCGGCGTGGGCATCATCAAGAGTACCGACGGCGGCCAGACCTGGGGCGAGATCACCAGCGGGCTGGCGAACTTGTACGTGGGCACCCTGTTCATGAACCCACAGGATCCCGAGGCCTTGCTGGCTGGCACGGGCAACAACCAATACTTCGCCAGATCGGGGGTATACCTGTCTACCAACGGCGGCGAGTCCTGGCAGCAAACGCTGCGGGACGATAACATCAACGCAGTCGAGTTTGCCCTCTCGGATCCAGCCATTGCCTATGCTGGCAGCGCGGGCGCCGTATATCGTAGCCAGGATGGCGGCCGTACCTGGGAGCGTGTCTCGGGAGGCGAAGATGGCTGGGGCCCGCCAGGGGTGCGGGCCGGATTCCCCATCGACTTTCAGGTAGACCCACGTAATCCCGATCGCATCTTCGCCAACAACTATGGCGGTGGCAATTTCTTAAGCACCGACGGTGGCCGTACGTGGATGGTTGCCAGCCGGGGTTACACCGGGGCCCAGGTGCGTGACATCGTCGTGGATCAAACTGCTGCGGCTCGAGTCCTGGCTGCTGCCCGCAGCGGAATCTTTGTCAGCAACGACGGCGGCAGCAATTGGATCGGGCTGAATACCCCGCCCGCTTCTTCCATGGAATGGTATACTGCCGCCATCGATCCAACCGATTCGCTGCATGTAATGGCTGCCACCCACTGGAACGGGGTCATTCTCCAGAGTCTTGACGGCGGGCAGACCTGGCGCCCGGCGAGTCATCGTCCAAGCGATAATATGAGCTGGCGAGCCATCGCGTTTGCGCCCTCTGATCCGAACACCGTCTACGCCGGTACGGCGGCTTTTTATTCGGCCGGCACCTTTGACGACCGAATGCCTGCTGCTGGTATCTACCTCTCGCACGACGGCGGCACGACTTGGATTGAGGCTAACGACGCTCTTTCACAGGACGCCAATGTAACTAGCCTGGCAGTTGACCCACGCAACCCGCAGGTCGTGGTTGCCGCCACCGGCAACTACGGCATACTTAAGACTATCGATGGCGGGGTCAGTTGGACAGCCCTCAATCAGGGCCTGCGAGGATCCCCCACAGCGCTTTCGGTGGCGTTACACCCATCCGAGCCGGAGATTGTGTATGTGGGACTTGCCTTTGGTGGCCTGTACCGTAGCACGGACGGCGGCGCGACATGGCAAGCCTGGTCGGCCGGATTGAACCCGGAGGCCAGTGTTTCAGACGTTCTATTCGACCCAACTGATCCGCTGGTAATGTATGCTGCCGACCGTCTCAGCGGCGTGTATCGTTCGACCGATGCTGGCGTGACCTGGACGCCTATCAATGTTGGCCTGCGCACCCGGGCCGTCAACGCGCTGACCGTCTCGTCCGATGGGGAGCACCTCTACGCTGCCACCGAAGGCGAGGGCGTCTACCGGCTGGACCTGAATGGTCAGCCGCCGCAGGCTGCGACGCCTCCGGCTCCGCACAGGGTTACGCCCATGCCCGAACCTACTATGCTCGTGCCAACCACTCCCACCGCCGTTGCCCCATCTCCAACGGTATCCTCAACTGCGGCTGCGCCACCAGCGGTCACCTCTTCGCCGATTGAAGCAGCCCAGGCGCCGGAGCCCTCCGGCGGCAGAAGCATGTGCGGTGGGGCTAGCCTACCGCTGGCTCTGGTCGGCCTGGTTGGGGTGCACCAGCGAAGGCGACGGTCACCTGCTTGCCGGTGATCGAACCTTTAGGGAGCGCCGTGTGACTGGGCACTCATTGTTACAGGTGGGTAGAGAATGAAAGCCACCATCAGACTTTTGCTGATCGGCTTGCTGTTGCTGGCACTTGGGGTGGTTTTAACACACTGCGGGCAGGCGCCGGCACCATCGTCCGCGCCGCTTTTGACAGCGCC
>CP070811.1:1620019-1624531 GCA_020343875.1 Anaerolineales bacterium | reverse complement strand
GGTGGTGCTGGCCCCGGGACAGGGCCACGAGAGTCACAATCACCCTGGCGTGGAGGAGATCATCTTTGTCATGTCGGGGGAGGGCGAGCAGATGGTGGATGAGCAGCCCCCGGTCCGCGTGCGGCCAGGGGCCAGCATCTTCATCCCAGCCGACGTGAATCACTCGACCGTCAACACAGGCTGGGAGCCTATGCGCCTGCTGGTCGTGTATTCGCCGCCTGGATCTGAGCGCGGGTTGCGCGACATACCCGGCTGCCAGGTGTTGCCGCCTGGCGAATTACCCAAGTGATCTAGGCTTGGGCTTCAGGATCACCGCATACGGCAAAGGCATAGGCTCAATGCTCCCCGAACCTGTAAATACGCCCAAGTTGGCCTTTTGTTGCCGCGTATGTATTGACAGGCGGCAGCCATTAGGTTATACTATTTGTAGAAAGGAGGGTATAACCAATGGCGAATGTGAAAACTGCGATTTCTTTGCAGCAATCTCTCTTTGAACGAGTTGATGCCTTGGCCCAAGAACTACAAATCTCGAGAAGTCGCTTGTTTGTTTTAGCGGTCGAGGAGTTCATTCAGCGCTACCAGAGTCAAAAGCTGCTTGACGCCATCAATGATGCCTATGACGATTTGCCAGACCCAGAAGAACAGGCTGTGCGACACAAAATGCGCCAACGGCACCGGCAACTCGTGGAGGGGCAGTGGTGATCAACCAAGGTGATGTGTTTTGGATTGACTTAGGGGAGCCAAGGGGGTCAGAGCCAGGCTATCGTCATCCGCATGTCGTCATTCAGAACAATGTGTTCAATCGTAGTCGGCTCAACACTGTAGTGGTATGTGCGCTGACATCCAACCCCAAGCGAGCCAAAGCCCCAGGCAATGTTTTGCTGGAGGAAGATGAGGCGAACTTGCCCAAGCAGAGCGTGGTGAATGTTTCGCAGTTGTTCACGGTAGACAAAAGTGACTTGGTTGAGAGGATAGGCACGCTTTCTCGTAAGCGAGTTCGCCAGATTCTTGATGGCATTTTGCTGCTCATAGAGCCGCGTGATATTATTGATGAATAGTGGTTATGGCGTTGCGGGCAACGGACTTTTGGCCTGCCTGGCCATTCGTTTTATTCCAAGTTCGCTGTTGTGTCCCACGGCAATCACTTTTCAAGAACCCTCAAGCACTGGAAGGAGGCGATATACAAGGAATGGCAACGGACAAAAAACGAGAGATTGTTGAGAACGCGCTGGCCAAAAGCAACGGAATCCTCAGGCTGGAACCGGCCTGGGTGGCTCGGGACTTTCTGCCACCTGGACGCCGTCTGGGGCTGAAGGACGAGGAGTACGACGCTGGCGAGCGGGGCTGGATCTCGGAGCGGTGGATTGGCTCTACAACCAAGGCTGACAACCGGATCGGTCCTCCAGATGAAGGCTTGAGCTACATCGCCCTGGAAGGTGACGAACGGATAACGCTGAGAGAGGCAGCCGAGGTCGCCGGTCCGGCCATTTTGGGAGAAGAGTATGCCAAGACCCACAAAGGTTTGGGTCGGCTGGCCAAGATCTACGACTTCGCCGCCCGCATTCCCTATCACTTGCACCAGCGTAAGGAAGATGCAGCCCTGGTCGGGCGTAACCCAAAAGAGGAGGCCTACTACTTCCCCGAGGACGTAGATTTGGGACCCCACCCGGAGACCTTCTTTGGCGTGCATCCCTCGATTGTGGAGCAGAAGAAATACGAGGTGCTGCTGCCCTACCTGGTGGATTGGAAAAATGACCTGATCTTAAGACATTCCCGGGCCTACCTGCTAGTGCCTGGCGAGGGCTTCCACTTGCCCTCCGGGGCGCTGCATGCCCCGGGCACGGCTCTGACCATCGAGCTTCAGGAGGATTCCGACGTTTTCGCCATGCTCCAGGCGCTGGTGGCTGGCAAGATCATCTCCAAGGATTTGCTGTACAAGGACGTGCGGGCCGAAGACCGCCAGAAACGCGGGGAGCGGGCTGTCCTGGATCATGTCAACTGGGAGGTGAGTGGCGATCCTTACTTCTACGAGAACCGGCACACGTCGCCGCAACCGGTCCAAGAGGCAGAGCAGGCGGGCGGCGCAGAACACTGGATCTATTACAACACCACCAAGTTCAGCGGCAAGAGGCTGGTGGTCAAGCCGGGCCAGCGTTTCACCAGTGTGGACAACGGTGTTTACAATATCCTGGTGTGGAGAGGTCGGGGGAGCTACGACGGCCACCAGGTAGAAGCAGGCAATTTCGGGTTCGATGAGCTCCTCGTCTCTCACGCCAAAGCGACCCAGCCCCTCATAGTCGAGAATACTGGCTCCGAAGACCTGATGATTTTCAAGTTCTTCGGGCCGGATATTAATCTTGATGTTCCAATGATTCCGGAGTATAGACCTGGTTAAACTCTGTAGGGCAGGTTTCCATACCTGCCGCGAGAGACAAATAGCGAAGAAAGGAGTGTATCATGGGTAAAAAGAAGGTTTCCGTAGGCGCCTGGGCGTACATTTGGGGAGGATATGCCGAGGATCCCATCCCGCTGACGACAGTGGTGAAGCACTTGCAGGAGATGGAGTTCGACGGCATCGAAATGGGCGCGTTTGCACCGCACCTCTCCCTGGAGGACGCCAAGGATCGGAAGAAGCGGTTGGAGGTTAAGAAACTGCTGGACGATCACGGGTTGGGTGTTTCGGCGTTGGCGGCCGAATTCGGTAAGGTGCCGCCGGCACTGGCCAAGCCCACTGACTACATAGATGTGCTTTTGCAGCACTTGGACATCTGCCACGACCTGGGCACCAATAAGCTGCGTACGGACACCATCAGCCCCCCCACCGAGATCCCGGGCGGGATGGACTATGAGACCTGCTTCTGGCGAGTGGCTCAGATCTGGCGCCGGGCGGCTGAGGTCTCTGCCAACGAAGGTGTCTTGTTCGTGTGGGAGTTTGAGCCGGGCTTCCTCTTTAACAAGCCCAGCGAGGTGGTCCGTATGGTACATGCTGTGGACCATCCCAATTTCACTGTCCTCTTCGACTCGTGCCACGCCCACATGTGCGCCGTGGTAGGGTCTCGCCAGATGGGTGAGAAGGAGACGCTGCCCGGCGGTGTGGTGCAGTTTGCGCATATGTTGACCGGCAAGATCGGCCACGTCCACTTCATCGACTCTGACGAAACCCTGCACCACGACGATACCAGTACCCACGCGCCCTTCGGCCAAGGCGTGTTAGATTTCCCCGCCATCGTCAAGGCGCTCGAAGACGCCGGCTACGAGGACGACTGGTGGCCCATGGATCTGTGCTTCTGGCCCAAGGCCTTGGAGGCGACGGCGCCGGCCAAGAAGTTTATGGACGAACTGGTCGCCAAGTACGGCCAGGATTAGGGAGGCACCCAAATGGCAGAGAAAATGCAAGCCCAAGTCTTTTACGAAGCGGAAAAGATGACACTGGAAGAAATCCCTATTCCACCGGTGTCCGACGCCGACGTGTTGGTGCGAGTGAAGAACTGCGGCATCTGCGGCTCGGATATCTCGTACTTCTTCGGATTGAGCCCCACGGACAAGATGCCAATCGTGCTGGGTCACGAGTTCACGGGCGAGGTGGTTGAAGTCGGCGCCATCCCCAGGTCCATGGGGCTGTTCAAACCCGGCGACCGGGTGGTGGTTAATCCGGTGCAGCATTGCAACGCTTGCTACGCCTGCGCTGCCGGGCGCACCAATCTGTGCGCCAATCTGTATGTGCCGGGCGTCAACGCCGACGGTGCGTTCGCCGAGTATGCCCTCTCCCGTTACACCGGCCTGTTCAAGCTGGACGACGCGGTCACCTACGCGGCCGGCGCGTTTATCGAGCCGCTGGCCTGCGCGGTTTACGGCATGAAGAAGCTGGCCATCGAGCCGGGCCAGTTCGTGGCCATCTTCGGCCCCGGCCCGATCGGTATCATGATGGTGCAAATAGCCAAGGCGACCGGCGCTGGCAAGGTAGCCATGATCGGCACTCGCGACTACCGTCTGGAAGAAGCTCGCAAGTGGGGCGCGGACTACATCTTCAACACCAAAGATGATAAGTCACCCTACTACGTCAAGGACCTGAAGGCTGCCATCGCCGATGTGACGCACGGACTGCTAGCCGACCGTGCGATCAACCCGGCCGGCCCGAACGAGGCGTTCGAGCAGGCGATTGATATCACCGGTGGTGGAGCGATCCTCGTCCACTTTGGTCTCCCCAACGCGGACGATGTGATCCACGTCCCGGCGGATGCTTTCCACAAAGCCGATAAGGAAATCCGTGCTTCCTGGCTGGCCCCTGGCGTCTGGCCGCAGACCATCCGCATGATCCAAGAGGGCTTGCTCAACCTGGAGCCGTTGGTCAGCAAGGCTGTGCCACTGTCCGAAGCCGCGACCGCTATCTTCGACCTGCGGGCGCGCAAGGGGGACCCGATCAAGGTGCAGGTCACACCCTAGCCCCCCTAAGTAGGCATATGATATAGGGGTGACCAGCCGGTCGCCCCTACCCAGTCTGGTGAAACCGTC
>CP070811.1:1611582-1619919 GCA_020343875.1 Anaerolineales bacterium | reverse complement strand
GAGGTGAGCTGAAACTCGCCTCGTTCGCGCACGTTGTGCGCAATATGCTCTTCAAGATAGTCGAACAACTGCGGTTTGATAATGTATTGCCCAAATACGGTCAGATATTCATCTTCCGGCATGCCGGGCACGCGCAAGTTGTTTCTTGCGTAGTCCACCGTCGGTTTTTCAGCGAACTCCGTGATGTTTAACATGTGTTTATCTTCGATCCATACTCCTGTCACGGTCCCGAAGTTGGCGATCTGATTCTCAGGGGTGTGGCGCAGGCCCAGTACGCTGAGCCCGTGCTTATCATATGCCTCAACCAGCTGCCGCGCGCACGACTTTTCACCGTAGGAGCGATAGAGATGATCTCCCAGCATCAGTAGGAAGGGTTCGTTGCCAGTCGCTTCCCGTGCGCAGTAGACAGCGTGTCCGAATCCCTCTTGCACGCGTTGGATCACAAAGGATACACGCCGGCCCATTTCCAGGATACGCTGCGCGTATTCCTGGGATGAGCGTGACAGTTTGTTGTAGTTCTCGATTGGAATTTGCTGATTGAAGAAAGCCTCAAAGGCCTCCAGATCGTGCTCTTGTACGATGATGACAACCTCGTCTAACCCGGCTCCAATCGCTTCCTCGACGATCAACAAAATGGCGGGCTTGACGATTCCGTCGCTATCTATGATGGGGAACAACTCTTTCTTGGTCGCCTTGGTGGCAGGGAAGAGGCGCGTTCCGAAACCTGCTGCAGGGATAACCGCCTTACGCACCTTAGGTCCGGTACGCAAGGTGAGGGTGAGGCAGGGCATTTTCAGGTCCCGCTCAATGATCTCAATCACTGCCTGCTGATCGGCCTCGCTGCGCGCGATAAACTGTGCCGTACCATCGCCTTGCGAGCCGACACCCTTGCCGCCCCAAATGTGCGGCTTGAGGGGTTCGTAGTTCAAGACACGGTGCAGCACTGGAGCGGTCAATTCCTCTGGGCAGGCTGGGGCTGCGTAGCGATCAAAGAAAGCTTGAGCTTCGACCATGAGGGCGCCTAGTCGTTCCGTATCCCCTTTCTGGAGCGTCTCAACGGCCTGATGGACCACCCGTTTGTTGATCGGCCCTAACAGCTCTTGGACGCCCCGCTCAAGCTCATTCTCGGCAAAGGGATAGCTGCGATTCAGGCGGGCCAGAATCTCCATGGTGTCCTTTTTAGCTTGCAGATCCACGATCACAAAGAACATATCATTCGGGTTCTGCAACTCCGTTACGTCCAGGTGGTCGCCGTCATAGCTCATCAACACAGGCCGGTTGCCAAAGGCGCATCCCTGGTCCATACGACCACAGCGCGATGGGGTCGTGATCTCTCCTTGGTAGGCCAGCTCCATCTCTCCGCGAGTGGTCATCTTGAGGTCGTAAGTGCGGTTGAAGGCCCTCGCTGTCAAGACGCAAACTGCTGCACTCGACGAGAGGCCTTTCTTGATGGGTAGATCAGTCTTATAATTGTCAATTACCAGTCCGCGTACGTGGTAGTGGGTCATGATTTGATAGGCCACTCCGGCCATGTAGCTCCAGTAGCCACCACGGTGCGCCTCCTCCAGCAATGCTTTGGGCTCCATGGGGATCTCGTAAGGGCCATGACGTTCGCCTGTGGGTGTCGCGGAGGTCAAGACCAACGCAGTTGGATGTGGCTCCACCTCAGCATGGATACCCTGATTGGTTCCCGTAATCAGGGTATAGCCCTTTTCAATTTCTGCGTTGATGCGCCGGTAGCCGCCAGCCCAGTCAGAGTGTTCGCCCATCAGGCATATACGTCCGGGAACAAAGATCTTCATGGCAGTCTCCTTTGTAAAATCAGGCCTTAAAATTTGATTGATCAGCTGAGTTGTCGTATCAGCCCCTGGTAAACCATTTCTGAAAGGTGAGCCAGCCCAGCGCTGCCAGGCATACACCCAATGCCATTGCTCCCAATCCGCGGTCCAACCACCAAGTTGGGCGGTCTTGGACGATGAAGCCGTCAAGCGTAGCATCATGCCAGGCAGTGATTTGCACTTGGTGATGGCCTCGAGGAAGCCCCCTGACAATTGGTACCCGGACCTCAAACTCTGCCTGGGGCGCCTCTTGTGACACCACTAGCGGCGGGTTTCCATCCACGGACACTTCCAACTCCCCGCCTCCAGGGTGTTTGGTAACGACCAGCCATAGATCGCTCCCATCAAAAGTAAACGTGGCCTGTGTATCGTCTGCCATGGCTTGATAGTAGGCTCCTAACACCCCGCGCTCATCCTCAACTCTCTCCCATCCAGTGTAGTTCACAGCCCAATGGTCCTCCTGGTGATAGCCACGGTACATCACCGGTGGCATGTGGGCAGCGTCTTTTAAGGCCTGGTAGGCTGGTAACGGGGTGAAGTCTGGCTCCAACAGCCGGAAGTAGTATTGGGGGTTCTTATCCCGTTCCCGTTCATCGGCCTGTTTCAAGAACCAGTAGTTGGTTACTCCCAACCACGGCCACTCGGACTGCAAACGATGATAGGCCAGCACTGCATAACGGGCCTGCTGCGCCTCAGTCACCCGGCCGTAGGCCGGCGGCAGGGCTGTTTCGAGCGGCAAGGCGTTCCAGGCCATCTCGGAGAGCCAGATGGGTTTGTGGGCGTCGCCGTTGCGCACCATCACGTCTCGGATGTAAAGCGGGCGTGAGAAGTTGAGCACGCGGGCTTGCATACGGCGGTCGTAAGGCCCTGACCAAAGGCCATAACCTTGCATGGCCAGCACGTCGAAGTACGGTGCAGCCCCGGCGTCGTAGAGTTGCTGCAGAAACAGGGCGTCGGTCAAGCCGTGAGGGTGGCGGTCCAGCTCGATGGTCGCCGCCAGCGCGCCGGCGATGATCACCACCCCGGGGTCCACCGCCTTGGCGCGGGTGTAGCCTACCTTGAGCAATTCGACGTATGCCGCTGCGTCTACCGGTTGCTCACCCCACTCGGGGTAGATGTTGGGCTCGTTCCAGATTTGGTAATAGTGGATGCGCCCCTGGTAACGGCGGACCACCGCCTCTACAAAATCGCCGTAGGTGTTCAGGTCGTCGGGGGGGGCAAAAGGGCCGGCCTGGTTACCCGCCGCCCGGCTCCAGGATGGTGGGTTGCTGAGACGGACGATGAGCTGGATGCCGTATCTGTCAGCCAGGTCCACGATTTGGTCGTACTTCTCCCATGCTGAACGAGACGGGAGGTGGCGGCGATCCATAAAGTCCCCAGGGCCGTGGATTTCGATGTCTTCCCAAGGGAACTCCTGTCGGATCCAGTGGAAACCGGCGTTGGCTACCATCTCCATGGCCAGGCGGCGTTTTTGTGGGTCGGCTTCGTTTTGTAGAAAGGTATTCACGCCGAACGGGTTGACGCCAGCGTAAGCTACCGGCACATCGTTCGCCAATTTCAGGGGCGGGTGGACCGATTTCAAGGCTAACTGGATCGCACCTGAAATCTGGGGCAGGCTCTGTTCTTCGCCGGTCAGGTAGAAAAGGTTACGTGAGATATCAGGCCAGGCCGCCACCCCAGCGGCAAGCACCAGCATCGTTGCCGCAACCCAAATAAATGGGGCTGACCATCGCCTGGAGTGGTTTTTCATAAGCTCGATTATACCTGCCAAAGCCAAAATCCCGAAATCAGCCCGGCCTTGTCTCTCCTCAGGCGGGTGAGGATTCGCCGACATCGACGAAGGCTGATGAATTCTCGATTCTGGAGCAGCGAATGTTGACAAAGCTCATAGGTGTGGTATAGTTTGGCATCAGCGGGTAAGGCGCACAGAGAGGCTGCCGGAATTTGATGAGGCCCTTCAGGAAACTGGCGGAAAAAGACCCTTGGGGCTTTTCAAAACCCAGGGGTTTTCTTCAGCTGGAAAGTGGCATCATCACAGCTGGGTACGATAATCTAGATATGTTCAAGAGACTGCTCAACTGCAAGCTGAAATTACACTGAAACCTTTTGCCTGACATGGTGTTTCAACCGAGGGATGATATCCGGCTTTAGCAAAGGCGGGTACAATTCAAGCACAGATCACATACAGATCACAGTTTTAACAGGAGGTACGTAGTAACGGTGAGCGACACAACTCTTACAGGATGGGCCTTGATTTTAGGGGCCTCCAGCGGTTTCGGCGCGGCCACCAGTCGGGCGCTGGCCAGTGCCGGCATGGACATTGTAGGTATACACTTGGACCTCAAGGCGACGCGGGCTCGGGCTGATGAGGTGCGGGCTGACGTGGAAGCGGCCGGGCGAAGTGCTTTGTTCATTAACATGAACGCTGCTGATGCAGGCAAGCGAGCTATGGCCATAGAGAGGATGAAGGAAGAAGGGGTCAAGGTAAAGGTGATGCTTCACTCGCTAGCCTTTGGCACCCTGAAGCCTCTGGTGGCAGACACACGGGAAGAAAGCCTGGACCAAAGGCAAATGGAGATGACGCTGGATGTGATGGCCAATAGCCTGGTATATTGGGTGCAGGATCTGGCCTGGGCTGATCTATTCGACGACGATGCCCGCATCTTCGCCATGACCAGCGAGGGCAATCAACGGGTTATGCCCACCTACGGCGCAGTCAGCGGCGCCAAGGTGGCTCTGGAGAGCCACATGCGCCAATTA
This sequence comes from Anaerolineales bacterium, assembly GCA_020343875.1. Classification (GTDB taxonomy): domain Bacteria; phylum Chloroflexota; class Anaerolineae; order 4572-78; family NAK82. Next base: position 1,615,321 of record CP070811.1, on the reverse strand, counting down.
GCATATGAGTTGGCCCCCCGGAACATCAAGGCCAATACCATCCAGGCCGGTGTCACCGATACGCCGGCGCTGCGCCAGATCCCTGTGCATGGCCGGATCATTGAGGCCAGCCTGCGCCGCAATCCCTATCATCGCCTGACTCGGCCCGAGGACGTGGCCAGCGCGATCGTTGCCTTCTCCCAGCCTGAATTGGCCTGGATGACCGGTAACGTCATTCGCGTGGACGGCGGTGAATGCATCGCTCCCTGAGGTAGCCTGGAGATTTGGCAGGATGGAAGGCCGGTACCCAGCAGTGGAGCGTACTTCCATCCTGCCAGATTTCTCACGGACCCCCGTTATTTGGCCGACAATTTACATATCCCGCTTGTTACTTTGCTGACTCGTGGAACGGGTGGTATACTCACCCCCATTCTATGATACCCGCCCGGGTATGCTAGCCAGGAGGACCCCATGTCATCTGCCAGGACGTATAACTCGGTGGTGTTGGTTAAGCAGGTGCCCGATACGCATAACATCACCGGCAACGTGATGAAAAACGATGGTACGCTGAATCGTTCGGCGTTGCCGGCTATTTTCAATCCTGAAGACTTGAATGCACTGGAAATGGCACTCCAGGTTCGGGAACGATACGGCGGCCAGGTCACCGTGATGACCATGGGGCCACCGCAGGCGGCCGAGGTGCTGCGGGATGCCCTTCACCGAGGCGCAGACCGGGTGATTCTGCTCAGCGATAGGAAATTCGCCGGAGCGGACACGCTAGCCACTTCGTACGCACTCACGGGTGCTATTAAGAAATTAGGTGACTATGATCTGGTCTTTTGTGGCCGGCAAGCGATTGATGGCGACACCGCCCAGGTGGGCCCCCAGACGGCAGAAAAGCTGGGTATCCCGCAAATCACCTACGCGGAAAGCATTGTTAGCCTGGACGGAGACGAGATTGTTGCAGAACGGGCTTTGCCTTTGGGAAAGGAGCTGGTGCAGTGCTCATTGCCCTGCCTGCTGACAGTGGTCGCTTCGGCAAACCAACCACGCCCGCCTTCGGCACGTAAGCGGATTGAATACAAACTGGCTGCCACTCCTCTCGAATACCGGTCGCTATTGAAGAAGTGGCCGGAGTTCGAGAACGAGGATGTGCTGGATGCTTATCTGACAAAACGCGACCTGAAGCTTCCTCTTTGGACTACCGCTGATCTAGACGTCGACGAGGAAAAACTGGGCCTGTCAGGTTCGCCCACCCAGGTTTACAAGGTCAATTTTGTGGTGTTGGAGTCGACGCAGAGCAAAGAGATCCCGGCCAATCAAGAGGGTATCGCCGCTCTCTTGCAGGAATTGGTCCAGGAATATATTGTGGGGTGATGCTTCCCAGGTGGGTCAGGGCTGAGGGAGCAAGGAAGGAAACATGACGAACCAATCAAACTCGCGAGATGTCTGGGTTTTCATTGAACAGGAAGAAGGCTTAGTCGCCGATGTCAGCCTGGAGCTGCTGGCCAAGGGGCAGGAACTGGCTCGGACGCTGGGAAGCCAGGTCTGTGGCTTGCTGTACGGTTACCAGTTGGGAGATCTGCCTGAGAAGTTGATTCATCATGGGGCGGATCGAGTGTTGTGGGCTGATCATCCTGAGCTGGCCATGTATCGTACCCTACCCTATGCCAGAGTGACCACCGAGTTGGTGCAGGGGCGGCGCCCGTATATCTTTCTGGTAGGCGCTACCGCGATTGGACGTGATCTGGCTCCGCGTGTGGCCAGCGCGGTCCGGGCTGGGCTGACCGCTGATTGCACCGATCTACAGATTGGGGATTATGAGGCGAAACGCGAGAAGCAACTCTATTCTGATCTTCTGTATCAAATCCGGCCTGCTTTTGGGGGCAACTTGATCGCTACCATCATCAATCCGACCATGCATCCCCAGATGGCCACCGTGCGAGAAGGGGTGATGCGCCGCCAGGAGCCGGATGTGACCCGCCAGGGGGCTATCGAAAAGATTGAGCCCAACTTTGACGATAAAGACATGGTGTTGAAGATACTCAGCCGCGAGACGCGCGAGTCCAAAGTCAATCTTAGGGATGCTGCCATTATCGTCGCCGGCGGCGGGGGTGTAGCCAGCGAAAGTGCCTTTGAGCTCATTAGGGAGCTGGCTCACGTCTTGGGTGGCGAGGTGGGCGCCTCGCGAGCGGCGGTTGATGCTGGCTTTATCTCCCGCGAACATCAGGTGGGCCAGACCGGCACCACCGTGCGGCCCCGCCTGTACATTGCGGCCGGTATATCCGGTGCCGTCCAGCATCGGGCGGGTATGGATGAATCGGCCAAGATTGTGGCTATCAACACGGACCCGGCTGCCCCGATTTTCCAGATTGCCCATTACAAGATCGTGGGTGACCTGAATGAAGTGATTCCTATGATGATTCGCGCCTTACGCGAGAAAGCCAAGTAGGGAGACAAGCATGGCCGAGAACTTTTTCCTGGATAACTTGGATCTACAGTATCACCTGGATAAATTAGACCTGGCCGAAGTGGTCGAAATCAAAGAGAAAGGGTACTCCTACTCCGAGCAGTATCCTATCGCCCCGCGTCATTATGAGGACGCCAAGGACAATTACCGGCTACTGCTGGAGATCCTGGGTGAGATTTGCGCCACGGTAGTTGCTCCGCGCGCAGCCGAGGCAGACGAAGAGGGCGCGCAGTTTCACGACGGTGAGGTGCAGTATGCCGCTGCCACACAAGATGCACTGCAGGCTCTTAAACAAGCCGAGTTGATGGGGGTCATGTTGCCCTGGGAGTATGGCGGGATGAACCTGCCAGAGTCGATCTATCAGATGTTGGTCGAGATCGTATCGCGTGCCGAGGCTGGGCTGATGACCATCTTCGGCCTGCAAGAGATTGCCTCATCCATCAATGATTTCGGCGACGAGGAGATGAAAGCACGTATCCTGCCCCGCTTTGCGCGTGGGGAGGTAGCAGGCGCCATGGTGCTCACCGAGCCGGATGCTGGTTCTGACTTAGGGGCGGTGCAGACGCGCGCGACGTACGACGAGGAGGCTGGTGTATGGCGCATCAACGGCGTCAAGCGCTTCATCACCAACGGCTGCGCGGAGATCATGGTGGTACTGGCTCGAAGTGAAGAGGGCACCAGCGATGCGCGGGGGCTTTCCTTCTTCCTGGTGGAAAAGGACGAGACGGTCCAAATCCGCCGTATCGAGAACAAGGTAGGATTGCACGCCTCGCCCACTTGCGAAATACAATACAACAACACACCGGCGGGGTTAATCGGGAAGCGGCGCTTTGGGTTGATCCGATATGCGATGGCGCTGATGAACGGCGCCCGGCTGGCCGTCTCCGCTCAGGCGGTGGGCATTGCCGAGGCGGCCTACCGTGAAGCGTTTCGGTATGCCCATGCTCGCTCTCAGTTTGACCAACGCATTCGCTCTATACCTGCCGTGTCCCGCATGTTGCTTTCGATGCGTAGTGAAATCGAGGCTGCGCGGGCCTTGATGTACGAAGCTGCCCGCTGGGTGGACCTGGAAAAGGCTTACGAGCGAAAAATCGCGGAAAGCGAGAAACCGGACCCGGCTGACCGTCGACGGAGCAAAGAGGTGGCCAAGATGGCGGAGACTCTCACCCCGTTGGTCAAGTATTATGCCACCGAGATGGGCAACCGGGTTTGCTTCCAGGCCGTGCAGGTTCACGGCGGCGTGGGGTATATGCGGGAGTTCAACGTGGAGCGTCATTATCGCGACATCCG
>CP070811.1:1608633-1611482 GCA_020343875.1 Anaerolineales bacterium | reverse complement strand
TGGGGGGATAATTACTGCCGCCTGAGTCAAGATGCCTGCCAATTCCCTGAGACGGAGCGGCGGGTTAGCTTTGACATAGTCAACGGTCAGAGACTGCCATTGATGGTATTCCTCAGGGCTTCTTGTAGGGTGTAGAGCTTCACGGGCAGTTGGTGCTACTTGGCAGACTTATCGGCTGCCCCAGTCTTGGCCAATTGAGGTGGAAGTTCGGGTTCCTCTTTCATGACTAACTGACCACGAAAGTAGCCATCCTCGTCCAGTAGAAAAGAGCCTACCTCAACGTCACCCCACACACGCCCGGTGCTCAATATCTCAAGCCGGTCGCTGGCTTTGATCTTGCCGGTAACGGCACCGCTGACCGATACGTTGCGCGCGACAATGTCCGCGGCGACCATGGCATCGGGGCTCACGATCACGTTACCGACTGTTTCGATCACTCCCCCTTCGCACACACCGTCGATACGCACGCTACCATCGCACTTTAGATGACCCTCAAAGTTGGTGTTGGGTCCAATGATTGTCTCAATTCTATCGAGTGGGAGATTCTTGTTGCTTTTCCCGAACACGTCTTGTCTCCTGTAAAGTTTTGCAGCGGGCACCAAAAAGATTGTGGAGCCCAATATACCGTAAGGATAGCCTTTTGTCAACGCCAGCCGTAAACTGTCAGTAGTACCAGATATCCCCGTCTCAATTGACAACACTGGCGTACGTGGTTGCTCAGCCTTTTAGCGTGGTGGGTTGAGAGAAGTCTCATAGAATGCTCAAAGAGGATCTGAGATCCCCGGCTGGGGTGAAATCAGGCGCCATAGGGGCGATAGTCGCAGGTCACACACCCGCGCTGAGCAAAATAGAACCGGCCAATTTCGCCACCACGGTTTGGTGTAGCCCCTCCACGTAAGTCGACGCTCATGCTAAATTGATGGTTTTCCCTCTTGCCGGGACCTTATTGAGGTGTTATACTGAGAAAGCTATCGCCTGCTACTTTCTGTCAATCATCCTTCGTTTTGTGCCACGCATCAAGACATAGGTTGCTCAGCCTTAGACTGTGGTGGATGGACAAGCACTTAGCTGGGGAGCGCTGGACAGATAATGTCTTACCCGAAGCGCTTTGAGGCAGACACGAAAATAGAAGTTCGCCCGATCAAGACATTGGCGGATTTGCGCCGGTGCCACGAGATTCAGCGTGCTGTCTGGGGTTATTCGGACCTGATGGTCTTCCCTTACACCATTCTCATCTCCATACAGCACAATGGGGGCGTGTTGTTGGGCGCCTACGTGAACGATGAGTTGGTTGGCTTTGTAGTTGGCTACCTGGGTATGGCTGGGGCTAAACTTTATCTCTTTTCGCAACGTATGGGCGTGTTGCCCGAATATCAAGGCCTGGGCATGGGGTATCGCCTGAAGGTTGCTCAACGCGAACAGATGCTGCGCAAAGGGATTGACATCATCGTCTGGACTTATGATCCTTTGGAGGGGAAAAACGCCACGCTCAATATCGAAAAGCTAGGCGGTATCGTGCGCAGCTACGCCCGTGATATCTATGGGGTGGTGCAAAATCCCCTTCAGACTGGCCTGACAACCGATCGCTTCCTGCTAGAGTGGAGCTTGATGAGTGATCGTGTGCGTGAGCGAATTCGGGGTCAGTATCAGCGCCCGCGCCCTGCAGACTGGTTGGGGGGTCAAGACATCCCCATCGTCAATTATGCTGCCTGGGAAGGCGACGTGCCTCGCCCGCTAGCTGCCGACTTGGAGATTGAGCACGATCAAGTGCTGGTCCAAGTCCCCCCGGACTTCCAACGTATCAAGCGCTATGATCTCAGAATGGCCCAGGACTGGCGTGAGATCACGCGGATCATTTTTGAGAGTTATTTCCGGCGGGGGTATGTGGTGTCTGGTTTTGCCAGCAGCCTGCAGCCCCGTTTGCCGAACCTATACCGGTTGGAACGCAAGGCTTTCCGTTCCCCCATCGATTTCTCTGCATGGATGAGCGGGGTATCTGAGGAATAATGAACTACACGATTCGCCTGGCTAAGCCAGCTGATGCACCTGGCATCATCGACGTGGCACGCCACACATGGAATTTAACTTATGCCCAGAGTATTGCAGCACACAATCGACAACGATTCCTGGGCCAGGCCTACACTCAAAGTGCTCTGGAAGAGGCGATAAGGCAGGCAGGGGGCTGGTTTTATGTAGCAGCTCAGTCGAAGACGGTGGTGGGTTTTGCCCAGTACCTGCGCCGTTTCGACGCCCAGGGAGAACTGGTACGCATTTACGTTCATCCAGGCCACCAGAGACGTAGCATCGGGAGTGCTTTCTTAGAGGCTGGACTGAATGCAATGGCGTCAGAGGGCATTGGGCGCTGTCACGCCTCAGTTGAAGTAGACAACAGGATTGCGCGTGCTTTCTACGAGCGTTACGGTTTTAGCTTACATCGTGAGTTCGGTCGCTTTCTGGGGGACCAGATTATCCGGCTGGTGGAATATGTTGCCCCCATTGCCAGCTTACTTGACACAATTAACCATAGGAAAACCATTGAAAAGGGAACGGAGCAAATCTAGCCCTATGAGCACTTGCTATGAATATCTAAGGACTCAGCTGCCGCACATGCTCAGCACTCTGGAGCATTGGGTCAATCACGATTCGCCCACCTTCGACAAACCCTCGGTGGACGCTCTGGGCTCCCAAATTGCGGATGCCTTTGCCCAGCTGGGCGCTTCGGTCGAAATCCATCCCCAAGCAGAATATGGCGATCATTATCGTGTCGCTTGGGGAGAAGGCACTCGGCAGATTCTGCTGCTGGCACATTTTGACACGGTGTGGCCGGTGGGGGAGGCTTCTCAGCGACC
>CP070811.1:1604904-1608533 GCA_020343875.1 Anaerolineales bacterium | reverse complement strand
TCGAGAGATTGAGGCGTTGCGGGCGCAGTATCCGGCGTGGGCGGTTCAGTTTGACGATTTCGGTTCGTCTACTCGCCGGCTGGGTGAGGTGATGGACGGGTTTGTTGCCGGGTTGCAGGATGAGCAGTTGTTGCAGCGTCCGTCGACTCGTCATGTGATCGACTATTTCGAGTTGCGGATGTATGTGCAGGAGCGTTTGCAGGAACGTGACGCGCAGGGCGGTTCGGACAACATTCGTGCGAGGTCGAATGAGGATCTACTGTTGTATTGGGAGCAGTCGAAGGAACAGTTGAGTTTGATGCCTGAGTTCTCTGCGATTTATGACCGGTTCTTTGAGCGGGACAGTTTGGCTCGGCAGACGTTCATTGATGAAGATGCGTTCAAAGGGTTGTTCTGATGGTTACACGGGCTGAGAGAGACGCTGATGTGGCGGCGCTGGGTGCCGGCATGCAGGGCGTGGACCGGGGTTTGCTGCTGGGGTACGGGCCGGAAGAAGAAACGCTGACGGAGATCCGGTATCCAGGCCGTGGCGGGTTCACGTTGGAACGTGGGACTGCACCGGCACCGATCTTCTCCAGCGATCTCGCTCCGGTACTCAGCCAGCTTGGCCCCGAGGACCAGGCGTTGCTGGCGTTGGACATGTTCGCTGTTGGTGTGTACGAGAACATCAACTACATGTTTGACGACGACTTGCAGTTGGACCAGCAGTTCTTCGTGGAAGCGGTCAACGACACAATCAGGTTGGCTGCACAGTCGGCCGAGTTTGGACTCGATACAGACTTTCTTGACGTGCTGCTACGCAACACCGACAGATCCGCAGCCGAGTTGACTGCGCTGCTCGCAGAAAAGAAAGCAGCTGCTCGAGCTGGCGGTGGCGGCAGGGTCATCAACTACATCGATCCGGTGGCGTTGGTGGATGCGGTGAAGAAGGCGTCGTCGTCGGTGACTGGCCGTATGGCTACTCCTGAGGAGCAGCAGGCGTTTGTGAAGACGATTCATGGGTTGCAGGCGTCGGGTGCGACGGGGATCAGTGTTGGTGCTCGTGCGGAGGCGTTTGCTCGGGAGCAGGCTCCTGAGGAGGCGGCTGCGATGGATTACGCTGGTGCTGCTGGTTTGGTGATGCAGGCGTTGGGGATTCGGGGTCAGTAATGGAACGCGGCGAACTGTTGTTCAATCGGCTTTCTCCAGCGGAGCAAGCACAAGTTCTTCGAGGTCAGCAAGCGTCGGGCTTGTCTGTTGTGGATCGTGTCGCGGTTGACCAGTGGCTGTTGAGTCAGGGTTTGATTGACAGGCCGTTGTACACGCCACAGCCAGACCCGATCAGTCCTGCGTTCGGGATTGTTGATGTCGACAACGTCCTGGCTCGTGGTGTTGAGAGTCTGGAGACTGAACAACGTCAGTATGAGCAGGCGCTCGGAGGCGTAGTTGTTGGTGAAGGCGATGACAGGATCATTGCTGACACGTTGAGCAACGAGGAAGGCCGGCTGTACCGCAATCTCAGTCGTTTGTCTGAGGCGACAGGCGTGTCGGTTGACACGTTGTTGTCGGGCGAGTCGTTCACGATTGAAGACGTAACGATCGGCGGGTTTGACCGGTCGGGTGCCCGTGTCCAGTTCACTGGTGAGCAGCTTCTCGAGAAGATTGCTGAGGAGGACTATTCGTCGTACGAGTTGTTTGCGGGCACGATTTTGCCGGCAAACATCGGTGAGTCGTTGGGCAAGATTGCTGCCGAGTTGGAACGTGAGCCGGGGTTGTCGGCGGCGAATGAAGAGGCGTTGGCGCAGTACGAGTCGCTTCAGGGTCGTATTGATGCGATCAATGAGGTTCGTGGCCGGATAGGCGAAGGTGCTGATACTCCTGAGCAGCAGGTTGCGTTGGCGCAGTCTGCTCGGGATTTGTTGGCTGGTGAGCCTGTGGTGGCGTCGAGTCTTGCGGCGTTGGTTCCTCGTATTGAGTTGTCGTTGCCTGAGTTGGCTCCGACGCTTGAGGATATTGATCCAAGTGTGAGTCCTGAGGTTCGGGCTGCGTTGTCGGCTCAGGCTTCTGCTTCGTCTGTTGCGCCGTCGTTTGAGGGTGCTGGCGAGATGTTGGTTGATGGCCGTGTGCAACCGGCTGCACCCGCACCCGCTCCTGCACCTGTTCCTTCGGGTGGTGCTCATCCGTTGACGGGCGCGACTGGCACCCGTGCAGACGCCCCAGCGCTACCTTCGTTGACTGCAACGCATCCTTTGACCGGAGCAACCGGCACAGCCCCAACCAAGACGCTGGCAGAAATGACGGCTCTTGAATACATCGAGATGCTCACTGCCCAAAGCGGGGGCGGCGGGACTGGCGGTGCGCCACGACTCACCGCAGCCGAAATGCGGGCAGCCAACCAAACCGAAGTCGAACGACTCCTCGCAGAACAATTCGGCGGGTTCTCCTTCTTCCTTCAAAAACACCGCAGCGACCTCCAAGTCGGCCTCACCGCAGACGGCCAAGTCGTCGCAGCCGGCGACCCCAACGCAACATCCGTCAAGAACATCCTTGACGTGATTGTTGACCAGGGCATCACTGCCCCGACACGGGTGCTCGGGATGCTTCAGAACACCGAGTGGTGGCAGAAGACCGATTCCCGCATGCGCGAGTACGACGTGGTCACTGCTGACATGTCGGAGGCGCAGAAGGTCGAGTATCTCGAGCCTGTGTTGGATCTGTTGCGGGATGAGGCGCAGTTCCTTGGGTTCCAGTTGGAACCTGGGCGTGCTCGTTCGCTTGCGGAGCAGATCACTCGTATGGGTGAGGAGACGGATTCGGAGTTCATCCGTGAGTTGTTGACTTCGGAGCAGGCGTTTGATGCGGCGGCGGTGACGGCGTCGGGGTTTGCTGCGGCGCGTGATGAGATTGTGGCGATGTCGAAGCGGTATTTCACGCCGATTGGTGAGGATGATGCTGCGGCGTTTGCTGAGGACATCTATGTCGGGACGAAGACGGCTGAGGGTGTGGAGCAGTATTTCCGTGAGATGGCTGCGGCGAAGATGCCGCAGTTGCAGAACGCGTTGAACGCCGGGATCACTCCTGAGCAGTATTTCGCTCCGTACAAGTACGAGATCGAACGCATGCTCGACCGACCCAACATTGATCTGTACGAGGAGTTCGGTGACGTGATCCAGTACATTCCTGATACGGGGACTGCTGAGGCTCGGCCGATGACGTTGAATGAGGTGCGGACGTACGTTCGTGGGTTGGATGAGTGGCAGATGTCGAAGCAGGGGAAGGATTCTGCTGCTGCGTTGGCGTTTGCTATTGGGCAGTCGTTTGGTGAGGTTGCGTAATGGCTACGACAGAGTTTGACCAGTCCATGAGTTTTGACGACTTGAACAGCGATGCTGGGATGACGCGTCTTGCGTTCTTTGAGCAAGCGTTGCTTCAAATGGGGTATGCCCCGTCAGCGTTGTCAGGCCAGTACGGGATCTCGCGGACGCGAGAGCTTCAAGGAGCCAATCCTGAACGGGTCTTTGAGCTTGCGAAGCAAGCCGGGTTGACGACTGCCACGTCGTTTGACGAGTTCCGAGGCGACGACGTAATCACGCGTGGCGAAGCAGCAACAGTGCTGGTCCGGTCAACAGGCCAAGAAGTCGGCAGCACTC
>CP070811.1:1600578-1604804 GCA_020343875.1 Anaerolineales bacterium | reverse complement strand
TGATCTAAATCAGGCATTTCGTGCCTCGGATGCTGGATCGAAGTGATGTGCTAAATTCAAGACAGTGGTGGAAGAGGGCACGCTGAGATGGAGGCCATTCCAGTCAATTATATCCCATAAGCCCGACTATGCCAATAGGCGGACATTCCTAGAATCTTGGGCATCTGATTCCCCTAGATTTACTGGTCGTTTGGGCCGATTCTGTGCTATAATTAGGACAGTAGGTAGATGGGGGGTTGATCTTTGTCTCCCATTCCCTGTTGCCCCGTTTCCTAGTCTCCGATAATCCCAGCGCAACTATGGGTGCCTGGATCTCGAAAAATGAATACCCTGCCGTGTTTTCTTATTTGTGTGGAGGGTAGCGAAATGAAGCCTATGTTACGTTTTGCCAGCGCGCTGCTGCTTGGGTGTGGCTTGTTGCTGTTCCTGGTCGGTCATGTGGGGGCCGCCGGGCCACCTATCATCACCCGAGCCGACTCGCAGGTAACGGTGCTAAGCGACGGGGGGTTGGACGTCAAGTACAACCTCACTTTTCGCGAGACCGAGCCCCGAGGCGGGATCACCACCATGGGTCCTTTCGATGCGGGTCACCAAATGCTGGATTATGGCATCGAGCATGAGGGCCAGGAATCGCCTATCACCTTGAATAGCAAGGGCGGCGGTTTCTACGGGGTGGATTTCGGGTTTAACACACGGCCGGGCGTGGACTATACGGTGCAGGTCCACTACCAGGTGCCCTACGCGCTGGACGCGACGACCATTGATGAGGTGCCCTACCGGGTTTTGGAATGGGCGCCCATCGAGTGGAACCTGGAGATCGGCGAGCAGGTGGTGACCCTGATCTTGCCTATTGAGCTGCCGGCGGACGTTACCCAGCCGGAGCAGGTGACCGATGAGGTGGTGGATCTGACGGCCATCAAGGTGGACGATGCCCTGGTGTCGTCGTTCGACCGGTGGGTATACTATCCCACCCCCGACGAGACCGCGGGTGCCAACTGGCTATCCATCTATGTGTCCAAGGTGGACGTGCCACCCCAGTATCATTTCCGACCCAAGGTTTACATCCCGGCCGATTACTTTGCTGGGCCGGTTGAGGCGCCTTCGGCCCCGGCTGAGAAAGCTGCCCAGGTCGACTTTGCCCCTCCCCCTGAGCTGGAACCGGCTCCGGCTCGATCTCCGCTGCAGGTCTTGTGGCCCCTCCTAGCGCTTTTTGCGGTGGGCGGCGTAGGCTTGGCCGGGCTGATCGTGTTCCTGGTGTTCAGGCGGGCCTCGCCTAAGGCGGCACCTGAGGAGTACGAAGCCCCGGAGATCGAAGTGGAGACCTTTGAGAAGCCGGGGTTGGTGCCTGATCTGGATGCGATTGAGGCGGCCATGTATATCGGAGATAGGACCAAGGTGATCACCCTGGTGATTATGGCCCTGACGCAGCGAGGGGTCTTAAACATGGTTAATCGCAAGCCTCTCCAATTGGAGGTGAGCAATCCAGGGTTGGAGATGGCCGATTACGAGCAAGCGCTGGTAGATGGCATCGCGGACGACGGCACTCTGCCTCAGGCAACGATTGACCGGGCCTTGAAATTGATTGCCGCTCGTCTGCAGGTCAAGATGTGGAACGCCGACCCTGAAGCGACTCGGGAGACTTACCGGCGCAAGGCGGATGATGCCTGGCAGGAGTATCGTCGCCTGGAGCCGAGCCGGCGTTGGGCCTGGGACCATCCGCATGCCCCATGGGTCATTATCGCCCCCGACTATCGCAGCCATCGGCCTGCGCCGGCGGCTGCTCCGGCCGGACCGTCCACTTTGGGGCCGGGGCCAGCGGCGCCTCTGGTGGAGGCTGCCGATCAGATGGCGAACATGTTGGAAAGCGTGGCTTCGGACTTGGCCGGCAAGGCCGAGGGGGTGGCCACTTCGGCCACGCAGATTTTGGATCGGCTGGTGGGGCGGGAGGACGCTGGCTACGATGCCTGCCACTCGGCATGTCACTCTGCGTGCCATTCGGCCTGCGTGCACGATGCCTGCCATTCGGCCTGCGTGCACAGTAACTGCCATAGTGCCTGTCACAGTGCCTGTGTCTGCCACAGCGCCTGCCATTCGGCGTGCCACAGCGCGTGCGTGAGTAGCTTCTAATGGACGATCGACTGCAACAGTTCGCTACTTCTTTTGTGGAGAGCACTCGGGAATATGTGTTTGTCCGGCCCGAGGATAATCTGCTGATCCTGCGGCCCAACCGTGTGCATCACCTCAACGCGACAGCTACGGCCATACTCCAGGTCTTGTACGGCCAGGAGCAGATAGACGTGGCCTCGCTGGTGAGCCAGATGGCCGCGCGTTACGGGGTGCCCGAGGCGCAGATCGTGGAAGATGTCGATAAGCTGCTGCGGAGCCTATCCTTGATCCTGGAGGGAAAAACAGGCTGCGCGCCAGCAGTTAAGACGACCCCGTTCGGCTCTCACACCCGCAAATACCCGGTGCTGTCCGAGATCGCCCTCACCTATCGCTGCCAGAATCGGTGTCTTTTCTGCTACGCCAGTGCACCCGACCGGGGCCGCACCGTGCCAGAGATGAACACCCAGCAGGTGAAGATTGTTCTGGACAAGATTGTCGACCAGGCGCGGGTGCCGACAGTCTCTTTTACCGGCGGCGAGCCGACCCTGCGAGCCGACCTGCCGGAGCTGATCGCCTACGCCAAGAGCCGGGGGCTGAGGGCCAATTTGATCACCAATGGTCTCAGATGCGCTGAGATGGGCTACGCGACGCGCCTGGCCGAGGCCGGCCTGGACTCGGCTCAGGTTAGCCTGGAGGCTGGCGACGCGGCTACTCACGACGCGGTGGTGGGAAGGCGCGGGGCTTTTGAGCGCACGGCGCAGGGGGTGCGCAATCTCAAGGCGGCTGGTATCCACACGCATACCAACACCACCATCAATGCTCGCAATCGTCACGCCCTGCCAGGCTTGGTCGACTTTCTGGCAGGGATGGGGCAGGAATATCTTTCGATGAACATGGTCATCCGCACCGGGGAAGCAGTAGGCGTGCCGGACGTGCGATACGATGAAATCGGCAGCGTGGTACTACCCCTCAAGGAACGAGCCGAGGAGTGGGGCATGCGCTTTGTGTGGTATTCGCCAGTACCCTATTGCCTGTTTAATACCGCTGCCCACGGCCTAGGCTCCCAAGGCTGCGCGGCGGCAGACGGACTGCTATCGGTTGCCCCTGACGGGCAGGTGTTGCCCTGCTCCAGTTTTGAGGAGGGGGTTGGCAACTTGCTCAAAGAGGAATTCCTCACCATCTGGGGTCGACGGCAGGCGCGCTACTGGCGTAACAAGGAGTTTATGCCGCCGGGCTGCAAAGATTGCGAGCTGTCTGACCTCTGTTGCGGAGCCTGTCCCCTTTATTGGGACGAGCAAGGCAGTTTCTCTGAGATAGCTCCGCACCTGAAGGACACGCCCGGCTGGGAGCGGTTGGTGTGGCAGATGAAGCGTCGCTTCTTGGGGCGTGCCAAGGGTGTGGGCGTAAAGTAGAAGGCCTTCTCCAAAGCTGGCCAGCAGTTGGCACATGGGTAGTTTCAGTCCTCGACCCTGATAGGTAACCAGGGCCTGAAGGGAAGGAGTGTTTTGGAAATGGGTAATAACTTTTCCCTGAATCGATTGTCTGAATACATCGAGAGGAATATCAAGAAAATCGGCGACGTGCGCAAGGAGGTGGAAGAGATACAGGTCGGCTTCAACTCGGCTTACGTGGAGTGGAAAGCTGAACACGATGCCACCCTGGAGCGCCTGACCGAAGTCATAGTCGATCGTCTGGAAGAGGTGGGACCTAAGTTGCAGGGTGTTATCAGGCAACAGCTGGCTGTGGAAAAGGAGAACATTGCCAGCTATCGCCAGAAGCTGCGCCAAGAACTGATACCTGAAACCCAGACCGAGGCAGACGTAGCCCTGGCGGAAGGTAAACAGCTTACCCAAAAGCTGCGCCAGCTTAATCCTCGCCTTGATAAGCGTGAAGAGAAACTCAAGGCCCAGCGAGTGAGCCTGGAGGGGAGCCTGGCCCAGCTCAACCAGCAGATGCGTGAGCTGTCGGGCTGCCTGGGAGTGGTGATTCACTTTCCCAAGATCAACAAGCTCGACCGCCAAAGGCAGCAGGTGATCGGCAAGCTGGATGCTCTCCAGCAAGATCTCAAAGAGGTGCGCGAGGAGTGGCAAAGTAGCCAACATCAGATCCAGGAAGAGCAG
>CP070811.1:1597679-1600478 GCA_020343875.1 Anaerolineales bacterium | reverse complement strand
CGCCTGGCAGCCTTTGGCGTCAGTTATTTCACACCTGGGCCCCAGTTCGGGGGTGAACCCTGGCAGGTGTTTTTCCTACAGCGTCGACACCGGGTCCCCCGTTCTTCGGCCATTGCCGCCGTCACCCTGGACAAGACACTGGAGCTATTGTCTAATTTTACGTTCCTGCTGGGTGGCCTGATTTGTGTAATCAAATGCCAGGTTCTGCCTGACCTGGGTGGCAGTTCGGCTATCCCGTTGGCCTTTGTATTGCTGGCATTGCCAGCCGGATTCCTGGCGGCGATTTGGGCCAATCTACGTCCCGTCTCCGGCCTCTTGCAGGCAGGCTTCACTCTCCTGCCCGAAAGCTGGGTCAGGCGAAAGGGTTGGCTGCCCCTCTTCCGGCGCCTGCATCAGGCCATCCAGGAGAGCGAAGCGCAGGCGAGCCGTTTCTGCCGCCAACATCCCGGGACGATGCTGCAGGCGTTTGCCTTTTCGCTGCTGGGCTGGGCTACCATGCTGGGCGAATACTGGTTGGCGCTGCATTTCCTGGGGCTGAACCTGACACTGGCCCAGAGCATCGCCGCACTCACCGCAGCCCGGCTTGCCTTTCTTTTGCCGTTGCCGGGCGGCCTGGGCAGCCTGGAGGCCAGCCAGGTATTGGCTTTGGGCGCGCTGGGCATGGGCCCGGCAGCAGGTCTCAGCCTGAGTCTTCTGATCAGGATCAGGGATGTGACCCTGGGGGGGCTGGGACTGTGGTGGGGCGGCTCTCAGAAATCGGTTGCCCCAGGATCATAATTAGTGTAGACTATCCTTTTAGGTAAGCTATGAGGCAGGCAATGACGCCCTATCAACATACATATGATTGTTCCAAGAGTGTTCGGCGACTTAACTCGGGCGCGTCCCAGATTTTTTAGAAATCGGGACAAAGCTGGGGGGATCCGCCCCAGTGCTTCTCCATTTTATGGGACGCACCCACTCAATTTGAGGAGGTAAAAAATGAATCAGACCAAGGTCCAATTGGGGCCACTCCAAGCAGGCGTCATCATACTGACCTTAGCTACAGCGATCATCCACTTCTCCCTGCTATTCCCAGACGTGTTGTTCATTCTGAATGGGCTGGGTTATCTGGCCTTGCTGGCTGCGCTATTCCTGCCCATCTCACAGTTGGCGGGCCGCCGCGGCTTGGTGCGCTGGGCCCTGTTGGGCTATACAGCCCTGACCGTGGTGCTGTGGGTGATCATGGGCGAGCGCGGAGCCTTGGCCTACGTGGACAAAGTGATTGAAGTGGTTCTTTTGGTGCTGCTCTGGCTGGACGGGCGGCAGGCTTCCCAATAGGCAGAGCAAACAGGTATTTTTCAAAATGGGCGAGTTTAGTATCACAAGAATGGCCTGTGCCCGTATTCCCACCCCCTTGGGTGAATTCGGGCTATGTCTTTATGCAGATCATCAGGCAGGCAAAGAGCACCTGGCCCTGGTTTTGGGTGACGTAGTCGGTCAAAGCGATGTCCTGGTGCGGCTCCACTCTGAGTGTTTTACCGGCGACGTGCTGGGTTCCCTGCGCTGCGACTGCGGAGATCAGTTGCAGCAAGCCATGCAGCTGATCGCTGAGGAGGGCAAGGGCGTGATCCTCTATCTACGTCAGGAGGGGCGAGGCATCGGCTTGCTGGACAAGCTGCGTGCCTACAACCTGCAAGATATGGGTTTCGACACGGTGGATGCCAACCTTATGTTGGGTCACCAGGCCGATGAACGAGACTACACCGTGGCGGCTCTCATCCTCAAGGATCTGGCGGTGGATTCGGTCCGCTTGCTCACCAACAATCCGCTCAAGATTGAGAGTCTGCAGAAACTGGGCGTGCCGGTAGCCAATCGCCTGTCTCTGCAACCCAGCGTCAATGGTGAAAACGCAGCCTATTTGACCACCAAGGCCCGACGCATGAACCACCTGTTGGACCTGGCCCCCTTGTTGGACACGCTGGTGAGCCAGGGTGAAAATGGAAGAGATTGAAGCTCTTCTGAGCCAGGCTGCTGATTTTCAGCAGGCGACCGGTCGGCCCTTTGTAACCCTGAGTTACGCGCAGAGCCTGGACGGCTGCATCGCGGCCCGTCGTGGCCAACCATTGGCGCTTAGCGGCCCCCAATCCCTGGCTATGACCCATCGGCTACGGGCCGCCCACCAGGCTATCCTGGTCGGGATCGGCACGCTGCTGGCAGATGATCCGCAGCTCACGGTGCGCCTGGCGGAAGGCCCGCAGCCGCAGCCGGTGATCGTCGACAGCCACCTGCGTTTCCCCCCGGAAGCCAGGTTATTGCGAAATCACCCCCGCTCCCCGTGGATTGCTACCAGGCAGGGGGCCGATCCAGTTCGGCAACAAACGCTGGAAGGCCGGGGAGCGCGTATCCTTCGCCTGCCAGCCAATGCCGCCAGCCAGGTATGCCTGGCCGCATTGCTGGAAGAATTGGGCGCCTCAGGCATTACCAGCCTGATGGTAGAAGGCGGCGCCGGCGTCATCACCAGTTTCCTGCGCGAAGGCCTGGTTGACCTCCTGGTGCTGACCATCTCCCCCGTGCTGGTGGGTGGTTTCCACGCGGTGAGCAGGCTGGGGGAACCCGATACGGCCCATTTTCCACGCCTGAGCCCAGTACACTGCAAACAACTGGATGAAGACGTGATCCTGTGGGGTAAACTGGCGGAGTGAGTGTCGTGAAGCGCCTGTCCCTGAGCTTTGTCGCGCCCTATCAGGTCTGCGTGCAAGAGGAACCGCTGCCCTCGCCGGCGGCTCATGAGGTCCTGGTGCAAACCCAGGTCTCGGCCAT
>CP070811.1:1592406-1597579 GCA_020343875.1 Anaerolineales bacterium | reverse complement strand
TGGCAGAGGGCGAGTTCGCCCTGGTTAAAGACCACTTGGAGACGGCTGGCAAGCTGCCCATCTCGAGCCGAGGTTTCCGGATGAATGAGACTGAGAGGTATTACTTGTTGGCTGATCTCGCCGTTCAAGAGCGCGACGAGGCTGCCCTGCACCACTATGCGCCGCTGGCCGAAGCAATGGCCCTACGTGACGAACACCTCCTGTTTCAAGCCGGCTCCCATCGCGCTTGGGGGGTTTTGCACCGGCTGGAGGGTGAATACGCGAAGGCCGAAGCCCGCTTGAATCAAGCCCTGGAGATGTTCCAGGGGCTGGAAACTCGCTGGCAGATGGGTCGCACGCTGTATGAGTTAGCTGAACTGGCCGTTGCCCGGGCAGACCCTACGCAGGCGCGAGAAGAATATCTGCGGGCCTTAGGGGCCTTTGAAAAAATGGGGGCTAACCCGGATGCGGCCCGAACACGTGAAGCATTGAGGTTGTTGGGCTGATAATAAGACAAGCTATCCTCGAATCGTGGTCGTGAAAGTGATCAGAACCATCCAGTCAGGGCAACCCTTAACTCCTGCGCTCTTGTTGTACGAGTTCTACATTGAGATCTACGGCTAAATCTCAGCACAAAGAGTTGACGATAACAAGGGACGAAATACAGTTCGACATGGCTGGGTGCTTTTAAGCGGGTGCCCCAAACATGGGGTCGCGCAGAAAACCTGACCTCGCCCAATTTGGGCGGGGTCTCTGTTTGGGCCTACAAAATGCTCGGCGAAGAAGTGGTTGAAGATGCGGAGCAAATATGGTACACTGTTGAACACTGGTGTACGGAGAAGATTGCGTGGTAGTTGGGGGGAACAACATTGGCCGAACGCGAGCAGCCTGACGACTACCCCCTTGCGGGGACAGGCAAGCAGCTTCAAGAAGTCATCGCTTCTCTGGAGGCGCAACGAGACAGCCTGGGCGACGCGGTCGTGGATGCCATGATAGCCGCCGCGCGCAAAGAACTGCGGGCAGCAGCTCCTGAGCCAGCACTGAAGGGCGAACGCAAGCTGGTCACTGTCATGTTTGCTGACATCTCAGGCTTCACCACCCTGGCTGAAACCATGGACCCCGAAGCGGTGCGCGACCTGATGAATGCCTGCTTCGGGAGGTTGGTGCCGGTGGTCGAGAAGTATGAAGGCACGGTGGACAAGTTCATCGGCGATGAGATCATGGCTCTATTCGGCGCGCCGGTCGCCCACGAGAACGACCCGGAGCGGGCCTTGCGGGCCGCGCTGGAGATGATGGACGCGCTGGCCGAGTTCAACGCCGAGCGGGGCACTGCGCTTGGCCTGCACTTTGGGATCAACACCGGTTTGGTCATCGCTGGCGGCCTGGGCACGCGCCAGCGGCAGGAATACTCGGTGATGGGCGACGCGGTCAATCTGGCGGCGCGGCTGGAAGATGCTTCGGAGCGGGGGGAGATCCTGGTCGGGCCGGACACCCATCGCATGACCGCTTCCCTTTTCGAGTTCGAGGCGCTGGAGCCCATGCGAGTCAAGGGCAAAGCCGAGCCCGTAGCGGTCTACCGCTTGCTGGCCGTTAAAGCCGTCCCCGGGGTGGTACGCGGCATTACCGGGCTCGAGTCGCCGCTGGTGGGCCGGGAGGCCGAGTTCCGCGCTCTACGAGAGGCTGTCGAACGCCTTCGAGCGGGCGTGGGCGGGGCGGTGACCTTGGTAGGCGAGGCCGGCCTGGGCAAGTCCCGCCTGGTAGCCGAACTCCAAGAAGGTGCAACCCACTCTGGAAGTGCGGAGCGAAGCTCCCCTGTGGGGTCGCCACTGGGCTGGCTGGAGGGGCGCTGCTTATCCTACGGGGCCTCCATCGCCTATCTGTTGTGGCTGGACGTGCTGCGCGGCTTGCTGGGAGTGAAGGAGGACTCGGAACCGCAGGCAGTAGGCCAGGCTTTGCGCGAGCAAGCCCAGGCCCTGTGCCCGGACCAGATGGGAGACGTCTATCCACACCTGGCCCGCTTGATGTCGTTGCCGCTGCGGGACGAAGACGAGACTGCCCTGCACGACCTGGAGGGCGAACAGCTCAAGGCCGGGACCTTCCGCGCCGTGGAGAGCCTGCTGGAGAGTGCGGCCTGGCATCGCCCGCTGATTGTCGTCTGCGAGGACCTGCACTGGGCCGACCCCACCTCGCTTGAGTTGCTGGAGCACCTGCTGCCCCTCACCGACCGTGCCCCGCTGCTGCTTTTGTGTGTCTTCCGCCCTGAGGCGGAGCACGGCAGTTGGCGGATCAAGGAGACCGCCGCCCGGCGTTTCCGCCACCGCCACACTGACCTGTGGCTGGACCCTCTCTCCCCCGCCGAGAGCCAAGCGTTGGTGGGCAACCTGATGCGTGCCGAGGGATTGCCAGCAGAACTGAGAGACCGCATCTTAAGCCGCGCCGAGGGCAATCCCTTCTATGTGGAGGAAATCATCCGCTCCCTCATGGACAGTGGCGTCATCGCCCGCGACGAGGCCAGCGGCCGCTGGCATGCGACGCAAGACGTGGCCGATATCGCCATCCCGGACACGCTGCACGGGGTGCTGGTGGCCCGAATTGACCGCCTGCAGGAGGAGGCCAAACGAGTTCTCCAATTGGCCTCAGTTATCGGACGGCTCTTTTTCTACCGCGTACTGGCAGAAATCGCGCGGCAGGAACATCAATTGGATGACCACCTGCTGACCTTGCAGCGGGAGGAGATGATCCGCGAGCGGGCACGGCTGCCGGAGCTGGAGTACATCTTCAAGCACCACCTGACGCAGGAGGCGGCTTACAACGGCCTGTTGAAGAAGGAACGACGCCGCTACCACCGGCAGGTGGCCGAAGCGCTGGAGCGTCTATTCCCGGACCGTATCGAGGAACAGCTAGGGCTGTTGGCCCACCACTGGGAGCGGGCTGGGGATGCGGAGAAGGCGACGGAGTACCTGTTGCGCGCGGGAGATCAGGCCCGGATGGCCTACGCTCACCGGGAGGCGATTGATTACTACCAACGGGCGCTGAAGATCCTGAAAGAGAGAGAGGAACACGAACGGGCGGCCCGCACGCTGATGAAGCTCGGGCTGACCTTTCACACCGCTTTCGAGTTTGGGCGGGCGCGCCAGGCTTACCAGGAGGGTTTCGCCCTGTGGCAGCGGGCGGGGGAGAGACAGGAGGGGATCTCGCCAGCGCCAGCATCTCAAGCCCTCAGGGTAAATTCACGGTATGGAGACCCGCTGTCCCTGGATCCGACCTTGCCAAACGACTTGGGGTCGGGATTAGTGATACGCCAGCTCTTCAGCGGGTTGGTGGAGTTGAGCCCGGAGCTGGACATTGTGCCCGATGTGGCCCGTAGTTGGGAGGTATCGGAAGGTGGGAGCAAGTACCTCTTCCATCTGCGGGACGATGTGCGCTGGAGCGACGGAAGGCGGGTGACAGCGGGAGACTTTGAGTACGCCTGGAAGCGGGTCCTGGATCCGACCAGCGGGTCACGCAACGCCGACCAGTTGTACGACGTCAAAGGAGCCAGGGCCTTCCATCGGGGGGAGGCTGGAAGGGAGCAGGTGGGGGTACGCGCTCTGGACGAGGCCACCCTGGTCGTGGATCTGGAAGGGCCAACCGGCTATTTCCTGCACCTGCTAACGGCCCACAGCACTTATCCCCTGCCCCGGCACGTGGTGGAGGCGCAGGGCGAGACGTGGACCGAGGTAGGGAAGATCGTCAGCAATGGCCCTTTTCGGCTGGAAGACTGGCGGCGGGGCAAGTCCCTGCTTCTAGCTCGCAACCAGGAATACCACGGCCGGTTCAGGGGCAACGTGCAGCAGGTGGAAGTGTCCACCCAGGTGGACCGGTCTGCCACATTGGAGAGCTATGAGGCCGATGGGCTGGACGTTTTGGACCTCTTGGTGCCCGCGATGGACCGAGCCCCGCAGCGACACCCCGAAGAATATGTCACGGCACCACGGCTCCTTACTTCCTATGTCGGATTCAACGCAAGCCGGACGCCCTTCGACGACCGGCGGGTGCGTCGGGCCTTGGCTCTGGCCACCGACAGGGAAAGGCTAGCGGACGTGGTCTTACCAGGCCACGTTTCTCCAGCCACCGGCGGATTCATCCCACCCGGGATGCCGGGTCACTCACCGGGGATCGGCCTACCCTATGATCCCGAGGCAGCTCGCCATCTCCTGGCCGAGGCCGGGTATCCGGGCGGACGCGGCTTCCCGGCCTTGGACTGTCTGACCAGGATTAGCCCTGTTTATGCTCTTGTCTGCGAGTACCTGGAGAGGCAATGGCTGGAGAACCTGGGGATAGGGATCGCCTGGCAGCAGTTAGAGTGGGAAAGGTATCAAGACAGGATGTCCCATGACAGGATTACTGAGGAAAGGCCGCATATGGGTATGGAGGGATGGGAGGCCGACTATCCCGATCCTGACAACTTTCTGAGGAAGAGCGATATGCGGCATTACATTCGCCAGTGGAACGAAGCCTACGATAGGCTGGTGGAGGAAGCCGGGCGACTGACAGATCAGGAGCAGCGAATGAAGCTATATGGGCAAGCGGACGGAATCCTGGTAGAGAAAGCTGCGGTCATACCCCTCGGCTATCTTCGATGGAATTTCTTGGTGAAGCCTTGGGTCAGCAAGCTACCTATTACGGCCACTGGCGTGTGGCTCTGGAAGGACGTCATCATCGAGCCGCATTAGGGCGTTGGCTTGTTGGCACGAATTCCCACCATTACGTAGGTTTACGGGTAGACCTCGACACAAAGAGTTGACAATAACACAGGACAGAATACAGTTCGACATGGCTGGGTGCTTTTAAGCGGGTGCCCCAAACAGTGGAGCCACCCTCACCATTTTCCTGGTATTCTCCACCGGCTCACTAACCCAACCACTC
Organism: Anaerolineales bacterium; assembly: GCA_020343875.1. Taxonomy (GTDB): domain Bacteria; phylum Chloroflexota; class Anaerolineae; order 4572-78; family NAK82. Next base: position 1,592,692 of record CP070811.1, on the reverse strand, counting down.
GCCCAAGCGCAATTAACAGGTTAGCGTCTAGCCTGGTCATTCGGTCAAGGGTGTTCCATCCCTTGGGGGCGGTCCGCGGCCACGCTTGACCTCAGTCCCAATTAGCCTGCCGCCCCCGATCCTTTTTTGTCCAACTGCCTCATCTTGACGCTTTGACAAGACCCTCAAGTCACTAGATCAATGATCATTGGGGTTGATTCTTATGAAACCGAGACATCTTTTCTTGTTGGCTCCGTTTGCCATAGTTCTAGGAGCGCTGACTTTCGGGCAAGCAACCACGCTCGCG
>CP070811.1:1589770-1592306 GCA_020343875.1 Anaerolineales bacterium | reverse complement strand
TTTCCGAGTTGCTGTAATACTCTGCCTTCCAGTCGGCGTACTGGTCTAACCGCTCCCAGGCAAGGCGAGCCAGCGCCTGCCCGCCCCGCTCGTAGTACTCCATTCTGATGGTATGCATACCATGGGTCAGATTCACGTCAGTGCTATAGGTGGTGCCCGAGCTGGCGTGCCACTGGTCAATGACCAGCGCCCCATCCACCCACAGACGAACGCCGTCGTCAGCCCGCACGGTGAAGCGATACGTACCAGCCGAGAAGTCCAGGGCCCGGCTCCAGCGAGCGGAGAAATTATCCGCATCGACGCCGGCCGCCGGTGCGCCGGCTCCCCAGTCGAAGTTGACCGAGACATCGTTACGGACGTGCGTCGGAGACCCTCTCAAGTCAGGATTATCGTAGTACTCGCCGCGCCAATCGGTGATGGATACCGAGGCTAGGGTGGAGGTCGGGGTAGGCAACGACGTCGGCGTAGGCACCCGAGTGGGCGTCGTTGGCAAGGCAGGGGCCTGAGCTACCGGCACGTTTTGCGTGTCCTGAGCGGTTACATAGCGGGCCGATATCCAGCCGCGCCCAGGTGCACCCTCCCCCTGGGGGTCCGCCACCCCAGAGAACCTGATCTGCCACCAGCCGCCATCGGCGCTGGCGCCGGTGATTTCGGCGCTCTGCCCAGCCCGTAACACACCCAGAACGGGGTAGCCCATCCCCGGCCCGGCCCGGATGTTCAAATCGGTGATGGCGGTAGCCACCGGTCTGCCAGGCAGCGGGGTGGCTGTGGGGCTCATAGGTGACGGAGTGAGGGTGGGGCTGGGAGTCTGGGACAGCACCGCAGTGAGTGTCGGCTGCCCTGGCTCCTTCACCACGCTGAAGGGTGCCTGAGCAGCAAGTCCTCCCTCGGTCGTCTGAGCGATGACCACCGCCAGGCCCTGGGTCTCCCAACCTGGCTCACGGGGGATCCAGAACTGAATCGTGAAGCGGCCCTGCGCGTCGGCAGTAGCACTGGACGTCGCCTGGCTGGGGCGTTCGGTCTCACCAGGTGGCACCAGGTAGATCAAAATCGTGCCCCCGGCAGGCCAGCCTTCACCCCGTACCGTCACGGGGGCGCCCACAGGACCGGCAGCCGGTTCCAGGGCAATCTTGGGTATGACCATCTCCGGCGTCGGCTGCAAGGCTTGCTCCGCACCCGGCCGAAGCAAGACAACACCAGCCACGAGCGCTGCTACGATGGTCGCCCAGATTACCAAAACACCCATAATGGCAATCTTGACGCTGGGCGGAGTCTGGGCCCACCTATCCCACAAGCCATTGTTTTTCATCCTCTAGCGGCCCCCAAGTGCCCGCATGCTCCTACCAGCATAGAGGTGCCCCCGGCGCGCATTCATTCTCGAATCGGGTGATCGCCGCCGCCGCCGGCCTGTCCTTTCTTGCTTCATGTCCGCTTGATGGGCGCATTTGGCCCACTATTCATTATACTAGAGATGGGCCTGGTTGTAATCAGCCAGAGAGCGGATTTAGTCTACGCGAAAAGGCTCTATCTAAACCTCAAGATCTAATGCATGGCTCCGTGTAAACGCTGCTATGTTGCGTTTTGTGTTCAACGCACGTGAGTCCGAAACAAGAAAAGCCACCCAATTCACCAGGGTGGCTTCTGAACTCTACCGAGTGACGCTCAAATGTCTTATCCTTCGTAATCTCTCAGGATGTGCTGGATTTGGGGCTTGATCTTGGGAACGTCTTTCTTGACAACATCCCACACAATCTCCAAATCCACGTTATCATACCCATGAATAATCCTGTCACGCATACCAGCCATTCTTTTCCAAGGAATATCAGGATATTCTCTGCGCAAGCTCATCGGTAGCCGCTTGGCGGCCTCACCAACAATTTCCAACGGGCGAACCACAGCGAAGTTGATGCGAAAGTCGGACTCAAACTGGTCATAAGGCACGCCCTCAAGCAGGATTTCGGCCTTGTCCATTGCGTCCAGGACGTCCTCCACATAATCTAGAAACTCGCTGCTCATACAGGAACGACCTCATCCAGAATACGCTTGCCGATGCGTTTCTTCAGATTTCTCTTGATGGCGACATCAACCTTGGTTCCAAGCAGATCGCTCAGATAGTATTCCAACTCCACCAAGCCTAACAGGCTAATGCGGGGCGGTCGTTCTAATTCGATTAGAATATCGATGTCGCTCTTCGGGCCTTGTTCGCCCCGCACAAAGGAGCCAAACACGCCAATAATGTTCACCCCATATTTCTCAGCCAGATAGGTTTTTTGAGCCTGCAAGATTTCCTTAATCTCGGTCAGTGTTTTCATGATATTGCTGTTATACCTCCCAATCTGGTTCAAGGGCAACTGCGACTTGTATTAGGTATTTCAAAAGATTTGTGTCATAAGCCACATTGGGCCCCGATGCGACCGCTTATCGCAAGTTGGTGGCGCCGTTAGTAGCGGACCGGGACAAAGTGGCACAGGATGTGCTGGGTCCCCTGCCTATACCGCCCCACCATCCCCTGGCTCTGGCCCATTTTGGCCTGCGA
>CP070811.1:1582202-1589670 GCA_020343875.1 Anaerolineales bacterium | reverse complement strand
GATGGGATCGTGCAAGCTGTCCAGCCAGACGCACATGACAGCCTGATTACTGTTAGCTTTGCCAGCGGTGCTCAGAAAACCTTTGCCGCCAGCCTGGTAAGCGACAAGCTAATACCCTGCTGACAGGCTGCCTGACCCATTTGCTTTTTGACAAAGCCTCATGTCCTAAGGTATAATATTACGTAATCTGCCCCGGTGGCGGAATTGGCATACGCAGCAGGTTGAGGGCCTGTGCCCTGACGGGCGTGGTGGTTCGAGTCCACTCCGGGGCATCGCCCGCCGGAAAATCCGGCGGGCGTTCTATTTTTAGTCCGCATCCTCAACCGCGGATGCCGATCCAGAGAATTTGATGGGCCGCATTTCCAGGAACAATACGACCATAGCTAGCAACAGCGTGGCGGGGAAAAGAAGCAACGAAGCTCGGAAAGATATGGATTTCGCCACCAGTGACATAAAGAAGGGGACAACAATTCCGCCCAGAGGAACCGCTATTTTCATAACCCCCAGCACGGTGCCCGCTGCGTCCGGATACAGCAGCCCGGCCCAAGTTATCATCATGGGCAGGATCGCCGACAGGGAAATGCCAGCCATGTAAACGGCAATGTAGGTCAAACCGCCCAGGTCCAGGAAGTAGAGCCCCGTGAAGAAGAGAAAGGATAGCCCTAACAGAGCAAGAGTATGCCTGGATATCTTCTCGTTTTGGGTGAAAAAGCCTAAAGTGAGCCTGCCGGTGGCCATACCAGCCAGAAACACGATCAAGCCGATTTTTGAGGTAACCTGGGAAAACCCGCGCAGCTCCATCAAGAACGTGGTCAGAATGCTAATCGAACTGATCTCCACCCCTACCGCCAGGGTCATGGCGATGAATAAGACAAGCAAAATTCGTTCCCGGGTCAGCATGCGGAGCCGGTCCAGGTAAGGTTCGACCTGGCGTGGCCCCCGGTCAAGCTTCATCACAGCGAAAGCCGCTGCCAGCCCCAAGACCACCATACCTGACTGAACAACGGCCTGGCGCCAATTCATCTGCAGAAACAACAGATACACGGTGATCATAATAGCGCCAAACGTCACGAAGAAGTGATTCACATTGATGTGCAGGCTTGGCCGCTCTGGATGGATGTCGAAGAGCATGGCGTCCGTCACCCCCTCGTACGTGGCAATCCCTACTCCAATCAAGAACATGATCAGCAAATTGATCCAAAAGAACGCACTCAGGTAAAAGGTCAGAAACGAAAAGCCAAGGATGACGCTGCCTACCAGCAAGATTCTTGGCTTTTGGTACGTGTCGGACAAGGCGCCCGAAATAGAAACTGAGAGGACGAAACCAACGTTCTGCACGGCTATCAGCAACCCAATCTCGTAAGCGGATAGGCCGATATTGCGGGCCGCTGCCCCAATCAGCGAAGCCGAGACGCCCAGGAAGAACATGGACAGGTATGATGCGCCGGTAATCGCTTTGACGTTCCTGATCATAATGGTTTGCGTACCTCTTCTGGGGATTTTCGCAGGCGCCGTAAGCGCACTCGCCCCCGTAATCACGTGACTGATGGCAGAGAGTTGATCGGCAAAAGCTTCTAACAGGAAGAAAGGCCACCCCTTACCGCGGAGTGGCCTGGGTGCGCCGTAGTTTAGGCGCCAGGGCCGATTTCGTCAAGAACAGTGGATGCCAAGTAGATCTACCCAGATGGCACTTCGAGCGCCTTCCGTATTTCCGCCAGGTGCAACCGTTCGTGGCGATAGATGCCCCGCATCACCTGCTCAAGGCTGTGGGCCGGCCCCCAAAACGGGTGCTCACCTATTATGTCAAGTTGCTGCTCCGATAATCGGTCCAGCAGAGCCAACGTCTCCTGCCGGGCAGCAGACAGGTCGCCCAGCAACTGGGCTACAGTGCGGCCTTCTCGGCGCCGGAGCTGGCCGGCGTTCCATCGACTCAGGTCAAACTGGGGATTCACAGCCGTGTTGCCCTCGACCCACAGATGGATCAGCCCCTGTTGAGACAGCTCTGCGCCAACCAAATGGGCCAACACATCCCGTACAGTCCATGGCTCGTTATCGGTAGACCGCGCCCAGTCTTCCGGGCCCAGGCGGTCCAGGAAACTTAGCAGAACCTCCCGCTCGGCAGCCAGTTTCTCTTTGATAGCCGTTTTGCGGTCACTCACTCCGGCCCTCCCTCAATTCTCGGTTGGCCTGGTTTTCCCGCTACCGCTACTCCCAGGTGCGTTCATCCACCACCGGTCGGGCATCTTGAGGAATACTGCCGGGGCCTAGAAACTCAACGTTATCCAACCCAAGACGACAGGCTTCGCGCACAGCCGTCTTGAGAGCGTCGGCCAGCGTTGCCCGATCAGCAGTCTCACTGGTCAGCTCGACTCTCAGGGTGAACATATCCCGCGCCTCAGGTCGGGTGACGACCGCTTGAAAGCGCCCTAGCCCAGGCAAGCGGGCCACAGCCGCCTGAAGCTGATTGGGGTGCAAGAACATGCCGCGCACTTTAACCGCATCACCCACGCGCCCCATCCAGCCCAGCAACCGCCGGCCGGGGCGTCCGCAGGCACATGGCTCATCAATGAACGCGCTCAGGTCGCCGGTGCCGAGTCGGATGAGAGGATACGTTTGGTTAAAGGTGGTCACCACGACTTCGCCCTGCTGCCCAGGGCCCAGGGGCTTCCCATCGGGGCCAACAACCTCCACAATCAGTTCACTCGAGTAGTGCAGCCCGTGCGCCTGCTCGCACTCATAGGCGATCACCCCCAGGTCAGCGGTGGCATAGGCCTGGCCGGTCCGCATACCGAACTCCTCCTCAAAGACTTTACGCAGCGACGGAGGATAGGGCTCGGCTGAAAAGAAGGCTTTCTCGATTGGAAAAGCCGGCCCAGGAATCCCCTTCTTTTCCACCTCATCCAGAATGATCTTGAGGAAACTGGGCGTGCCTACAAAGCCGGTGGCTCGTAGCGCCATGGCAATCTGCACCTGGAAATCAGTGTTGCCTGGGCCAGTCGGTACCACCGTGGCGCCCAGCAAGTTCAGCGCGGCATCCATCAGCAAGCCAGCCGGTACCATATGGTACAGAAACGTATTGAGCACCACGTCGCCCGGGCCTATGCCCACAGCCCTAAAGGCTTCAGCCACACCCTGTACGCCCACCTCTTCGCCCGCTTCGGGGTCGAATATGGGGCCCGGAGAGATGAAGATATGGCGTAACTTTTCAGCTGGCACTGCCAGCCACCCCCCAAAGGGAAGGTTTGCCTGTTGTTGGGCAACCAGTTGGTCCTTGCTGGTAACCGGCAACCTTGACAAATCGGCCACACCTTGAATATCTTCGGGATTCACACCAGCCCGGTCAAAAAGGTCCTGCACCGCCGGCGCGTTAGCATAAGCGTGCTGAACAATCTGCTGAAGGCGTTCGTCAAGGGATTTTTTAGCAGGAGACATACATCACTCCTTCCAGCTAATGTCTGGGATCTACCGCCTGCGTCGGCTAGCCCAGCCAACGTTTGCGACGCTTGTAGTGTTTCACTTCGCGGTAGCTTTTTCGCTCACCCAGTTGGGTGAGGCCCAGGTAGAATTCTTTAATGTCCTCATTCTCACGGAGTTGGTCGGCGGGGCCGTCGAGGACGACGCGGCCATTTTCCATCACGTATCCGTAGTCGACCACGTTGAGGGCCATCCGCGCGTTTTGCTCCACCAGCAAAATGGAGGTGCCCTGCTGTTGGCGGATGCGCTGCACCACCTCAAAAATCTCGTGGACGAGCAAAGGAGCCAATCCAAGCGAAGGCTCATCCAGGAGCATCAGCTTGGGGTGCCCCATCAGTGCCCGGCCGATGACCAGCATCTGTTGCTCGCCCCCCGACAGATAGCCGCTGACCTGGCGCCGCAGGTCTTTGAGCCGCGGAAAGTAGTCGTAGACTGATTCCAGGTCTCGGCGCGTATTAGCGCCACGCACAGCCAGCCCGCCAGCCTGCAGATTCTCCTCAACGGTCAGGTGCTCGAAAAGTCGACGGCCTTCAGCCACCTGAATAATACCTTGGTGCACGATGTCCTCCGGCCACATCCTGTCGATGCGCTGGCCATCAAATTCGATGCTGCCCCGAGTTACTTCACCCAGTTCGGTCCGCAACAGCCCGGAGATGGCCTTCAGAGTAGTCGATTTTCCAGCGCCATTGGCTCCCAACAGGGCGGCCATCTGGCCCTTGCCTACTTCCAAGGAGATCCCTCGCAAAACCAGGATTACATCGCTATACACAACTTCAATGTTGTTGAGTCTGAGCATAAGCCCATCCTGATAGTCCAGGAAAGGGCGAGGCAAAACCTGGCATCTTCTTGATGCCTCGCCCTTTCCCACGAAACGTTATCCAGATCAGGCCTCTCTACAGGCAAGCCCCATACAGCCCGAAATGAGACTTGCCTGCTCGAGACTGGCGAATTCCTATAGGACACACAGTCACGCGGGTTGGCACCCACACCTGACCCACCGCAGTTGCGGGCCAGGCAGGCTTCGCACACAAATTTTTCAAGCAATAATCTGTGTAAACCTGTGCTGATCTGTGCCCATTTCGAAAACCAGCAGTGCTTAGCTACTTACTTAAACTCCGCCGGGCGCAGGTCGGGAGCGGTAAACCAGCCGGTGATCGGCACAATGTCGCCGCCGGTCATCTTGCCAATTCTGACCGCCTGCGGCGCACGCAGGTCAGAACTGAAGGTGAGGTTGAAGATGCCCAATGGACTGATGGGGTTGGCTTGTATTACCTCATACATCAGTTCCCCATCCAGCTTGGTCAAATCCCCATCCACTTGATCCAGGGCCAACTCAGTCCACTTGCGGATAGCATCCACAGAGGAAAACCCGATCAAGTAACCGACGTTGTGCTCGGCCATTGGGCGATTGTTGGCTACAAACTGCCGCTCGATGACAGCTATGCCCTCAGTACCTTCGCTCCACCAAACAGTAGGCATCACCCCGTACCAGCCTTCCGAAGCCGCGCCGGCCAGCGCCAGTGCTGAGAGGTCCATGGTCCAGTTAACGCCTGCCAGGAGCATGTCGGACTTCAGACCTAACGCCTCGGCGTCCTTCATAATCTGGGCCGGGCCGTGGGCCAGGGTGTTGGAGTAAATGACGTTGGCCCCTGCGGCTTGGGCCGCCAACAACTGCGTGGTGACATCAGGCGAGGCTATGGGGAAGAACTCCACGCTAACAACCTCGACCCCCTTCGAGGCAGCATAGGCTCGGGTCTCAGGCGTATCCGCGCCTCGTCCAAAAGCGGTATCCCAGGTGACGAAGGCAACCTTGATCTGGTCGCCAGCGTTGGGCGGTTTCACCTCGGCCCAATTCTCCACCAGCCAGTCGAGGAAAGCCCCGAACTGGTCGGCGTAATTGGGCACATCACCGAAAGCGTAGGCAGAAGGATAGAGACCAGGCACACTCACACCCGCGGTCAGGACAGCGATCTTGTCCTCGGCAAATCGCTCGCGCAACGCCTCCGTCTCGGGCGAGCCGTACAACTGGATGACAAAAGGCCTGGGCGTGGCCTGCGAGAAGCGACTGTAGACGGAGATGGCCTCCTCTACCTGGCCGGCATTGTCAGCGAATTCCACCCGCACGGTAGCGCCCCGGATGCCACCACTGGCATTCACCCAGGCTGCGCCGTCGTTGAAGCCATCCACGATCGGGGCGGTGATGCCAGCGTAGGGGCCACTCAGGTCACCAAAATGGTAGATGACAATCTCCTCCCCCTCCAGGCTATAGCCCTCCATAAAGGCTGTCGCCTCCTCAGGGCTGGGGATGCGCAGCTTCCAACCGACTTCAATCACGTCTGGATTGGAAACGTCCGCGTAGCTGTCATCGCTCTCACGGGCTGCGCGAGTGGCATCCACGATGGCCGGCCAGGCAAAGGGATTGCCATACTCCTTGTCAGCCAGCTTACTCAACCAGTCATCGGCCTGGACAATGTAGTCCTCCCCCCCTTGAGCAGGCGGGGCAGCTACGGCTGCCATAGGCATCAGGGTCAGTAGCAGCCCAAGCATAACAGTCATACTGAAAAGTTTCTTCATCAGAACTCCTCCTCGTTTACTTGCAATAACGTCGGACATTCAGATACAGCCTAGCCGATTGTCTCCCTGGTGTGTGCCCTCCGCTCTCGATACGCATCCCTCCTTTCTGATGGATAGCACGCAGCCGAGTCCTTGTAGAATGATGGCACAAGCTCTCAGCCCCTGGCTACTTGGCGCAACGGAAGCCAACATCGTCGTTGGCAGTGATGTCCGGTGGTGCTGCGCTACGGTTAGTGGCGCGCACCTGCTCTTCAGTGTCGAACCAACCTCCGCCCCGCGTCACGCGCAGGTCAGGGCTATATTGAGAATCTTGGTGAGTACTGCCAGGATACGCCACATAAGGTGCGTCGGTCCACTCCCATACGTTGCCAGCCGTATCGAAGAGTCCATAGCCATTTGCAGGATAGCTGCCTACATCCACGGTGTCACGGATTCCGCTCTCCTTTACATTCGCTTGGCCAGAGTCCCAGTTATTGCCCCAGGGATAAAGAAAGGCGTCAGGTCCCCGGGCCGCCTTCTCCCACTCCTGCTCGGTGGGCAGACGCTTGCCGGCCCAGGCGCAATAGGCCAGCGCGTCGTCGAATGTGACCCGCACCACCGGGTGATTCTCCTCACCGGCCACGAATTCGTCCCGCCAACTGGGTGATCCCTCCTGCGTTTCAGCGTAGGTAACATAGCCGCCATCCTCCACAAAGGCCTCGAAATCAGCGTTGGTGACTTCAAACTTGTCAATTTCATACGCCGGTAGATCTACCTCGTGGGCCGGAGCTTCATTGGGATCGCTTTCGTCATTGCCCATCACATACAGTCCAGCCGGTATCTCGACCATCTCACTGCCTCGCAGGGCGATCTGTTCCTCCTCCGGCTCTTCACCTGGTTCCTGGCTGCTTGCCGCCTCCAGCGTCGGGGCTGGCGTGGGACTCGGGGCAGGGGTTCGCGTGGGGGGAGGAGGGACCGGGGTCGGGGTAGCCACGATTTTGATCGAGGTAGCCTTAGTTACTGGCTCGGCCTGGGGTGCCACTCGTTCCGGGCCTGCAGTCGCTGTCGCAGCCCCTGCTGACGAGGTGTCGTCCTCACCCATAGCCTCCCCAGGCGGCGTGCTCGCTCCACCACAGGCAACTAGCCAGACAGCTGCCAAAATCAAAATGAGGATAACACGCATTCGTTGCATACGTTCGCTCCTTGAGGGTTCGGCCTGTTGATACTTGCTAAACCGCTAGTGGGAAAACGGTCGCAAGCGCCAGGCCGCCTTCAGAATCTCCCATCGATGCGCCAGGCCGCGTGGCTCGAAGACTAAGAACAAGGCCAGCGCAAAACCAAAGACCAGTGGCCCCAAACCAGCCAGGTTTGCACCCAGGCCAGGTAACATGTCGTTCAGGTTCGGGGTGAGAGTCGAAACCAATTCGCGCAACAAGCGAAT
>CP070811.1:1578997-1582102 GCA_020343875.1 Anaerolineales bacterium | reverse complement strand
GGAAACCCTGCGTGATGCCTATTTTAATCTGGTTTCAGCGCCGGGTCAGGGGCCTGGGGTGTATGGGTTGCTGGCGGGGGTGACCACGCCCTACATCAACAGTGTGGTGCCTTCGGCGGGCACCAATGATATCACCCATACCCTGGTCATCAGTGGTGGTTACTTCCTGCCGCCGCTGGAGGTGGTTTTGGTGGGGCCGACGGCTAGCTACACTTTGCCGTTGGGTGCGCTCAGTCCGGTCAGCATCACGGCGGTGGTGACGCAAGGGTTGCAGGCAAGGGAGTATCAGGTGCTGGCTGTCAACCTGAATGAACCTGGCGGTGCGGTGGCTTCGCCGCAGCCGGGGACCTTTGCTTTGTACGATCCGGCGGAGGCTTGCTTCTACGATTTCTTTGAGAGTGGAGCAGGTCAGTGGGAGGGTGATGGTGATTGGGGTATCGCCATTCTGCCCACTGGAGAGCGGGCGATGACCGACAGCCCGGGGGGCAACTATGACAGCGCCATCCCGCCTGCGATCAAGCATACCACGGCCATCACGTCGCAAGCCTTCAGCCTGATCAGTTGCACTCACCCGGTGCTGGCCTTCCGCCACGATTACGTGATCGCCCAGGGGACGGGCCACCAGGACGTAGGCCGGGTGGAGATCTCGGCCGACGATGGCGTGAGCTGGACGGAGCTGGCGAGCTACAGCGGGGGTGGCGTATTCGGGCTGGGGACGCAAGACGTGGAGTCGCCGGAGTGGGCGAGTGTCGACTGGAAAGAGGTTGAGATCGACTTGAGCCCTTACACCGGCACGGTGCGTTTGCGTCTCAGTCTGGAGGTGGATGAAAATGTGTCGGACAAAGGCTGGATCATAGATGACCTATTGGTCCAATCAGGGGCACTGACTCCTCGCCTGGTCATTACCAAAACTGTCGATCATGACCAGCCTGACCCAGGCCAGCTGATGACCTACACCATCATCGTCCAGAACGATGGCCTTGCCACCGCAACAGGGGCTCTCATCTCTGATACGTTGCCAGTGGGGCTGGTGTTTGCCGGGCCAGTGGCCCTCAGTGGCAGCAGTGGCACGCTAGCTCAGGATGCCACTGACTTGCCTGCCCTGGCCAGAGAGCTGACCATCGAGGCCGGCAAGCGCATTACCGTCACGTTCCCCGTTACAGTCAGCGCCGGTTTGGTCGGCGAGACGCTCATCACCAACACTGCTGGGCTTACCAGTGCCGAGGTACTCATGCCTGTACGCGCCACGGCGCTCATCACCATCGCCAGTAAGCCGGCCCTTACAGTAAACAAAGCGGCCAACATGGCCTTGGCGGAGGTGGGCCAGACCATTACTTACACCTATCGGTTGACCAATACCGGTAACGTCACCCTAACTGGCCTCAGCGCCAGCGATGACAAGCTGGGACCGGTCATCCTAACCCAGGCGCCTCTGGCGCCAAATTCCGGCATCAGCGGCACATTGCTGCATATCGTTGGAGAAGATGATTTGCCAGGCCCGCTGACTAACACGGTGACTGTCAGCGGCACCCCACCCGACGGGCCTAGTGTGGTGGTGACCGCCAGCGAGGTGGTCCTGCTGACCAGCCATCCCGACCTTGTCATAACCAAGACCGCCAGCGTCAGTACGGCCGGGATCGGCCACAGTATTGTCTACACTTACCAAGTCGCCAATAGAGGGGATGTCACATTGAATGACATCCAGGCCTATGATGATAAGTTGGGAGACTTGACCTTGGGCCTGAGCAGCTTGGCGCCAGGCCAGAGCACTGTGGATGTGCGGGTCCACACCGTCGTCGAAGGCGACTTGCCTGGCCCACTGACCAATACTGTCACCGTGACCGGTATCCCACCGGTTGGTTCGGTGCTGACGGCCACAGCCACTGAGACGGTCACCTTGACTGCCAGTCCTGGCATCACCATCTCAAAGACGGCCAGCGTGAGCCAGGCCGTGGTTGGACAGACCATCTTCTACGTCTACCAGGTGACTAACAGCGGCGACGTCACGCTGAGCGACATCAGAGCTACTGATGACAAGCTGGGAGCTTTGTCCTTGAGCCAGACAACGCTGGCACCGGGGCAAAGTGCTATTGATTTCCAGTTGTATACGGTGCTCGAAACTGATTTGCCTGGCCCGCTGACCAATACGGCTACCGTGTCCGGCACCCTGCCGCTGGGCACACACGTGACTGCTGTTGCCACCAGCACTGTCGATGTTCAGCCCGACACCATCCCGCCTGGCTTTGCCCCGTCTTCGCTGGTTGAACCTATCGGGGGCATCACCCTCTCTACACGCCGGCCTGCCTTTGAGTGGCTGGCGGCCGTAGACAACGTGGGTGTAGTTAGCTACACCTTGGCCCTGAGCAGCAGTCAGACCCTCGCCGCCCAGGAGTCGGTGATCAATGTCATTGTTACCCAATCCAGCTACACGCCCACAGTCGATCTACCCGATGGTGTCTACACCTGGACGGTGCAAGCCTATGACCCGTCCGGCAACGCCAGCGGCTTCGTCAGCCCGCCGGAATCCTTTGTGATCAGCGCTGGGGGAGGAGGCGAGGTCTATCTACCCATCATTTTAAAGAATGACTGAGGGGGGGCTATCCGTTTTGCGTAAAAAGTACCCGGTGCAATGCACCTATTGAGCTGGCGGCTTCAGCTTCTCGAATGCTCCAAAAAACTCAATCTTTGCCGGGTCAATTTGTGCCAGAGGCGCATTGCACTGGGCATCTAGGACTTCGACTAATCCTTAAATTCGTTGTTATATTCCTTCACAATTTCTCGATTAACCGCCACCCGCTCCAGGAACGATTGACGCAGGTCGAGGTCGGTGATCTTGTCCGCGCGGGCCATGAGCAAATCAAAGGCCGACCGCAGGGCGGCGCGGGCTCGGCTTGCCTGCCCGGCCGCTGCCAAGACTTGATAACAGATGAAATAGTCTCGCTGGGGAAACTCTGGCCCCTCGCCGCCGCATTCCTCCAGAATAATCAGGGCTTCTTGGGCATATGTTAGAGCTTGATCGATATCGCCAGCGCCCAAGCATGCTGCAGCCAGGGTCGCCAAGTCATCTGTGGTATTCAAAAGCATGTCCAGCTCTCGGCGCAGGGC
>CP070811.1:1575271-1578897 GCA_020343875.1 Anaerolineales bacterium | reverse complement strand
GAGGCCAAAAAATGTTGAGAGGCTAAATCAGGTCATGCAAATGCCGTCCAACAAGCAATAGGTTGAGTTTGCAGGACTATCCGACGGCACAAATGTGCCACCCAAACCACCATTTGGTGAAGTAAAGCAGACCATTTTGGGTTGTAACTTTTCTATTTGAAGTTGGTTTTAGCTGAATCAATTAATTTCCGAGGCAGTGGTATGGGAACTCACGCAACTCAGTTATGAGTGTCAGTGCGACTGCCCGGCTTGCGGGTTGGGCGTGTGCGCGTGTTCGCCCCACGGCACTATCACTCTCAATCAAGTGTGGAGTGAGATACCTCCGCCCGAACCCGCCGGCGGCCTGTGGGTCCGCCAACCCCGCCGCGCTATCGCCGCCGCACAGGCAGGATTGCGCTCAGGCGACCGGATTGTTGCCATAGACGAGCAGGCGATCGCGTCAGACTGGGATGTGCCCACCCTACAGTACGGCATCCGCAGACACCAATCGGGCGAAGCCATTCAACTGCGTGTGCAGCGGCCTACAGGCGAGCTAGAAGACATGACACTCAATGCATGATCATTTGTCACTTTCAACAAGGAGGTTGTCAGTATGAGCGACTCGATGGATGACATTAAGCACGTCTTGCAGTGCTTTCAAGATGGCTATACCTCCCGCGATATCGAAAAACTCGACGAATTCATGGAGCTCTTTGTACTTGGAGACGATGTCGAACTCATTGGGATTGGAGCATCAGCCCGTAACGAGAATGAGTGGTTTCAGGGGGTTGAACGTATCCGCGAAATCATTGCATCCGATTGGCAATATTGGGGGGATGTCAGGTTAGATGTTGAGGGATCCAAGATCACCGTTAAGCATGAAGTAGCCTGGTTATCCACCGTTGGGGCTATTCTTCAAACTAGTCACATCCATACTGACGAGGTTACGCGCTCTACTTTGGAACAAATGAAAGAATTTTTGGATGACACGACCCTAAGTCCCAGAGATAGGTTAGTTGAAGCTGCCCATTTTGGCGTACGCAGGTGGAGGGAGAGAGAGAAACCTTCAGGGTATTCTTGGCCTTTCGTTTTCACCGCTGTGCTTGTAAAGCAAGAAGGTGAGTGGCGCTTCCATACGATTCACTGGTCAATGCCTGTTGACTGATGCGAAGGGAATACAACTGAACCGCCTGGTGTCTCGTATGGTCACCTGATGGGTACGTCCTCAAAAATGGCGAAGCACAACGGCGTATCCCCTTGGGTTGTCCCGATTTCCCCAAAATCTGGGGCGCACCCCACCTGACAGGGCTTGTGCGAAGTCGTTGGCAGTTCAGGCGCCTGATTTGTGCAAGGTAATGGGGCTGTTGAGGCAGGTATGGAAACCTGCCCTACGAAGCAGGAATGATTGGTGCTTGGAGGAGCTAGACCGAGATGAAAAACCATATTGGCAAACTGCTACCCAGATATACCTTTGTCCTAAATCCCTACGCCGAATACCGCTTCACCCGCTGCCCTGGCTGTAAGCAGAAGATGAGGCAGCGTAAGCTGCCGCTTTTCATTCACGTGGACCCCATGAACTCGGTGGCGCTCAACTACACTTGCCGCTACTGCCCCGACTGCGACCTGTTGCTGGCTCACCAAGACCAGATCGAATCGCACCTGGCCAGAGTGTTTGCCCAGTACGATCCCTCGCTCATCGGCAACGACTACATGGTGCTGGGCACCATGGAACGCCAGGCCTGGCGGGAAAGCATGAAGGAGCCCAAAGCCATCTCGGAGATGTTAGAACACGTACACGGCTTCAAAGAGTTGCAGACGGTTCGGGTGCAGCCCGGCGGATGGTATCCGGCCAGTATGGACCCATCTGAGTTGCCTGTCCAGGAGCCTGGCCCCTTGAACACGCCGTGGAATGCCCGAAGGTTCCGCCCTACGGCGAAACGGTTCGGGCCGCCGACTCCGCCGCAGCGGCCGAAGCTCAAGCGCAAGCGCAGGAGACGCAGGCGCTCATAACCCTTCTTCTCAGAGGCAGGTGGGGGAATGCCTTGCGGGAAAAGGGAGGCAGGTATGGAAACCTGCCCTACGGGGTGCTGAAAGACGCGCCAGGCAGATTGACGGTGCAATGGGATAGGCTGTACCTGGAAACCATCCCATTGCACCTTTTTCTTCTTGACTCCTGAAACGTTTCGGTTTATAATGAGGTTATATTTGAAACGTTTCGGTTTGGGCAGTAATTGTTTAGCATAACCTCTTCTTTTCTTTATTGCCTTCTTGGGCTTGCGGAGGGCGCCCCGCCTTTCAGAAGCAGGGAAGGAGACCTGAATGGCGGTGACACTCAAGGACATCGCCCAGGCGGTTGGCAAATCGGTTTCAACTGTCTCCAGCGCGCTTAACGATTACGAGGACGTCAGTCAGGAAACCAAAGAACTCGTGCGGCGAGTGGCTCGAGAAATGGGCTATATGCCCAACATTGCCGCACAACGCCTGCGCAGAAAACGAACCGACACGCTGGGCTGGATTTTGCCCACCTTTGGCCCTCGCTTCTCCGACCCCTTTTTCAGCGAGCTGTTGGCTGGCATCGGCAACGAATCTGCACTAAATGGCTTTGATTTGCTGGTGTCTACGCATGCACCGGGGCCCGACGAAGACGAAGCCTATCGGCGCATGGTCAGCGGCCGGCGAGTAGATGGTCTACTGGTAGTCCGAACTCGCTCTAATGATCTGCGTATCGCTTTCCTGGCCGAACAAGGGTTCCCCTTTGTTGCTTTCGGTCGCACCCAGCAAGACTTCGATTTTCCCTACGTGGACGAGGATGGAGTGTCGGGCATGAATCTGGTCATCCAGCACCTGATTGACCTGGGCCACCGGCGGATTGCCTTTATCGCTGCTCCGCCCGATTTGATGTTTGCCACCTATCGGCTGGCGGGCTTTCGGGGAACGATGGAGAGGAATGGCCTGCCCCTGGATGAGTCCTTGATCGTCTTGGGCGACTTGACGCAGCACACTGGCCATCAGGCTGCTGGAGAGTTGCTCGACCGACCTGATCGCCCGACGGCCATCGCTGCCTGCAACGACTTGATGGCCTTAGGCGCGATGGCCGCTGCCCAGGAGCGGGGCCTGATCGTAGGCCAGGACGTGGCCATCACCGGCTTCGACGACATCCCCTTGGCGCAGCACTCTCACCCTGCGTTGACTACCCTGCATCAACCGATCTATCGCATCGGTCGTATGATCTGTGATATGCTGATTAAATGCATAAGAGGTGAATCCTTGCCTGAGCGACACGTGCTCCTTCAGCCCTCCCTGGTTGTCCGCCGCTCCAGTGGTGGCTAAGCTGGCATGCATGGGATTAGAAGGAGGCATTCTCGGGGCGCGGAAGTAACCAGAGAGGAAGGGAGGTGGTCGTTGACGAGTTGTTCCAAGCAAAGGTTGTGCGGTAGTATCCAAGACAGTCAATAGTTCATGACTCCACGCATTCAGAAAGGAGAAAAGGAGAAATGAAACGCTTGCTTGCAGTTTTAACTGTGTTGGTGATCTTGGGCCTGCTGGGCGCTCAGTGTGCCGGGCCGGCCCCGACCCCGGAGAGGATTGTCGAGACGGTCATTGTCGAAAAGGAGGTCGAGAAAGAAGTTGTCGTCACCAAGGAGGTT
>CP070811.1:1570282-1575171 GCA_020343875.1 Anaerolineales bacterium | reverse complement strand
TTCTCCACCACAGGCAGATCGATGGGCGGGACAGGCTCCTCCTCTTCCTCCTCCTCTCGAGGAGGCACTGTGCCGCCTCCCCCTTGCTGAGGCGGCGTCGCCCAGGCTATGTCGGTAGACACAGTTGCCAGGAGAAGCACTACGCTGAGGACCGCCGTCCCTACGATCAACCAGTCCCTCAGCCCGGATTCTCTTGAACGAAACACTTTCAGTACCCTCCTTTTTGCTTATTGGCCCCCAATTGTGCCAGATAATAGTTCATGGCGTGTCGTCACAGATCAGCCTCTATCATCTCCAATCCCCAAGTTCCCAGCAGCCCTTACCTGAGGGTTAATATGCTTTGAAGATCACTGGCAAATACTTGATGACAGATGCCACCATCGCGTGGCCCGAGAGGATGATAGGCGTTTCCCCCTCTATCTCCGCTCTGACGTACCATACGTTAGCTCCCTGGGTTCTATTGGGCCAACTCACTTCGGCCAGCCGATAGCCACCGCAGCCCGCTATGTTGGTGAACACCTGCGTAAAGCCGATCTGCTGTGAGCCAGGAACGCCGGGATGGGCATCCCAAAAGCTGACCTCTACGTTGCCTTCCATGGTTATGTTTCCGCTGTTGGCCACTTGCGCGCGTAAGGTGAAGGTGAAAGTGCCTGTGCCTGCTGGGTCGTACACTGAGCTGGGGTCCGTGCTGAGCAGAAGCAGCAGGTTCCCCTGAGGTTGATGGGCCTCCGTGTGCGCGGGGTTCTGCACATAGGCCACCCAATGGTCACCGTACCCCAACCGGCCATACGTCACCGAGCTGAAAAGGGCCTCGGCGTAATCCTCCACCCGTGTCTCAGAGTCCTTGCTGTCGTCCAAGCTGTACCACATGAAGCGCTGTACCAGACGGTTGTCATCCGCCGGGTAGCCTATGTGGCTGTCCCTGTAGTTCAACAGAAAATCAAAGGTGCCGGTCATGAATGCTTTTACTTGGTTGGGTGATACGTAGTATTCAGGCATGTTGATGCCGTACTCTGTTATGTACAAGGGTTTATGGCCTTCCCCTTTCTCGCGCATCCAGCTCCTGAAGCGGATGACCTGCTGCCTGAAGAGATCTAATCGATCATTGTCGCCAGGCCCAATCAACAGGCCGTAGGTATCATCCAGCCCGGCCGGGATCTCGGCTCCCCAATTGTTCTTCTCCTCGCGTAGAACAAAGCCGTGGACGTTCCACACATCGACGTCGTCCCCCAGGCGCCGTCCGTATAACGCCTGATAAGCAGCCCAGACGTTGTCCAGGTACTCCAGGCGCAGCGGAGTGCCCTGGACTACCCCGCCTGGGCCGACCTTGGCCGTCGGGTCGGCCTGGCGGATCATCTGGCTGATTTCAAAATAGGCCTGCGCATACAGTTCGGGAACGATCTCATCTTGTCTCCCACCGTCCCAATCACGGCGATCGGGTTCATTGCCGATAAACCAGGTCGTACCCGGATTGGCGATAACCCGAGCCCGAAGCGTATCCGGAGCTGGGGAAATCGTGTAGCTGTATGGCGTGGTGTAGCAATCCCGGCACCAGCTATACTTTTGCTGGTGTACTCGCACCGTTTGCACGAACTCTATGCTCCCAGGTTCTGGAGGAGAAGCGGCGGTGGCATAGTTGACGTACCACCCAAGATTGAGGTCGTCGTAGTCATAGACAGTGATTGGATTGTTCACCACAGCAGCTCCCATTCGGCAATTGGGGAAGGGCCCCTGGGCGTGCACCAGCCCCTGTAGTAACCACCCACACAGTAGGCTGCCTATCACTACCGCCAGGGCCGGCTTGGCAAATCTCGTCACTGCTGGCAACCTTTTTGCAATCGCCTGTGATTGTGCATATTCAACAACAACCTTTTCCAAACTGTACACGGATCAGCACAGTGTCCTTTTCCCGACAGCCTATGGCTGCGCCGCCGCACCAGCTTGCCAAGGGATGCCGTTGAATTAGGCGCTGATCTTGCCGCTACCCGCCACTGCGAAATATCAAGACAATACCCACGCTTATCAACACAGTGCCTGTTATCAGCAACACCAACCAGGCCAGGCCGGGCCGAGTTGGCTGATCATAGCTGGGGGACAAGGTTACCCTTGGGTCTGCTGCAACGCTTGGCGCGCAAACGCGCGGCGCAGGCAACGCAGGTGGCGCCAGAGCAGCAAACGATGACTGGGCAGTCTGCCGGGCGCTTGTCGGCGTGGGTTGGCGTGTGACGGTCAAAGGCATCGGCGCAGCGGTTGCTGTTGATGTGGCAGTCGTGACTGCTTCGGGTTGAGCGCCAGTAGTTGCCGCCGGCGTGGCGACTGTTGTTGCGCTGGGAGGTGGGGAGGTTGGCGTTTCAGTGGGTGGAGGCGAGAATTCCTGCTCGTCAGCCTGCGAAGCAGGTGGCGAAGGCTGGTCGGGGGCTGGGGTCACGGTGGGCACCGTTTGCGCTGGTGGGCTACGCCCTGGCGCGGCCCAGGCGGCAGGGCCTACGCTTGCCGCTCCCCATAGCAGTGCCGTCAGCAGGCACAAGACCAGCGCACCCCCCCGATCACTAGTGGGGGGCGGGTAGGCCGGTGGCTGGCGCCGCCTGATGGTCACAAATCTCCACCCAATTGAAAACGTACCATGATCTCCCGATCCGTATCAAGGGACAGTTCATACGTTAAAGTGGTCTGACTGGCTGTGAGTACCTCGGGCATTGAATGCAGCAGCCGCGCACCTTCGGGCAATCGCACTGAAACCTGCCAGCTCTGGCCATCGGTCCCTGCTTGCTTGGGGAGGCGCAGCTGGTACAGCCAGGTCCCATCTGGTTGGCGGGCGGCGGTGCCTGCTGGCAAATCGTAAGCGAAGTCAAGCACGGCCGTCTCTCCTGGAGCCAGCAACAGAAGCTGGCCCCAGGCGATGTAGCCAGCCGGCAGTATCTCAACGTCCACCTGGCCGCTCGTAGCCTGGCCGCGCAACAGGGCCGTGGCCGGCACCACGCGGTGAGGCGCCGAACTGAGCTGAGCTCCTTCGGGCACCAGCAGGCGCACGTAGTTCCAGTAACAGCGATCCATCATGTCCGTATAGACCGGCTCGTAGCGCGGCGTTATCTGACAAACGGACACTTCTTTCTGGCTGTGGTGCTGGTAGACCAGGCTGGCGTAGGCTGTGGCGCTACCGTCGGCATGGAGACTCACCTGGTAGTCGGTTTGACGCTCGACCACAGCGCTGGCCTTGTTAAAACCGACATTGGCGTCCACCACGGCCAGCAGGTCACCGGGCCCGGGGCGTATTGCGCCGTCCCAGCTCAGGCTCGCCAGGGCCTGCGCCCAGGCCGGGTGATTGCTGGCCAGCAGGATGTGCTTCGCCTTGAGCGCCTGATCGAGGTTCTGCGCGAATGAAAATGAATTCAGGCTGAAATCCTCGTGCTGCAAATGTCCGAGCATGGCTTGTGTTAAGCTGAGCATAAAGGACTTGCGCTGCTTCCACCACTCACCTGAAAGAGTCTGGCCCGGCCCAGGCGCCCAGCGTAGCTGCAGGAGGTCCATCACGTTTTGGGCCGTCACGGTGTCGACGCCAGAGGTGCTGATCACCTCTATGGCGCCCAGCTGCTCCAGGAGCAGGGGGAGAGCCGCCTGATCGAATGCGATTACTCCATCCACCGCGATCCCTTGGTCGGTCCAATAGAATTGCGCAGCCTGTCGGGCGCTGGTTCGGAAATCGGGCGACCAGTTGGCATCCCGCAACAGCCACAAGTCGGCTCCCATATAAGCATACACAGGCTCTGGCGGGCGAGGATGGAAGCGTGACAGGTCGTCCAGGGCGTAGCTATCCCGCATTTCCACCGCCACAATGCGCCCCTGATCCCACACCATGTGGCCAGCCACGGTGATGTAGCCCCCGGTCGGGCGCAGTTCGTCCTGGTTTTGACCCAGCAGCAAGTAAGTGCGTGGACAGTAGGCGCCCAACATGTCGGCGGCTTGCTGCAACAGCGGCAAAGCCTGGCGCAGGCGCGGCAGATAGGTATCTACCCAGGCCAGTCGCTGGGCCAGGGCGGGCGAAAGGGTATCCTGGTCAATCGAGGACCGGATAGCCTGAGCATCCAGGAGCAAGGCTTCCACTTGGGCCAGCTCCTCTTGATGCGTTGCCAGCGTCTGTGCCAGGGCCGGTAGCGATGCGGTGCCTGCGCTGGCATCCATGGGGGCCATTACCTCGGCCAGTGTGACCCCGGCCTTAGTCAGCCGATCCGCCAACTGCAGCAATGCGGGAGCAGCCGCTAAATCGCCGCCGTAGGTGGGCACCCAGCCCAGGTGCGGCGCCAGCGGCATAAACGGTGCGACATCGCTTGTCAGGCCGCTGATCTCCCGATCCAGACCTTCGAGCTCTTGGCGAAAACGTGCCTGGTCCAAGTTCGGGTCGGCCAGGCTATCTTGCAGCCCAATCAGGTGGCCGTCAATGGCAACCAATCGCCGGCCGATTTGGTCTGCCTGGTAGACCAGCCAACCCAACACACAGGCTAGCAACACGACGCCGGTCCACAGGCAGATCAGGCCCAGCTGCCTGCTTCTCACAGGTGGTGCTCCTTGGCTGGCCGGGGCGTCCCAGCTCCCGATGTGACCAGCGCGTAACCCAAGTGGATGGCGCCTGCCAGCAGGCCCCCGGCCAACGCCAGTGCCCGCAGCCACAGCAGAACCGGGGCTACCAGCGCCAGATCAGGCTCTGCTCGGCTAGCCGCGTGGCGCACGAAAGGGAGGCAGGTCAGCCAGAATAGCATAAGAAGTGCTATAGAAATCCAGTTGGCCGGTGACCACATCAAACCGATGACGGCAGCCAGCGGCCAGATGCAGGCCAGGGGCAATTGCCACCAAAAGGCCCTCGGCGTGTACGTATCGCCCCCCATCTTGGACGG
>CP070811.1:1565256-1570182 GCA_020343875.1 Anaerolineales bacterium | reverse complement strand
AATAGGTCGTCCACACCCTGCCAGCTTCCCCGGCGGGCATAGTAGTCGGCCAGCAATGTGGAGAGATTCTGGGCCTGGATGAGGTCACCCGAGAGCACGAAACGCCGAAACTGGCTGGCCGTGGCCAGATTGACAGTGACGAAGGTCACCACCGCGCCAGTTAGGATGATCACTCCAAAGATGCCCATCAGTTTGAGCCATAGACTAATCCGCATCGCCTGACTCCGGTTCGGCGAGTTTATACCCGACTCCGCGCACCGTCAAGATGTAGCGCGGTGCGCGTGCCTCGTCACCCAGCGCACGTCGCAAGTTCTTGATGTGGGCGTCAACTGTGCGCTGGTAACCCTCAAAGGCCTCCCCTTGCACGGCATCCAACAATTGCATGCGTGTGAAGACCTGTCCAGGGTGTTGGGCCAGCACGGCCAGCAGGTCAAGCTGGGCCGTAGTGAGGTCGATGCGCCTTCCAGAGACATACGCCTCGCGCCGTCCCAAGTCCAGGGTCAGGTCACCCACACGTAGGGTCCGGGGGCGAACGGGACTGATCTCGCCCCGCGATGGCTTGGTCGCCCGGCGCAGCACAGCCCGCACCCGGGCCGCCAACTCGCGCGGGCTGAAAGGCTTGATCACGTAATCATCGGCGCCCAACTCCAGGCCGATGAGCCGGTCCGTCTCATCAGCACGCGCGGTGAGCATAATGATGGGCACCTCGGAAGTGCGGCGAATGGTTCGAGCAACATCCAGCCCGTCAATCTTGGGCAGCATCAGGTCCAGCACGATCAGATCTGGCTGCTCGTGGCGAAAGACGTTGAGTGCCTCTTGCCCATCGTAGGCCACCACCACCTTGAAGCCAGCTGCTTCCAGGTAAGTGCGGACCAGCTTGACCATCTTCAGTTCGTCATCCACAACCAGAATCTTTCCAGACATTGGTTTTGTACTCTCTGGCTACCTTCGGCATCACGCCAGAATCCTTGAGGCACAATGCCTGCTTGCGGCTACCCGAAGCAAGCTGTGAACCCCGATCTCTAGTTTTCGGGCAATCATTTAGCATACCACATCCGATGCCAAAAGCAACTGTGGAGCACCCTGGGGGGGTGCCCCACAGATTCGTTCCCTCATGATCCTAGTTCTTGCTTGCAGCTGAGGAAGAACGGGGTGGCACAAATTGCAAGGATCGTCTCTCAGTTTCCTATTCGTGCCCCTCGGTCATTCCAATGAACTCACCGTGCCAGTTATGGTACCAAACCTGACCGCTGAATCCGTTCACGCTTAGCATTCCCACCACCTGACCATCCTGCAGAACGTGCAGGGTGTAGTATCCGTAGAAGCCGTCGGCTTCATCGGAGACGGTTGTTCCGGGCAGATAGTCGTCCAGGTACTCCTGAGCGTTCTCAACGGCCTGTGCAGCTCCGACCTTCATGTCGGCAGTTGGCTGCTGAGTGGCAGAGCCCCACATGCCGCCCATATGGCCGTATTTTGTGTTCCACATCATGTTGGGGCCAGGTTCCGGATGTATCACCCCCGTGTAAGGCTGAATGAGCAGCTCAAAGGCGTGGATTCCGGTGCTCTGCTCCTCTACTTCGGCGTAAAAGTTGTCAGTGAATTCCATCACCTCGGCCATAGCCAGGTCGGGATTGCCATAGGCGCTCAGGTATTCCTCGACTGCCTGAGCAGCCTGGTCAAGGGTCAGGCGCTCACCCTGGGCGGGGGTGGTATACCCATAAGCGCCCATCCCAGGGCAAGCCGTGGAACCGAAGGGCAGGGTATCGGTTATTCCAGTGGTAGGCGCCAAACCGTACCCCCAACCGCCCATACCACGGCCCATGCCTTGCCAGCCCCCCATCATGCCTGGACCATGGCCTCCCCAGCCCACGCCGCGGCCCATACCTTGCCAGCCGCCCATCATACCTGGGCCCTGGCCTCCCCAGCCCATACCAGGCCCTGGCCCCTGGGCCAGGGCTGTGCCGGCTAGTAAGGCAACCAGCAGGATGCCTGCCAGGGCTACGGCTCCGACCACCACAATTCGTTTCAAACCACTTTTCATCGGTAGTAACCTCCATACGCGAAATCTCAATCTGATTTGACAACAGTATAGCAGGGTTTTGTGAACCGATTGTGAATGTAGCGTGATGTTTCGATGTTTTTGTGCAACTGGTTAGCTTGCGAAGGCGCCGCGAGATTGTTTTGTCTGCTCACGGCAGAAGCTGACGGCTGAGGGGCATTCTGGGCGATACTGTGGGGCCCACAGCAAGGCCAACTATAGGTCGCCCATTACGGGGTTGAAGGTTGGCCCGACGCCGGCGGGGAGGCTAGGCCCGGAGCCGGGCCAAAAACTCGGGCGGGGGCGTGGGGCCTGCGGGCAGCTCGATGCCCAGGTCTTCCCAATATTGCCCTTCGTCCAGCACCAACCACGCTGAGCGCCCTGGCTGTTTTACACGGAAGGGGGGATGGACGGCCTGGATGTCGTGCAATGCGATCAACGAGACATGACTCACGGGCCAGCGGGGTGGTCCCGAGAAGCCAAGTCCCCTGGCATGACGTGACACGAGTTCGCGCAGCTCGGTGTGGGTCGGATTGATGCGTGCTTCAACCCACTGCACACGTGCCAACCCGCGTACTGGCCCTCCCGACTGCTTGAGGAAGACCAGATCACCAGCAGCCACACGCCCATGGGGTGCGCAACCGATCTTATTCCCTCGATACTCGATGGTTTTTGAGCCATCCAGAATTCGTCTGAGGTACTTTTGCTCGAGAATTGCCAGGTGTACTCGCATGACCAGGGCTCCGATCAGGTCGGGGCGCGCTCTGGCTGGGCGGGTGCTTCGCTGGCACCGGCTTTGCGTCGCCACCACAACACTCCACCTGGCAGGCTGGTGATGTAGATGATGAGTTGCTTGAGCAACGACACGGTGAAGGCCAGGCTGCTTGGCACGCCCACCAACCCATAAAAGAAGGGGTAGACCGCCTGTGTGACACCCAGGCCCCCCACCGAGATGGGGACCAGCAGCACAAAGGCGATGATGGGGTTGAAGAGGAAGATATAGATCAACGGGATCCCACCGCCCAGCGATTGGACGATCAGAAAATCGGTGAAATTGGTGAGCACCAAGGTCAGCAGGGAAATACAAAAGGCCAGTGCCAGCGCCCCGTAGCTGTGGCGGTAGGCATTCAGCGCCTCAGACAGGCGGCTATAAATCGGGGCAAAGGGGGTCAGCAACTTCCAGGCGAAGATGCGTTCCATCAACCCTCGCACCCGCCGACTGAGGATCACCCCGAAACCGGCGGCGATGATAACCAGGCCGATAATGGCTGCTATCTCAATCTGCTGTAAGTTCTTCTGGTCCATCACGTAGATGGCAACTAGGGCTGCCACCACCGCCGAACTCATGAAGGCCATCAGTCCGACGATGCGATCCACCACCACGCTCACGGCCGTCTCGGCCGCCTGCTCGGTATAGCGGGCCATGCCGTAGCCCCGCATCAGGTCGCCCCCCACGTTGGCGGGCAGGAAATTGTTGAAAAAAAAGCCGACGTACGTGTAGCTAAGCACTGCACGGAAGGGGACGCGAATCCCCTGCGCGCGCAGCAAGATGTACCATTTCAGCCCGGCATTGGACATGGCGCCCAGGTAAAGTAGAGTGGCGGGCAGCAGGTACCAATAATTGGCCGACCTCAAGACGTCGCTCACCTGGGCCAGGTCCACGCGGGTGAAGAGATAGGCGATCAGCCCCAGGCTGACGGCAATCTTAAGCAGGGTGAAAAGGCGGTCTTTCAAGATCTGGCTGCCTATTCCTTTCTGGCGGGGGAGTGGGGGGATGTAATGTGTATGCCGGTTGGGTCAAGGGGGCGTTTTACCTCTTTGGTCGTCCAGGCGATGTCCCATACCACGTGCTTTTGTTTTCGGACTCGATAGTCCCACCAGCCCAGGATCCGTGAAACACCTTCGACGGCGGCTAGAGCAAACAGAATCCAGATGAGGCGAATCGCACCCCAGATTTCGCCCAAAGCCAGGCGCAGCACCCGCCCGCTCTCCAGGCTTGAAACCCGGTAGCCATATTTCTCCTTCAAGTGCAGGTGACCGGCGAAGTTTCGGCGACGTTGCTTGATAAAATCGCCCACCGTCTCTGGTCCCATATTGAAAACCACCGCATCTGGAGCGTAGCGTACCTGCAGGCCTCGCCGGATAACCAGCGCCTCAACAAATGCCTCGTCCATGGCCACGTCATGGGGAATGCGATCAAAGACCTTGCGAAAGGCGATGAGTTCGCCCAGGCGGGGAATCTCCAGACAGAGTTGGTGTTCCATTTTCAGGCGCAGGTGACTCAAGTAGCCGGTGATATGTTCGGGTGTGTTGACTGGGACTTTGTGGGCGCCGGTCATGCCCACCGCGGGGTCGTCAAACATACGCACCATGTTTTCAATCGCGTCTTCGTGGGGAAGTGTGTCGCCGCTTTCGAGCACGCAGATCTTCTCGCGGGCATTGGCCAGGAAGACATTAATGGCCGATGTTTTGCCTTCGCGTTTCTCTTGGACCCACAGTTGGATGCGTGGGTCCCGAGCTGCCTGCTGCCGGACGACGTCCTCGGTTCGATCGGTGCAACCCGAGGCAACCACGATGATTTCGCTGATTTCCACCTGGTGCAGACGCTGATTACGGATGGCCTCGAGTAGCTGGCCAATATTGGCCTCTTCATTGTGAGCCGTGATCCCGACGCTGCAGCGGATGAGGGGCTCCATCTTGTTCACAGATGTACCATTCTCCCCGAAATTAGGTTGTTGGACAGTGGAGGATGCTGTGTTCAATTTGGTGATTCGTCGTCTTTTGAGGTGAAACGACCGGCAAGTCGCACAAAAAGCAAGCCCAGAAAACTCGCCGCGGCCATACCGGCGGCGATGGAAAAGTAGGTCCGCCAAAACCCTACCGTCTGG
>CP070811.1:1559626-1565156 GCA_020343875.1 Anaerolineales bacterium | reverse complement strand
GGCTCGATCACCGCCTATGACCTGTTGATCAGCGATCTGCTGCCGGACGGCGTGGATTACAGTCCTGATGCAGCCGACCCGCCTGAGAGCCAGCGCGTGGACCGGCACCTGTTCTGGAACGGCCTGGGGCCCATCCCGCCTGGGGGTGGAACGCTGGTCATTACCATCCCGGTTGCGGTAGCCTCCCAGGTGCCGAGTGGGACCATGCTGGCCAACACCATGAGCGTCACCTACCAGAACGCAGCCGGCGCGCTCTTGGGTCCCCGGGTGGCCACGGATACCACGCGGACCCGGGAGCCGGTCCTGCGCATCGCCAAGAGGGGCGAGCCTGATCCGGTGTTGGCCGGCCACGTGATGACGTACAGCCTGCAAATCACCAATAGCGGTCCGGCAGCGGTCACCCAGGTGCGAATCACCGACGTGGTACCCCTGAGCACCACCTACCAGACCTGCAGCCCTGAGCCATGCGCGATGAGCGATGGCGTGGTCAGCTGGACCCTCGACGCATTGCCTGCCGGGCATGAGGTGCTCAGCTTCAGCGTGTGGGTCAGCGACACGCTGGAGAGCGGGGCGCTGATTCGCAACCAGGCGTATGGGATCACCTCTGACCAGACCGGCTACTATTCCGGCCCGCCGGTGACCACTCGGGTCACCAGGCCGATCGCCTTCTTTGAGGGGCACGCTTTCCGGGACGATGACCTGGATGGCCAGCGGGATGGGGGGGAGATGGGCCTGGCAGGGATCACGGTTACTCTGGTTGGGGCCAGCCCGCTGCTGACCACGACCGATAGCAGTGGCGGCTACCACTTCCAGGTGGAGACCGAAGGGCCTATGTGGGTGGCGGCCGGCATGCCGGCCGGCTACTTCCGTACCACGCGTGGCACAGTGTTCACCCATGCCGTGGGTGGGATCACCCGGACGGTCAATTTTGGCTATGCGCCCCTGACGTCCCCGCGGGGGGCTATCTACGGCATCGTCTTCAACGACCTCGACTGCGACGGGGTGTGGGATGCTCAGGAACCGGGTATTCCCGGTGCGCTCCTCAGCCTGGACCAGGCCGACACCACCACCAGCGACGCGGACGGCGGCTACACCTTCTCGGCTACGCTGGACAGCATCCACAGCGTGGTCGAGACCGACCCCGACGACTACTTTTCGACCACGCCCAACACGGTCACGCTGCTGGTCGAAGGGGGCCACGGCTACCAGGTGGACTTTGGGGATGCGCTGACCAGCTCCTGCTTTGCTTCCATCTATGGTACGGTCTTTCACGACACCGACATGGACGGGGTGTGGGACTACCAGGATGAGCTGGGCATCCCCAAGGTGACCATCGGCATGGATGGCAACCCTCTGACCAGCACAGGCCCCTACGGTGGCTATACCATGCCCCCCATCACGGAAGCGGCTACCTGCACGATCACCGAGACCGACCTGGATGGCTACGTGTCCACCACCCCCAACCTGGTGACGCGCAGCGTGGAGCTGGGCCATGGGTACCCGGTCAACTTCGGGGATGTGATCCAAGGCGGAATCTACCTGCCGATCATCCTCAAGAATGGCTGAAGCTGGCCATAAACCCTGCTGATCGGGCTGCCCCGGTTAAAGCCTACTACGCCTTCCTGCCTCAGTTTACCCCCATCCACCGGGCCAAATGGCGCCCCTTACCCCCAATCTTGAGAGAAACTCTTGCTAAAATCGCTGGCTCCCCGGAATTGGGGACAAGGGGGGCTGACTGGGTGACCGGGGAGCCGATTCCAGAAAAACCTGTCCACGAAAGCCCGCCTTACCCTATCAAGATTGGGGGGAACCCCTGCTAAGATGATTTAGAAGCGTCCCTGCCCAGGATGCATCAGAAAAGGGATTGTGAGCCAGCGAGAAGTCGTGCTATAATGCTAGACCAGGCATCAATCGCCAATGTTCAGCAATGAAGGCACGCCGAATGGGGGGAGACGACGAAGTTGTCCGATAGCCTGCAGGCTGCGATCAGCGCCATCCGGGATGGCGACAAAGCTCGGGGCCAGCAACTGTTGGCCCAGCTGCTCCTGGCCGATCCGGGCGATGAGATGGCCTGGCTATGGCTGGCGTCCATCATCGACCACGACGAGCGCCGCCGAGAGTGCCTGGAACGGGCGCTCAGGATCAACCCCCATCAGGAGGCAGCCCGGCAAGGCCGGCAGGCGCTAGAGGGGGAGGAGATGGCCCGAGTCCACGCAGACCGGGCGCCTGCGCCCCCTGAGGCTGAGCCGGCGGTGCCGCAGCCCGCCCGGAGCATCGCGGGCGCTGAGGCAGAGCGCCATGAGCGGGATGAAGGCGTTGAACAGCATGCCCCGCAGCGGTGGCCCGCGGCGGGCCTGGGTGGCAGAGTGGCCCGGCTGCCTAAGCCGAGGCCGTGGAGAGCCATGGTGCTGGTGGGCCTGCTGGTTGTCCTGGCTGTGGCGGGAGGCGCGCTGGGCGACAACCCCCTTGCCCCGGGAAGAACAGGCAGGCCAACGCCCCCCCTGACACCGATGCTGGAACCCGGACCGCTGGCCCAAGAGGAATATGCGGCCCGGATCATGCAAATATCCCTTTCCTACGCGCAGGCCATGGATATCCTGTCCGAGCGCATGAATGCTGCCATTCAAGATCAACGCTTGCTGGCGGATACCCGGTGGCAAAACGATTTGTTGACGGCGTCGGCTATCCTGAAGGCCAATGGGGAATCTGTGCGTGGCTTGCAGGCCCCGGCCGGCTACAGTGGGGTACAGCGAGACATACGAACTGCTGCCTTACATTTCGATCAGGTTGCTGAACAGGTGACTGCTTTTGTCTTGGATGATGACCTGGAAGGGCTGGGGCGAGCTACCATCGAGATGGAATTGGGTAAGGAGGCCATTCAACGGGCTACCCAGAAGCTGGGGAACCGGGAATAGCCATTCCAGGATCGGAGCGGCCTCCCTGATGAGGCAGCTTCTGATGGGTAGGGGAGGAAGTTATGGAAGCCAAGATGCTGAGTCAAGTTCGGTTGGGCTTGCTTGAGAAGCGTCAGGTTCTGGCTGACTGGCTGCGCAGCGCGCCGGCCCGAAAACGACGGCTTCGCCTGGGGCCCGCGGATGAAGAGGCGGTGCAGGCCCAGCTGCGGGTCCTTGATACGGCCCTGGAGGAGTCGGCCACAGAAACCCTGGGCCTGTGCAGCGTGTGTCACGAGCCGGTCGGGACTGAGCTCCTGCAAATGGACTACACCCGCTGCGTATGCCTGGATCACCTTTCCCCCCGAGAACTAAGCCGCCTGGAATATGAGCTGGAGCTTTCGCAGGTGGTTCAGCAGGCCCTGCTGCCGCAAGAACTGCCAGAGATTCCCGGCCTGGAACTGGCCGTCTTTAGCCGGCCGGCCGAGATCATTGGGGGCGACTACTTTGACTTCTTCCGATTTGAGGATGGCGCGCACGGCCTGGCAATTGCGGACGTGGCGGGCAAAGGTGTGTCGGCCAGCATATTAATGGCCAGCTTGCAGACAGCCTTGCGTGGCCTGGCGCCGATCGACGAGTCCCCCGTGCACGTCTTAGAGCGGCTGAATCGTCTCTTCTGTCACAATATTAATTTCACCACATTCGTCACGGTGTTCCTGGGCGCTTTTGAACCAGCTACCCGCAGCCTGACGTACGCCAACGCCGGCCATAATCCACCGCTGCTGCTTCGCAATCAAGCCGGGGGCAGGGATGGCCTATGCTGGTTGTCACCCACCGGGGCTGCCATCGGTCTGGTTGAGGGGGCCCAGTTCACCGAAGAGAGGGTCAGGCTGGAGCCTGGCGATGTCCTGCTGTTATATACGGACGGCGTGACCGAAACCCTGAACCAACAAGAAGAAATATTCGGCCAGGAAAGACTGGCCGCCTTTGTGCGACGGGAGGCAAGTGCATCGGTCAGGGATCTGGTTCAAGGGCTGCGCCAGGAGCTGGCCGAATTCGCCCTTGGTCAGAGCCTGGCGGATGATACGACCATCATGGCCTGCCGAGTCGTAGCGTAACAGCCAGCGTAGCCGACGGGTTTGGCTGGCCCTTGTCAGTAAACAACGCCCCACTTTGGAACCGGAATCCAGCCCCAAGCCTGCAAAGAATGCCAAGTTATCTCTTGACCAGGACTTAGCCGACATCGAGAGGTGAATGTTGAGTACGAAGTACGATTTCGACCGGGAGATAAGCCGCCAAGGCACCCAGGCCACCAAGTGGACCCACCTTCACAGAGGAAGAGACCCGCGCCAGTGGGAGCATACGGACCGATTCTTCGGGGAGGATCGCATCCTGCCTATGTGGGTGGCGGACATGGATTTTGCCAGCCCCCAGCCGGTGGTGGATGCCCTGGTGGCCCGGGCGGCGCACGGGATCTACGGTTATACCACCACAACCGACACCTACTACGCGGCCGTGGTTAGCTGGATGGACAGACGCCAGGGCTGGCAGGTAGAGCCGGAGTGGATTTGCACCACGCCGGGGGTGGTACCCGCCCTGAACATGCTGGTGCGTACCTTTGTGAGTCCCGGCGACAAAGTGCTGGTGCAGCGGCCGGTTTACTACCCCTTTTTCGGCGCCATTCGAAACAACGGGGCCCAACTGGTCAGCAACTCCCTGGTCTACGAGAACGGCGGCTACCGCATGGATTTTGCGGATCTTGAGGAGAAAACCCGAGACCCGCAGCTGAAAATGATCATCTTGTGCAGCCCGCATAATCCGGTGGGGCGGGTGTGGACGCCTGACGAGCTGCTGCGTTTGGGCGAGATCTGCATCAAGAACCAGGTGCTGATCGTGTCAGACGAGATCCACGGCGACCTGATCTTGAAGGGCCACGTGTTCACCCCCTTTGCCGGTCTGGGCCAGGATTTCGCCCAACATTGCATCGTGTGTACGGCGCCCAGCAAGACCTTCAACCTGGCCGGCCTGCACACATCCAACATTATCATCCCCAACTCCCAGCTGCGGGCCAGCTACAAGAAGACCCTGGAAAGCAACGCGCTGATGGGGGTGGGCCCCTTTGGGGCGGTGGCCCTGGAGGCGGCCTACAACTATGGCGAAGAGTGGTTTGACCAGCTGATAGAGTACATCCAGGGCAATCTGGATTACATGGAGGGGTATGTATCCCGGCACATACCCCAGATCAGGCTTGTGCGCCCGGAAGGCACCTATCTGGTGTGGCTGGACTGCCGCGGCCTGGGACTGGACAAATGGGAATTGAAGGAATTGATGCTGGAGAAGGCCGGGGTGTTCCTGGACGAAGGGTTCATCTTCGGGCCGGAGGGAGAAGGCTTCGAACGCGTCAACATCGCCTGCCCGAGATCCATCCTGGCCGAAGCCCTGGAGCGGATCAGGAGCGCCATAGACGCTCTGTGAGCAGACTGCCAAGGGTATGTTGGTTAGGAACAGGGGGGGCGCCCCCCCCCCCAAATTTTGGGTGGGGGGGGCGGGGGGTGGTGGCCCTGCCACCAACAGGAGGAAACGACAATGAAACGTCTCTACTTCGCTCTCACACTGACCGTCATAGCCAGTTTGCTTCT
>CP070811.1:1522808-1559526 GCA_020343875.1 Anaerolineales bacterium | reverse complement strand
GGGGGCCGCAAGCTACCTGACTTCGAAAAAGACAACCGAAGGCCAAGGAGACCTTCGGCAGCTACAGAGAAGCTACGTTGTTTTCCGCCGCTTCGACGTGCTCAGGAGTGACAAGGAGACGAAGAAAAAGCATGAGATAAGCTATTATTAACTACCAATTTATCACGGTATCTAGCCACTGTCAATATAGATTCTCATTACTATCCCGCTGAGTCAAAGACCTTGATCATTCTCTGAACTCCATAGCCGGTCATGGAGGGTGACAACAACGCTAGCCTCCCTTTTTGCCAGAGCATAGTACCTCATATCAGAGCAACATAACAGGCCAGCCCCTGCTTGGTTGCCACCTCCCCATGTGAACGCCCTGGGAAGAAGGGCTTTCGGACGCGCTTCACCCTGGAGCAAGGGTGAGGAATCAAAAAGGCAGGGCACGCTGGATGCCCTGCCTCGAATGCCACCCGTCCCGATGGACGACAGCCGACACTCCTTTTTATGGACCCGGTGTCAATCAAAGATGGACTTCCACACCGGGGAGTCCTCCCGGTGGGCGATAGTCCATGGTCTTCTGCGTAGCTTGGTCGGCTTCTTCAGGGGTGATCAGAACGGTGGTCTTGACCGTAGCGCCCCCGGCACGGGTGACCAGAAGAGCGAAGGCAGCAGCACTCACATTGTCCGGCATATCGGCAATGCCCACCACATCGGCCTCGCCGAAGGCAAAGTAGAATGCTTCCAGAGTGCCACCCAGACTCTTGACTGCGTGGTCCACCGCCTCCCGGCGTTTTGAGCCCCCTTCTTTGAGGAGCCCTTCCAACCCTTTGTCCGTGTAGTTAGCCTGAACCATAAACTTAGCCACGTCACACCTCCTTGCGGCTGCCCGGTTGCCAGAACGGCCCGGCAACGAACTTACTCTCATTATAGCCCAGAAGCACCTGGCTGTCCAGGGCAAAACGACAGACCCCAATCAATGGAACAGTCAGTGATGCCACGGCTGTCACCGTCCGGAATGGTGCGGTAGTTGGCGTCGATGTGGGCCGCCAATTCGCGGGCAACATGGGTCTCGTAGTCGCCGATGGTGGTTAGAATTTTGGTAGGCTGTGGTGCCAGGGTCGGCTGGGCCATGGGCCGGGGGGAAGTTCGGTTGGGCAAGGAGCAACGGAAGCGCCGGGTGCAGATTAAGCACCCGGCGCTCCGTAAGGGTGAAATACAAGTCAACACACCTTTAAGCTATTCAGTTGTTGATATTCAGTTGTCTTAGTGTCTGACCCAGAAGAAAGCGTACCCTGCACTGCCCATCGAGTGAGACCAAATGACACGATGGCTGGAGCACACTTAAGGAGCATACGGCAAAACCACTGCATCGATGGCGTGGATGATGCCATTGGCAGCCGGGACGTCCGTGACGATGATGTTGGCCGTGCGGTCCAAGTTGTCGGTTAGAACGCCACCATCTTGGAACAAGAAACCATCCTTACCCTTAAGTAAGGTGCGGATACGATCAGAGTCCAAAACATCTGAGCTATCACGTCGACCGGGCGCTACATGGTACAGCAGAACATCAGTCAAAAAGCCCTGCGGCAGCGTGCCGATGTTGTCTGGGGTTAACCCAAGGGCGGCAAAGGCGTCGTCAGTGGGTGCGAAGACGGTGAACTGACCATTGCCGCTCAATGTGTTAACTACGGCTGGGTCGGCAGCCAGGACAGCCGCAATCAGCGTGTCGAATTGCCCATCGCTGTTAACGGCAATGGCTACGTCAACGATCGTGGGTCCAGGCGGCGCGGCCAGAGCTGGCACTGCGCTAACGGCCAACAGGACCAGGACTAACATGAGAGGCACTACTTTGGATAAGCGACTAAACATTCTTTCACTCCTTTAGATTGGGATTTGTGAATCGTGTTTACGCTAGACATTGTAACACAGTATCAATGTTTTGTCAAGGTTTTGAACTCAATTTGTCCATACTATTACCTTAAAATTATCTGTGACGGTCATAGGGGACACCGGGCTCCTGGAATGCGAACAGCCAAGGCCAAATACTATCCGGCTCGAGTGCTTTGAATTCCGAAGATCTCAGCCCACGAAAGGGGGTGATCCAAAACTCCAAGTGCCACGCCAGGAATCTACTTCAGTGGATGACCATCATCCAGAAGGTTATGGATAGCAGGGCGCTGCTGCTTGGCCACCTTATGCCCCTCATAGTTATGAGCACGAGTTTGGCTGGGCGCCCAACATGACCAACTGCCAACAAGCGCAGGAAACCGGCGCCGGAAATAACTTTCCGCCCACCAGCGCGACCTGAGAAGCCAGTCTTGTCGCCTGGGGAACGAGCAGGCCAACCTGGACGCGCACATCGTGGCCGCACAACGTCCGGTATCGAACAGACGGCCACCGACCGCGCCAAATCAGCCAATCTAGCGCGTCACCCCGGCTTGTCTGCGAAGAGGCGCGAGAATTGAGATGATGGCCTGAAAGCGACATACGTAGTAGCTGCGGTTCGTGTCACGCTGGTTCCCGATGGGACGTGTCGGCGTTGCGAAGGGTGGAATATCTCGAATAGCTGAGGAAGGATCTTTTGGGGCCGACAATCATGGGAGATCGGAGAATAGCTGTTGTTTACTTCGCGTCCATCAATACTGAAAACGCATCGCTGTTAGTCGGTTGTCAGGGCTGGCTTTTCGCTTACCCGGGCTGCCAGAACGAACCCTCCTTACCCAACTTCCGCAACGCACTGAGGAGTTCGGAAAGGTATTCGCTCCTCCGTGAGAGTATATCTGGTCCCAGGCGGCCACGAACCATGGATCCACTGAAGGCCAACGCCCAGTTGGCTAGCGGCATTATGGCTTCCTCGGAGATGGCATTGTAAGATGACCAGTTCTTAACATGCTCTTCCGACCGGAAGAGATTCATTTGGCTTCACATAGACCTGGCAGAGACTTCCCCCGAATAAACCTTGGGGAGCGGGACGTTCATATGGCCAACCGTCGTGGGTGGGTCTACTTCCAGTATTTCCTCGTCCCGCATGCGGATGAGGATTGGCTCTCCGCAGTCCAGGCAACGCGTATCGATGCGGACCTCAGTGCCGGGAAAGAGCCAGCGCACGGCCAGCACTTCCAGCCCTCACTGTCCATACCATTTCTGTTCGCCCTGCACCGTCACCCGATATTGGGTCGGAGCGTTGTAGAACGGCGCCCACGACTCAATGTAATCTGTGTCTTGGACGAACCAACAGCCGACGCCATCTTTCGCAGCCTCGCGCTGGAGATCCCGGGCTTCATCAGGACTCACCCCCAGGATGTGGGCCAACTCGGTGTAGTGAGGTGCCCGTCCGGTCTGTACAAAGTGTTCAAGAATGCTGGTGTAGGCTCGCTGTGCCAAACTCTCTTCTGCTGACATTGAATATATCTCCTTTTTCCACCTCATGATCCCCTTGTCACACAAAGGTGGGGCATGATGGCCTGGTCGCGATTTTGCCCACATGTTTGAGGCAGGCCGGCTAACCCCCGTTGTGACATCTGGTGTGGCGCCCCACAGTCACCCGCCGTGCGGCACACCCCATCTGATGATAAGGCCGACAATGCCGTAGTTGTGTCCGCGCAAATGTGGTTTGCGCGGACAGCCCACCACGCACGCAGTAGGTGATGATGCTTCTATAGGGATGGCACCCTTTTCGGAGAAGCGTACTGGCGACTATGTTGGAAATGACTCGCCCGCCGCCTGCTCACCGAAGGGCACGGAGAAATGCGCCTGCACAATCAGCCACTTGTCGCCGCGCCTTTCCAATACCCAAGTGATTCGTGCTGGAATAGTCATCTTTTGTCCCCCAGCCTGTATATCGAAGGCGCTGTCTGTCGCCACCCAAGCCACCGAGCCGGCTGCCGAGACTGAAGTCCATCGGAACGATATGGCTGCGACCTCGGATTGAGACCAGTCTCGTTCGACCTGGGCTTGTATCTCGGCCAGTCCAACACGCTTTTCATCTGCTCCCGTACCCTAGATGACTGTATCTGGGTCTGGTGCGAAGGATGCCAGGACCGTTTCCAAGTCTCGCGTGGCGTAACTCTGGGAAAGTTTGTCCAGAACAGCCTTCACTGCATCTTCAGTGGTCGCATCCGCTTTCATGGTGATTTCCTCCTCGCCGCAATAGGGCATGAGACAAGCAAATAGTGTCGATCCAAGAAGATTTGTGGATGCCTCAAGAAAAGTCGACTTAATATAGCATATTCATCCTAAAATTTCAAGGGGGTTCGCAATTCTTTTACTATCATCTCGATCTGAAGCTGAGAGACCTGGTAGAAGAGCCGATAGCCCTGTGCACAGCATGAACAGCATTCGGCTTAACATGAATTTAAGGTTGGCTTAAACAATGATTAACCATCAACAACTCGAAATGTGATACACTGCCATCGTGTCGAGCAATTCCCATCAGAGAGTCAAGAGGAGAAGACAGTATGCGCTCACTATTGGTTAGGGTCAGTATCGCCATGTTCACCGTGCTATTGCTGGGCAGCGGCATCACCATGGCTGCTGCCTCGAGCAAACCGGGCATGTTCCTCTACCCGGTCAAGAAAATGACCCAGAAAGCCACCGGTGCTTTTCAGAGCTCGGAAGGCACTCAAATGCCCTCCATCGACTTCGAAGATGATCAGATTCAAGAGCCTGTCATTAGCGAGGGCACCCAGAACGAACCGATAGAAGATACTTCGCCTGATCAGGTGCAACAGCCAACCCAGGTAGACGAGGGTGACGACGATAGTGATTATATAGACGACAGTGACCAAAACTACGTACCGGTTACTATCCCCGACACCAGCGGCCCCGGTAACGATACAAACACCGCAACGGATGTGATTGATCACCTCAATAGTGTCGACGCAAACAGCCCGGACGACAATCAGAATGACGGCGCTGACAGCCCCAGCGATGATCAGGGCAGCGACATAAACAGCCCCGACGATAACAATAGCAATGACGTTGACAGCCCGGACGACGATAATAGCAACGACGTTGATAGCCCTGATGACGATGAGGACGACGGCGATCAAGACGATGACTCCGACAGCCCTGACGATCTCGTAGACGATGACAGCCAACAGGATGACAATTCGGGAGATGATAGCCCGGACGACGACCACAGCAGCCATAGCAGCGACGACAGTCACGACGATAGCAGTGATGATAGCCTCGATAGTAGTGATCACGACTAAGCCGTAGGGCTGGAACCATCACGGTAGCTCGAGGAGGGATGAGGCCACTGGACTGCCTCTCCCTCCTCAGTTTGTGTGTACCAATGTGGTTGCTGGCCTAGAGGGGTTAGAACCTCCTGGGAGACATCCCATCCCCGCTAGCCAATCGCCAGGCGTCTAACTCACCAAGGTCCGCAGGATTGAGCTACCCACCAAGGCCCCAGCCACATTGGTTTTGACCGGCAAACGTGCCCCACCCCAGGCAGCGCATTTGACCCTCCAAAAATCTGTACAGTAGGGTACTAGTTATCGAGAATTGTGCTATAATTAATGCGTCTCTTGTACCGGTCACATCGCTCAAGGTGCCACCTGCCAGCGAATATCTGGAGCGTGACGGGATGCCCAAGAAGAAGATTCTGGTCGTTGATGACGAGGCACTCATCACCGAATCCCTGGAATACAGTTTCAACCAAGAGGGCTTTCAGGTTGTGGTGGCGCACGACGGTCACCAGGCGTTAGAAATCGCTCGCCGGGAGAGGCCTGATCTGATCGTGCTGGACATTTGGCTGCCGGGGATAGATGGCTGGGAAGTGTGTCGCCAGATACGCCAGGAGAGCACCGTGCCCATCATCATGCTCACCGCCCGCGGCCAGGAGCTGGACCGCGTGCTCGGCCTCGAGCTAGGCGCCGACGACTACTTGCCCAAGCCGTTTAGCTTCCGTGAGTTGCTGGCCCGGGTGCGGGCGATATTCCGGCGGATTGGCTTTGAAACAGCCTCTGAGGCCACACCGCAAATCCAAATCGGCGCTATCCGTCTGGATGCAGCAGCTCACAAGATCTACAAACGAGACCAGGAATTGACGCTGACGCAGAAAGAATATGACCTGGTGCATACGTTAATGGCTCACGCCGGAATGGTGGTCAGCCGGGCTGAGTTGCTGGACCAGGTGTGGGGAGTTGATTGGCTGGGTGACACGCGTACCCTGGACGTACATATTCGGTGGGTGCGGGAGAAGATCGAGGAGGCCCCCAGCCAGCCCCGTTATATCCAGACCGTACGAGGAGTCGGCTATCGATTCGCTAAGCCGGAGGAGCTGAAATGAGCAGGCTGATCGGCTTGCGTGGACGGCTGCTGGCAACCTACTTGCTTGTGGTGACCTTCGGCCTGAGTGTCTTCGTTATTCGCTACGGCTGGATTGCGCAGGACGGCATCGTAGAGGAGTTGGAACACGAGGAGGAGCTTCGCGCCTTTATTCTTAGCAACGCCTTGGAAGAGCCAGTACAGGCATATACCAGCGGCGAGTTGTCCCTGGATGACCTGAAGCCTCACATCGATCGCCTGGCCGCCAGCGCCGAAGGCCGACTTACCCTTTTGGACAGCCAAGGAGTCCCCCTTTACGATACACAAGCGGATGCGGCCGCTATCCCCAACCAGTGGCAACAAGTCGAAGTACAAGCTGCCCTGACCGAACGTGAAGAACACGACATCCGGCCCGACCCGATAACCGGCGACGAGCGACTGTACGTGGCCGCTCCCATCGCTCATGAAGGCAATGTGCTGGGGGTTGTTCAGCTCTCCATCCCCACGACAGAGATGTGGGCGGAGATTCGCCAGACCTGGCTCTCTCTGCTGGCCACCTCCTTGGTGGTGGTGATAGCCACCGTGCTGGTCAGCCTGTGGCTGGCCAAGGGAATCCTCGAACCGGTGCGAGCCCTGCGCCAGGCGGCCGTGAGTATGGCGGCGGGTGACCTGGATCAGCGCATCAGCACCGATGGCAGCGACGAGCTGGGACGACTCGGACAGGCCTTCAACCGCATGGCAGAGCGATTACAGCACATGATAATCCAACAACGAGATTTTGTGGCCAACGCGTCTCACGAGTTACGCACCCCATTGACCACCATCAAGCTGCGCATCGAGGCTCTGCATGGCGGCGCTCGCCACGATCCGACCATCACCGATAGATTCCTGCTCGAAATAGAAGATGAGATCAATCGGCTAAACCACCTGATTGACAACTTGCTGGCCCTGTCTGACGCCGAGGCCGGGCTGGATACCTGGAAAATGGAGCGGCTCGACCTGCAACTGCTTCTGTCCGAGTCGGTGGCCGCTTTCTCCCCCCGGGCCCAATCCGTTGGTATCACCCTGACCATGGACATATCCCCCCAACTCCCAGATGTGAGAGCCTCGGCACCGCAATTACGCCAGGTGCTAGACAACCTCTTGGATAACGCCCTGAAATACTCATCGCCAGGGGGCGTCATCACGCTTCTGGGCCGCCCAGGAAAGGAAGGGGTTGTCGTTTCAGTGACCGATACCGGCCAGGGCATACCTGCCAATGATCTGTCCCGCGTCTTTGACCGATTCTACCGGGTCGACAAGGCCCGATCACGCCAGGAAGGCCCCGCCGGAACAGGCCTGGGACTCTCCATCGTCCGCTCCATCATCGAAGCCCACGACGGTACAGTTTCCATTGACAGCCTGGAAGGAAAAGGTACCAGCGTGCGCTTTACTCTGCCTGCCTACCCTGACGCTCAGAGCGACCACTAAGTATCAGAAAGCACGCACCTGCCCTCGACAGGGTTGAAAACTTGACAAGTCTTTCATTTGGGAATAAAATGAAAGTAATCAAAAGAATCTAACCAGAATTCGAAATCGAAGTCTGGTAACTATTCCTAGGCCCCAGATTCACGAAGGCTTCGCACACAGATTTCCAGGATTAAGATCTGTGTTGATCTGTGCCCTATTCAAAATTGGCAAGTGTCTTAGATGCTCAGAGACTTATACCTCGAAGAACGCCGACAGGAGATCCTGAGGCAGGTCAGTCAACATGGCAGGGTCTCGGTCGTCGAGCTCAGTCACGACTTCGGCGTGTCCGAAGTGACCATCCGCTCCGATTTGCAGGCGCTGGCCGAGCGCAAGCTGATCGTACGTACCCACGGTGGGGCAGTGACTGCTACGCGCGGCTTATATGATTTATCCCTGGCATCCCGCCGCCAACAGCAGGTCCATGAAAAGAGTCGTATCGGCAAGGCCGGGGCGGCGCTGGTTGCAGATGGGGATGCCATCTTCCTCGACAGCAGCAGCACGGCCCTGGTTATCGCACAGCACCTCAAGAGTCATCGCCATTTGACCATTATCACCAATAGCCTTGCCGTGGCTCATGAAATGCTGGATGCGCCAGGCGTGACGGTGGTGACGGTGGGTGGTATCTTGCGGCGGGATACGGCATCGCTGGTCGGCACCGACGGCCTGGAGATGTTACGGAAGTTCAACATTCAAAAAGGGTTCTTCGGCGCGCACGGCATCAGCCTGCCCGAAGGCCTGACCGATGTCAGCGCCGAGGAGGCCGACGTCAAGCGTCCCCTGGTGGCCATGTGTCGCCAGGTCATGGCGGTGCTGGACGCGACCAAGTGGGGCCAGATAGGCTTGGCTTCATTCGCTGGCCTGGACCAAGTTGACAGCGTCATTACCGACGTCCACGCGCCCCCCGACATGGTGGAGCAAGTACGTGCATGGGGCGTGGAAGTGACCTTGGTATGAGCATCACACATGCCATCCAACACATCAAGTAACGGAGGATACCCAATATGGAAACAACTGCATCGCTTAGCGCCGAGAATGTGTCGGCCATAATTGAAGAGCAAGCCCTTACCAGGGAAGAGCTGATAGCCTATCTACGCCAGGTGATGGAGATTCGGGCCCTGGAAAATAATATTTCTATCCTATTAGGCAAAGCCGTCCTCAAGGGCGCGTCGCACCTCTACGCCGGCCAGGAAGCGGTCGCCGTAGGGGCTGTGGGCGCCCTACGGGACGATGACCTGATCACCAGCACCCATCGCGGGCACGGCCACGGCCACGCGCACGGGGACAGCGCGGCCAAGACACCCGAGGCTAAGCAAGAACACTTTAACAAAATGATGGCCGAAGTGCTGGGGCGCTCGGGAGGGTACTGCAAGGGTAAGGGTGGCTCGATGCACATTGCCGACGTAGCTCACGGCAACCTGGGAGCCACCGGCATCGTTGGCGGCAACATCCCGGTGGCGGTGGGGGCCGCTTTGGCTCAGAAGCTGCAGGGCACGGATCGGGTGGTGTTGTGTTTCTTCGGCGATGGCGCATCCAATACCGGCAACTTCCACGAGGCGCTGAACATGGCCAGCCTTTGGGATCTGCCCGTGGTTTTTGTGGTTGAAAACAACATGTATGCTATGTCCGTCCCCTGGGCCCAAGCCAGCAAGCTACCGGACATCGCTGACCGGGCCTGCGCTTACGGGATCCCTGGAGAAGTGGTGGATGGCATGGATGTGCTGGCGGTGCGGGGCGCTACGGTAAAGGCGGTGGAACGCGCTCGTCAAGGCAAAGGCCCCACCCTGATCGAAGCCAAGACCTATCGCTGGTACGGCCATTCTCACTCCGACCCACGCACCTACCGCACCCGCGAGGAAGAGGCAGACTGGAAAGAGCACGATCCTATCACCGTGCTCAAAGAAAATATGCAAACGGTGGGACTGCTGAGCGAGGCGGAATTCGAGGAATTGGATAGCTCGGTGAAGGACAAACTCGGGCAAGCCATGGAGTACAGCGAAGCGTCGCCCGAGCCCAGCACCGATGAGCTCTACACCGACTTATACGCCCCCTCCAAGTTCACCCAGGCACAGGTCGAGGCCGAGCGAGAGTTACGCCAGCGGGTGCGGGAAGATCCCGACA
Organism: Anaerolineales bacterium; assembly: GCA_020343875.1. Classification (GTDB taxonomy): domain Bacteria; phylum Chloroflexota; class Anaerolineae; order 4572-78; family NAK82. Next base: position 1,549,638 of record CP070811.1, on the reverse strand, counting down.
TGCGGGTGATGTCCTACGCCCAGGCGTTGCAGGAAGCCATGCGCGAAGAGATGCTGCGCGACGATCGGGTGTTCATTTTTGGCGAGGACGTGGGGCTGTACGGCGGGGCTTACGGCGCCACCCGTGGCCTGTGGGAAGAGTTTGGCGAATGGCGGGTAATCGACACGCCCATTTCCGAAGCCACCGTGGGTGGAGCGGCGGTAGGGGCAGCCATGGCCGGCATGCGTCCTGTGGCAGAGATTATGTACGTGGACTTCACGCCTCTGGCTATGGATCAGATCGCCAATCAAGGTGCCAAGAACCGCTACATGTTCGGCGGGAAAACCAGCGTGCCCATGGTCATCCGCACCGAAGGAGGCGCCGGGCGAGCCATTGCTGCCCATCACTCGCAAAGCCTGGAGTCGCTGTGGACCCATTTTCCTGGCATTTACGTGGTGATGCCGGCCACGCCCTACGATGCCAAAGGGCTGCTCAAGGCTGCCATCCGTGACGACAACCCCATCATGTTCATCGAACACAAGATGCTCTACAAAGAAAAAGGGCCGGTGCCCGAGGAAGAGTATATCATCCCCCTGGGCGTGGCGGATGTGAAGCGCGAGGGGGCACATGTGACCCTGGTGACCTATTCACGCATGGTGCTGCGCGCCCTGGAAGCGGCCGAGGTGCTGGCTGCAGAAGGCATTGACGTGGAGGTGATCGACTTGCGCACCCTCAAGCCACTGGACATCGACACGGTCATCACCTCAGTCAAGAAAACCGGGCGCCTGGTAGGCGTGACCGAATCTTATGAGAACACCAGCTTCATCAACGAAGTGATGGCCCAGGTCAACGAGCTGGCCTTCGATTGGCTGGATGCACCTATGGTGCGCGTGGCAGCGGCCAACGTGCCGGTGCCTCGTGCAGAAGTCCTGGAAGACCTGGCCATCCCCAACGTAGGTCGCATTCTGGAAGCCTGCAGAAAGGTGGTGAGCTAATGGCAGAGGAATTCTTCATCCCACAGTTGGGCCAGACGGTTGAAGAAGTCACCCTCATCAAGTGGCTGGTCGAAGATGGGGCAAAGGTAGCCCAGGGGCAGGAGATCTTAGAAGTAGAAACTGACAAAGCCGTCTTCCCCGTCGAAGCCATCGCCAGTGGATACCTGCATATCGGCCCCTACCAAGAGGGTGATGTGGTGCCCGTGCTGGCAGTTGTGGCCATCATCGGCAAGGCCGATGACAAATTTGTGGGCAAGAGCGCACCCGCGCCGGAGGGAGAGCCTGCCGAGGCCACTCCGCCTGCGGCCACGTTAGTTGCCCCGGTGGAAACGCCTCCCCAGGCGCCGGAGGAAGCTGGCCGGGTCTTTGCCTCTCCGCGCGCCCGCAAACAGGCCCATGAAAAAGGGGTCGACCTGGTACAGGTGACCCCGACCGGCGGCGGAGGGGTGCGGGTTGCCGAACGCGACGTACTGGCCTATCTCCAGTCGCTTCCCAAAGCCACTCCGGTGGCCCAGAAGATGGCCGCCGAAGCTGGCCTGGATCTACGCCAGGTGGCTGGCAGTGGCCCCAGCGGCAAAATCACCAAGGAGGACGTGGAGCGCACGCTGAAAGCGCCTGTCGCGCCACCGCCTGCGCCTCTGCCGCCCTTATCCGAGGCTGAAGTCCTGGAGCGTCTACCGCTCAAGGGAGTACGCGGCATCATCGCCGAACGCATGGCCGCCAGCGTCCACACCACAGCCCGTGTGACGCTCATGATGGAAGTGGATGCAACCCATTTTGTTGACATGCGAGAGCGGCTCAAAGCGCGTGTGAGCGAGGAGTGGGGCTTTGCACCCGGGTACAACGATCTCTTAGCCAAGATCGTAGCCACCGCACTCCGCAAGTTCCCCGCCATGAACGCGCGCCTGACGCCCGATGCTATTGAGATTCTGACGCCGATCAACATGGGTATGGCAGTAGATACCGAGCGCGGGCTGCTGGTTCCGGTCATCCGAAACGCCGACAAGAAGGGCCTGCGCCAGTTTGGAGCTGAATTTCGCAAGTTAGCGGAGGGCGCACGCACGGGCAGGGTTTCGCCTGACGACTTGACCGGGGGCACCTTCACCATCACCAACCTGGGTATGTACGATGTAGATGCCTTTACACCTGTCATCAACTTGCCCGAAGCGGCCATCTTGGGCGTAGGCCGCATCGCCCAAAAGGCAGTGGTACGCGATGGGCAGATCGTCGCCCGTCACATGTGGACCTTATCGCTGGTCTTCGACCATCGTTTGGTGGATGGGGCCCCTGCCGCCCGCTTTCTGCAGTACATCAAGGACTTGATTGAAGAGCCCTATCTGTGGCTCACCGAGTGGCAGGATAGCTGAACTAAGCCACTTCAAGACTGAAACAACAGAAGGTTTTGCGCTTGGGTGCCCCTCCTGTCAAACTGAGATTGGCTGCAATTGACAATTGAGAACCGGGCTCGCGCAAAGTCGCTTGAAAAAATTAGGTTGGGTTAGTTACGCTATCAAACCACATAGCCTGCCAGGTGTTTGGCGCAAATCTGGTGTTTTGCTTGCCAAAACTAACCCAACCTACGACTGAGATCGGCTGCAATTGAAAACCTTAAAATTCTGCTATTGACAGAATGCACCGTATATGGTAAAATAAGCTTAGACTAACAGAACGGGCGTTCTATTTCTCAGGTTAATTAGTCCCCGCGTACTGATCTTTCCCAACGGCACCCTTACATAAAAGCCACGCATAAGGGAAAAGAGCGGACAGTGAGCCACCGCTTTGATTCCCTGTGCGCGACCTGTCTGGTTGCAGAAGTGGATTCTCTTTGGCCGGTGGTTACCCACCAGGCATACAGTTTTTATTATTTGATAGAAAGGAGCACTGCATGGCACTCAATTCATACCCTTCTAATTCGGGGCTTAACGTTTGGTTTAGGAATGACGTGCAGAATGCATTGAGAGCAGTCGAGTCGGCCAATGCAGGGCTGTTCGAGATTGTCAGCACCCCAGAGATGGAGCTCTACCGCCAGGGATACGAAGCGGCGTTACGAGCTGTTGCAGAGGCATTTGGCATACGCCACGAGCCGTTGACTCGCCCTGCAAAAGAGAAACCGGTTATCGTAGACGTTACGCCCTGGTGAATTGAGACCCCAGCTCTTCATTGTCTCTTGTGGAACACCCGTAACTGGCAAATACGGTGCTTTCGAGGTGACCTTGAGGGGTCCTATTCTGAGGCTAATTGGCATAGCCGCATGAACACGCTCAAGTACGACGGGCGTGTTCTCTTAATTTCCCCCTTTGTCACTCAGGGAGGGCTGCTGGCCTGAGTCGTCACCACCTCCCAACAATTGCCTCATCTTCTCCAACGCACCCAATGCGTGGCCGGGCACAAATAGGCGAGACGAACTCGTGGGATGCGCTCGATCCAAGGCAGAGAAGAGGCGCATCAGGATGATTCTGGTAGTGATCGCCGGGCTAGAATCCAGTTCCTGGAGCGCCCGGGTGATGGTGACGATAAGCCGCATCTGAGCCTCGGCCTTGGCCGTCTCGTACAAATAGACACCAGACGCCTCAGCCTGGGCCAACTGGAGATCTGACCAACGCTGCCAGTGGGCTTTCCAGGCCTCGATCCATTGCTGGGTTATGGCATCATCCACCTTCAGATTGTCGAGCTTAACCTGCAAGATTTTGGCTCCCAGTCCAGGCGCAGCCACGCGTAGCTTATGCTCCATTTCTTCTTGGACGGTCTCGCGCACGGCTCGCGCATCCGCTTCAGTCAGCCCGATTAGTTGATCCAGGGAACGTTGAGCCAGAATTGAGCGCAAGATGCCGCCTGCGTGTCCAATGACTACCCGTCCTTCCCAATCCAAATCCTGACTCGTCCCAGCTTCACGCCGCCACTGGCCGGTTGCGGCCCGAAAGACAGCCTCTGCAGAGAAAGGGAAGGGTGACTCCTGAGTGGACGTCTGCCCGCCATCATCAATCTGATAGTGGATCTCCACTTCCCAGGTGACGGGAACGCCCTCCTTAGTCATGCCGCTCACCGGGTAGACCCAGCGCTTGGGGCGCAGGTCGATGATTTGGTAGATCTTCTCAAAGGGTTCGAGTCTGCAGAAACCTGGGCCTTCCACCCGAGTAAATCGTCCACCTTGCCCCAGCAAGACGGCGCTGTCGTTATAGATGACCAAATGGCCTGGTCCGCCAGTCCGGGTGAGAATGCTGTCCCTATTGGTGTTGATCTTGCCCTCACCTATCCTGACAAACGGTTTGAACCCATGCTGGCCAAAGCGACTCCGAATCAGGAACCACACCCCTTCCCGCCAACTCTCCAGACGGTACACCGAGCGCATGAAGCGGCCGACCAGCCACAAGATCACCAGGGCCGCCAGCATTGCAGGTAGCATGTTGAATCCAACGGCCAGCCAAAAATCGCCGCTCAACATCTGATTGGGCAGCTCGCCGCTACGAGTAAGCATCTCAGTCAGCACAGCGAGAAGGAGGTCCACCATGAAGAGAGTAATAAAGACCCCCAAGAACCTGCCCCAGAAGTGAACAAACCGGCCCGGATTGAGCATACCTGCTCCTTCCAACGCGCTCCCTGGCAAAGTAGTAACGACTCCAAGGGAGCGCAAGTACCCTGCAGGGCATAGGTACCCTGAGGGGCGCTAGCTAACTCTGCCTCTGCTCGATTTCACCCCGCAGGCGTCTCAACGTGTTCCCAACACCCTCAGGGACTTCACCATAGACACCTGCCTCGCTAATAAACTCACCCAGGCTATCGATGAAACGTAAGGCAAGTGCCGTTTGGGATACATCTCCACTGCGCATACTTTCTTCAACGATCTGGCTGAGCCTCAAGACAATCTCTGTCTCAGCCTCGGCCTGGGCAAGCTCAATCTGGCGCGCGCGCTCAGCTTTGCCTTCACCCATTGACAACAGGATCTTGCGCATCCATTCCGTGCGCCAACTATCGAGGCGTCTTTCGACAACCGCTTTGTCCTGGGGTTCAAGGTTACCAATGCCCCCGCCTACAAATTCAATACCCCAGGGCTGTAAGGCTTCTTGTACCCGCTTGCTCATTTCACTGGCAATCTCGACCCGGGGATTGCGGCCTGGCTCAAGCGATGCACACAACTCGTCAACCGTATAGCGGCTGATGATATCCTGAACGATTCGGGTAGCGATCACCGGGACGAGCTGCCCGTCCCATTCGTATTTCGCCCCACTCTTTTCAACCAACTCCTTGGCCACCACCTGGAAAACCGCTCGACGGCGCAAAGGGAAAGATTGACCCAGCCGCACCTGCTGGCCCCCCGTTTCGACCCGGAAGGAGATGAAAGTCATCACCTTGACCGGGATACCGTCCTTGGTGAGAGCCTCTACCGCACAGGCACGTAGTTGGGGGCGAAGGTCCATGATCTTGGGCGGCATATCAAACACACCGGTAAACGATAAACCCGGCTCGAACACGCGGTTATTCGCCACCCCGTCGGTGACATAGGCTGCGTGATCGCAGCCTGTGTACACCCAACCCGGGCCGGCAAAGAAGCGACGAAAACGATCGCCATCCACTCGCAGGTCCAGCTTGCCCTCCTCGTCGACGAAGTAGTAAGGATAATTGGTACCCATATTAAATGTTAACAGACTGCGAAAAGCCTGAGGGCGCTGGGTTCTTTCCTGCAGAGGTAACAGATAAGCCGCCACACGATAAAGCCCGACCCAGAAAAGGGCAATGGCTGGCAGGGTGATAGTTAAAAAGCCCACCGCCCCCCCAGCCAGGTAACCAAAAACAGACAGGGCACTGAAGCCCAACCAGATGCCCCCCAGAAACAGGCCGCTTCGTCCCTTGATCAGCCTGCCCAGCAAAGGAGCCACCACAATCCCCGCCAGCACAACACCGGTCAGTAAACCGATCCAAGCACCCGTGTCTTCACCCAAGAAGTATCCGCTTAGGGTTCCAGCAATACTTATAATCGCAGCACATGCCGCCCCTATGCCAAGCATTACAGCTCCCATGACCTTATGCCCCAGGTAGCCTGCCAGAGTGGCCATCCCCAGTAATAACAATGCGGCCTCCATCAGCGAGCCAGCCCAAACCCCGACCTGGTCGATAAAGAAGTACCCTGTCAGCAAGGTGCCGCCAACGACAAGGGGCGAGACAATAACTGCAAAGAGGCTAAATGTCACGGCTCCCGTCACCTTATTTCCCCGGTAACCTGCGATCATTGCCAGCCCAATGAAAAGCATCCCGGTTATTATTTCTACGGTGATAAGGGTTTCCATACCCAGCCACTCCTGCACGATGTTGCCCCCTGGGCTACTTGTGCGTAAATTCGATGGACACACGCGGTCAGAGGATGCGTCTACACTATATCACAGATTGGCATAACACTCAAGACCCTAAACAAAACTCCCCCTTGCCCCAACAGGGGACAAGGGGGAGTTGCATCCGCCACGAAATCACAATCGGTGCGGACAGTTGTTACACAGACTCAGATACTTCTCACCCCCATCCGGGAAGACCGTCACTATGTTACCCCACTCCAGCGAGCGGGCCAGTTGCAAGGCAGCCCACATGGCCGCACCAGCCGAGTAGCCCACAAACAGCCCCTCTTCGCGCGCCAAGCGAGCCGCCATTTCGTGGGCAGCATCCGGCTCAACAGCGATCTTAGCGTCCGGGAAAGTGGGGTCGTAGATACCCGGCACGATGGAGCTCTGCATATGCTTCAAGCCCTCGATAATCGCCAGCTCGTCGGCTGGTTCCACGGCGATCACTTGCACGTCCGGGTTGTAAAGCTTGAGGCGCTGGCCGGTACCCATCAGCGTGCCACTGGTGCCGATTCCAGCCACAAAGTGGGTCACCTGGCCCCCTGTCTGCCGCCATACCTCGTGACCGGTGGTTTCAAAGTGGGCCTGCCAGTTGGCGGGGTTGTTGTATTGATCGGGGCGGAAGAATCGGCCAGGTTCTGCTTCGAGCCGACGTTCCGCCTCCTGGATAGCGCCGTCAATCCCCTCCAGCGGGTCGGTCAGCACCAAATTTGCACCATAGGAACGCAAGATTCCCTTGCGCTCCTCGGTGACGTTGGCGGGCATAACCAGTTCTACTGGGTAGCCTTTCAGCGCACCGATGAGGGCTAATCCAATGCCGGTGTTGCCCGAGGTGGCCTCTAGAATTGTCTTGTCTGGCATCAGCAGGCCACGCCGTTCTCCGTCTTCGATCATCCACAACGCGGGCCGGTCTTTGACCGAACCACCAGGGTTAAACCATTCGGCTTTGGCAAAAACCTGCACGTCGGGCGACAGGCCAGCCGCCAGGCGCCGGATAGGCAGCAAGGGCGTATTCCCGATCCGGTCCAGCAAGCTATCGCCGCGTATGGCTGGCCGCGCCGGCGAGGAGAGACGCTCAGCGCGCAAAGCGTGAGGCGGATTCAGAACATCTAGCGTTGCCATGTTCTATTTGTCTCCTCTCAAGTCACCACCAGGGCGGGTAGCGGCTCAACCGTTACGCCGTTATCACTGTGCGGGATGCCACAGAATTGCTCGTAGTCAATCAATTCGGTGACAGTGGGATCTTCCCCGCACACAGGGCAGGCCGGGTCCTTTTGGACCTTGACCTGGCGGAATCGACCGTCCAATGCGTCGAAGAGCAGCAAGCGGCCGGCCAATGACTCGCCGACATCCAGAATCAGCTTGATGGCCTCGCTGGCCTGCAAGCTGCCGATGATGCCCGGCAGCACGCCCAGCACCCCGCCTTCGGCGCAGCTCGGCACCTCGCCGGGTGGAGGTGGGTCCGGGTAAAGGCAGCGGTAGCATGGCCCGCCTCGGGCCGGATCGAAAACAGTGAGTTGTCCCTCAAAGCGGAAGATGCTCCCGTCCACCAGCGGCTTGCCCAGCAAGGCGCATGCGTCATTGACCAGGTAGCGGGTGGGGAAGTTATCGGAGCCATTGATGACCACGTCGTACTCTTTGATGATGTCCAACGCATTGTCGGAGCGCAACAACGTGGTGTGAGGCACCACCTTCACGTCCGTATTGAGGGCAGCGATGGTTTCAGCAGCCGACTCGACCTTGGGGCGGCCTACATCGTCCAGATGGTGCAAGATTTGTCGCTGCAAGTTTGAGACATCCACCACGTCGAAGTCCACGATACCTAGAGTGCCCACGCCCGCGGCTGCCAGGTACATCGCCGCCGGGGAGCCAAGCCCCCCCGCGCCGATCAATAACACTCTGGCGTCCAGCAACTTGAGCTGGCCACGCTCTCCCACCTCAGGGATAATGGTGTGCCGGCTGTAGCGATGGCGCTGATCGTCTGTCATGATGCGAGGCACCACAAACGAGTAGCCAGCGTTCTTCCAGCCACCAAAACCACCAGCCACTGAGGCCACGTTGGTATACCCCATTTCAGACAGGCTGCGAGCACCCAGGACCGAGCGCACACCGCCCGCGCAGTAGAGCGCGATGGGCGTATCCCGGCGCGGAACTAGATTCTCGATACGCAGTTCCAAGAATCCGCGTGGGATGTAGTGCGAGCCGGGATGGTGCCTTGGGCGTACTCGTCAAACTCGCGGATGTCTACCACCACCGTCTGGCCATCGTCCATCTTTTGCTTCAGCTGATGGACATCGACCTCTTTGACGTGCTGCTTCACTTGGGCGATCAGGCGGTCACTGGTCAAAAGTGTCATACGGTCATTTCCTCCCACCCGCCATAGCCGGAACAATCGACACCTCGTCCTTCTCCGATACCGGGGTATCTGCGCCTTGCAAGGCCCTAATCTCTTCGTCGTTGACGAACACATTCACGTAACGCTTGATCTGACCGGCTTCATCACACAGGCGTGATTTCACACCCGGGTATTGGCGCTCAAGATCTTCAATAATCTCGTTTACGGTGCTGCCGCGCACTTCTGCCTTTGACTGGCCGGCGGTGTAACGGCGCAGCGAGCTGGGTACGAATACTGTGGCCATTTAGTTATCTCCTTCTCTTTCACAGATTTAGCCGTTGGCTGAAAATTCAAACAAAAAACTCATCGACAGACGATGAGTCTCAACTTGGCATGCGGGTTCCAGCAAATGCAAAAGACGGCGTTATCAGGGCTTGAGGGCCTCATCGTCATAAAATACGGCGAGGCGGGTGACCGTAGCCAGAAGCCCTCAACCCCGAGGGTGTGGTTACCGTCCCCGCTTAATACAAACGCACTTCAAGGCAATCAGTTGGCAAATCATGGTTGTTGGCTCGTGCTGTTTCAAACAGGGACACGCCGCATGAACAGAAATCTCAATCCTTGTGATCTTGTATTGAATTGCTTTCTGCAACCAAGCTCGGATCTTCCCTGGCTACTTTGACGATCCTTACCAGCCCAATCTTACTCATCAAACAGGAAGGTCGACTCCTGGTAATAACGGATCTCTCGGCCAGCCAGCTTTTGTTTGATCCACTCTCGCAGCCACTCATTCTTTTGCTGGGTGCTACGCTCTTCATCCATGAGCACCGAAAGCGGCAAGTTAACCCGCAACGCACGCCCGTGAATGATGTGCCGGGTTATGCCGGTGGGCAGCTTGTGCCCATCGCTGGCCAGCCGCAAGATATCTTCCGGCTGATAGCCTAGGAAACGAACCAGGGCGGTCACATTATCATAATAGGCCAGTAAATCAGCAATATGATCAGTTTTCACGCGGTGAATGACCGACCGCCCATTGTAGACCGACGACAGTCGGCGCAGCGCCTCCGATTCGGAGGCCACGGAGCCCGCTCCTTGCACAACAAAGACACTGCCGTCAGGCTTAGTGATCGAAGCCACGATTTCACGGCGCGCCAGGCGCCGGCGGGCGCCCTGGCGGGTAGCAGGCGCCACTTCCAGCCCGACGTCGGCCAGAGTCTGGCTGAACACCTGTTGGGGAATTCCGGTGATCAGATGCCCCCAGGTATCCAGTTCTACCTCGTTGTAGTCCACCGCCTGCACCAGGTGATGTAAGACTCCCAGCTTGCGCAAGGCACTGGTACGATTGGCGCCATCCAGGATCACATGCCGGCCCTGAGATCCCAGCGGGCCGTCAATAGGCGCCGCGATGGGCGGATTCTTGAGAAGCCCATCCGCTCGAAGCCGATCGACCAATGGCTCAACCCGCCGAGGGTCAACTTCTTCGTGCAAGATGAGGGCACTTGCAGGTAGAATAAGGAGCTGAGGTATGTCCGCTGCACGCTGTGTCATGCGTTGCCCTATAGATTGCCACTCCAGGCCCGTGACACTGGCCTTTCTGAAGGTTGGACAGGCTCAGGGGCGAACCCCTCGCGGTCGTCCAGGCGGGGCAGGCTTTCAGTGGTGCATCTACCCTGCCGGAATTACCATGTGGTCCTACTTAGAAAAAGCCCAGCAGGCTTGGATCCTCCATCATCTCCGGATGCCACTGCTCCGCCAACACCTCGACCTTTACCTGCCCCCCAACGGTTTTCTCAGCTGTCTCCTTGATCTGCTGGACCATCCAAGGGCCATACGGACAAAAAGGAGTGGTGAGGATCATCTTCAGGTCTACCGGAGAAGCATCTACGTCAATCTCGCGGATAAGTCCCAGGGTTACTACATCCAGGTGCAACTCAGGATCAAGTACTCCCCGCAAAGCCTCTCTTACGACCTCTTCGGTAACTTTTTTCTCTTCAGTCATGTCTGTCTCCTAGTTCAGGGTCTCTCTCAATAGTTGGCCAACGAAAGGCACCCCAGGTCCTTCGTCTTTAGCCCTACTCGGTGGGGGCAATCAGAATATCTTCACCCTCGATCTTCACCTGATAGGTGTGCACCGGCGCATAGGCCGGCAGAGTGCGGACGGCGCCAGTCTTCACGTCAAAGCGGGCCCCATGGCGCGGGCATACAATCACACTGCCGTGCAACTCGCCTTCGACCAAGGGGCCTTCATCGTGAGTGCAAATGTCGTGAATGGCATAGAATTGGCCCTCAATATTAAACAGGCCAACTGGAGACCCCTGGTATTCAACCAGCATCTTTTCGCCAGGGCCCAGATTGGATATGCTGGCAACTTTGATAAAGTCTGACATAGTGATCCCTCGATGAGTTTGAAACTACCGCACAACTGGCTACCAGTCATCCCCGTCATCAGTCCACTCAGGCACGTCATACACACCGGCCTTGAGCACTTTGAGAGACAAGAGCGCGCACTTAAGACGCACCGGGCCAATTTCTATACCTAAGGCTTCCAGAATATCCTCTTTGCTCAACTTTTTGGCTTCTTCCAGGGTTTTGCCCTGAACCATCTCGGTCAGCATAGAGGCTGAAGCCTGGCTGATGGCACAGCCCTGGCCGTCAAACCGCACCTGGTCAATCACGTCCTCGCCATTCACATGCAGGTCAATCCGAATCACGTCACCGCACAGGGGGTTGTCCTCCTCATGGGTATGCGTCGGGTTTTCCAGCGAGCCCTTGTTGCGCGGATTTCGGTAATGGTCAAGAATGTTTTCGCGATAGAAGTCGTCCATAGTCAAAACATCAAGGGGTATACGGCAAATTTAAAGCGTTAGGCATCGGTGGCTCAGCCGCCGAAGAGTTCACGGGCCAGATCAAGGGCCTCTGCCAAACGATCAATGTCCGAGGGCTGATTATAGACGTAAAAGCTGGCCCGGGCAGTGGCGGTGAGGCAAAGCTTTTGGTGCAACGGCATGGCGCAATGATGACCAGCCCGAATGGCGATGCCCGCATGGTCGAGAAGAGAAGCCAGATCATGAGGGTGAATATCGCCCAAAGTAAAGGCTACGGCTCCTCCCCGCGCCGTTGGATCGGGCGGGCCATAGATGTGGATACCTTCCACCTGGCACAGGCGGTCAAAGGCGTAAGTTGTCAGCTCTATCTCGTGCTTGCGGATGGCGGGCATGCCCAGCTTATTCAGGTAGTCCACCGCCGCCCCCAGCCCAATGGCCTCCACAATGGCCGGCGTACCTGCTTCGAATTTCCAAGGCAGCTCGTTCCACTCCGCCGTCTCAAAGGTCACCTTGCGGATCATATCCCCGCCGGTCAGGAAAGGGGGCATAGCTTGCAGAATCTCCCGTTTGCCGTATAGCACACCAATACCACTGGGGCCCAACATCTTATGCCCAGAGAAAGCCAAGAAATCTACGTCGAAGGCCTGCACATCGGTCGGCATATGAGGCACCGCCTGCGCTCCATCTACCAGCACCAATGCGCCTACTGCATGTGCTTTGGCGGCAATCTCTCCCAGGGGCGTGACAGTCCCCAGCACGTTCGACATCTGAGTCACGGCGACTAACTTGACCGAGTCATTTATCAGCTGGTCAAAGGTCGCCATATCGCAATACCCACACGCATCTACCGGGATATAGGCCAGCCGGGCGCCCTTCTCAGCGGCAAGTTGTTGCCACGGGACCAGGTTGGCATGATGCTCCATCTCGGTCAGAATAATGGTATCGCCTGCGTGGATGTTTTGCCGCCCCCAGGTATAGGCCACCAAGTTGATGCTTTCGGTGGCGTTCCGGGTGAAGATGACTTCACGCCAGCTCCTGGCGTTAATAAAGCGAGCCACCTTTTTGCGCGCATCTTCGTAGGCAGCCGAGGACTTTTCACTGAACTGATAGATACCCCGGTGAACATTGGCGTAGTAAGTGCGATAACACTCGTCCATCGCCTCAATGACAGACAAGGGTTTCTGCGAGCTGGCTCCACTGTCCAGATAGATCAACGGATTGCCGTTCACCTGTTGATGAAAGATAGGAAAATCTTGTCTAATGGTGTCAACGTCAAACATATAATCTATCCATTGTGCCCGTCTTCGCCCGCCGGGCGCGTCAAGAAGGCCATTATAATCTATCGCCTCGGTTTCAGCAAGTGAACTATTTCGCAGGGTGCGTCCAGGATTTTTGGAAATCCGTGCAAGCTGCGTGCGGCTCAGTCACCGATTCTAGCCGACACAGCCGCTGCCAGCTTCTCACGGACACGCTCCTCGCTCATGCGATCAAAGACGCTGGAGAAGAAGCCCTCCACGATCATGCGCACGGCGGTGTTGCGTGAAATGCCCCGGCTTTGAAGATAGAAGATATACTCCTCATCAACACGACTGACAGTCGCGCCGTGGGAAGCACGCACATCGTTGGCGTCAATCTCAAGGCTGGGAATGGAATCGGAGCGGGCGTGATCACTCAGCAACAGGTTTTCATTCTTAAGATACGAGTTGGTTTGTTGGCCCGTGGGATCAATCTTGATCATGCCCTGAAAGACAGCCCGCGCGCTGTCCCGAGCCGCGCCTTTCAACAGAAGATCGCCCCCGGTACTCAAGCCAATGTGATGAGTCAGAGTGTCGAGATCCAAGTGTTGCTTGTCACCCACAAAGTAGACCCCATTGAGCTCGGCGGAGGAGCCGTTTCCTCTCAGGATACTGTCGATGTAGGTCTTGGTGAGGCGCCCCCCCAATTGCCCCATCTCCCACACCACCAGGCTATCCGGATGGTGGATGGCACGCTTGGTGTTGAAGTTGAAAACGTTCTCTCCCCAGCGCTGCACCTCCGCGTAGCGAACCTGCGCCCCATCGCCTGCAACGATCTCGACAATGCCATTGTTGAGAGCTTGTCCTGCGCCGTCGGACGAGACGGTTTCTTCAATGCAGGTAACCTTGGCAAAACGCTCAGCGATAATCAGGGTATGCGGGAAGATCGCCGCTCCCTCACCTTCCAACGCGACGACCACCTGGAACGGCCCCTTAACCTCAACCCCTTTGGGAACGTAGATGAAGGCACCTCCCTGCCACAACGCACCGTTCAAAGCAGGGAATTTCCCCTCACTGGGGGCCACACATTCCGTCATAAAGTATTGCTGGACCAACTCGGGGTGCTCGTGCACGGCGCTGGCCATGTCAGTGAAAACCACCCCTTGTTCAGACAATCCCTCAGCCAGTTCGTGATAAACCACCTGGCCGTTGACCAAGGCCAACCGACCAGATGCATCCAGCCCCTCGTCCAGCGCAAGGCGCAGGTGCTCAGGTAGTTCGGCCAGTTTTGAAACTGGACTCAGGTTGCTATCCACAGACAACTGCAACTGGTCCCACTTCAGGGAGCGAATGTCAGTACGTCGCCAGTCTTCGTCACTGGTGGTAGGCATAGGCATCTCCTCAAAGATGCTCCAAGCCACCTGCCGTTTCTCTTTCATCCATTCGGGTTCATTCAGGCGCTCAGAGAGCGCAAGCGTCGCATGGCGTGTGAACACGCCAGCTTCGATTACCGGGTCCTTAACAATTGTGCTTTGCTGAGCCATCAGTTACTCCGATGATTAAGGGTATTGATCATAAGTAAGGGCAGACCAAAGGTTAAATCGACAACGCAATCCCTAGCCCACCGAACCTTCCATCTCCAACTCAATCAGGCGGTTCATCTCAAGCGCGTACTCCATAGGCAGCTCCTTGACGATGGGCTCGATGAAGCCGCTGACCACCATACTCGCGGCATGAGCCTCGTCAATGCCCCGACTCTGGAGGTAGAAAAGCTGCTCTTCAGAGACCTTGGAGACAGTCGCCTCGTGGCCAATATCCACGTCGTCTTCCTCAATCTCTATGTAAGGGAACGTATCCGTGGCAGACTGCTCGTCCAAGATGAGAGCGTCGCACACTACATTGCTTTTGCTGCGGACGGCCCCCGGCGCGACCTTGAGCAGGCCTCGATAGGTGGTACGACCGCCACCCTTGCTGATGCTCTTGCTGGTGATGACCGAGCTGGTATGGGGAGCTGCGTGCACAATCTTGGCACCAGCATCCTGGTGCTGCCCTTTGCCTGCAAAGGCAATAGACAACACCTCACCATGAGCGCCTGGCTCCATCAACCAAACAGCTGGATACTTCATGGTGAGCTTCGAGCCCAGGTTGCCGTCCACCCACTCCATGGTTGCATCCTGGTAGGCCGCTGCTCGCTTGGTGACCAGGTTATAGACGTTGTGACTCCAATTCTGGATAGTGCTATAGCGCACACGAGCGCCCTTCTTGACAACAATCTCAACCACAGCGCTGTGCAGGCTATCGGTGCTATACGTAGGAGCGGTGCAACCTTCCACATAGTGCACGTAACTCCCCTCATCAGCGATGATCAGCGTCCGCTCAAACTGGCCCATATTCTGGGCATTGATACGGAAGTAGGCCTGCAAAGGTAAGTCCACGCGCACACCGGGTGGCACATAGATAAAGCTGCCTCCGGACCAGACAGCGCTGTTCAAGGATGCGAACTTGTTGTCCTCGGGAGGGATGATTGTGCCGAAATATTCTCGCACCAGGTCCGGATGCTCCCGCAAGCCGGAGTCCATATCCAGGAAAATGACGCCCTTTTCCTCCAGATCTCTCTGGATGTTGTGGTAAACAACCTCCGACTCGTATTGCGCGCCAACGCCGGCCAGAAACTTTTGTTCGGCCTCAGGGATACCCAGCCGATCAAACGTATTTCGGATGTCGTCAGGTACGTCATCCCAGGAGCGTTCTTGCCGATCAGTTGGCTTGATATAGTAGTAAATGTCGTCGAAGTTGATGTCGTTCAGGTTGCCGCCCCATTGGGGCATCGGCCGCTTCTCGAAAGCACGTAAGGCGTGCAGACGAAATTTGGTCATCCACTCCGGCTCGCTCTTCATCCACGAGATCTCTCTAACAATATCCTCATCCACTCCCTTGCGTGACTTGAAGACATAGTTTTCGGGAACACTGAAGCCATACTTATAATCGTCGAGATTGATATCAAATGTGGTAGCCATTGTTTCCCCTTCTACTGATTATTTGGGTTCAAAATAACGAGATGCCGTCCGTTTCGCCATCACGTCTCAACCCGTCGACTTGTCACCGGCTGACTTCTGAGACCTGCTTCAGGTAACGGTCATAACCTTGCGCCTCAAGCTCATGCGCCAGCTCGGCGCCACCGGAGGCCACAATTCGTCCGTTGATCATCACGTGTACAAAGTCCGGCTGGATGTAGTTCAGGATACGCTGATAGTGGGTGATGACCAAAATACCCATATGCGGACCAGAAAGCGCATTCACCCCCTCTGACACAATACGCAGCGCGTCAATGTCTAGTCCAGAGTCGGTCTCATCCAGGATAGCAATTTCCGGCTCAAGCATAGCCATTTGCAGGATCTCGGCCCGCTTCTTCTCGCCGCCAGAGAAGCCATCATTCAGGTAGCGACGCGCAAAGCTCTTGTCCATCTGCAAGAGCTCCATCTTTTCGGTCAGCATCTTGCGGAACTCAGCGATGGGCACGCCCACCTGGGCCTTGCCGTTGCCGTTTACCTCACCACCTCTGATTGCATTCACAGCCGCACGCAGGAAATTCGCCAAGCTCACGCCGGGTATGACTGTGGGGTACTGAAAGGCCAAAAAGAGACCCAACCGTGCTCGTTCATCGGGGGTTAGCTCCAGGATGTTCTGCCCCTTAAGCCAAACCTCTCCCCCTTCAACTTCGTATTTGGGGTGGCCCATTAACGAGTAGGCCAGGGTGCTCTTACCGGAACCGTTTGGCCCCATCAGGGCGTGAACCTCCCCCTGTTTCACCTCCAGATCAAGCCCCTTGAGGATGAGCTGGCCCTCGACGCTTACGCGCAAGTCTTTGATGCTTAGCGTAGATGTCATTTTTCCTCCAAAGTTCCTCATTCAAATGAGTTCAAGTCATTCAACGCAGGTATTGTACCATATCCAACCTACTTTGTCAACTTTTTTGTTTCTAAATGTTTTAAATTAGCCCGATACCAGATCGTGAGCCCGGTAGCCTCTACAAGCAGAAGTAGGAAGGAATTCATGATTCGCCATGTGTCACCTGCGAGAGCTAGCAGAATTCTACCACACCCAAGGCAGTTTGTCAACTTTATTATTTTTAAAGCTTGCCAAGTTTCGAAAAGTGTGCTATAATGTGCCTTGCATGTGGGGAACGGCGACTCCCTATGTGCCAGGTATCTAGCGTCGCCAGGGGTTTGATAGGGGCAGGCCAGGCACCGGGCCTTGCTCGGTCTGGTCTGCCCAATCCAAGAAAGTAGCCACATTACAGGGAAGAGTGATGACAACCAGGGACCTTTTAAACTCGCAGATGCCAACTACACGCCGACGCATTCTGATTGCCCTTAAAGAACGAGGCAGCTTGACTGCTGATGAACTGGCCGCTCTCTTGGGCATCTCCTCTGTCGCCGTGCGCCGACACCTGACCAATCTGGAACGCGATCGGCTGGTGGATCACGAGGAGATGCAACGCGGCATGGGTAGACCGAGTCATGTCTACCGCCTCACCGAGGCTGCCAACCATGTTTTCCCCCACAACTACGATCAACTCGCCAGTTACGTCCTTGACTCGATTCAAGAACTCTTCGGCCAGGAAGCAATTAATCGCATATTTGAGCACCGCACCAAAGAGTTGGCCCAGTCATACCGTCCTCTAGTAAATAGTGGGAACCTACCCGACCGGCTGGAGCAACTTACCCGCCTGCGTGAGGCCGAAGGTTATATGCCCGTCTGGGAGGAACAAGAGGACGGGACTTACGTGTTGCGCCAGCATCATTGCCCCATTCTCCATGTCGCGGAGGGATGCAGCGAGGCCTGTGCCCACGAATTGGCCCTGTTCGTTGACCTGCTCAATGCCGAAGTCACCCGCCAAAACCACCAGGTCACTGGCGATACTGATTGCTCCTACCAGATTCGACCCAGGCCATGAAGCGAGGAGGCAGGGTCCCAGGCTAATAAAGAAAAATCTTCAGTGTTTTAGCCAGCACTACCTGATATCCTGCCTCGTGGCGGCCTGTTTATTCACCTTCTATCCTCGACAGGTGCTGAACCTATGTCTCCCAAAAGAATCACGAATGTGGCCTTGATTGTGGCAGGTATTTCCGTTTTAGGTATAATTGGCGTGGCAATTTCTCGCCCGGCTTGGGGGCCACTCAATTACTGGTGGCCAGCTGCGGGCTTGGTCCTGGCATTGCTGCTGACTGTTATAGCCCTGGCTAAAGGTGCCTCTATGGCAGCTCAGAAACAGATAGACATGGTGGATATGTTGAATGACTGCAATGCCGGGGTCGTACGTGCTGATGATAGCTAGACAAGACTAGATTCCCAATTCTATGCTGATCCAATATGTTCAGTTCAGGAGAACGGCATGACATCTAATCCCACTGAAGCTCAGGTGATGCAGGCACTTAGCCACGTCATTGAACCCGAATTACACAAAGACCTGGTCACACTCAACATGGTGCGTGACCTGAAGATCAGCCAGGGTACGGTTGACTTCACGATTATGCTGACCACCCCCGCCTGCCCGCTCAAGAATCAAATGGAAGAAGAAGCGCGCGCAGCAGCCATGTCGATACCTGGTGTAAAGGCTGTGAACGTAAGTTTCGACGCCAGCGTGCCCGGCGACCGCCGCCTGCTGAGCAAGATGGACATCGGTGTCAAGAATGCCATCGCTGTGGCCAGCGGCAAAGGGGGCGTGGGCAAAAGCACCATGGCCACCAACCTGGCTCTGGCCCTGGCCCAAAGTGGTGCCACTGTCGGCCTCTTAGATGCTGACATATATGGCCCTAACATCCCGCTGATGATGGGCGTTCACGAACGCCCCCGGGCAGCCAACGGGCGCATCCTGCCCCCACAGGGCTATGGTATCAAGCTAATGTCAATGGGTTTTCTGGTAGAGGAAGATACTCCGATCATCTGGCGTGGTCCCATGATCCACAGCGCATTGCGCCAGTTTCTCAGCGACGTGGAATGGGGAGACCTGGACTACCTGGTAGTGGACCTGCCCCCAGGCACCGGCGATGCCAGTTTGAGCCTGGCCCAATCGCTATCGCTGACCGGAGCCATTATCGTCACTACGCCTCAGGACGTGGCCCTGGCCGACGTAGTTAAGGGCATCGGCATGTTCGCGCATCTTGAGGTGCCTGTGCTGGGGGTTATCGAGAATATGAGTTATTTCGTGTGTGGACATTGCGGCGAGCGGACCGACATTTTCAGCCACGGTGGCGGTAGGGTGGTAGCCAGGCGCATGAATGTACCTTTCCTGGGTGATGTACCTATTGACCCGGTGGTGCGCGCCGGTGGCGACAGTGGAGAACCGGTGGTCATCTCCGAACCGGAGTCACCAGCAGCCATTGCCATCAGCGAGATAGCCACCAAAGTAGCGGCAGCTATCAGCGTCCAGAACATGAGTAGCCCATTGCCGATTGAGTTCAAGGCCGATCCTAGCCTGCCCATGCTGAATAGCTAATTGAGACCGCGACGTGACACTAATACTGACAGACGCGCAGCTTGCTCAAATCTTTGTCCATACCCAAGCGGAAGACCCCAACGAGGCCTGCGGGCTCTTGGCTGGCGTTGCCGGGCGTGTGATTCAGGTCCTGCCGGCGTCCAATGTGGCTGAAAACCCGGCAGTTAAGTATCTGATGGACCCCCATGACCAACTGCGTTACTTCCAGGCGATAGAAAAACAGGGGCTGGAATTGCTCGGCATCTACCATTCTCACCCCAACAGCCCGGCCTACCCATCGCCCACCGACCTATCCATGGCCTACTACCCGGAGGCAGTGTACGGCATTGTCTCCCTGGTGGACAAAGAAAACCCGGTCTTTCGCACCTTCTGCATATCCGATAGGCAAGTCTCAGAGGTGAATTTCAAGGTAATACCTTCGGGGGCCACCGGCACCCAGCCGGCATATCTGCAGCCAGAAATTACAAAAACCTCCATTGACAAGCCGCCAGCTTTGTGATATCGTTCCACAGATTGAATGAGGCACTTTACATATGACCACTAACCTGTTCATCAAGAAGGCCACCAAGAAGCCGGACCACGGGTCTGGATAGTCGTGTTGGCCTGCGCAAGCAAGCCAGGGAGGTATACCGGCGCTCCAGATCCTTCAAGGAGCGGCGGTTTTTGTTTTTAACCATTAATATTGGAAAGGAGACCAAAGGATGAGTAATCAGGCAACCTGCCCGGAGTGTGCTGCCGATATCAGCGTGACCGATGATGCACTAGAAGGCGAAATCCTCCAATGTCCCGACTGTGGCGTCGAATTGGAGGTAATGAGCCTTGACCCGCTCAGGCTGGATCTGGCCCCAGAGGAGGAAGAAGATTGGGGAGAGTGAGGGGAGCCATTCGAGCAACGGATGAGGATAACAAATAGCAGGTGATAAGGACTGAGGCTGGGAACCTGTTACCTGTTGCCTGCTACCTGCCAGAAAAAGGAGGTCCCTATGGGCCAATCACACCTTGTGAAAACGCCACGTATTGCGATGTTGTTGTCTCGCGTGCGTATGGAAGAGAAATTGTTATTACAGGCATTCGCGGCGCGAGGTGTAACAATCGACGTTCGCGACGATCGAGAGATTGTCTTTGATCTGCATCGCAACGGCTGGGGTAAATATGACGCGATCCTGGAACGGTGCATCACCCAATCGCGAGCATTGGCCGCTCTACGTGTGTTAGACGACTGGGGCGTGCGCACCATCAACCATGTGGAGGTAGTGCAGACCTGCGGTGACAAGTTGGCCACTACCTCAGCTCTGATCCGGAAAGGAGTCGCCACCCCGCGCGTAAAGGTCGCCTTCACGCCCGAGTCAGCATTGGAGGCCATTGAAGAGATGGGTTATCCGGCCGTTCTCAAGCCGGCTATCGGCTCCTGGGGACGCCTGCTAAGTAAGGTGAACGATCGTCAGGCCGCCGAGACGATTCTGGAACACAAGCAGATGTTAGGTAGCTACCAGCACCACGTCTATTACGTGCAGGAATATGTGGACAAGCCAGCCCGTGACATCCGCACCTTCGTGGTGGCCGACGAAGTCATTTGTGCCATCTACCGCCACTCGAGCCATTGGATCACCAACACCGCCCGGGGCGGGCACGCCAGCAATTGCCCTGTCACGCCCCCAATCCACGAGCTGTCGTTGAGGGCAGCTCAGGCTGTTGGTGGAGGCGTGCTGGCTGTGGATATACTGGAAACCCCAGATGGCCGCCTGCTGGTCAACGAGGTCAACCATACCATGGAATTTCGCAACAGCATTGACACCACGGGTGTTGATATCCCGGGAAGGATTGCGGACTATGCGCTGGAGGTGGCGCGTGGAGGCTGAGGCGCAGGTTGATAGTGAGACCAGTCACTCGACCCCAACGCTGGTGAGTATTGTTGGTGGCAGCGGTTACGTGGGCGGCGAACTGCTGCGGCTGCTGCTCTTCCACCCGAGGGTGAGAGTTGCCCAAGTCACATCCAGCAGCCAGGCGGGGCGTTATATCCACACGGTCCACCCTAACCTAAGGGGGATAAGCTCACTTCAGTTCGTCCACCCCGACGCCCTGGCTCCCGTCGATGTGCTGTTTCTGGCCATGCCCCACGGTCAGTCGGCACGCAGCATCGAACACTACGCCGGGTTGGCTGGCCGGATCATAGACTGCTCGGCTGACTTTCGTCTGAGCGACCTAGCCGGCTACGCCCATTGGTATGGAGCCAAACATCCCGCTCCGGACTGGATAAGCCGCTTTGTGTATGGACTACCAGAGCGTTATCGGGGGGCGCTAACCGGCGCCTGTTATGCCAGCGGGGTCGGCTGCAACGCCACCGCCACTATTCTAGCCCTGGCCCCTCTAGCCGATTCGGGTTTGCTTGCTCGGGCCGTGGTCGACGTGAAGGTCGGATCGTCAGAGGCCGGCACTCAGTACACTGCCAGCTCGCATCACCCCGAGCGAAGTGGCGTCGTTCGCTCCTTCAAGCCAACCGGTCATCGACATCAAGCAGAAGTAACCCAAGCTTTGGGTGACACGTTTGACTTGCACTTTTCAGTGACGGCGGTGGAGTTGGTGCGCGGTGTACTGGCAACCTGTCATTGCTTCCTGAACCACAATGTGGAGGAGAAGGAGATCTGGGAACTGTATCGAGCCGCCTACCGAGACGAGCCCTTCGTCAGGCTGGTCAAGAGCCGAACCGGCCTTCACCGCTATCCGGAGCCCAAACTGCTGGCTGGTTCCAACTATTGCGATGTGGGCTTTGAGGTGGACCAGCACACGGGCCGGGTGGTGGTCATGGCTGCTATAGATAACCTTATGAAAGGGGCCGCCGGCAGCGCGGTACAGACGCTGAACGTAATGATGGGCTGGGCCGAAAGGGCTGGATTGACCTTCCCTGGGCTGCACCCAATTTAGCGAATCCGCCACACACCGGCAGCCACCCTTACTTATCGTTTCATGTGTAGATTTGAACCAGGAGAGAGAGTCTATGATCGTGCTCAAGATCGGCGGGGCCGAAGGTATGAACTATAACGCCATCGCCGACGACGTGGCGGCATTGGTGGGAGAAGAACAACGCCTGGTTATCGTCCACGGCGGCTCGGCGTTAACCAATCAAGTTGCTACCGCGCTGGGCCATCCGCCCCAGTTCATAGAATCTGTCAGTGGTTACACCAGCCGTCGCACCGACCGTCGTACGCTGGAAATCTTCGAGATGGTCTATTGCGGTCAAGTTAACAAAGGATTGGTGGAAGCGCTGCAGCTTCGAGGTGTGAATGCACTAGGCCTAAGTGGGCTGGATGGACGCCTATGGCAAGGCCCCCGCAAAGCGGCCATCAAGATTATAGACGACAGTGGGAGGCGGCGGGTATTGCGTGACGATTACACTGGCCGGGTGGAGCAAGTGAATGTGTCCTTGCTGAACTCCCTGCTGGATGCCGGCTACACGCCAGTGTTGACCCCCCCAGCCATGTCTTACGAGGGGGAGGCCATCAACGTGGATGGTGACCGCGCAGCAGCGGCTACTGCCGTGGCGCTGAATGCCGAGACGCTGGTCATCCTCTCTAACGTACCCGGTCTTCTTGAACGTTTCCCTGACGAGAGCAGCCTGATTCGTCACATCCCCGCTGGACGGTTGGAAGAGTTCATGGCAATTGCTCAAGACAGGATGAAGAAGAAGGTTATGGGCGCCAGCGAAGCCCTGGCTGGAGGCGTGACGCGCGTTGTCTTCGCGGATGGGCGACCCAATCAGCCGGTGCGCCAGGCACTGGCAGGCGCAGGAACCCTAATAGGGCCAGGAACCCAACAGGGCAGCAGTAAAACGACCCAACAGAAGGAAGCAAAAACCAATGCATGACTCGCAGTATGTAGCACATCATACGCAGCCAGTAAGAACAGGTGACATCATCACTGCTGAGAATACCTACACCTCTGGCGCTTACCAGAAGCGACCTATCGCGCTAGTGCGTGGCCAGGGGGCTCGGGTATGGGATGCCGACGGGCGTCAATACATAGACTGTATGAGCGGGCACGGTGTGGCCAACTTAGGCCACTGCCACCCGGCTGTGACAGCCGCCATTCAAGATCAGGCTGCCAAGCTGGTAACCTGTAGTGAGGCCCTCTACAACGACCAGCGAGCCGCGCTGCTGGTAGAATTGACAGCTCACATCCCTGGCGATCTGAAGCAAGTTTTCCTCTGCAACTCTGGCGCTGAAGCGATAGAAGGGGCCATTAAAGCCGCCCGCTTCTTCACCGGCCGGGCCGAGGTGGTGGCTACCATGCGCGGCTTTCATGGGCGCACGCTGGGTGCCCTGAGCGCTACCTGGAACGAAGAATACCGCAAGCCATTCGCCCCACTGGTCCCCGGCTTCAACCACGTTCCCTTCAATGACCTGGAGGCGATGGCGGAGGTGATTACCGACCACACAGCGGCGCTACTGGTGGAGATTGTGCAAGGAGAGGGAGGTGTCCGCCCCGGAGATGTCGACTACTTCCAGGGGCTGCGCCGCCTATGCGACGAGCGAGGCGCATTGCTTATCGTGGACGAGGTGCAGACCGGATTGGGACGCACCGGCCGTTGGTTCGCCTACGAGCACGTGGGCATGGCCCCCGACGTGCTCTGCCTGGGAAAGGCATTGGGAGGCGGCTTGCCAATGGGAGCAGTGGTCTGGCGCGAGTCGCTGGGCACACTACCCATCGGGGCCCACGGGTCTACCTTTGGTGGCAATCCACTAGCCTGTGCCGCCAGCCAGGCCGTGTTACGAACCCTGGCCGACGAAGATTTGCCTGCCCGTGCCGCCCGCTTGGGAGAGAGGTTTATGGCTGGCCTACGTGCTATCCAGTCGCCCCTGGTACGAGAAGTACGTGGTTGGGGCCTCATGGTCGGTGTCGAGGTGCGGCAGCGCGTCACCCCCATATTAAAAGAGTTGATGGACCGGGGCATTCTTGTTCTGCCAGCCGGCCCCACCGTGTTACGTTTTCTGCCCCCTCTGGTGATTGAAGAGGCAGAGCTGGAGGCTGTATTGAAAGTAGTGCGAGAGGTGTTGGAGAAAAGAAACCAGAGATCGGTTGAGTAGCAGGCAGAAATTATGAGAGACACAGCCTTTGACTCGATCAACCTACTGGAGAGCCTGGTGTCCATCCCCAGCCCATCAGGCCAAGAGGGTGATGCCTCGACATACCTGGTCAAATGGTTAGCCACTCATAGCTTCGAAGCTCATGTGGACGCTGCGGGCAACGCCGTCGGCACGCGTGGCGAGGGGCCGCGTCAGGTGATGCTGTTGGGCCATATCGACACCTTCCCCGGCGAATTACCGGTGCGCCGGGAAGAAGACTGGCTCTACGGGCGAGGCACGGTAGATGCCAAAGGCTCCCTGTGTGCCTTTGCGGCCGCCGCGGCTGCCGTGGATGTATCCGCTGGCTGGCAGGTAGCGGTTGTCGGCGCCGTCAAAGAGGAAGCGGCTACCAGTCATGGCGCGCGCCACCTGATGTCCAAAAGGCCTGCCCCTGACCTGTGTATCAACGGTGAGCCCAGCGGTTGGGATCGTGTCACTGTGGGTTATAAGGGGCGGCTGCTGGCCGAAGTGCGGCTGACCGCCCCCTTTGCACACTCGGCCAGCCAGACCCAGCTTCCCGCCGAGCAGGCAGTGGGCCTGTGGAACACCATTGTTGCCCACTGCGCAGAATTCAACACCGGGCGGGGACGGACTTTTGAGCAACTCGTTCCATCGCTGCGGCACATCGCCACCCACGACCAGGGAGCCTACGGTGTAGCCCAGATGAGCCTGGGCTTCCGCCTGCCGCCCGATTTGCCGCCTGCCGCCCTGGCCGAGGATCTGCGCAGCCTGCTACAAGCTGGAGGCTGGGGGCTGAAAACCAAGATGCCCCCCTCAACCTCGCCTCCCAACATGCAGTCTCTGACGCCCAGCTCACAGCCATCAGTCGATCTTACCTTTTCAGGCGCTGAGGTTGCCTTTCGCGACGAGAAGAACACGCTACTGGTGCGAGCTTTGGTGGCAAGTGTCCGGGAGCAGGCAGGCCAACCCCGTTTCGTATTAAAGACCGGCACCTCCGATATGAATGTCGTAGGACCAGCCTGGGCTTGTCCCATTTGTGCCTATGGACCGGGGGATTCGGCATTGGACCACACGCCGCAAGAGCGCATCAGCCTGAGTGAATACCTGCGATCCATTCAGGTGCTGAGGTCTGCTTTACAAACTTTGATGAGGAATGCGACCGACCAGAGTACGCAATGAGGAGTAGCCTATGACATCCGATAGCCCTTTCCAATTCAGGCGTTATATGCCGCGCCACCTGGAGATCGTTGATACCACCCTGCGTGAAGGATCACAGAGCTCGTTGCTCCATGATCATCACAAGTATTTCTTCAGCCAGGCAGATAAAATGGAGATCTTGCGGGCACTCATCATATATGGCGTCAAATTCGTCGAGTTATTCGCGCCGATGGTAAGCCCCCGAGAACAAGATGACCTGGTTGCTATTCAGTCGGTGCGCGATGAGTTGATCACGCAGAAGGGCTATACCTTCCTGCTGGCGCACGTCCGCTGTCACCCGGACGACGTAAGCTCGGCAATCGATGCCGGCTTTGACGGGTTGAATTTTTACATCGGAACCTCGGTGCACGCCCAACGCAACGGTCACGGCAAGGGCCTGAACCAGATCATCCACCAGGCGCGATCTCTCATCGAACAGGTCCGGCGTGATTATCCACACCTGGTCGTGCGCTTCAGCGGCGAAGATGCCTTTCGTACCCCTGAAGAGGAGCTCTTTCGGGTATATGACGAAGTCGTGCCGCTGGTGCATCGCCTGGGCACGCCTGACACGGTGGGTGTAGCGACCCCGGCTGCCGTCGCCCGCCGCGTGAAAGCCCTACGCCAAAGGTACCCGCAAATGGACCTTGAGGGGCACTTCCACGACGACCGGGGGCTTGCGTTGGTGAATGCCCTGGAAGCTGTGAAAAACGGGACGCGATACATGCAAACGACTCTACTAGGCATCGGGGAGCGATCGGGCATCAACTCGATGACGGCACTTCTCTTCAATCTGTTCATTGAGCGGGAGTACGACAAGTTGGAAGGCTACCATCTGCGTGGCTCGTATCCCATTAACGTTGTGCTGGCTTCCAAGCTGAACAAGTTGGTCCAGTCTAAGGAACCCGTCAGCCTCACCAACCGTACGCACATAGCTGGTGTCCACCAAAAGGCGGTACTCAACGACGCACTGGCTTACGAGGCGCATACCCTGGACCAGTTTGGCGTCACCGAATCGGAGATTCTGCTGGGGCCTCTGAGCGGCTGGAACGTGATCTACTATTTTCTCAAGGAGATCAAGTACTTTCAAGTGGATAAGCTAGTAGCCAAAGAAATCGCCAAGGCCTTTAAAGAGCGAGTTTATGGCATCGCTCCCGACGAGTCGCCGGCTCAAATCTTGATGGACCTGGCACAAAAGGAATTCGGGTTGAGACGTCTCAGTATCCCCCAACCGTATCGGGATGCCGTGGTGCAACATCTTGATGCCCGCCCGGAGCCTGTACGATTAAAGGATGGGGGTTAATTTAGGTATCGCTGAACAATGAAGTCAGCCGCTGTGCAGGGGTGGCACACTGCATAG
>CP070811.1:1519117-1522708 GCA_020343875.1 Anaerolineales bacterium | reverse complement strand
GCCACCGCCTGTTGATGGATCCGTATCTGTTCGCTGCCCCCCCACCCGGGTTTGACACCGAAGAGGTGCCCCGGGTGCTGGTCAGAGAGGGTGTGATTTACAGCGCCTGCAACTACGGCCTGGTGTGGCAAGGAGAGGTCCGGGACGGGGCGCCATCCCGAGAGCAGCTCCGTTCTGCCGCTGAGTGGGGAGCCAACATCATTGCCTACGCCAGGCGCCGGCGCCGGGCGTGAGGGGTTGGAACCCCCTGGGTAGGTTAGCACCCCCTGGGTAGGTTAGCCTGTCCCGAACGGACAGGCTGGGGCAGCCCTGGGCAGATCACGCGGTGAAACCTTTGCTAGACAAAACGACCCGCAGTACCTATATTTATGACGAAGTCCCATATCCTAGCCTGTCCTTCAACGTGACCCATCCGGACCGGCTGGCGACCTTGGCGGTGCTGCTGGGCATGCGACCGCCGCCTGTGGAGCATTGCCGTGTCCTGGAGTTGGGGTGTGCCAGTGGGGGCAACCTGATCCCCATGGCCCATAGCTTGCCGGAGAGCCAGTTCGTGGGCGTAGACCTGTCGGCGCGTCAGATCGCCGAGGGCCAGGCTATGCTGGACGAGGTGGGGTTGGAAAACGTCTCTCTCAAGTCTGCGGACATCAGAGACCTGACCCCCGACTTCGGTCAATTCGACTATATCATCGCCCACGGGGTCTATTCGTGGGTCCCCCCTGAGGTTCAGGACAAGCTGCTTGAGATTTGCAGGCAGAACCTGGCCCCCAACGGGGTGGCCTACGTGAGCTACAACACTTACCCTGGCTGGTACATGCTTATCGCCTTGCGGGAGATGATGCTCTGGCATACCCGGGAGGTGACTGATCCCATGCAGCAGGTCGCCGGTGCCCGGGCCTTCCTTGAATTCCTGGCTGATTCGGACCCGGCCGGAGAGAATCCGCATCCCAACTTCTTGAAGGCGTATGCCAGCTATTCCAAAGAGCGGTTAATGCCCAAGACGGCTGCCTATCTAATCCACGATGAGCTGGCAGAGTTTAATGAGCCCCTTTACTTCTACCAGTTCGCGGAGCGGGCGGCCCGCCACGGCCTGCGCTATCTGGCCGAGGCCGATTTCCAGACCATGTTAGCTAGCAACCTGCCCAGCGATGTGACCGAAACTCTGCGTCAGATGGCCAAGGACACCATCACTCTGGAACAGTACATGGATTTCCTGCGCAACCGGACCTTCCGCCAGACTTTGCTCTGCCATCAACATGTCGAGTTGAAGGGTTCGCCACATCCCGATCTTTTGGCCGAGTTCTACGTGGGCGCGCCTGCACTGCCAGTGGAGTCTGAGCCTGATATTCACTCTGTTTCGGTTGAGGAGTTCCGTACTGGCGATGGGGCTGTCTTTTCTACAGAGCATCCGCTCACTAAGGCGGCCATGTTTTATCTGGGCCAAATCTGGCCGCAGTCAGTGCCTTTTAAGATCTTGGTGGCCGAGGCTCATGCCCGGTTGAACACAGCCTCAGAAAACATTGCCAGGGATGCGCAGGTGTTGGCTGCCAGCCTGCTAAAGGCTTTGGCTTACAGCGACAACCTGGTGGAGCTGCGCCTCAGCGCCCCCCGTTTTGTGCTGGAGATCACTCATCGGCCCGTGGTCAGCCCGGTAGCCCGTTTTCAGGCCAAGACCAGCGTCTTGGTTACCAACCTGCGCCATGAACGAATTGAGCTGGCCGGGCTTAGCTATCGCCTGCTGCCCTACCTGGACGGCAGCCAGGACCGGGCGGCCCTGATGGATATGATGAGGAAATGGGCGGCAGAAGGTATCCCTGAGTTGACGCAGGGCGACGAGTCGATTGAGCAGGGGGAACCCAAGCAGCGTGACGAAGAGAGTATCCTGACCGAGAGGCTGGACACGGTGCTGCGCCAACTGGCAAATGCTGCCCTGCTGGTTGGTTGATTACCAAGAGGATCCTGTTTTTGTGAGGGAGTACCCGATGAACCAATATGGTAGGTTGGAGATCATTGACAGGCAGGGGTGGCGGAATGAGTTTGCGTTGGAGAAAACTGTCATCCACATCGGCAGTAATCCCCGCAACGACATTGTTTTGGAGCCGGATCGAGGTGGGAATGTGGCTCCCCTGCACGCTCAATTGATTGTTTCAACCCCCCACCCTCAGGCCGCCGACGGGCGGGCAGGGTCAGGGTACCAGTTGGTTAACCTGGGCGATGCAGACATTTTGCTAGGTTCAGCGGCTGATCAAATTCTACCCCCTCGTTCTGTGTTTAATCTGGCGGACGGGTCGGTCTTTAAGCTGGGGGAATATACCCTCATCTTCCGTAGCAATGGAGACTCCTATCAAGACTTCGTCGGCGGCAGCCAGAACATTGGCCTGAAGCTGTCCATGCCCCGGGCACGGCTGGAACCGAACCGCTCCCTGGAAGGGGTGGTCACGGTGAGCAACCTGGGGGACCAGGGGGGGGTTCAGATCGAACTCGACCTGGAAGGTTTGGAATCCGATTGTTACGATCTTGAACCAGGACCGATCCTCTCATCTGGGGCAGAGAGAGAGGTGCCTTTCCGCCTGCACCATCTCGGGCACAAGCCCTTAGCTGGGGATTGCCAGATCATCATCCGGGCCACTGCACCGCGTGCATATCCAGCCGACGAAGTGGTTGTCTCTCAACTGGTGCAGGTATTACCGTTCTACCGCTACACCATGCACTTGGTGCCTCCTCCAGAGGTCGGCCCACCGCCCGCGGCTGAGGAGCGGGATGAACCTGGTCGGCCGCCCGCTGCCAGGCGCGTGCCAGAGCCTGAGGCTAACCAGGATTGGTGGACGCCTACACCGGTCAAGCCGGAGCGAAAAGCTGAGGCATCCACCCCGCCGCCGGAGGCAAAGAAGAGCAGGCCCGAACCTGAGGTCGGCCCACCTGCCGTTGTCGAGGCAGCGCCTCCCCCAGCCGGTGCCGGCCCGTCCACGTCACAGGTCGCCGAGGATACGTTGGACATCTTACTTGAGGTGAGGCCACCTCCCAAGAAGAATTGGTGGGCCAGGCTGCTTCAATCCCTGCCTGTCTCCCGCCCTGAGGCGCCCCCTTCACAACGGTGGCGGGACTTAGTCCACCTAAAGGAACAAGAGCAAGACGAGTTCTTGCCTGAACTGGAGGCGGAGGCACTGCAGTCTGCGCTTCAAGCCGAATTGCAGGGCGAGATCCGGGCAGATACCTCTCTCGAAGAGGCCGAGGCCGAAGTTGTCCAACCCATCCCGGCTGCAGAAGTCGAAGCCGCTCCCCAAGTGGACCAGGAGCAGCCCGAAATCGAGGCCGAATTGCCGGCCCTGGTAGAAGAAGCGCAGGCCCCACCGGGGGTTGCCCCTGCTGCAGAAGACCGGCCGGAAGATGAGCACGCGGCGGGCGTTCAGGCTGTTTCCCAGCCCGTGGTGGAGAAGCAGCCGGTCGAGAGCGGAGCTGAAATGGCGACTCGGGTGGTCCAGGCAGAGGCAGTGCCCGAGGCGGGCGTGTCACAGCCTGCCCGAGAACCTGAAGCTGTCCCACAGCAGCCGGCCGAGAGCGAAGCTGAAATGGCGACTCGGGGGGTCGAGGCAG
>CP070811.1:1484046-1519017 GCA_020343875.1 Anaerolineales bacterium | reverse complement strand
CATTCAAACTGCCATCGGTGCCCTGGCCGACGCTATTGACGCTGATGGCGAGGTGAAGGCGGCTATCCGAAACGTGGTGTCGGCCGCTGAGGAGGCCAACGCCACCTGGCGCGACCGCGAAAGCGCCATCTTGGCTTAGTACCTACTGGACTGATGATGTGCAGACAAGCCCAATTTGGAAAACATAGTGTATCATATGACGAGACGTACGATCAGGAGGAGGTCAAATAATGGCAAGAATTATCGATGTAATTGAAGCACCCGATCAGCGACGCGATCAGATGGTAGTTCGAGTTCCAGAGGCTGGCTCAGGTGACTTTCGCCTTGGCTCGGCGGTTAACGTGCGCGAGTCACAGGCGGCTGTCTTCTACCGGGACGGTAAAGCCATGGATGTCTTCCAGGCTGGACGACACCATATTACCACGGCCAACCTTCCTCTGTTGGCAGGTTTGTTAAGATTGGGTACTGGCGGCCGAGACATCTTCACGGCTGAGGTCTATTTTGTCAATCTGGTCGAATTCACCGACTGGAAATGGGGCACGCCCGAACCCGTTACTCTGCGTGACACTGACTTTGGCATTGTCCGGCTGCGCGCTTTTGGCAACTACTCGATTCAAATCACCGATCCACAGCTCTTCGTGACCAAGATTGTGGGCACCGGCGGGGGATATCGCACCCGAGAGATTGAAGATTATCTGCGGGGGATGATCATCTCGCGCTTCACCGACGTGCTGGGCGAAGCCAAGATTCCGGCCCTAGACCTGCCAGCTATGCAAGATGAAATTGGTGCGGCTGTACGGGCCAAGCTGGGTGATGAGTTCGATGCCTTTGGCCTGGCGCTGAAGACCTTCTTCTTGCAGAACATCAGCATGCCCGAAGAGGTACAGAAAGCGATTGACCAGCGTGCTTCGATGGGGGCCATCGGCGATATGCAGCGCTTCACGCAGTACCAGGCGGCACAGGCAATGCGAGATGCGGCCCAGCAAGAGGGCGGCGGCGGACTAGCCGGTGCCGGATTGGGGCTGGGGGCTGGGGCCGGTCTGGGAGCGATGATGGGCCAGGCAATGGGCCAGGCTATGCAAGGAGGCCAACAAGCGGGGGGGCAGAGTCCAGCAGCAGGTGCCTCCGGCGTTATGACTCTCTCTGAGGCAGCGGCCTATATGCGAGTTGGCGAAGAGGATGTGCTGGAAGTCATAAAGTCGGGTGAACTCAAGGCCAAGAAAATTGGCAGCAGCTACCGCATCAGCAAAGAAGCCATAGACGAGTTCCTGTCGAGTTAATGCCTGCTCCATCAGGTATTTCTGCATGGTACAGGCTAAGCTTGTGGATAGGCTTGGCACAGATGGCAGTTCTCCTTGCCCTTCCAATCATGGTTGAAAGGGCCCTCAGACATGACTCGCATTGATGGTCGTACAGACGATGAGCTGCGACCGGTGCGTTTCGACACCGACTTTATTCTTTATCCCGAAGGTTCGGTACTTGTCGAAATGGGGGGCACGCGGGTCCTGTGCAACGTGTCAGTGGAGGAGAAGGTGCCTGCCTGGCGCGAGGCATCGGGCGGGGGCTGGCTGACGGCTGAGTATGCCTTGCTTCCCCGCTCTACTCACACCCGCACCCCCCGCTCGGCGGGAGCCGGCGGGGCACGCTCGCAAGAGGTCCGGCGCCTCATTGGGCGGGCTTTGCGTGCTGCGGTAGACCTGGACCAGGTGGGCCTTCATACGCTCACCGTGGATTGTGACGTGCTCCAAGCCGATGGAGGCACACGCACAGCAGCCATTACCGGCGGCTACGTGGCAGTGGCGCTGGCGCTTTGGCGCATGATAGAGGGCGGCAGGCTGCCCTCAGACACTCTGCTGACGCCCGTTGCGGCTGTCAGCGTTGGCGTGCTTGACGGTCGCCCACTGCTTGACCTCTGCTACGTCGAAGACGCCTCTGCCGAAGCTGACCTGAATGTGGTTATGACCTCCAATGGCCGCTTTGTGGAAGTGCAGGGCACCGCCGAGGGCAGCCCATTCGACCGCTCGATGCTGGACCAATTACTCAACCTGGCGGATAGTGGCATCCAGCAACTGCTCCGATACCAGCAAGAAGCTCTGGGAAAGGCAGGGGTTCGATGCGGGAGCCACTGAAATCACCCCCAAGAGCCAAGCCACAACCCGGTCCCCAGTCCTCGTCAAGGAAGAAGACAGCTAGGATGTCCAGCGCACAAGTGATCATCTTGGCTGGGTTGATGTTGGCTGTCTTCTGCGTGTTGGGTGCCCTGCTGATATCGGTGATAGCCAACCGCGATTTGCTATTTGGAGTGCAGGCCCCCCAGCAAGCTATTGCCCAGAGCACGCCCTCTGCCACGCCAATCCCTAGCCCGACTCCCACCCTAACCTCGCTTCCTACAGCCACCAAGGCCCCTGCGGCGCCAACTGCTACGCCTACCATGGTTGTGCCGCCAGATTTCATCAACCGTGACAAAATCAACGAGATTACTGCCTATGTGGCCAGCATCCGTGGACTGGAGCCGTTGCAGGAAGTCCCCTCCCGCTTTCTAACCTGGCCCCAGTTACGTCAACACTTGGAGACAGAATATACCCAGGCGCGTGTCTCGTTGGCCTTGGACCGAGAGCGAGACCTGTACGTGGCCATGGACTTGCTGGACCCTAGCGTCGATTTCCGGTCAATCGCTCTAGATTCGGCGGCGCAGAGCATCGGTGGCTTTTACACGCCTGATGAGCAAGTGCTGTACCTGGTTGCCGAGTCGGTGAATATGTTCGCCCGGGAAGAGATTGTGTATGCCCATGAATATACCCATGCTCTGCAAGATCAGCATTTTGGATTAAGTCGCTTCCTGAGCGAGGATATGAGCCAGGATCAGACCATCGCTGCCTACGCGCTGATAGAGGGGGACGCCACGCTGGTGATGGGTACCTATCAGTTCAACCAGGTCACTCCTGGCGAGCTGGAGTATATGGCTTATCGGGCCTCCCTGGTCGAGCGCGACACGGTCGATGCCGTTTCGCCCTCGCTGAGCGTGCTCACTTTCTTTCCCTACTTGCAGGGCTCCAATTTTGTCTACACGCTTTGGGTGAACGCTGGTTTTCGCTGGGACCAGGTGAACGCTGCTTATAGTGACCCTCCAGCTTCTAGTGAGCAGGTGATGCATCCGGAGAAATATCTGGCCCGCGATGCGCCGCAGACGGTGATTTTACCCGAATTAGGCCCAGTCCTGGGCGCTGATTGGCGAGAGGTCGACCGGGACGTGCTAGGGGAGATTGGATTGCTGGCCTGGCTGCTGGATCATCTGGACTGGGACACTGCCTCGCAGGGGGCTGCTGGCTGGGGTGGGGATATGTATACCCTCTGGTCGGACACGCAGGGCTTACAGGTGTTGGTGGTGCGCTCGGTTTGGGATGTGCCGGGTGAAGCGGCCCAGTTCTTTGAAACCTTCACCGACTATCTGACTCGCCGGGCCCTAGGCGTGCCCGAGCTGACTCTGAACGAGCCTGGGCGTAGGATATGGGAATACGAGGGGCGAGCCACCTTTTTGGCTCGCGCCGGCGACCAGGTGCTGATCATCCTTGCCCCCGGCCGGCCTGTGCTCGACCAGGTGCGGAGCGCCTTCCCCGAATTCTGAGTGTTGTTCTTGTTGGCCTTCCGCCGGCTGCCTTCTCTTCACCAATCTTGACGGGGTACCCAGATTAGGCTATAGTAGGTCATCCGAATGCAGCCAGGAGGCCCATAAATGCTTGTGGACCACCACACTGAGATTCTGATCACGGCGGAACAAATTCGCCAGCGCACTCGTGAATTGGCCCAGGAGATATCTGGGGAATACGAGGGCAAAGACTTGCACCTGATTTGTGTTTTGAAGGGTGGCGTTGTCTTCCTGGTAGATTTGATGCGTGAATTGACCGTCCCGCACTCAGTGGATTTTATGGCTACTTCGAGTTACGGGTCTTCAACGGAGAGCAGCGGGGTGGTGCGCATTCTAAAGGACCTGGATGAACCCATAGCGGGGCGAAATGTGCTGATCGTCGAAGACATCATTGATACTGGTCATACATTGGACTACTTGACTCGCATCTTGCGTGAGCGAAACCCGTCCAGTTTGCGCATCTGTACTCTGCTCGACAAGCGAGAGCGCCGAGAAGTGGACATCCCGGTTGACTACGTGGGGTTCGACATCGCTAACAAATTCGTCTACGGCTACGGCCTTGACCTCGACCAACTCTACCGTAATCTTCCCTTCGTAGCCGTGTTCAAACCGGGCCCATACGGGACGTAAGCTGCCACCTAATCCTCAATCGGGTCCATGTTGTCAGAAGGTGTACTGTTTTGGTATAATAGGGTAGCATAGTTAGCTTGGTAGCCCACTTTCCGATCACAAGACCCAACGTGTGGAGAGGTCGCATCTATAAGGACTAAATGCGTCCTGACAGGAAGTTGCTTATGAGCACTGAAGACCAGCCGCGAAACGCCAAGGTGTCGGGACCAAGGCGGGGAGGTCACGCCCCTCGCACCCTCACTCAGGTACTGAAAGAAGCCGATCAGATGGTCGTCCAGGGCGAACTGGACGAGTATTTGCCTATACCAACTGGATTTGACCAGATTGATCGGATCATAGGTGGTGGGCTGCGTAGGACCGAGATGGTGTTGTTGGGCGGTCCCCAGGGGATTGGCAAAACGATCACCGCCTTACAGATGGCGCGTAACCTGGCTCTTAATGAGGCCACCTACGCTTTCTATATATCTTACGAGCACAGTGAGATCCACTTGCTGAATCGTCTTCTATGCCTGGAAAGCGTTGACGGGGGGGTGGCAGATGGGACCTCGGCTGGTCTCAGACTCAAAGACTTGCACAACATTGTCGTCTCCCAACGTGCTCGGGAGTGGGTTCGGCATGACGGCAATGTGGGCCTCTATCAGATCTTGACGCAGCACCCCAAAACTGCTAAGGCCTTGGAGGCGATCAATCAATATGCAGACCGTCTGATCCTGATGAAAGCCAGCCCAGCCGTCACCACTCTCAATTCCATCCGGGAAATGGTACGCCAGATGGTCGAGGTTACCGGCGGCAAGGTAGCCCTTTTCATCGATTATCTGCAAAAGGTTGCCATTCACCCTGAACGAGCCACTGACGAGGCGGAGAAGGTCACCATCGTGGTCGAAGGGCTCAAGGACATTGCAATGACGCTCAACATCCCGGTGCTATCAATCGTGGCTGCCGACCGGGAAGGCCTGAAGAGCAAAAGACTGCATCTCTACCATCTGCGGGGCAGCTCGGCTTTGGATTATGAGTGTGACATCGCCATCATCATGAACAATAAGTTCCATATTTTGTCTAAGGATCATGTGGCCTTTAACCCCTATAAAAGTGAGAGCTATCGTGATTGGGTGGTCTTCACCATTGAGAAGAATCGCGCCGGCCGGGCGATGATTGATGTGGAATTCCAGCTTAAAGCCCAGCACTTCTGCTTCGTTCCTAAAGGTAGCCTGGTGGAGCAGAAGCTGATAGACGAAAAGATCATCGTTGAGTGATCCACCGGTCTGTAGCCCTCTGTCAAGAGTCCCGGGCCGGGCACTGACCTGTTTCAATTCCTCAACCTGACGGCATGCCGTCGCCTCACCTTCGCTTTCCCAATTTTCACGGTCAACAGGACAATAGTACGGGGCACAATCTCCTCAAGTTGTTGTATAATCAGAATAGCTCATGCTTTAGTCTTGGGCTGGCAATTCTTGGCTGTGGGGGCGACTGTAAAGAGGGAGATAATGACAACCAGAGGACGAAAGTGTGTCAGACTCTATGTGCCCGCGCTGGCAGTAATTTGCATGTTGCTCTTGATCCTACCCGATATGCAGCCCTCCGTGGCTGATATGAGCCCAGCCGTTATGAACACGGAGAACGCCCAGCCTGCTGGATTGCAGTCTTCCAGCGTCATGGCCGAGGCAGTGCGCGTCAAGGATGTAGAGCTGGTGGACGGCGGCGCTCAATTCCTGGTGGTCGGCAGCATGGTGAAGACAGGCCCCCGAGCTATCCCCGACCAGGGTGTGTACCAGGCGGTGTTGACCCGGACAGACTTCGTGTCAGCAGAGGCCCAACTAGGAGACCATGACCGCCCTACCATCAAATTCACCCTGACTCCAGCCGGTGATGCCCGGCTGGCTGCTTACACGGCCGAGCTACCTGGCTACTACCTATGTCTGGCCATTGACGGACGGGTGGTGAACTGCCCCATTCTGCGTACGCCCCTAACAAATCGCCGTGGTATCATAGAGCTGACCGGCGAAGCTACCCTCGACGATGCCCGCCAGCTGGCGGCGCTGCTTCGATCTGGCACGCTGCCGCTCACCAGGGACTGATCGGTTGACCAGAAGCCACTCCGTTTTCAACAATTATGGTCACGTTTAGCGCAGTACCGTCTCTGTCCACGCCTCGATCCAGGTTTCACGGTTGGCCTCGATTGCCTCGGGAGATACATAGGCGGGGTGCTCGGGGATCTCGGCAAACTGGACAAACACATCAGGGAGAGCAGCTGCCTGGTTGGCCGGGAAGACGAACATCTGTAATGGGATGTCTTCCTGGAAGCGTTGACTCAGCATAAAGTCGATTAGCTTTTCGGCCAGGGCTCGGTCCCGTGCTCCCTTCAAGATGCCGATGAACTCAACTTGGCGGAAGCAGGAGCCGTCGCCCAGCACCACCCCGGTCGGTGTCTCCTGCATTGGTTCTTCCGAAAAGTAGACTTCGGCGGGAGGGCTGCTGGCATAGCTGACAACAATGGGGCGGTCACCATCGGAAGCGGCGGTGAATTGGCCCCAATAAGCCTCCTCCCAGCCATCTACTGCCAGTACTTCGTTGTCCCGCAACGCCTGCCAGAAGTCCAGGTAGCCCTCTTCACCAAAGTACCCAATGGTTGCCAGCAAAAAGGCCAGCCCCGGCGACGATGTGGCTGGGTTTTCAACCACGGTCAGCCCCTTGTAGGTAGGTTGCGTCAGGTCATTCAGGTCGGCGGGCGGGTCGATGCCACGCTCGACGAACCAGGCCTTGTCGTAGTTGAGGCACACGTCACCATAGTCCACTGGCAGTAAGCGGTGTTGGGTATCCAACTCAAGCTCGTCCGGCACGTTGGTCAGCATCGGCGAGTTATAGGGTTCGAAGATGTCAGCCTGCAGTGCGCGGCTCATGAAGGTGTTGTCTATGCCAAAGAATACGTCCGCAAGCGGGTTATTCTTACTGAGGATGGCCTGATTAAGCGCTGAACCAGCGTCGCCCGATGGCAAGAACTCAACCCTTGCCCCACTTTCTGCCTCGAATTCGGCGATGACCTCTTCGCTGACACTAAAACTGTCGTGCGACATCAAGGTGATCACATTCGGTTCGATTGAAGTTTCCTCAGTGGCAGTTGGTGTAGGACCACAGGCTACCAACAACATCAATACGACATTTAGGTAGATGAGTGAGCGTTTCATTTTGCTTCCTCCTCACTAACACACGGTTGGTGGATCACCAATACCGTCCCTTCTTCCACCCATAGACGCACCACTGGCGCTGCCAGTCTGTTACTTACAGTCAATGTTGAGCCAAAGCGCAGGTTAGCCGCGTGCAGTGGCCATTCGACTCCCTCCAACGTGACGCCGGTAACCAGCGGAGTAAGTGGTACTAGCGACAGCAGATCGCCGACCGTACCCGCTATCGTTTTTTCCTGACCACCTTGCACTGGCCAGATAGTCTGGTCCCCTTCAGTGGCCCGTAGCTGTGCTGATGCCCACTCGGGCCGTGCAAGTAGCAATAGATTAGCCAAGGACTGGTCTAGGCGCCCACCTAGCATGGCTAAGATCTCTATCTCAGTTGCTCCTTCGTCGATGGCCAGACGGAGCGCCAGTTCTAGGTCGGTCTCATCTTTCCGGCTGGGATGCTCCTCGAAGCGGACGCCGGCGGCTTCCAGCTCGGTGCGTAGGGCTGGGTCCAAGGAGTCCATGTCGCCGACGATTAGGTCAGGTTTGAGCCCCATGGCCCGTGCGTGGTGAACGCCACCGTTGGCACATATGACCTGGTCGCCGGCACGGATGCGTCGTCGTGCTCTGGCTGGGTTGGTTAGGTTTCCATTGGCAATAATGATCGTACGGGCCAAAGCAATCGCAGTCACCTTGAACTCCATTCTGTAGGAGAAATGTCTACCTTGGAAATCAACAGAGCCCCCTGCGTGCGGGGGGCTCTATATAGCGTGATTTTTGTCCCTCCGCTGGCATTACCCAGAGCAGGTTCAAACGGTCGGTCCTACGCCCAAAGACAAGCAGAAGACCCTCTCAGCCTGGTCTGTCCAAGCTCCCGTCAACTATTCAGTTTGCTATCTGCTCAGGCAAGAATCTGCCTGAGCGGGTAGATGTCACTCAATCGGCTGCTTAGGAACCCGATACACGCAAGCTGAAGCACCGTTTGAGATGCAGGCCACTTCTTCAACCCTATAGTTCTTACCAGTAGCCCAAAGCATCGCCTCCTGCAAAACGCCGACGGTGACGAAGCAGGCTGGTTTGTCGTGCTCAGGCCGCCAGCGGCAGGGGCATTCTTCGTTTACATAGTAGTAGGCGTCTGGTTCCTCACGCAAGTGAGCCTTCAAGTTCACATCTTTGTTGGCCGCACTCGTGATGCGCTCCAGCACGCTTTTCATGCGTGCTCCCACAGGTAAGGCTTTGAGCGCCAAGCCAGCCAGTCCCAGGATGGCTGGCTGTTCCTGGCGCGTATATCGAAAAGTGGCCCGGCCAATGCGAATCAACATGGCCCGCGCGCCGCGTGGCCCGTAAAAATCCTCCACAGCCTGCTGGGCA
This sequence comes from Anaerolineales bacterium, assembly GCA_020343875.1. Taxonomy (GTDB): domain Bacteria; phylum Chloroflexota; class Anaerolineae; order 4572-78; family NAK82. Next base: position 1,510,203 of record CP070811.1, on the reverse strand, counting down.
GCACCATAATCGGTGAAGCTAGCTCCTAGCTCGGTATTGTTCGGCGGGTAATTGCCGATATAACGGCCCAAACCACCTGAGTTCAGAACAGCTTTGGCCCCATTTTCACCCATCACTTCCTCAATAGCGACGAGCAGAACCCGCAGGTTTGCGTTGGGCATCGGTCGGTCTTCTGGCATCGACTCACCTCCCCTAGGAATTAGAGCAAGCTTTAAGCTCGCCTAGATTATACCACAAAATAGAAATGTTGTGAATATGGCACGAATACCCGAATATCCTGCCGGACCGCAGACTGGCAGACTCCCATGACAAAGTAGGGGACTGCTTACCGACTTGGCAGCACGTCCCTGCAAAAGCTATGTGATTTTTGTAAAGTATAGGAACAAGATGCGCTGGCGTGGACCTTCACAGCTCAGGAGGAGGCTGAAAGGGTATCTAAGCTGCACTATCGGGTACGACGTTTCCACTCCTTTTTCAACGTCAAGCCAGTCAGATCGTCGCCCGCTTCGAGGAAATCCTTGAGCAGACGGTTGAATTTGTTAGCCTCTTCCAGCATCGGAAAGTGCTTGGACTCGGCCAGGCCAATCGGCCGCATGCCGGGACGCTGCCCGTTCAACGTACGTGTTGGCTCCGGGTCAACCACCCCGTCTTTCTCGCCGTAGATGATCAAGGTAGGCTGGTTTACCTGTTTGGCGAGGGCCTGCGTATCAATCTCCAGGGCCGATTGTACGCTCAGGGCAACCACGTTTTCGGCCGCCTTTTCGGCCTCTTGTTGTACCACTTTGTGGGTTATCTGGCGCCGCCAGAACATCTTGGTCAGGACCGAGCTGCTGGCAAAGTCTAGCAAGCGGCTGCTGATGGCGTGGCGGGTGACAGGTAGACTCACGACAGCCAGCCGGGAAGTGAGGGCTGGTTGTTGGGCCGCGAAGTGTAAAGCTACGATGGCTCCCAGTGAATGCCCTACCAGTGAGGCGTCGACGATACCCAGCTGATCCATAAAGTCATACAGCAGAGCAGTGTAGTCAGCCACTGAATAGCGGTCCTTTGATTTATCAGAATCACCAAAGCCCCAAAGATCCAGGGCATAAGTGCGATAGTCGGAGGCCAATGCCTCCATGGTCCGCATCCAGTAGCGCCATGAGCCAAGCCAGCCATGGATGAAGACGACTGGCTTACCACGGCCGAAGGCCTCGTAGTGAATCAGGCCGCCACTGATTACAACCGCGCTCATAACACCTCACTCAGGATGAAGGCACCTGATAACCAGATCGTTTCAGGATGTTGACCACGCGGGTGACCAATTCATCTGGCGCAAAGGGCTTGAGAATGTACTCCTCAGCGCCCAATGCTTTCCCCCGCTTGATCTCTGCGTCTTGTCCCTTGGCCGAAAGAAAGACGACGGGAATTTCGCTGGTCAGGGGGTCATCCTTCAGTACCTGGCACGCTTCGTAGCCGGTCATTTTTGGCATACGAACGTCCATAAGGATCAGGCCCGGTTCTTGAGCTTTGGCCTTAGCCACCGCTTCTTCGCCATTGATTGCCTGAATGACGTTGGTAAGACCATGGGTTTGCAGTGTGATGACAATCAATTCCCGGATATCCCGTTCGTCTTCTGCTACCAAAATCAAGGGTAACTCCATAATTGCCAACTCCTGTTTCTCTGGCTTGCAGCAACATGTCCGGACCCGGAGCTGGGACAGGGCAGTAAGCCTAGGTTAAGATACGGTCAGGATTGGCTAGCTGCGCCCGTCCCAACCTGCTTGATCTCCTCCACCAAGGTTTCGATATTGAACGGCTTGGTAAGCATATGTTCAACACCCATTCCCAAGATCTTGACATGGTCATAGTCGTCGTCAATCGCATGACCGGTGATAATGATCACGGGGATGTTTCGGGTTGTATGCTCACGACGCAATCTGCGAATGACCTCGTAGCCGTCCATGTCAGGCATTTTCAGGTCCAGCAAAATCAGATCTGGAGAGTCCTCCCGCGCCAAGGCCAAAGCCTCTTGCCCGTTGTAGGCGCCTTGCACGACGAAACCGCTTTGAGTCAAGGCCTCTTTCAGCCACTCAACGATGTGATGGTCGTCGTCAACCACCAGCACATGGCTGAGTTGCCCATTCTCACCAATGCCAAGTGAGGACAGCACCTCCTGAACCTGGCTTAGCACTTGACGTTCCTCGAAGGGCTTACCGATGTAGCCGGCTGCACCTAAAGCCAGGCCTCGTGTCTCGGCATCGGGGACGACAGAGACAATGATGACAGGGATACTGGATGTGGTTGGGTCTCGTTTGAGTCTCTCCAGGACTTCGAATCCGTCTGTATCAACCAAGAGAATGTCGAGAGTGATAAGCGCAGGTTGTTCACTCTGGGCCAGGTGCAGCACGTCCTCGCCGCGCTGCGCCGTTAGTACTCGATATCCCTCTGCTTCTAGTTGATGCCGCAGCAGTTGTAGGATATGCTCATCGTCATCAACGACTAGAATCTTGGGTCCCCTGATACCGCTGTCGGAGGTACCTATAGAAGCATCGGCGGCCAACGGCAGGGTGAAGGCGAAAGTAGTGCCCTGGTTGACTTCGCTCTGGACCCAGATCTTTCCTCCCAGCAACCCCACAAACATTTTCACGATAGACAGGCCCAGCCCGCTGCCGCTCACGGATTGGACCTCTTCTTGCTCGGTACGATAGAAGCGATCGAAGATGTTCGGCAGATCTCTTGAATCGATGCCAATACCGGTGTCTGCCACTTCCACTTGTACGAAACCACCCAAGACCTTGGCTCGTACCGCCACCTTCCCTCCCGGTCGTGTATATTTCCAGGCATTGCTGGTCAGATTCTCCAGGATTTGCGTCACTCGAGCTTTATCACCGCGTACTAGGGGCAAGGTCGGCGGCAGGTCGAGCGTCAGCTCTAGCGATTTCTCCATCATCTGACCCTGGAAGCTGTCTACAACATTCTTGGTCAACTTGCCTAGATCCAGAGACACTATCTGGAGCTTGATGCGACCCGTCTCAATGCGTGAAATGTCAAGAATGTCATTTACTAAGGCAGTCAGGCGGTCGGCATTACTCTTGATGACCTGCACAAAGTGGCGCTGCTGCTCGCTGAGGGCCCCGACTCTTTCGCCAAACAGCAAGTCAGAATAGCCTTTGATGGAAGTCATCGGTGTGCGCAACTCGTGGGAGACGGTAGAGATGAACTCATTCTTCAGGCGTTCTACCTCTGCCTCATGGCTGATGTCCCTCAGGACGGTGACCAAGCTGGGCAATGCGCCGCTGGTAACCAGCGCGGCGGGCGAAAGATGCACCACAACCACTTTCTTCTCCGCTTCCAGGCGGAAATTGAGGCTGGTCATTTCGTCTTCCTGCAAAGACTCAAGCGTGCTGAGGTGCTCCATTCCGGTCATCAGCTTGTCATAGAGTTGTCGGGCCAGCGCTCGGTCCACGGTCGACTCAGGTTGTCTCAGGATCTCCCGCAAGTGCTGTCCTTCCACCGCGCTGGCCTTCACTCCCAGGATACGCTCAGCAGCTGGATTCATTAGCATTACATGGCGCTTGGCATCAAGCACAAGCACGCCATCGGTGATGCCCTCAACGATGGCCTGAAGTTTGGCCGCTTCAGCCTTCTGGGTACGCAACATCACACCAAGCCGTTCGGCCTGATCGGTAATCAGCTGATATAGTCCGGCATTGTTAATAGCTGTTGCTACCTGCGCGGCCCCTGCACTGACCAGCTTCAGATGATCGGGCGTAAAGTAGTCAACATCTGGGTGAAATAGGAGCAACACACCCAAAACATCTTCGCCCACGCTAAGGGGTACCGCTAGTGCCGATTTGCGTTCCGGTGTGCGTGTCTTCTCGTCTGGGACCCAGTGTGGGTCTTGGGTGACGTCCGGCACGATGGCAGCGGCGCCGGTTTCGAGCACCCAGCCCGCTAAGCCCACGCCTCGACGGTAGCGGGTCGGTTTGCCCCCCCTGGGTAGTCCCTTGGCGCGCCCCAGGGCGGCCCGGTAGATCAGGTTGCCGGTGCCGGGGTCTAGCAGCATGATCGAACCGTGAGATACACCCACCGCCTGGTTGATCAGGCTTAGCGCCTCGGCCAAGACCCGGTCCAGGTCCAGGCTGGCCGACAACTCGCTGGTGATGCGATAAAGCGTCTCTACCCGGTCCCGCTCTAAGGTCAGATCTTTCAGCGTCTCTTCCAGCGCCTCGGTGCGCTCTTCTACTCGCTGCTCAAGCTCCTGGCCTAGCCGGCTGACGCGTTCGAACAATTGTGCGTTGGCGATAGCCACAGCCGCCTGATTAGCCAGGGACTCTAACACCAACACATCATCTTTATCAAAGCCTTCGGGCATATGATTCTGCACGTCTAACACGCCAATGATGCGGTCCTGTACTTTCAGCGGGATGGCAACCTCTGAGCGGGTGATCCCTTCTCGTCCGGGGCTGGGGACATAGCGCGGGTCTTGGGTTACGTCGGGCACGACCGCCGTCTGTCCTGATGCAGCGACCCAGCCTGGGATACCCCTCCCCACTTTTTGGGGATAGGCCTCGCCTGGGGAGTCTTCCAAAGGCCTTATGCTTTCTTGTTCGCCGCGCATGCCCCAGACCAGATATCCTTCTTTGGTCAAGGCAATGTTGGCGTAATAGCCCAAATTATCTTCTACCAGCTGGCTGACACGGGCAACCAGTTGGTCTACATTCAGGATTGAGGTGATTTCTACCCCAAGCTCGTTGATGGTACGTAGTTGGTCCGCATACTGACGTGCCTGTTCAAAGAGTTGAGCGTTTTGCAGGGCGGCTGCCGCCTGGTTGGCAAACAGCTCCAGGGCTTCCATCGTTCGTTGGGTAGGCACCCGACCATCGCGGGGGCTGTCTATGGAAATCACCCCAATCAGCTGCTGCTCTGAGTCAAAGAGCGGCGAGAAGCACAGGTCATCGGTGTCCCAGCGGTCTTCGCCTGGCTCTCTCGACTGCCTTGGTGGGGTATAGTATGTATCGAGGCGGTCCTCCCAGATCTCCTTATACGTGTGCGGGATGTAGTACGATTGGGCGCCCAGGCGGAAGCGGTCTTGCATTAAATCCATTACTGCCTGTGGAGGTTGAGGGGTGGCCTTCAGTCGTTCCATCTCCACAATGGGAATGCCGGCTCCTACCACTCGCTGCAAAGCAGGTGGGTCATGTTGCATTACGCTGATGAGCACTACGTTGAAGCCCAGGGTTTCATTGATGGCGTACGCAATATCTTCCAACACCGACACAAGAGCCTGGTCAGTTCGGAACGCACGGCTGATCTCTGACAGGCGCGCCAGTTGCGCTGCACGTTGGCTCAACAGGTCACGCTGGCGCCGCTGCTCTTCGTAGGCCAGGGCGTTGCCGATGGCCACACCTGCCTGGTTGGCCAGTGCCTGCAAGTACTGTAGCTGCGGCTTACTAAAGGCGTTCAGCTGCCGACTTTCCAGGTTGATGACGCCAGCTATGTCCCCTGCATAGAAGATAGGTACCGCTACTTCTGAGCGTGACTCGTTCGAGATCATCACGTAGTCAGTATCCAAAGACACGTCGGGCACCAGAACCGCCTCTCCAGTCTGCAACACTCGCCCCATCACGCCAGCCCCTGCGTAGAATTCACTTTCTTTCAGGCGAGCCATCTCCTCGCCATCGAGGCCAAAGCTGGCATGAGCCAGAAGCTGACCAGTGTCACTGTCGTGCAGGTTCACATTGCCAAAATCAGCGCCAGTGGCGCGTACTGCCTCCTCCAGCACCAATTGAAGGATGCGATTTTGATCCAGGGTACTGTTCAATTCCTGGCTGACCCGCTGCAGCCCAGTAAGCTCTCTGATCCGTTTGTGCAATTGCTCGTCGGTGAGCTTGAAGAGTTGCGCATTGTACAGCGCAACGGCTGCCTGGCTGGTCAGGGCTTGGGCCAGCCGGATTTCTTTGCCCGTGTAGTGGCGCTCCTCGGCACTGCAGACTCTTACCAGCCCCACCACCGTGTCGTGCATCACCAATGGCAACATAAGCATAGACCGCCAGCCCGATTGGTGAAGTAGTGCAATCTCGCCTGGGTCGGCTTGCGGATCGGATACCAGCACAATTGCTGGCTGTTGGCTACGCAGTACCTTGGCTGTGGTGGGGAAGTCGGCCACGAGGTACGGTTTCTCCTGACTGAAGGCTGGCTGATCGTTATCCAGCCTGGATTGGACCGCCTTGGGCTTTTCTGCTGGCCTCTCCCTGGTCACCATCCATAACGTATCGCTGGCTTCGTCCCACTCGGAGACAGTACATTCTTCGGCTCCCAAGGCCGATGCTATCCGCTGTGTCAGGTCGTCCAGCAATTCATCTGCAGACAGCTTAGACGCCAGTGCGGAGGTGGCTTGGTAGAGAATAGAGGCTTCGCGCACCTCGCGCCCAGCGGCCGAAAAAGGGCCTGGGAGCTTCACTCGAAGGCGGCCCAATTTACGAGTCAACCAGCTAATCATTCTTCACATCCTGGCTGGCTCATTTGCGAGCCAGCGTTGTTGTTGCTGGTCGGGGTTGACGGTATCAGCATTACTACACGAAAAGTTGGCTCACTTACTTCCTTTGTCTCGCGCCTCAGCAGCAAAGGTAGTGTTACAACATTACCACCCTGATAAGTGAGTCCTTTGTAAAGGACTCCCTGCGAGCCTACGCTCGCCTTGGTGACTAGGGTCACCGAGCTGAATGCAGTTTTGCCAGGTCAGGCTTTCCTCTCAGTCATTCCTGACATGTGTCGCTCGGCGACGTGCCTCAGCCGCCAGCATGCGAATGTCGGGGAATGGGCCATGGGCAGCGGTCAGCAGCCCGATAGAGAGGCTCATCAACGGCGCTTCTTGGCGGTTACCATCCCGGTCAGTGTAGATCACGTGGCCTCGCTCGCGGGTGATGAAGTCGTAAAAAGTCAGCGCGCCCTGGTCGAAACGTCTGGAAAACTCGGTTTTGATGGCCTCAGCGACGGCGGGGACAGTGATGATCAAGAAATCATTGCCACTGGTATGGCTGATGAAGTCGTTGGGAGTACCGTGGGCCTCCACTGTCTCATTCAGGTTCATGGCCACAAAGCGCAAGAAGTCGTCCCGGGCCACAATATCCTGTGTCTCTGTAAAGGCATCTATGTGATTGATGACGATATAGAGGATGGCCCAATCGTCACGAGTAATCAGCTTTTTGAGTTGCTCTTCGATAAGTTTAGCGCTGGGCAGTGCGGTGGTGGGATCAGTCAGGCTGGTCGCTTCTGCCCGACGCATAGCTCCCTGTACCCGTAGCTTGAGTTCCTCGATGTCGAAGGGCTTAGTGATGTAATCGTCGGCACCCAACTCCAGGCCAGCTATTTTGTCGCTGCGCTCGTCTTTCTGGGTGAGGAAAATGATGGGAATGTGGCTGGTGCGCAAGTGGCCCCGCAATTCCCGGCACACATCATAGCCATCCATATCAGGTAGCATGATGTCGAGTACCACCACATTTGGCTGCCTGGTGCGACACAACTCCAATGCATCGTTACCACGTGTTACAGTCAAAACTTCGTATCCTTGGGAGTCAAAGTAAAGGCGCAGCATTTTGGAGATGTCCAGGTCGTCTTCCACCACCAATATTCGACCTTTGCCCATTATCCTACCTCCTGGATGGTGCCTGCCTATGGGTCCCCTTTAGGGAAAGGGGCGTCTATGAGCAGATTGAGAAGATGCCTGCCTGCGATACGTCGTGCTTATCCCTGGCTTTCTTACATCCACGATGTGAGCCGTCTATTGGGTCTCAACGTCGCCACTGGCTGCATTTTCCCTGATGCAGGCGATTTGTTCGTCGGTAACCGGCTGCTCGAAGCATCGAAAACCAGCCACGTTGAAACCGTGCTTGGCGGCTAAGCTGGCAATACCTTGCACCTGGGTCAAGCTAATGTCTTTGCCCAGGGTATAGCTCTCGTAGCGACCCTCCAATGCCAGAATCATCGCCTCAGCCATGCAGGCGTACGCCATACCGGGCGGAAAGCCAAAGTCAAAGCCAAAATCAACTGGCCCCGGCACTGAGACCATGCCGCCATCAATCACCAATACATCGCTGCGTTTTTCCATCACACGGCGCGACACATCGCGTGGCCGAGCCACATCGCAGATGACTGCGCCTGGTTTGAGATGCTCTGGCTCAATGATCGTTTCGATAGAGCTAGTCACCGTGAGCACGACGTCGGCTTGGCGCAAGTCGCGCATATCGGTACTCAGCCTGACCTTGGCACCGTTCGGGTCTTGGATGAGATCGGCCACCTCGGCCAGCGCTTCCCGTCGCCTGCCAATCAACAGCAGGTGTGGTACGTCTTGCCCGATAAGCTGAGCGCACACCCGCCCAATGGTGCCGCTGGCTCCCACCACAGCAGCTGTGGCCCCTGCCAGGTTGATACCCATTTGCTTCGCTGCCAGTTGGGTCGCCTGTACAGCTGTGGCCACAGTATAGCTGTCACCCGTGGTGACCGGGATGTTCAATCCTTTAGCAATGGTAACTCCCCCATCGCCCACCACGGAGGTGAAGCCACCCAGCCCCAGCAAGCGGGCCCCTAGCGTCTCTGCCAAACGGCCGGTCTGGATGACCTTTCTATAGACCGCCGATGGAGGCAGTTCCAGCGATCGTTGTGGCGTGAGCGGGCAGGCTACGAACCAGCCTTCAATCACCTTGCCAGTCGCCGGCGAGCATACGCCAGTGATGTGCGAGATGTATACCGGTGGAAAGTAGCGCGAAAAGAAGTTGATAGCACTTACCGGCAGAAAAGCTCCCAACAAGGGAAACCTGCGCGAGACATCCTTTTTCGGATCCACCGGGTGAATAACGAACGCAAAATTGTCCATCGGCGCTGCATTACCCCTGCCGTGCAAAGGACAGTGGTATGCCTTCCGACAAATCAGCTAAGACGTAAACCTGGAAAATGCTGGTATCCTTCTGTGCGATTTACCAACCGCTCAATCCTCAAACGCTCGGCGGCCGGCATTGCCTTAATCTTTGAACGCAATCCCTGTCCGGTGGATGTCAGGATCTGTTGCGGTTGATATTATGCCTGGTACAGCTGATCGTGCCGGCCATGATGGTCGCTTTCCTCAAACGGAACGTTTTTGGAGATGACCCACCGTCCGGGCTTAGCAAAGAGCACCACATTCGAGTCGATCATACGTGCTGGGTAAATGACGTGACCTGACCCAATACGGCAATTGTTTCCCACGCAACCACCCAGCACGGGCAGCCCCACCTCCTGCAACTTGCCCTTATGCATGGTGCGAATTGGTTTGCCTAACAGATTGAAGTCGGTATAGGTATTAGCGGCGCCAATAAAGGTATTGCGACCCACGACACACAACTGCAGGCAGGCATTTTGAGCGATCATCGTATTCTCGAACAACGTCGTCATAAAAATAGCCGCCCGAAACGGTAGATAGCAACCATCGCTGACGACGCTGGCCATGACTTGCGCACCTTGCCCAATCGTTACATTGCTGCCGATTACGCTATTAGTGATGACCGCACCGGCCTCAACCACCACATGATCGCCGATGATGGCCGGTCCCTGGATGATGGCGGTGGGGTCAATATGTGCATTCCGCCCCACCTGAACCATAGCCGAACTGGAAAGAAATTGCTTGCGCTCGACCAAAGCTCGAAACAAGATGCGCAACAGTGACTGCGGCCGATCTAGCGATGCCTCGACGCGGGCACCGTGAGCGACGATGCCAAAGGGGGTATTGGCTATAAAGATGTGCACCCAGTTTTCAATGGAAAGCAAGGCCCGCAGGGGAATCTGATAAGCCAGGTCGCCAGATCGGTCAGCCATGTAGGTTGGGACGTGATAGTAGCCGATTTCGCGCGGTAATGTGTCCACGACGATCGGATCTGTCTGGTCGGTAAGGCCGTCAGGGAAGTACCATAGGTCGGCTACGTATACTTCTCCCTCCCGCTGTATACCCTCTTGCAGATACAAAGCATGAGTAACGATAGCCGCGTCGTCGAGCGAGAAGGCAATCCGGCTGGCCCTTTTCTCCCGCTCTGCTTTTGCCTTGGCTCTTTGAAGAAACGCAGCCAATAGGTGTTCATCGAAGAACAGGTTGTCCCGGTAGACCAGAAGCTCACGGTTGAGGGGGATTTCCTGGTCTGCTTTTTCCAGAATTTCTAAAGGCTGAGTTATTTCCTTTTTTACTTCGATCTCCTGGGAACAATAGGTGCTCAGCACGTCCCGTTGGTGTAGCCAAAGCGGTTTATTCAGGACGCGTAGGTCACGGGCCGTCTCATTGAACGGTGGGATAAGCGACTCGTCACAAACAATGATCTTAATCATCAGAATGATCAATCGAGCGGTCGTTTGTCCACCAAGATTCTACAAGTTTCAGCGCCCGCAGCGATGCACTCCACTTCTTCCACACGAAAGCTTTTGCCGCCACTTAGCCAGTGCGCCCCCTCCTGCAATATTCCTACAGCGGCGTGACAACAGGGAATTTCGGTCTTGCGCCCCCAGCATACCGGGCAGCGCTCAATGACCCATATGAAATGTACTTCGTCTTCCTCGAGTCGGACCATCTGGTCGGAGAACTTGTTAAAGGTTTCGGCGAAGGTGTTGATGCCGACCTTCATTTTCATACCTAAGGGCAGAAGTCGAAAGGCCAGGTCCGCGATACCTAGCACAGCCCCGAATTCTCGGAGTGCGTACTTGAAGGCAGATCGCCCGGCTCGGATGCCTAACCCCCGTCCTCCGCGCGGGCCGTACATGTCGTCCAGTCCCTGGGTGATAGCCCCAAAATCTTCAAAGCGAAAGCCTTTTTCCAGATTATTGGGTGGATAGTTGTTGACCAGATGCCGCAGTTTGGCAAGTGTCAGCAGGGCGTTAACACCATTCCGGCCCATTACCTCTTCCAAGGCCTGGAGGACGATGCGCCCCATGTTGTTGGGGTAGTAAAACCCGCTTGTCTCGGCCGAGCTCTGGATGGACATAGGGCAAGGTACCAGATTCAAGAGTTGTAGCGACGAATGGGTTGAGTCGTTAATTCTTTAGAAACGAATTCAGCCGTTGGTTAAACTCCGCTGGCTCGTCGAGCATGGGAAAATGACGCGAGCGAGGCATCATCTCGATGCGGGCCTCTGGCACGTAGCGACCGATGATAGCTGCCTGGTTAGGATTGACCACATTATCACCGACGCCGTTTACACTCATCACTGGCAAGCGCAGCACGGGCAGGTTGGATCGCAGGTCGACGCGGCGTAGCGAGGCGATGCTGGTAAAAAATGCCTGTAGCGTCGTTCTGGAAAGGTCTTTGACCTGCATGTCGTACCATCTGCGCCATTCTCGGGTAATCTGGGGCGAGAAAAGCCTGATTCCCCATCTCAGCAGGGTTGGCATGTGCCAAACCCCGTAGGCGATCCAGGGATAGCCGGCTAGCTGCAAAAGGATGTTCAACGAGCTGCCAACCACTGGCGAGCCCACCACGACCACTTTACGCACACGCTTGGGCTGGCTCAAGGCCAGGCTAAGGGCTACAGTACCCCCCATCGAGTGGCCTACAACTGGGGCCTGGACAATTCCCATCCGGCTCATAAATTGGTCAACCAGGTCGACGAAGTCTTCAATCAAGTACCGTTCGCGGCGCTTCCCGGAGTCACCAAATCCCCAAAAGTCGAGGGCGTATAGGCGATAGTCACCACCCAGCGCCTCCATCGTGTCTAGCCAGTAATTCCAAGATCCCAACCACCCGTGGAGCAGGATTACAGGCGAACCCTGTCCGTAAGTTTCATAGTGGACGATGCCTTGGTCCGTGACAATCGAACTCATGGGTTAATCACTGGGTAGCAGAAAGACCTGTTCGAGATTGCCAATTTCTGGTTGCAGATTGAAGCCGGGCCGCGCCTCATGTTTCCCAAATGTGCTGGATCTCTTTGATCGCCCGATTGGTTAGCCGCCGATGCGCTCGACCGCGGGGAATATTTAGGGCAAGTAACAGTTGATTATTGCCCACCTTGAAGTAACGGCTGACGAATCGGTTACCGTGCTTGTCGCGGGCTACAATTTCATCCAGCGAGGTGTGGGTACGCTCCGCAAATTCCTTGAGCCAGGCAGCCACGCCAGCCATCAACTCCTTGTCAGCGCTGCGCCCCGCCATTGCCAATGGCAATCCGTCGATTGAGGCTACCACTGCCCCTCGGAACTGTCCCTCTCTTATCAGCATCCTCAGAGTTCGCTCTAAGGCCGTTTGGCGTGACGGCCCACGCTTGTGCTTAGCCATGTTTCTGATGCACACCTCGACTGGATACCGACCACCTGGCTGAGACAGATTTGTCAGAGAGTTTCTGAATTGTAATTCGTCCTATAGCACATCTGCCCGCCCCCCTCAGGTCTGCCACCCAAGGGGGCGGGCAGATGTGGGTCCCCTCAGTCCCGCCTACTCGGGGCTCCGAGGGAGAATCGGTGCCCGCTGATGGTCTGCTATGTCCCCTCTTCCATACCTTCAAGGATTGAGTAAAGTAACTCCAGTAAGACGTTCTTGACATGCTCTTTTTCGGTGGCCACGCAGGAGAGGACTTTTACGTTCGAGTCTATCTTTAGGGCGATCCGCAGGTCTTCGGGTGACCAGGCATCCGGTAAGTCCTGTTTATTGGCTGCCACGACGTAGGGCGTTGGTGCATAGCTGCGGAAGATCTCCAGGATGTGCTTGGCTTCTCGGAAGGTCTCGGAGCGGACGCTATCAATGAGAACGATAAACCCTAGCATTCCCTCTGACAGAATTTCCCACATAAAGTCAAAGCGCCGCTGGCCAGGTGTGCCGAAGAGGTATAACACCAAATCTTCGTCTACCGTGATTCGACCAAAATCCATGGCGACGGTAGTTGCCTCTTTCACACGCTCGGCTTCGCTGCTAATTTTGCGCTCGGTGGAGACCACATCAATTTCACTGATAGAGCGGATGAACTCAGTCTTGCCAGCACTGAAAGGTCCTGTGATGACCATTTTGACAGTTTGCATAGATTGACCTACCTCAGATAATGGCGGTTTAAGTATCGAAAGAATAATAAAAAGAGAAGTAAAATACCAACTCTCCAACTTTACAGCTGTGCTTGTATTACTTATGCAATATCAGAATGCCCTTCCCCTTGCCGAGAATCGGGGTCTGGAAAGATGGCTATCTGGGCGTGATGGGAAGGACAGATGTCAAATACGTTTGATGCGGGTGATCAACCGCTCGACCACGCTACGCTTGACCGCTGGTGGCTTCTCCACACCACCTCTGCGGCCACCGACTGCAGGGGCAGCCATGCCCTCTGGGCGCGCCAGCTCTACCAGTCCTGCTTGTAACATGCCATAGACGATCTTGCGGATCTGGAAATCGTCCATACCGTTCGATTGCGCAATCTGTTTGATCGTGTTCCGAGGGTTGATGAATGAAATCACTCGCCACTCTTCCACACTCAGATTGACGTTCCTCAGGCGCGCGTCGGGGTTGTCCGTGAATCGCAAGGCAACACTGGTCAGATCAGGTAATTCGTCTTGGAGCTGCTCGCTTTCTTGAATGCGGCGACTACCTTCCATAATCACATTTTCAAGGTTGATAGGCACAGCAATACGATCATCCGAGGGCAGCAAATTCTGATCGAATTGGAAATCCCCTTGGTTCCAACTGAACAGCGTGTAGACAATGTCCAGCATATGCTTTTTGACGCTTTGGACAATGTCCTCCTGCGTCACGTAGCCTGCGCTCATCAGGGCCAGGCCAAGCTGCTTGTCGCTTTGCATGCCTGCCCGTGTCTGGATCATTTGGGCCTGCTCTGCAGATAGCTTGCCTGCTTTAAGGAGCATATCAGCCAGATGACCATCTGCATTGCCTATATTGGCATGTATGAGCTTGCCTTCCCTAAAATACAGGCGGGCAGTGTCTGTTTGGCCCTGAATCACCAAAAGGCCGGTCTTACGGGCCAGGTTGACCAGGTTGAGGAGTTGCGTGGTGCTAAAGTCGCGCAGATTTCCCTTTAATGCCATCGCTTCTTGTCCTCAGTGTGGAGTCTGCGGGCTGGCTGGCCTTGCGGTGGTGTCATCTGGAGATGCTTTCCAATACAATCACTCGGTGTCAAAAGCCACACAGATTTTTGTGAAAACAGCAGTAGTTGTCAAAGGTAGCTCTCGAGCTCGGCTCCAGCCGCCAATGGATCAATTATACCCTCTCTCATCCCTTAAGTCAATCTGTGTGAGATTCCGGGTGCGTCCAGGATTTTTGGGAGATCCGTGCAAACTAGGGGGGTTGTTGTGTCCATGGGGGGCAACCCCATGGACACAACAACCCCCCGCTCCCCCCGGTCCTCCTAAAATCTCGGTCAGACCCGAGATTCCTCCGGTCCGCCCCGGACGACCATCTCAGTAGAGAGAGGGCGGGTTCTCTCTGTCTCTCCAAACCCTATAACAAACTGGGTACAAATATTAATATATCACCTGAGACTGTAGAATCTCAATAAGAAGATAGTCCCACGTTCGGAGATGGGCCTCCAGAGTGCGTCTTGGGCATATTGGTCAATTTTGGCAGTTTTCGCCAACATGGGTATCATACACACACCGTTTGAGGATGGAGGCTAAATTGGAACTCTTGGAAGCCGAAGTGCCTTGTGTTTGGATAGACACCCCCCTGCTCCTGAATGAGATGCTTGCCGACCTGCGCGACTCGCCCGTGGTGGCCGTCGATACCGAGTCTGATAGCTTACACGCATACTTTGAAAAAGTGTGTTTGATCCAATTTTCCATTTCTGGTATCGACTACCTGGTGGACCCTCTGGCAATTGACGTGACATCTATTGGTGAGCTCTTTGCTGATGCACGCTGTGAGAAGGTCTTCCATGCGGCTGAATACGACATTCTGTGTCTCAAGCGGGATTATGGTTTTACTTTCCTCAACGTGTTCGACACAATGATCGCCGCACGGGTGCTGGGTTGGAAGCGATATGGGCTAGGGCCTATCTTGCAAGATCGTTTTAACGTGCGGCTGGACAAACGCATGCAGCGCTACAACTGGGCAATTCGTCCTCTATCGCAGGAGGCGCTGAATTATGCCCGATTAGATACGCATTTTCTGTTATCGTTGCGCGAATTACAGCTCAACGAGCTGCAAGCTCAAAAACGATTGGTGGAGGCCCGGCAGGCCTTTCAGCGCCAAACACGCGTCAAGCCGACTGCCAAGGTCTTCGATCCGGACGATTTCTGGCGCATCCGTGGGGCTCGCGACTTATTGCCTGTCGAGCAGGCAGTGCTACGCCGTCTCTACATCTTTCGTGACGGGTATGCCCGCAAACTCAACCGCCCTCCCTTTAAGGTCATAAATGATGCAACCCTGGTCCGGCTGGCTCAGGATCGCCCCTCTGACGTGCGTTCCCTGGCTCGTGTGAAGGGCCTCAGTCATCGCATGAGTCATCACGCTGGAAAGAAACTGCTGAGGACCATCGCTGAGGGGCAGAAAGCACCATTTCCTACCTATCCCCGCCACCGGAATAAACATCCCGGCGACGAGACGCTGGCGCGTTACGAAGCCTTGCGGGCCTGGCGCAAGGGTGTAGCCCAGGTTCGCCAGGTGGAGCCCGATGTAATTCTCCCCAACAGCACCCTAATGGCACTGGCCAAGCATGCTCCCCGCACCGCTAAGGCGTTAGCTGAAGTCAAAGTGCTGGATGACTGGCAACGACATACCTACGGTGATGATATCCTGCGCGTCCTGAGATGACTGCGCTCCTCACAATAAGGTTAATCTGAATCTTCGGATCCCCCCTCGGTTAGGGCTCGATTTGGATTTCGCCCAGCACTGCATAGTCGCTGACTGGCTGCATGGTCTCGCTGAGAACGGGCAGCCGCTCTAGGGTCTCCCAATAATAGAGACCTACTTGTACCTGGTAATGACCGGGGGGGAGATCCGAGGGGAGCGCAAGCTGGTGACCGTCCAGGACTGGCTGATCGGGCAACCAGCGATCCGTAGGCCAGGGGGTGACCCAATTGGGCCGGGCATCGGATTGACTAACGGTTCTTCCATCCGGAGCAAGCAGGTGTACAAAGACTGTATAGTCCAGGTTAACGGGCTGGGTAGGTTGCCACTGGAGCACGACCGACAGTTGAGGTTGGTCGCCAGACATTGGAGATTGGGAATTGGGCATCTGATATTGGCTGAGACGGATGCCCTCAGCGAAGGTGACATTAGCTGGAAGGAGGTAGAGATCGTCCGCGGTGGGGGTTAGGGTGCGACCGTCACGGGCAAATGCGCCCACCTGGGCCCAGGTGTTGCCCTGAAAAAGGATTACGCTGGGATCAGCAGCAGTGACGGGAAGACGCTGGGTTGGGTCGGTGAAGGCGGTCGCCGGACCAGCATGCTCATGGTTCGTTCCAGCATTTCTGAGCACGGCCAAGCCAACGTTGAAGCGCGGTCCCAACTCCCAGGGGAGCGTCTCGGTGACGAGGATCTCACCCGGCTGCCATCGTGACGGCGGATACCACAAAGGAGCGACCATCGGTCGTTGTGATGTGTCTTCGGTGAGGACCCCGTCTCTGCTGAAGACAATCGGCCACAGCCGAAGATCCTCAGGGAGTGGAGCCAGTACCTCCCAGTATAACCTTAGATGGGTTTGTTGCCACTTGGGATTATCTACCAGGTCATATCCTAGCAGGCGTAGCCGACCGTCAAACTCAACCAGTGCCGGATATTCGGGCTGCGCATCCTCCACTCGTGCAAAATCGTAGAATGTATCCGGCAGACTTGATGTCCCCTGCCCCTTGCCCAATAATACGTAGCCATCTGCAGCATCGACTATCCCAAATTCCTGCGACTCAATGAGCGCTTCGAAAGCCACTCGCACATCGTTGGGATGTGTATCAGTGCGGCCCGAAACATCCAACAGCACGAAGTCGGCGTCGGCGACCGTGGGAAAGCCGTAGATTCTTTCCCGATGGGCCAGATGAGGATGGAGAGGCGGTGTGGTAGAGAGAGATGCCTGGGGCGGAATCTGGTTGGCGAAGCGAGCCAGCAATCGGTGATGAGGGGTGCGTTGTGGCCAATCGAAATCCCGGGCCAGGGGTGTCCAGCCGCGTAGATAATGGTAGCTCAGCGAACACGCCAGCAACCAGATGATAAGCAGGGCGGTGACAAAATGCCTTGGCGGCATGACGCGGAATCGCTCTCTTGACAAGAAGCTAAGGCGTTGGAAACCATAAATGGCCGCGATGACGAAGACTGGAGCTAGGGGTGCTGAGTAGTGTTGCTCACCCGAGTACTGACCGGGGAAGTTGCTGAATAGGTTGGCAATCAGCACTGGCAACCCCAGCAGCAGGTATTCCGGGGCCAGTAGCGCCAGCCCGCCAACCGAAGCGAACAGTCCGGCCAGGTAGCGCAATCTGTCTGGCTCGCGCAGTAGGGCCAGCGTGTCTCCCAAGCCGGCCAGCAGCCCGACCGCCCCCCCGCTGAATCCGGCGTAGCGGCTGGATAAGTATATTGGCCCCTGCGTGCCGTAGACCTGGCGGGCCAGAGGCGCGACAATGAGGAAGGTGGCTACGTAGAACCAGGCCAGGCTGATGACCATCAACCCCAGGCCATGCAGCCGCTGTTCGGTCAACAGGGAGCGAGGGAATGCGCGGATAAGGGAGTCGAGGTGTGGGGATGTCCCATCTCTTGTCTCTCTAGCAAAGAGGAGATACAGGCCCAGCATAAAAGTGAGCGTAGGCAGGTTCTCTTTCACCAGCATGGCCATGATGGCCCAAACCCACATAGCCCGATACTTGCGTTGGGTAGCGTACCAGAAGGCGAAGAGGAGTGACGCCACAATCAAAGGATCGGCGTGAAAGTCGGCCACGTTGGCGGCCTGCAAGGCAGGGAACATCAGGTAGACGGCGACAAAGGCAAGTGAAACCCATTCCCTTGATGATTGGCCTTTGGTGGGAGATACTTGTTCCCGCGCAATCCAATACACTGGCAGCGCACCCAGCGCCAGGAAGATGGTCTGGACAATGAGGATGGCGCGCACGTCGTCCCAAACATAGAAGATGAGCGCGATCGGGATGATAATTGGTTCAAGGTGCTCCGCCACGCGAGGAACCTGCTGGTCACCCAGGGTACGTTCCAGGAAACGGCCGTGGAGTGTGTTCCACATAGGCTGGTCAATGTAGGACAGATCAGCCGCGAACGTATTGAAGGTGGCATGGCGTTGGAGGCTATAGGCGGAGAAGAATAGGACATGGGCCAGCATGAACAGACCCAGCAAGATGGTAGGAGCAGAGACGCGTGGGGAGGGCATCAGTCGCGGTCACCCTTGGATGCCAGGCGCTCGATCTCTGATACCACACCCTCCAATTCCTCAACTAGCAAGCTCGGGCCGGGCGTGCGAAGCGCTTCGACCAGGGATCGATAATACCACAACGTCCCATCCCTGCCGCCGCTGAATCGCTTCCAGAGAGACTCGCTCAACACCCGATAGTCACGCAGAATCGTTTGGGCATTGTGCAGCTTGTCAGCGGCGGAGACCAGGCGCACCGACGCTGAGGCGTCGCGCAGGTGGGCGACGTATGCCTCCTTGCGCTTCCGCCAGGATGGTTTGGGGATTGCCCAGGCATCCGTACAACCCTCCACAATTTCGGCCACCGAGTCGCCAAAGCGGTGCCGGATTTCGCTTAGTGTGGCCTTGCCTCCCTGGTCTTCGGCCGCATCGTGCAGTAAGGCGGCGATGGCTTCATCTTCGCTGGCACCGTGTTCGAGGGCAATACTGGCCACCGCCAGCAGATGCGATATATATGGGATGGCCGTCCCTTTGCGGATTTGATTCTTGTGCAGGCGAGCCGCAAAGGTTAATGCCTCTTCGAAGCGGGCTGAGAGTGTCACGCCGGGAGCTCTCCTGTATCGGTCGGGCATTCATGGTCGGTTACAGGCCTGTATGATAGCATATCCCCACCTGGCCCACAACCTACTCTTCCGACTCAAACCGAATCCACTCCACCGCTGCAGCTACCCTGGGCTCGGTTACCGCGGGGCCAAGGGCCACGCTGACGGGGCGTAGACCGTCCATGGCCTCCAAACCCGAGCCGGGCTCAGCCCCTTTTACCCCGATGAACGCGTGGCTCCAGCGGAACTTGCCTCGCAGGTCACCCGCCAAGCCAATGGAACGCAGAGCGACTATGGCGTCTTCTCCCAGGTTCATCGAGGCTTCGTCGGCGGCGGCAACGGCGACCGTGTGTCCTGGGGGCACGCTCTGGATGAATCCAGCCAGCGCCTGTGATGCGCCAGGGTCCAGGTGGGTGTCGAAGCTGGCAGCACGGATCTCGCCCTGAGGAGAGATAGCAGCCAGGTTATAGCCTCTCTGGTTGGGCGAGACGTCCACGCCATTGACGTAGATGTGGCCGAAATCACCTACCTCCTGGCCGGCGCTCTGTACCAGGATCGCGCGCGGGCCAGTTTCGCCTTCCGTTCTGGGAAGGGAATCGGTTGGGTACAACCGGTCGAAGTGGAGCTGAATCTCGTTCAATCCAGTCTGAACCGCTTCCGCCGGTAGGCTGAGTGTGTAATCTTCCCAGCCTG
Source organism: Anaerolineales bacterium (assembly GCA_020343875.1). GTDB lineage: Bacteria > Chloroflexota > Anaerolineae > 4572-78 > NAK82. Next base: position 1,490,642 of record CP070811.1, on the reverse strand, counting down.
GGTTCAGGATCAGGGGCGAAGAACGCCAGCCGCCGGCATCGACAACCACTTGCTGGCCTTGGCCTGGTGACAGGATGCGCAGCCGGACCGCTTGCGGCTGGTCGTTCAATGGCACAAATAACCTGGCTGTTTGGCGTAAAGCCCACATGGCTTGATCTGCGCTTTCCGAGCCCCGATCCGGTATCGCTCCCCATCCCTCGCCGAAATAAAGGCGGGCCAGTGGCGTTGTCGAACTGATCTCCACCACGTTGGGAGGCGGCAGCAAATTTACCCGATAGAGGGTAAGGCTGGGGCTACTGGTGACTGGCTCCACCGGCATCACCGCCTCGATGTAGGGGATAGTTGCTTCTGGGGTGACGGCTGGATCAGTCCCCGGGCCTGGCCGAACCACGATATAGCGAATACCGAAGAAGCGCAGCACATCACCGGCGACGGCCCGGTCCGCTTCCCAACGCTCTGGCGGCAGCTGGTGGCCGGTCTCCAGGGCCAGGATGGAGTTGATGACCGGCGCCTGGGTGAAGTATTGGAACTTGAACTCGGGGTTGCGGCTGGTGTTGCCCTGTAGCAATGGCCGGGTGTGGGCGGTCTGGTAGAATTGCCCGAACATGAAGCCGGGATGAATCGGTCCGGTGATACGAAAACCATTGCGCCATGCGACTGGGATATCCAGGATAGCAAACTCCCCTGGCTGGGTGGCCATGGCGGTGTATGGCGCGGGGATTGTCATATCGGATTGGGGCAGAGGCAGGGAAAGATGCTCGAACGCGAAGACAGTCGCCAGCAAGCAGCAAAGAACCGGGAATCGGATGCGTTGCCCGTTTGCGCCGCCTGGTTGACCTTGCGCTTTCCGGGCTATGGCCTGGATTCCCATGGCAGACAACACGGCCAGCGATAACACCAGCATTACGCTATAGCGGCTGGGGTAGCGATTGCCCTTGAAGAAAGGCAGAGCTTGCAGGGCCAGGAAGGGGCCCGGTATGCCAGAATCTGCCCCGTTGATGTGAACGCTGGGGCCAAGCGCGAGCCAGGCAAAGAAGAGGGCGGCCATCAGCCAAAACCAGGTCCGTGACCTCATACGCGGGGGCGAAGCGCGTTTCACTCCGGCCATCGTGCCTATCGCCGCCAGAATCAGCAACATGAAACCCGGATAGAGGTGTTGGCCCTTGTCGAAATTCCTGATGCCGGTATGCCTTACCAGCTCCCCCAGCAGGGGGTGATGCATGGTCGGCACCAGGAAGCCGGCCAGGTCCGCGGAGAAGACCTCGGCAAAGCCGCTGCCCTGCACCCAAAAATCCCCCTCGGCGCGCATATCGGGCAGCATGGCTCCCAGTAGGGGCGAGATGCCCAGCGCAAAGAGAAGGGCCAAAACCAGCAAATTGCGAATGGCCAATGTGACGTGAGATGTGGGATCCAGGACAGTCGCTGCCAGTTTCGTCGGCCCGCCAATTCGCTGATTCGGGGATTGGCCGATTCGCCAGATGACACCGCTGGCAACTTCGTACGCCACGTAGAGCCCAATGAATACCAGCAAGAACGAGGCATAGGTCATCTCAGCCCAGGCCTGCATGGCCAGAAAGAGAGCGGCCAACGCCGGCCAGCGGAGCGCAGTCAGGCTGCGCCGGGACTTAAGCATGAATAGAATGGTGTAAGGGACCCAATGGCTGCTGGCAATGTTGAATTGGCCAAGGGACACATAAAAAAGTTGGCTGCTGGTAAAGGCGTAGAAGCCGCCTGCCAAGGCGGCAGCCCAGACGGACTGCCTGGCATTTGCCAAGTGCTGCCTGGTCAGCAGAAATGCCCCGTAGCCCCCAGCTATCATAGTAAACCAGGTATGAAGATTACTGGCCGTCACCACGCCTAGCGCAAGAGTCACGGGCATGGCAGTTAGCGCGTTGAGGACCGTCAGCGTGTAGAAGGCCAGGTTGACACCGATGGGGTAGAACATGGCACTACTGAATAGGGGATTGGTCCGCAGAGTCAGCAGGGCGTGTTTCACCCACCACAGGTTCCAGGCAATGGCCGGATCATCGCCGCCGTCACCCGGGAGGTGCGAAGCGATGTGGGTGACCGTGGGCCAGGTAAGCAGGATTGCCAGCAGCAAATAGACCAGCAGAACGGTCAGGTGGGTTCGCCCCACAGCGCGGGATCGCATCGAAGGGGTTGCCTCCTGGGCGAGAGTCTACCATCCCCCCTCCCTTTTGGCAAACAAGTGGCAAAAATCCCAAGTCATAAAGGAGTAGCAGGTGCAACGCACTTCAATGGGCAAGTGCGTTGCACCTCTACCGCCAAAAGCATTCAAGTAGCTTTTGCCATCACGGATCCTGCAGGATGATTGGCAGGTAGACCCGCTGCTCGCCGCCAAAGGCTAAGGCTGCTGCTTCCGGCACCATTACGTCCACAACCACGCCGCCAATCAGCTCGGAGCCCGCATAGCCTTCAACCGCTACCCGGGGCTGCGTCCCCTGCACAGTTGCCGTGCCGGGCTTGATGCTGATGGTAGCCGTCATCTGCTCTCCAGGTGCCAGTGTGGCCGCAGCCGGGTCCACATTGACCATCCAATCCGGCGGCATATCCAGCTGCCGGATGCGCAGGTCGATAGTGGCCGTGCCTGTCAAGGGGTTCCTCACCTGAAAGGTGGAGACGCTCTTGAAGACCCTGACCAGATTGTTGCTACTGGCGGATGCGGTCACCCCGCTCGCCGGAGGGAAGTTAGGCGGATTCATCAGGACGTTGCCCAGTTCTCGCATAAGATCGGCATCTTCGGCCAGGATTTGCAGAATGTCGCCGGTCAGATTGGCGGAATCTTCGGCGATGATGGCCTGGCTTAGAGCTTCGATCTCTGCATCCGTCCAGCCCAGCAATTTGGCGTGCTGGATGTCTTGCGCGTCGAAGCCTTGCGTGCTCAAGATAGCCTGGTAGGCCTGGGCGTCGGCGACGGTGACCGGCGCCTGGGTGTAGCCTTCGTCTTTTAGGGCCTGGGTGAAGGCATCCTGCTTAGCTGCCGCCTGGAGATAGGCTTCTCCCATCTTCTGCTTGAAGTAGATCAGGGCCGCGGCTTGCTGAGAAGACCAGTGCAGATCACTGGCCGCCGCCGCTCCGCCATAGCGATCCAGGGATATGGTGGCTGCCTCTCCGTAAGCGATCACGTCCAGCAGGGAATCGACTAGGGCGTTGTGCGCGTTGGCCAGGTTAGCTGAGATATTCGCATCAGGCTGCATGGGCGGGACCGGCGGCTTCTGCGGGGTGGCAATGGTGTCGTAGTCCTGACGCGGTGGGTCCCCACCTAGAGCTTTAGAGATCTCCGAGGCCATACCCTTGGTCCAGTTCCACCATTCACCGACCATCCAGCCCGGCACAAAGGTTGATTGGTCACTTCCGCCGGCGACGGTGGTAACCGTGGAGAAGGCGTTAAAAGCCTTGTCGGTTCTTTCCAGCTGCTCTTTCTCTCCGGAAGCCTCGGAGGAACCCAGAGGGCCACTATAGACTGACAGGTTCCGCTGTGTTCTCCTGGGCGGGCCAGTGGCGGCTGTAACCTCGCTCCCTTGCGCCTGCCAGGTGTACTCGAAACGAACGCAGTAATGCTCTGACACGGAGGGGGTCCAGAGGACTTCGAAGGTCCGATCGCTGTTGGCAGGAATGACCTCGTCGACCACGGTGCCTAGTGGCCCAAATACCAGGCCGATACCGAGCTGGGCGAAGGAGAAGCTGCCGTTGATAAGGATGGGGAAGTCGTTGGGATTGGTCAACCGCACGCGCAATGTGGTCGGCACCCCGCGCATGACGGGCAGGGGGTCGATCTCGAGTTGGCTGTTCAGGTAGGGGGCCTCGGCACCTGGCGTCAGGTTACCTGCATCTGTGGCGGTAAAAGTGACCTTAGCGGAGTTGCTGCGGGCGGCCTCGCATGTGGTCGCCGCGTCCAGGGCTGCGCTGAGTAGTGCGTCGCCGGCTGCCGAGGATTTAACATAGGCAAAGGTCTGGCCCTTCGCATCGGTAACGCCGCCGTCAACCGTGGTTCCCCGGGTGCTGTTCAGGCGCACGGTTCGCCCAGGCAGCGGTTGGCCATTGCCGTCACGCAAGGTGATTTCAACCCACACCTGGGTGCTTCCATCGGCCGGCGCAAACCAGCGCAGGGGTCTCATGGAAAGCAGGCGTGCCTCGCCCGGCGTGAGTAGACCTGGATCCTGGTTGGGACTGGTCAGAAAGGGGAGATATTCGACATAATCGCTAACCTGGTCACCAGTGCCTCCTGCGTTGCATGGGCCGTGCTGGGGGCCGCTGGGATCTCCCCACCAGTTATTGGCGGCCAGGATGAAGTCGGTGCTCTTGTTTTGAATGCCGTATCCGGTATTGCCCTCGATCTGGCTGGCTTCAAAGACCGAGCCACCCGCATTCGAGGTGTATACACCATCGCCACTACTGTTGCGTAATTTGCTGTGGTAGACAGCCACCTTGGCGTAGCTCAGTTTGAGGTTGGCGTACCAGTCGCCGCCATATTCGATGGTGACGTAGTCGAGGACGGAGCCCTGATTGATGTTGCCGCTTGCGCCCTGGATTTGGATGCCGTCCCAGGTGCTGGTAGCGATGCGGGTGAAGGTGATGGGCTGGGTTGGGGTGCCTACTGCGAGCAGGGTGCCTTGCACAGTCAACCCGTCGTACTGCTCAAAGCGCACTTCGACGTCCGGCTCGACGGTCAGGGTACTGCCCTGAGCGATATAGATGTCGCCTACCCCAAAGTAAGGTAGGCTCATGTTCTCCCATGTGTGGTTTCCGGTCAGTGTGCCGCTCCCAATGGCCACGCCGTCATAGCCATTGTCGGTGGCTGTCAGGTTGGCCAGGACCGGGTTGACCGAGCCATCCGAGAAGATGACTGCGTAGCCCGAGTTGCTGGTGAAACTGGTGTCGGAGATGTGGGCCACCGAACCATTGGAGGCGAATATGCCGTCGTCACTGCTGTCGCTGAGTCTGCTGTGGGAAATGGCCACTTCGGCGTAGCTCAGTTTGAGGTTAGCGTACCAATCGCCGCCGTATTCGATGGTGACGTAGTCGAGGACAGAGCCCTGGTTGATGTTGCCGCTTGTGCCCTGGATGTGGATGCCGTCCCAGGTGCTGGTAGCGATGTGGGTGAAGGTGATAGGCTGGGTCGGGGTGCCCACCGCAAGCAGGGTGCCCTGCACAGTCAACCCGTCATACTGCTCAAAGCGCACTTCGACGCCTGGCTCAATGATCAAGGTGGCGCTTTCCGCGACGTTGATGTCGGCGATGACCTGATAGGGGCTGCTTGCCAGAGTCCAGGTGGTGTCGGTGGTGATGTCCGTGTTCCAGATGACGCCAGCAGCCGCCGGGTCCGCGCTGGCATAGGGGGCACTTGATGCATAGGCCGTGGCCAGATTTGCGTGTGCAACCATCAGGCCCACGACAAGCAGTAACGTGCACGTAACGACAAGGCCTACTAAAGTAGTTCTTGTCACGGCAAGGTGCCGCTTTTCTGCTTCCCAGCCTTCGCCTTGCCCTTCTCTTCTTGGGATCCCCATTATATCTGTTCTTGCCTCCTTGATATTAAGCGTATATAGAAACGGAGGCGTCCGCCGCTGGATCTCGCCAGTGACAGACGCCCTCCATCAACGCTTTCGTAAAGCAGATACTGCCCCTCTAGTGCTTTAACGAGTATCGGTCTTGTTGGATACCGCACAACCTACCACAGCGCAGCCACTCACCGCAAGGGATACATGACCTATTTTCTCTGGGAATAGTACTTATGGATGTCACACGTTTAGTGCAGGTGGCCCTTGAGGCGCAGGCGAGGCGCCGAGGTTTCTGGAAGCCTGTTTGAGTTTCTTGGGCTTCCTTGGCGACAAGTCTTGGGGTATTGCGAGGGGATAGGGGGAGGTTAGGCCGTACCGTTATTCACTTGCTCAGCCGTCTCTGGACGGCCTCGCTCTCCAGTTCTCTGATGGCGTTGGAAGCGACCCAGCGGGCGGCCTTGGAGTCGATTTGTTGGATCTCCCGAGCGGCTTCTATGGCGGCCTGGTTCAGAGTCGGGTTTCTTTTGCCAATATTTCGCAGCGCCCAGTTGACAGCCTTCTTCACGAAATTCCGCTCGTCGTCGGCTGCTTGTTTGATAACGGGAATTAGTTGGATGAATTCTTCGTCCGGAGCCTCTTTGTTGTGCCACGCCTGGCAAGCGATCAGGGCAAAGGCGGCCCGCTTAACGAATTCCTCTTCGCGCCTGGACCAGTCCAGGATTTTCTGCCCTGCCAGGGGAGTCTTAGCGAAGAGGTTCATGCAGACCTGATCACAGACGTCCCAGGAGTTGAAGCCCTTCACCCAGTCCTCCATCTGCTCCTGGGTGACCTCTTGGGGCACGTCTACCATCGATGCGAGCATCATGGCTTCGGGTATCCCAGTTTTCCACAGATCCAGCGCCAGCTGGTGATCCTTTCCGATCTCCTTGGCTATTTTCCGCATGCCTGGGACCGATACGCCCAACCTCTTTTCTACGCCTATCCCGTACCTGGCCATGCCCTGGAGTTGATCCGACCTGGACTTGGCCTTGAGTTTGTTGAGGACTTCTTCCACGTGAGCCATGCTGATTCCTT
>CP070811.1:1478805-1483946 GCA_020343875.1 Anaerolineales bacterium | reverse complement strand
CAGTGGCCGCTTCAGGGGTAGGTCCAGTGGGGAAACTCTTGATGCCGCAAGCGCTGAGAATCAAAGAGCTGGCAGTAATGGCTCCTATGCCTTTCATAAACCTGCGCCTGGAAAGATAGATGTGCTCAGGCGTGATTTCAGATGGATCAATCTTGACCATATTTCACCTCACAACGATCTTTTATAATTAAACCTCACCCTATTATGGACAAATTATATTACAATAACCTTAATAGATCATTAATCTTGTTGTAAACCCAATCTTCCCAAGTGCAGGATGCTTGACGCAGTGCAATTCACTGTCAAAGGATATCAGGGCCACCCAACCACCCCCGGGCTGGAAGTCGAACGCTCGCCTAGCGCTCTTCGAGCACCTGTAGCTCAGCATCGGTCTGGCGAAGTCGCTCGGCAATAGCCAGGGCCAGGCGGGCGAAAAGCTGGACGCCAATGTCGGCGTCCGACTCGACGTGTGCGTCGAAATGGTCGCGCGAGAGCACGTACAGGTCCGTTGCCGCCTTCGCTTCAGCGTCAGCCGAGCGAGCCCCCCGATCAAGAAAGGAGAGCTCGCCAAAGAAGTCCCCTCGGCCAACGGTGGCCACGTGATGCCGCTTGCCCCCTTCCAAGGGCAGCATGATTCGAACACTGCCCCGGCGCACCAGAAAGATCTCATCCCCCTGATCGCCCTCGGAGAAGACTTTGTCACCCGCCGGGACCGACACTTCGCGCATCCGAGTGGCCAGCCCGGTCAGCATGCTCTCCTCGAGCCCACGGAACAAGTCGATATCCTTCACATCCAGCGGTTGCTCCTCGCCCGTTTTGGCCATCCCCGCAGCTTCCAGGATACGCTCCTCCATCCACTCCAGGGCGCCGTCGAGCGTTTCCGAGATCATGACGTCACCCCCCTCCCCGGCCACGCCTAGCTGTGCCAGGTAGTGCTCAAAGTCGCGCTGGTCAAACAGGGCCGAGGGCATGCCGCTCAACAGTAGCTTTCCGTTGCGCTCTGCCAATTGGGTCTGCATCCGCTCGAAGAGATGCGCCGCGGTGTAGTCCAGCGATTGGACGCGGCGCAGGTCCAGGAGGATAAAGCGCTTGGTGAGTAGGTCAAGCTCCAGTTGGGAAAAGAGCTGATCCGTGGTGCCGAAGAACAAGTTGCCTTGGAGCTCGCAGAAGACCCCTTGATCACCGTGTTGCCTGAGGACCGCCCGCTCCGCGGCCAGCCGGTTAGTCTTCGAGGACATCTGGTTCAGGTACCTCTTGCGGCGGATGACCGAGCCTCGGATCTGGTCCCTGATGAATAGCAGGATGGCCAGGCCCACACCTACCCCGGACGCCGCGATCAGGTCAACACCAACAGCCACCAGGATCACCCCGGCGATGACAGCGAAGTCCAATCGTCCGGCGGGGTAGCGCAGCAGCCGGAACATGCTCCAGTCAAACATGCGCCAGGCGATAACCAGCAAGATGCCTGCCAGCGCGCCGATTGGCACCCAGGCAATCACCCGGCCCAAGAGCAGAAGAGCCAAAACCACGAACGCACCCTCCACCACACCGGAGCGGGGTGTTTGGCCGCCGCTGGTCACATTGACCAGGCTGGGCCCCATGGTTCCGGCGCCCGGCATGCCGCCCACCAGGAATGTGGCCAGGTTCCCCAGCCCTTGCCCTATCAGCTCGCGGTCCGAGTTGTGCCGCCTGCGGGTCAGGACGTCGAGCACCACGCAAGTCTTCAACGTATCGATGGAAAGCAGCACCGAAAGAGTGAGAGCGGGGACAAGGATGAGTTGGATGGAGGCCAGGTCGACATCCAGCAGGGACGTGGCCCTGCCCGAAATGGTGCCGAGGAAGGAGCCGGATACCCGAATCGGCCCAATGACGAGCGGGTTGCCGTAGAGCTGCAGCAACTCCCGAGAAAACAAGGCCAGAACGAAATAAGTCAGCATCCCCCCCAGCAGGCCGAGGATGGCGGCCGGCACCTTGCGGGTGAAACGCGGCGCTATTACCGTGACCATCATGGTGATCAGCCCAACCACCAGCGCCTGCCATTTCCAGAGTTCCGGTGAGATCAGACCCAGGAGGAGCGGCGTCCCTTTTGGCAGACCCAACAGTTTTGGAAGCTGGCCGAGCGCAATCAGCACCCCTACCCCGGAGAGATAGCCACTAACCACCGGATAGGGGATGAACTTGATCAACCGCCCCCCGCCGATGACACCGTAGATTACTTGAAGCCCGGCCGAGACTAGAGCGGTTAGCGCCAGCAGGGGAAGGATACTCGCCGGCTCGAACGTTTTCCCCATCCTCCCGGCCAGGAGGCCCGCCACCAGTGCGGACAGGACAGCGGCCGATGGTGCGCAGGGGGCTGATATCAGTCCGCCGGTGCGCCCGATGAGCGGCGCGACCAATCCCAGCGCCGCCGCGCCCAGCATCCCGGCCATGGCTCCTTGGCCCGCATACTCGGGCCCCAACGCTGTGTAGACCAGAACCCCGAAGGCGATGGAGGAGGGTAGTGCCACCAACATAGCCGCCAGTCCGCCCCACACATCACCCGCCCAAGATGGTGTTTCCTGCTTGGCCTGCCCACTTTGAGCGTTCATAACGTCGCCTCTCTAAGTCCAAGATTCATCTGAAGGGCTCGCCAAATGGGTGAATGGCCAATAGCGTGGCGCACAAGCCGCGACCATTTTGGCGCGCGAGGGATCTTTTCAGGCGCTCATTGTATCACATTTGTCCCCCGCTATCAATGGATTCCTCTGAGATCAGAGTATACCGCAAAAGTGTGGGGAGGCTGAGGGGGCGTGATGCAGGTCGAAGTTAGCCGATGAGCGAGCGATGGGTTATACTGGTCTAAGCTTATCGGTTGCAGTCAGGAGGCAGAAGCCATGTATCGTCAGATGTCAGGTGGTCAACGTGAGGCTGTCTTTCTGGAGAAGGCAGCGCAGATGTATAGTGCCTTATGGCTGCCATGCATCTCAATACTCACCGGCTATCGATTGAGTGGAGCCGCATTCAACCCCAACCAGATAAGTGGTCTGAGGAGGCATTCCTGCGCTACCGAGAGATGCTCAAGATGCTTCATGCCCGCGGCATTGAACCGATGGTGACCCTGCATCATTTCACAAACCCGCTCTGGATGGCTGTGCTGGGCGGTTGGGAGAATGAGAATAGTCCGAAGTGGTTTGAAACCTATGTCCGCAAAGTTGTCTCTAGACTGGGCGACTTGGTCAACCTGTGGTGTACGATCAACGAACCAATAGTGCTACTGGCACAAGGCTATTTGCTGGGCGCGTGACCGCCTCATAAACGCAGCATTCTATCCTTGTATCAGGCAGGGCTCAATAACGTGGCCTAGAGCCTGTCACGTATCTTGTGATGATCATAAAAAATGTATCTCAAATTATGTCCTATGTGTAACCGTTCAGTTGGTATAGGCACAGATCAGGCCGTTGCTGGCAACAAGGAAGGGGCATGATCGCCACAGATTTTGGCTTTACAAGCCTCAGTCAAGAAATCCCAGATATCCCGCTTTTGCTGACGCAGGGTGCTCACGGTGGTCAAAATGCGTTCGACGAAGACGCTACCGGCTTCACTTTGGGTGCCAAAGCTGCGTCGTCGCCAGATGACACCTCGGCGCAAGGGCCGTTCGGCGGCGTTGTTAGTTGGTTCAACGCCTTCTTGAGCCACAAAGGTCCACAAGGCAGGTTCCAGGCTGAGGATGTTGTGACAGGTCTTGCGCGTGCGGGGATGGTCCAGCAGGGTACCAATCCTCAGCAAGCCCTTGACCTCGGCTTGAATGGGTTGCATGGCGACTTGGAAGTCAGTCCGGCTCAAGGTTCCATCCCGCACGCGATACCAAAGTTCAAACATGGCCTTGACTTGGGCGAGCAACAGGTTGCCGATGATGGCCGGTTCGCCACCCCGGTCGATGAAAGCCTGAAAGTCGCGTTTCAGGTGGGCCCAGCACAGTTGGCGACGCAGGGGATTCAGCCCCCGGTAGGCGCTCCAACGGTCCGAGCCGATGATGCCCTTGAAGCTCTCGCCCAACAAACGTTTGAGCCCCCCTGCACTGCGCGTGCTCACTACGATGAACACTGTCACCAGCGGGGTGGCCGCCACCCACAGCCAGACGCGTTGGTCCATTTGGCGCCAGCCCGTTTCGTCCACATTGGCATTCGGCTGCTGGCCCACGTACGCCTGGGCTTCTTGCACCGGTTGGGCCAGGGCTGCGCTCACCTGTTGTTCCTGCGCCGGAACACTGCCCAGGCTGATGTCGGTGTGGAAGGCTACTCCCATCAACTCTTGCACGTCCCGGTCACTCATCCCAAACCGCCCACCCAGGTAGCCTATCAGCGCCTGGATGCGCGGCCCAAAGCTACCACCGGGCATCTCGACCGGCCACTCGCCACCCGTCTGCGCCCCACACGCCAGGCAGGTCAGCGTGTGCTGCTGGTACTCTGTGATTTCCGGTTCCACACGAGGCAGTTCGCTTACCTGATGACGTCGAGGGCTGGGGTCTGCGCCCAACAGCAACGTCCCACACGCTTGACAATTCGTGGGTTTGCTGACCACCACCCGGCTCACCCGTTCGGGCGGCGCCAGCTTACGCCCTTTGCCAACGTGACCCTTTTGCCCACCCCGTTTGCGCCCGCTCTTCTCCCGCTTCGGGTACTTGCGCACCTGAGGCGGATCAGAAGAAGGTGGCTTGGAAGAGTTGCGCGAGTTCCTATTGACCTGCTCGCGCAAGCGTTCTACTTCCGCCTGCAAGGTGGCCACTTGCTCTGCCAAGGCCATCACCTGCGGCTTGAACGCTTGATTCTCTTGCCAAAGTGCGATGATGACAACCTGCACCGAAACAGGGGTGCGGTCCCAGTCTTCTGGAAAAACAGACAAACCAGGCGGCAAGTTCAGCATAGCCCCAGTCTACAGCCATTTCTGCCGCTTGCCAATTACCTATTCTCACCAATTCTCTAGCTTTTTGACACTTGTCACGCACAATGACCCTTATCCAACTGAACGGTTACTTCTAAGCTACCAGAATCGGGTGCATGACCTGGATAACTGCATTGAAGATTTCCGACAGTGTCACCCAGAACGCGAAAACGTGAAACGTAGTTCACCAGCAAGAGTTCTTACGTTTCACGCTTTGCGTT
>CP070811.1:1465996-1478705 GCA_020343875.1 Anaerolineales bacterium | reverse complement strand
TTCCAAGCCACACTGCTGATCCAGTACCTTCGAGTCGGTCGAGCCACCCAGGCCGAAGACGGGCAGGTCGTAGTATTTGCCCATCGAGGTGGGCACACCCTGCTCGTCAGCCAGGACATAATTGCCGACCATCGTCTTCAGATTATAGGGCCCGCCGTTCCAACCTGGTACCGCTACCGGCGTGCCTTCGCGCACCAATTGGGCGAGCACGATACCCAGCAAGGTGCCCGCGTTCATAGAGGCCATGCAGCCAGCCGTGGTGGCTGGCGAATTGACGCCTCCGGCATTGAGGGGAATATACAAGAGGGGCAATCCCTTCCCAGCCAGAGCCATGCACTTCTGGAGAGCCTCGGCGTTGGCAACCAGCCCGGACGTGACATTGATATAGCACATGGCGAAAGGACGTTGTGCAAAGGCTTCGGCACCTCCGGCTACGATTTCACACATCTCGACCGCTGCCAGGCAACCCTCAAAGTCAGGTGAGACAAAGACAATGGGCTTGGTGGTGTGGTTGAGCATGACCTCCATTTGGTAGCGGTCGTAGATCTGCTGATCTACATCTTCAGGCAAGAATTGAGACATGACGAACTCTATCTCGGGCAGGGCATCCATCAGCGTCACCGCCTCCTGGACGTCCTTAAGCATGGCCCGGCGCCGCTGCCCGGTGCGGTGATCGAGCACGTTGAGGCAATCGGAGCCACCGCCATAGTAGGTATGGTAACCCCAGGCGCGGATGGCGACCTTGCCATTACGATCATAAAGCGTCATGCGCCTCGGAGTCATGCCCAGGGCCTTCTCCACCAGGTGTTCAGGGATGCGAATTCGAATGCCGTCTGCCTTAGCCCCACCCTTGACCAAGAGCTGCCTGGCTGGCTCGTGGTGAACGTCGATCCCGACCCGCTCCAGAATCTCCAGTGACGCCCAATGGATTTTCTCACACTCGTGGCGCCCCATTCGCGCGTAATGGGCGCTGGTCATGCTCGAACCATGTGTTTCAATCATCAGCATACCCTAATTACACGTGTCCATAGTAGTCTCTGTGCACCGCCACCGAATAGGCATAGTCCAGCAGCGTGCCCCAGCTAAAGATGGGGATATCGATTTCGCGCTGGACGGCGCGCGCAAAAGGCTGCATGCCGGTGCATTCCAGCAGCATGGCCCCCATGTTAGGGTGAGCGCGGAAAAAGTCAACCGCAACCTGCACGAAGTCTTTTTCCGCCTTGTCGTAGTAGGCCCCTGGCGGATCGGTGCGCTTAGGCTCATACCACAGGTGCTCGAACTCGGGGCAGCGGCCATCGTCCTCAGCCCCACTCAGGACGTAGTTGCTGCCCGGCTGAATGCCGACCGCCTCCAGATGCGCTTGTGTCATCAGAGCTTGGCGGGCTGCCAGAATGCCTACCACCTTGTGTGGTCCAATGAGTTGCTGGGCCAGAGGAACCTGGAGCAGGCTGGACATAAACACCGGCACGTCCACGTAGCCAGCAATGTCTTTCTGAAAATAGGCAAAGTAACCACATTCGGCAGCGATAGCCCGGCAGCCCATCCTCTCCAGTTTTTTGGCCGCCCGTTGAATCGGCTCCAGACATGGTGACTTGTCCTCTTCTTGAACCAGGGCCCAGATGTCCACTCCCTCGACGATCTCGTACTGGATGGGAAAGGGATAGGCGCTGGCGTTGCGCACGTCGCCTGGAAAACCAGGGTAGACGTCGTCCAGGATGATGATGCCCAGCCCCATCCCATAGCAGCGATGGTCCCTGCGGGCTCGGATGTAGTTAATGCCCATATCGCGACTACGATACATTCAACCTTCTCCTTCTACGCTTCAGAATAGGTGAGACGTGGACAGATTATCCTGCCCGGGGCCTGCCCCATCTTGAGGTTCGCGCAAAGGATTACTGGCAAGCCTTTAGAGCCTGGTCCAGGTCTTCCTTCAGATCCTCAATATGCTCAATACCTACCGACATGCGGAAAGTACCCGGGCTGATTCCGATGCTGGCCAACTCTTCCTGGCCGAGCTGATGATGTGTTGTCCGGGCTGGATAAACAATCAGTGAGTAGATGTCGCCCAGTGTGGTGGCGGGCAGAATCAGATTGAGCGAGTCAAGAAACCGAAAGGCCTTGTCCTTGTCACAATCGGCAATTTCAAAATTGAGCATGGCCCCATAGCGTGCGGGTTCGCCTTCCGGGCGTGCTCCGAAGATGCGCCTGGCTGTCTCGTGCTGGGGATGGCTGGGAAGGCCGATATAGCGCACCTCGTGAATCAAGGGATGGGATTCCAGGAACTTGGCCACCGCCAAGGCATTGGCACAATGTCTCTCCATGCGCAAGGAAAAGGTCTTCAAACCACGTAGAGCCAACCAGGCCTGGTTGGGTCCCAGCGTGCAGCCTACTTGAATCAAGATATCGTGCAGCCTGTCGAAGCCTTCACGATAGCAACTTACCGACCCGGCCAACACATCTCCGTGTCCAGCCAGGAATTTGCTCACGCTATGGCTGACAAAATCCGCCCCAATCTGTATAGGTTTAAGCAGATAAGGCGTGGTAAAGGTGTTGTCAACAATCACCGTTGCCCCGTAGCGGTGGGCCATGTCAATCACAGCCGGCGCATCAATCACCTTGGTCATAGGGTTGGTGACCACCTCAAAGTAAACGACTTTCGGCCTTTCGCGCTTGATCACGTGCTCCAGTTTGTCCAGATCGGTAAAATCCATCAGGATGCTACGCCCCCCCAGGTGGGGAAAGATGCTCTCGACCATGGTGTACACACTGCCGTACACGTCGCTGGAACACAGGATCAATTCATCCCTACCCGCCCCAGCCGTCAGCAACGCCAGGTGGCTGGCTGCCATGCCCGAAGAGCAGACATGGGTCACCTCGGCCCCTTCCAGCGTAGAAAGAGCCCGTTCCAGGGCAGTGCTGGTGGGCGAACCCGCCCGGGAATAGACGTAGCCCGCTTTTCTGTCATAGACCCGGTCATCCAGTTCCTGAGCACTGTCGTAAAAGTAGGTGGTCGAGTTATGAATAGGTGTACTTGAGGTCCAGAATTCACCCTTCTCCCAGCGTTCGCCAGCGTGCAGGCATTGGGTGGCCAAATCCTTCTCAATATAGCGCGTATCCGCCCTCCGGTTTTCGGAATGCATGGGCTGGTCGGTATATGCCTTCTCGGACATAGAATCGCCTCTCTCACTTGACAGATTGCTCTTCGACACGCCTGGCAATGGCGAGAACCATCTACCTGGCATCCGAAGTGATACCCAGCGGCACAAAATAAAAGAGCAGAGCACCTCCAGATGAAATTTTCTCATGTACGCTTCGGCATCTGGAGACGCCCTCTGCTCAAACTCGGAAGCTCTGCACGCACTACCTAGTTACATCTTCACCTCGGCAGAGAGCAGATGAGCCGCGGCTGATCGACCCCTAGTCCTCACGTACATCCACGATTTCCTGGCCCTGAATCGTTTTCAACACAGCAACCAGTGCGTCCTTGGGCACACCTCGCACCTTAAAGACTTCATCCCAATAACCCGGGTGCCTAGGTGAGGGGACCCCGCCAGCAGCGTAGATCCCCCAGCCCTGTGAGGCGAGTGCGCTGGTGACTTTGGCGAACTCCCCAGTCCTATCCGGCACACGTATAGTGACACGCACACCAGACACAGTACCTCCCAATAAACTCGCCAAATGGGCTAACAGGTCAGTCTCGGTGATTATGCCCACCACAATGCCCTCATCCGTCACTGGTAAGCCACCCACCATTTTCTTAACCATCGTACGGGCTGCCTCTTCAATGGTGGCATCCTGATTGATGGTGACCACATCTCCAGCTTTGATCATCACATCTTTTACCGTAAGGCCAGACAGATAGTGCGCGATCTCCCACACATTCAAGCTGCCTAACCTGCCTGGATCCACGAGTAGTCTCTGGCGTGTGATAAGGCCCAGCAAGCGTTTTCCATCGCCGACGATGGGCAGGTGACGGATACTGTTCTCACCCATGTAACGCTGCGCTTCGACAATCGACATAGTTGGCTCCGCCATCAGCGGATGCCGGGTCATGTAATCTTTGACCAGCATTCGAGTCCTCCTCGACAGAATCTAGACTCTACCTTTCGACAGGCATCTAGTCTGAGCACCCGGTCCAACACTTATGCGTACGTTACCACAGCCTCCATCTGGCACAATGTCTCGAGTGGAATGTGGCAGAAGATGCGATGTCCGTTCCCGGCATCCCGCCAGGGTGGCACTTCTACCTCACAAATCTCTCCCTCATCCGCCAGCATGTGCCTCCGACGCGGGCAACGCGTGTGGAATCGACAGCCGCTGGGCGGGTTGAGAGCACTGGGCACCGTACCGCTCAGACGGATATGTTTCTGCTCCACGCGGGGGTCGGGGATCGGCACCGCCGAAAGCAAGGCCTCGGTATAAGGGTGGTAGGGTGGCGCATAGATCGCCTCGGCGGGACCCACTTCAGCGATCTGGCCCAGGTACATGACTGCGATGTGATCACAGAAGAAGCGTACCACACTCAGGTCGTGGGCAATAAAGACCATCGTGGTGCCCATCTCTTTCTGTATTTCCAGGAGCAAGTTGAGCACCGCAGCCTGGACCGAAACGTCCAAAGCCGAGACCGGCTCATCGCACAGCACCAATTCTGGGCGACCAGCAATGGCACGCGCAATACCCACTCGCTGCTTCTCGCCGCCGCTCAATTGGCGAGGCAGACGGTCATAGTAACGTTCGCCCAGGCGCATCATGCTTAACAGACGAATGACTTCATCCTGGACCTGGTCAGGCGGCACCGTACGGAAGCGCCGCAGCGGGCGCGCAATCTGAGTGCCAACCGTAAAAGAGGGGTTCAGGGTGGAGTCTGGGTTCTGGAAGACCATTTGGAGTTGCCGGACAAGGGCCAAATCCCGATCGGATACCGGCGTGGAAATATCCATCTCCAGGAACTCAAACTGACCGCCAGTCGGCTTTTCCATGCCGATGATGGTCTTAACCAGAGTGCTCTTGCCACACCCCGACTCGCCAACGATACCCAGAGTTTGTCCTCTCTTTACTTCCAGGCTAACGTCATCCACTGCCCTGACGTGTTGTCGGCCTCCCCCCACAAGTTTCCTCGACGGCGCCTCGTAATAAGTCTTGGCATTCTCCACCTTCAAGATGGTATCGGCGGCCTGGGTGCCTTCCGCCAAGGCCGCCAGGTCGACCACCAGGTCCTCTGGCGGTTCCCAGCCCATCTGGGCAATCTCCTCCGCAAAGTGACAACGTGCCCAGTGGCCTAGCTTGATCGGTCGTAGTTCCGGCTTTTTGAGACGACACTCCTCGCGGGCGTAGTCACAACGCGGCTCGAAGATACAGCCTGGCGGCAGGTTCTTGGGCGAAGGCACTCTGCCCCGAATGGGATACAGGTAGCTGCTGGTCTTGTCCTGGCCCAGCCGAGGCACGCAGCGCATCAGACCCTGCGTGTAAGGGTGAAAAGGCTTCAGGTAAACCTCTTCTACTGTGGACTGCTCGACGATCTCGCCCGCGTACATAACGCCTATCTTGGTAGAAACCCGCGCGACAACGCCCAGGTTGTGACTGATGTACAGTATGGCCGTGTCGAAATCCTTCTGTAGCCCAGCTATCAAATCCAGCACAGCCGCCTCGACGGTCACGTCCAGAGCAGTAGTCGGCTCATCCATGATCAGCAAGGCCGGGTCGTTGAGCAAGGCCATCGCAATGACCACCCGCTGCTGTTGTCCACCCGAGATTTGGTGAGGGTAGCGCCGCATCACGTTGGCCGGGTCAGGCATATACACCCGTTCCAGCATCTGGACGCATATTTCTTCGGCCTTCCTCCGCTCTATGCCCCGATGCACGGTCAAAACTTCGGTCATCTGATCGCCCAGTCGCATAGAGGGGTTGAGCGCTTGCATCGGATCCTGGTAGACCATAGCGATGCGGTCACCCCGGATATGACGCAGCCCCTCTTCTGAACGGCCCACCAGATCCTGGCCTTGAAACAAAATGCGGCCGTCTACAATGCGCCCGTTGCGCCCCAGGAAATTGACGATACCAAAGGCCACCGTGCTTTTGCCGCAGCCAGATTCGCCGACGAGGCTATGCGCTTCGCCGCGCTGGATCTCAAAGCTGACGTCGCGCACGGCCGGAATGTCCCCTGTGCGCGTCTCATAAGAAATGGCCAAGTTCTCGACTTTGAGAACGGGCGTCTTGATGCGATGGTTGTCAGTCTCTGTGATCCACTCGAAATCCACACTCATGGGCTGTTCCCTCTATCGAATTCAGGTTACTGATACCGCGTAGATTCTTCGCGCAAGCCATCCGCAAAGAGGTTCAACCCTACCACTAAGCTGGAGATGGCGATAGCCGGCCACAGCACGTTGAGAGGACTGGTCCAGATATACTTGCGGGCTTCGCTGATCATGCCGCCCCAGTCGGGCGTTGGGGGGGGTAAGCCCAGCCCCAAAAAGCCCAAAGTACCAATAGCAAAAATCGCGTAGCCTACGCGCAGCATCGAATCGATGATCAGCGGGCCGCGGGCGTTCGGCAGAATCTCGACGAACATAATGTAGAACGAACTCTCACCCCGGGTCTCGGCTGCCCGGATATAGTCGCGAGTACGGATGTCGAGGGTCAGGCTGCGCACCAGGCGGGCTACACCCGGCGCCCCTACAAAAGTGATGGCGATGACTACGTTGACCGCCGACGGCCCAATGGCAGCGATGATGATCAGATATAGCAGAATGGTCGGGAAGGCCATGATCGCATCCAGGACTCGCATGACTACCTCATCGATCAAACCACCATAGTAACCACCGATCAACCCCAGGAACGTACCTACCGCAACCGAGGCCAGCACGGACAAGGGCGCTAAGATGAGGATGGTGCGGCTGCCATAGGCCAGCCGGGACAGGATATCCCGGCCCAGATTGTCCGTCCCCAACGGATACAGTCTAGATGGTGGCTGGTTAATAGCAGAAGAGTCCTGGGCCAGGGGGCCGTGTGGGGCAATCAGAGGCGCAAATATGGCCACCAGTATCCAAAAGAGGACAATCGCTATCCCGATGACGGCCACCCGAGATTGAAATATGATAGATGCCCCTTCCCAAAGGCGTCGCCATCCTCTTCTGCGAGTCTCCACCCGATCGCCAGGTGTTGTTGCAGCCATTGTCATTACGCTTCCTCCAAAGGCATCTTATGAGGCTCTTACGCCTGGCGGGTTAGCCCGTCCTGGCTGGCTCAGAGAAACCCACCCCACCTACGACGTTTTAGGATTTAAGTGTAGCGAATGCGCGGATTAAGGAAGGTATAGATGATGTCCGCAATCAATTGCGTGCCCACCGCCAGGGCACCCATAACCATAGCACCAGCTTCGATCGCGTTGACGTCTTTGAAGAGAGCCGAATCGAGCAAATACATGCCCAGGCCGGGATAGCCGAATACCGACTCCACAACGACGATCCCCCCAACCAGCCAGTTTACGTGCAGCATGATAACCGTGATGGGCGCCATCAGCGCATTACGGATGGCATGCCTGGTGACGATGCGCAGATAGGGCAGGCCCTTGAGATGGGCGGTGCGGATGTAGGGCGCATTCATAACTTCGATCATGCTGGCCCGCGTCATGCGGGTAACGTACCCTACTTCTACCAGAGTCAGGGTCAGCACCGGCAAGATGAGCAACTTGGGTTCTGTCCAAGGGGCCACATCACTGGTAAAGATGGCAGCACCAGGTAAGATCTTGAGCCAGAAGGCAAAGACGAGTATTAAGAAGACGCCGCTGGCAAATTCGGGTATCGAAGTAGTCACCAGGCTAAACAGGGAAACAGCACGGTCCGTCGAGCGACCTTCTCGGAGGCCGGCCAGGATGCCCAGGAAGAGTGCAATGGGCATGATTAAGGCAAAAGCAATGGCCGCCAGTGTAAAAGAATTGCGCAAGCGCCTTAGCAGGGTAGGTCCCACGGGCCGGTTAGTGCGCTGAGAGATGCCAGGGTCGCCTCGCAGTAGGCCTTTTCGGATTGGATAATAG
Source organism: Anaerolineales bacterium (assembly GCA_020343875.1). Taxonomy (GTDB): domain Bacteria; phylum Chloroflexota; class Anaerolineae; order 4572-78; family NAK82. Next base: position 1,470,673 of record CP070811.1, on the reverse strand, counting down.
TCATCTCCACTGGCTTCCGTCATCGTCCGGCCAGCCGAGGCCGGCCCCACCTTTTGTTCCTGGCTAGCCTTACGCCACAGGACGACATGGTTGGCGTTATCCACTCCCCAGAATATCTCCTCCCCGTTCTCGTCCAGTTGCCAGCTATCGAAGAGGACTTCTTCTCGTTCACCATCGGGGGAGATCCGAATCTCGACCATACCCTCTTTTTTCTTCACCCTCCACTGCTTGAGGGTACCGTCGGGACCCACAGCCCACCAGCCTGGGTCATCGTACTCACTGACTTGCGCCCGCTTGAGAGGCATACCAATCAGGCCCTTCAGACGCCAGTCGTTACCCACTAACCAGTCAACGTATCGTACGTAAATGGGCTCATCCAATCCCAGTTGATCGCGCAGCAATTCCACCTGCTCAGGAGTTGCGAATTGGCCCAATATGTGGCGCGCTACATCGCCAGGAGCCACCTCGGAGATCAAAAAGATGGCGATGGAGACGATCAGCATAGTCAGCAACATGAAGCCCAAGCGCCGAACGATATATTTGGCCATAAGCACCTCGCGCTAACTGCCGCCCTGCCAAAGCTACACAACGCATTCCAGGCAGAGCATTAGGTAGAGGGCTGCGGGAGGGGGAAGTCCCCCACCTCACAGCCCTACCCATACCACATTACAGCTGAGCCAATGTTAGGCTTCGTCGATGTACGCCTCGTAGAGGATATCATAGTTGGTGGGGTGGGCATCCACATTCTTGATCTTCTCGTGGGCGATGTACCAGACGCTGGTCCAGAAGGCGATGCCCACAGAGCCACGTTCCTGCTGGATGTCTTCCAGTTTGCACATGATCTGGCGACGTTCGTCAACATCCAGAGTGCGCTCGGCCTCCTTGAGCAAGGTACTAAACTCGTCATCCACCCAGTACGATTCGTTCCAGGGCACCGGCTTGCCATCCGCATCTGCCGTGTAGGCCAGTGCCAAGACCATGGTGCCCAAGGGCCGGTGTGCCCAAATGGTGATGCCCAGCGGGACTTCGGTCCAGACATCCCAGTACTGAGCCGAGGGTAGGATGTTGAGCTTGATGTCGAAGCCACCCGCTACCGCCGATTCCTTGAGGGCCTGGGCCATGGCCGGCTCCGCACGGGCCTCCTGGGTAGACAGCTCGACTTCTACCGGTAACGTCAGCCCAGCCTCCTCCAATAGTTGCTTGGCGCCTTCGGGGTCATAGGCCGGGATTTCCTTTTCGCAGTACTCAGGATGCACCGGCGCGACGTGGCTGTCATGGCCCAGCACACCCTCGCCAAACCATGCCAGGTCAAGCATCTTCTGGCGGTCAATACATTTCTTGAGTGCCTGGCGCACCCGGTTGTCAGACCAGGGCTCCTGATCCGCCCGCATGCGGATGACGAAAGTCTGCGCCGTAGGAGCCGAGTAGACCTTGATGCCAGGTAGATCCTTGACCGCCTGCCAGATCTCAGCCGAGGGATTGAAGATGTTATCCACCTGGCCGCTCTGCAAGGCAGCGATTCGAGCGGCTTCTTCTTCGCCCAAGTCCAGGTAAACGAGCTTGTCAAGGTAAGGAAGTGGTTTCCCATCTTCGCCCATGAGCCAGTAGTCCTCCCGTCGCCTGAAGACAGCTCGCTCAGTCTCGACAAACTCCTCCAGCAGGAAGGGCCCGGTGCCCACAGGTTGCTTGGTAATGTCGCCCTCGAAGGTCTTGGGAACGATCATAGCGGGATAGTGGAACAGGTGCTCCGGAACGGCAATCTGCGGCGCAGAGAGGAAGAGCTTAACTGTATAGTCATCTACCTTTTCGATGTCGTTAGCTGAGAGATAGCCCCCAATCAGGCCCACCATCGAAGAGCCAATATCCTCGTCGAGCCACTGCTCGAAATTAAAGATGACATCATCAGCAGTAAGCTCTTGCCCATCATTGAACTTGATGCCCTTCTTGAGGAACAACGTCCACTCATCCACATCAGCGTTGGCTTCCCACTTCTCTAGAAGCCAGGGGATGGTGATGTTGTCGTAGCCGGTGAAGGTGAGGTACTCGCAGACCTGGCGAAACTGGTTAACACCTTCGATCCAGGAGAAACGAGCCGGGTGGTCAACGCGGGGCACACGGGTGGCGATGGTAATCGTTCCACCCCGCTTGGGGCCAGCCGGAGCCGGGACCGGGGTGTCTGTGGGGGCCGGCGCCTCCGTGGCGGGTGCCTGGGTGGCGGGCGCAGCCGGCGCTGGCGCCTCGGTAGCTGGTGCAGCACACTGGGCTGCCACAGTTGCCGCACTCAACGACATACCTAGCAGTGTAGCGTAACGAATGAACTCTCGCCGCGATAGCTTGCCCTTTTGAAGCTGGTCCTGCAAGTATGGAATAGCTGCGTGCACTTTCTGTCTAGACATTAGTTGCTCCTCCTTTTTTCTTCTTTTCACAGAACGTGGTTTTTCTGTATGAATTGGAGAGTAATGTCAGGCCCTAATCAACCACCTCCTTCCCTGGTTGAAGCCAATAGGTCAAACGTTACGCCTTGCCTGGCCTTGATACCCCACTCGTGCCAGTGGCTGGCACGAAAGGTCTGAACCAGTGGCAATGCTATGGGAGCATGGGGGCAGCGGAAGATAATGGCATTTTGCCTAGCGACCGGTGATCACCCGGTAGGATCCTGCTCATCACAGTTTACGTGGAAACGGACTGAATACTCGAGGTTCTGTAAGCCGCGGTTCCGGGGGGATTCTGCACCGAAACTCCATGAGAATGAGCCCAAACACACATAGACCATCGTAGGACGGCAACCGTATTATAAGTCGGGCCACTCCCTTTGTCAAGGTAAAAAAAAGGCACCCCTGGCGCGCGTGCAGCGCGAGCGTTCTGGCCAAGCGAAACGAAATGATGCCGTCTGTGCACGAGCCGTGACCTGATGACAGGTTCATTTGACGCCAGGTAGAAACCGTGCTATGAGTGTATGACGTCTCTAATCGTTGGCACTCACCTGGGAAAGGGAGAAGTTATGAACGCTGGTAACAAGGTCGTGTTTCAGACGCCGCAGTTTGCCATCCTTTCGGAGACCCAACTGCAAGATCTGCACCTAGCTGCCCTGGAAATACTGCGCCGCACGGGTATCCGATTTTACCACCAAGGGGCGTTAGATCTGCTTAGAAGCGGGGGGGCTGTCATCTCTGACGGGAACCTGGTCAGGTTGCCGGCCGGGCTGGTGGAACAGGCCATCGCTTCGGCGCCCGGCCGGATTGTCATGTGCGACCGGGATGGAGAACCGACTATGTATCTGGAAGGCACCCGAGTCTATTTTGGGGCTGGCTCGGATTGTATCAACTTCCCTGATCCCGATACCGGCCAGCAGCGCAAGTTCACCCAGGCCGATCTCATCAACGGTTACCGCTTGTGTGACGCTCTACCGAATATGCATTTTGTTATGTCAATTGGTATCCCTGCCGACGTAGACGGCGCGCTGTTGTATGACACCCAGATGGCACTCATGCTGGAGCATACTACCAAGCCCATCGTTTTTGTAACCAACGACCGGGCCAATTGCCAGCGCTCCATTGATATGGCCGCTGCCGTGGCCGGTGGGCATGAGGCACTGATCGAGCAAGCGCACATCCTCCTATATTCCGAACCCAGTTCTCCTCTGCAACAGTCGGAGACGGCGGTGGACAAGCTCTTGCTCATGGCGGAATACGGGCTGCCAGTGGTACACTCGCCAGCGCCGCTTATGGGGGGCACCGGCCCTATCACTATGGCCAGCGGGCTGGCCATGGCACTGGCTGAGATACTCAGCAGCCTGGTAGTTCATCAACTGAAAGGACCCGGCGCCCCCTTTGTATTTGGGGCCGGCCTGCACCACATGGATATGAGTGCCGCCCAGATCTGCTACGGGTCACCCGAATTCCAGCTCACCAAGTCGGCCATCGCCCAATTGGGGCGCTGGTATGGCGTGCCCACCTGGGGCTACGCGGGCTGCTCCGACGCCAAGGTGATGGACGAGCAGGCAGCCCTGGAAGCCATGCTGTCAGTGCTGATGGCCAAACTAAGTGGGGCTAACCTGGTGCACGATGTCGGTTACATCGAGAGCGGGCTGACCACGTCCTTTGAGATGATCGTGCTGACCGATGAGTTGGTGGCCTTGGCTGAAAATATGATGAAGGGCATCCAGGTCACGGATGAGACACTCATGCTGGATGAAATAGACCGAGTTGGCCCCGGCGGTCATTTCCTGGATACAGACCAGACGCTGGCACGTTTCCGTGATTTTTGGTACCCAGGCCTCCTGGATCGCAGGCGACGAGCGGAGTGGTTGGCAGGCGGTGCGACCACTCTGGGCCAAAGGCTCAACACCAAAGTCAAGGAGATCATCGGCGAACACCGGCCCAAGCCGCTGGAGCCTGAGGCGAAGCGCCAGGTGCAAGAGATTCTGGCCCGAGCCACATAACCCCAACTAACCAGGCTTTTTCGAAGAATGGACCGCTGTATTCGCCGGCATGCAAGAGGAGGCCATCACTTGGGAGTTATCTTTCTTGACTAAAAAAATCCTGGGGATTTTCGAAAATCCCCAGGGTCTCAGCCGTCAGTCCGTTTCGGGCAGTAACGTACCGTCTCCGGCCGGGAAACGACGCCGATACAGGTATCCAACCGCCGCCAGCACCACTCCCAGCGCAACGACTTGCA
>CP070811.1:1456436-1465896 GCA_020343875.1 Anaerolineales bacterium | reverse complement strand
CGCCCACCACCCGCATATCGGGCTGCGCGTCCAAGAGCAGGCGCAACCCGGCCCGCAGCACGGCGTGATCGTCGGCAATCAGCACTCGGATGCGTTCGTTACCGGCCACCAGTCTCACGCTCCTCATCCAGCGGTATCTCCACGAAAATCGTCGTCCCGGCACCCGGCGCCGATTCGATGGTCAGCCGGCCACCCAGCAACTCAGCCCGCTCGCGCATGCCGGACAGACCCAGCCAGAGCTCCTCCGTCGGGCTATGCACCACAAATCCGCACCCGTCGTCCTCTACAATCAACACCACCGCACCTGCGCGCACCTCTAGCAACAGGCCTACGTGACTGGCACAGGCGTGCTGGACGACATTGGTGAGCGCCTCCTGGGTGATGCGATACAGCGCCGTCCTTACCGTGTTAGGCAAGCGCACGCCTTCGAACCCCAGCGTTTGTAAGTCGATGGCCAGGTGGTAGCGCTCGTGGCAGGTGCGCACATAGCGTTGCAGTGCCGGCACCAGCCCCAGGTCGTCCAGCGCGCTGGGGCGCAACTCCAGAGCCAGGTCGCGTACACCGTCCAGGGTATCGGCCACGATGGCCTTGAACGCTTGCAGGCGGTCCGGGCTGACCACCAACCCTGGCGCGCCGTCGGCTTCGGCCTCCAGGGCGCGCAGCCAGACCAGGAGTGAGGTAAGTGCCTGGCCGGTCTGATCGTGTAGCTCGCGGGCGACGCGTCTCCGCTCATCCTCCTGGGCACCGATGGCCTGCTCCAGCAACTGGCCGCGCAACGCATCGCGCTGCTTCAGCTCCTCCCAGAGGCGGGCATTTTCGATGGCCACCCCCAATTGGCGGCCGATGGCACCCAGCAAGGCGAGTTCCTGCTCATCCAGAGAAAGCGGATCGTCGCCCCCCAGGTTGAGCACGCCCAGCACCCCAGAGCGGGTCAACAGCGGCACCGTGGCATGGCATGTCGGCGCCCGGCCGTGCCCCAGGTCCAGCGCGCGTATCGGACAATCTGCGTGGAGCGGGTAGACCAAAAGCGGGCGGCGCATTTCGACGGTCTGCATACACACGCATTCCGGAGATCGAAATTCGGCTAGCTTCTCAGCCAGCTCGCGGGACAGACCAGCCGAGTGGGTCAGGACTGGTTCAGCGCCGTCCTCTGGCAGGAGCAGTACCCAGCCCGCCGGCATGCCAGTGACCTCCAGCACCACCTGTAGGGCGCGTTCCAGCGTCGCGGACAGATCCAACTGGCCGCTGGAGGTGGCCTGGGCCACCGCGGCTATGGCGGCCAGTTCCCGGTTGCGCTGCACAAGCTGACCATGGGCAGCCTGGCTTTCCTGGCGGATCCTGTCCAGCTCTTTTAGGGCGACCTCCAAGGCGTGTACCAGGTCATCGGCCTCTGCGCCTGCGCCGTCGCGATCCACCTTGTGCTTATCCCGCACGCCTGCCTTACCTCATGTGAGTACTATAATTAGCTGTCGGCTCTATTGTAGCGTAATTCGAAGGCTGCGTCCAGCGGGGAAAACCCGTTATTCAAGCACGACTTTTGTCAGGTTTTACCTGACAAGCGACCGGGTTTTGGGCGGGACTTGTCACACACGACGCCGCCCGGTCACCCGACGACCGCCGGCAAGAGGAGATAAATGACGAGTGGGAATAAGGTGAAAACCTGCTTGGGTGATGGGGGAGATTTTCACGAGCTATGCTTTTACATAGCTCGGAACTTCTAAATAGGAAGCCTCTGGTGATACTCTGAGAACTTAAGCAAACCCCCGTCGCCAGGTGCGGGGGCTTTGGTTTTTGCGGAGAGATGCGCTGATATGACGAGTCTCAGCGGGTAAATCTCAGCACAAGGGGTCGACAATATGGCGGGAAGAGATACGGTTTAACGTGGCCGGTAGATTCTGAAAGTCAACTACCTTCAAGAGTCAAGCGATAAAGCACAAAATGCTCGTCAAAGCCTTTGATGGACGTTTCATAGCCCTCCAGATTGACTGCCATCGACTCTAACAGCTCGGCCACGGCCGGGTCTTGGCGTACCCTTTCAGAAACAACCACATCCCCGCCTTTGCTCTGGCCTTCCAGTCGCGCAGCCAAGTTGACGGTGGCACCAAAGTAATCTAGCCGGCCGTTGAGATTTACTGCAATGCAAGGGCCGTGATGCATACCCAGTTTAATCTTCAAGGGGAGGTCGGGATGCTCGGCATTAAACCTGTCGATCTCTTGTTGGATGGCAAACGCCGCACCTACCCCGTTGGCCGGGTCAACAAAAGCGGCCATAATGGCATCACCGATAGTTTTGACAATAGCTCCCTCGTATTCGCGCACGATTCGCTGCAAAAAGGCAAACTGATCACGCACCAGGGCGTAAGAAGGGGCGTCACCCACACGATCGTACATGGCCGTCGAACCCACCAGGTCGGAAAAGAGGATGGTCATCCCTTCTATCCCGATTTCTTCGCCGGGGCGAAGCACTTCGTCGCTGAAAAGGTCGCGGAAGTGCTGTAGGGCGGTTACCTCGGCGGCGGTGACAGCGTCGGTATACCACTCGCTCCGCTCGACGTAAATACGTTGGGCATAAGGAGCATCGTTAGTCATTACCAGGGTCAGACCTTCACTGCCAACGCCATCGTCATGTTGGGAGGCAGTTCGTATTGTTCCGGCACTGGCTTGAATGGAGAGTTGCCCGATTTCATATTCGCCCTCGCCTCTCATCTCTAGCCATTGCTCGACTCCAGGGCGCTGAGTGCGCACCCGATAATTGCCCGGTTCGAGTCGGGTATGCAAGGTGCGCGTTTCGCCAGGTTGAACCACTTGGTGAATCAGAATGTGAGGTGTAATCATCGGACCGCCGATGCAATAGGTCCCTGCGTTAATGGCTCGGATTCGAGGATGTGGGGTGAATGTTAGCTCGACGTTCCGGGTAAAATTGGCCTCGTAGTCGATACTGCAGGTGGGGCAATGCACACCTTTGCGGAGTTCATCCAAGGCAGGCGCCGTGGCTTTCGCCCCCCGACAGAGCGGGCACATGACATCCCAACGCATATTCAAGATACTCAATCTAGCCGCCGAGAGAAACATTTCGAGGATAGCGTGACGGGGTGCACCCCAAGTATCGGCCAGCGCATAGGGGCGTATCCGCGCCAGGTTTAAGTCCGCCGCTTCGATCAGCAGATCGGCCAGCTGTTGTACCCATCTCTCTTGGTGGCCCTCCGCCTTAAGCTGCTCAGCTAAACCAGAAAAACGGACCCAGCCCGATCGTCTTAACAACGTCGATTCTAAAGAAAAAGGTTGTTCGACCCGACCTTGTAGATAATCATCAATTTGCCGGAACACTCGTTCAAAGTTTCGGCGCATCTCCCAGCCAAATTGATAGGGAGTCCCCAGCAGCCCCAAGAGATTAGCCGGAATCACTTCGACATAATAGCCAAGCAGCGTTCCGACTTGGTTCGGTTCCAGGGTCAACCTGGCGTATGTGCGCGCTACAGGGCCTTGCTCGAAGGTACGCACATTGCTAAATTCTTGCTCCGTGACCCACTCAAAGGGATGATCCTCATATTCGACGACAATGCCCATCTTGGAGGTACGCGCCATCAGCCGACTACCGCCGATTTCCAGCGGTATTTCAGTGAACTCAATCTCCGGCAAGCGCGTCGCCTGGTTGAAGCGGTGGGTATCAGCCACGTAGGGCCACAATTCTTCCAGCGAGCTTCTGAGCTGCCACCGCCACGCATATTTGAACACCTTCCAATTCATAGCTTCCCCCGTCGAATTACTGCTCTCCGATATCCGTGATTATAGCACAAAGACAAGGATTAGGAATTAACGCCGGGGACGAGGTAGGAAAAGACCGTGCGTTTTTCGGTAGTCGTCTTTCCAGCGCGATCTTGGGCTGGGTAATGAAGACAACCTTCCACCCTGCGTCGTAGACCTTTCGGAAGTGGGCGGGTAAATCTCAGAACAAAGAGTTGACGATAATGGAGGACAGGATAAGTTTCAACGTGGCTGGATGCTTTTGATAATACATCGGTGATGTAATGTGTCAAAGCGACTATCTTTTTAGACGCCTTCGAGCTATAATTATGCTATGAAACCACTCGCCCGGGGCCCAAAAGACAACTTTACCGAGGAATACCACGCATCCCAAGTGCTAATTGCCGAACTGGAAGCGCGTTTGGCCCAACTTGCCGACCAACTCCTGGTCGCCAATGCCAATCTGGAACGCGAAATCGCAGATCGCAAACGTACTGAAGACGAGTTTCGCCGTTCAACCGACCAATTGCGCGAGCTATCCGCCCGCTTACAGTCTGTCAGGGAAGAAGAACGCACTCACATCGCCCGGGTGATTCATGACGAACTTGGCCAGACCTTGACCGGCCTGAAGATGGACGTAGCCTGGCTGCAAAGACATTTGGACCAGCAACAGCCAGCCCTCTTGGAGAAAACGCGGGCGATGTCCGACCTGATTGATATCACCATTCAAACCGTGCGCCGCATTTCATCTGAGTTGCGGCCGGGCATTCTGGATGACCTGGGACTGGTGGCGACAATTGAATGGCAGCTCCAGGAATTTCAAACCCGGTCGGGCATTCAGGGCAAACTGATCAGCGCTCCGGAGGAGACGACACTGGATGCCGACGGGGCCACGGCGGCCTTCCGCATCTTTCAAGAGATTCTGACCAACGTAACCCGGCACGCCCAGGCTACCCAGGTGGAGGTTATCCTGGAAGAGTCCGCTGCGTTTCTGACGCTCCAGGTACAGGATAATGGGCGAGGCATGACCGAAAGTGAGATTCACAGCTCGAAATCAATTGGATTGCTGGGGATGCAGGAACGCGCCCGGCTCCGGGCGGGCGAGGTTCAATTTCAGGGGACTCCTGGCAAAGGTACCACCGTTACCGTCCGCCTGCCGTTATCCATGAATAATTAGAATTGCACAAGGACCGCAATGATCAGAGTACTCATCGCCGATGACCACCCGATTGTGCGCCAGGGCCTGCGCCAGATTTTGTCGGAAATTTCCGATATGGCGGTCGCTGGTGAGGCCGTCAACGGGCAGGAGGCGTTGGACCAGGTCCGAGCTGGGGGCTGGGACGTGCTGGTGCTGGACATCACCATGCCCGACCGCAGCGGGTTGGACATCCTCAGAGAACTGAAACACCAACAGCCCGACCTGCCGGTGCTGGTGCTCAGCATCCATGCCGAGGAACAGTTTGCGGTGCGTCTTCTGAAAGCCGGTGCGTCCGGGTACTTAACCAAAGAAAACGCGCCGGATGAACTGGTCAAAGCCATTCGCAAAGTGGTGGGCGGCGGGAAATATATCAGTCAGAGTCTGGCCGAGAGCCTGGCCTTTAACCTGGACGTAGCCTCTGACGGGCCACGCCATGAAACGTTGTCTGATCGCGAGTTCCAGGTCTTGCAACTGGTGGCCAGCGGGAAAACACTCACCGAAATTGCCGAGGAGCTATCGCTGAGCGCAAAGACTGTCAGCACTTACCGCAGCCGCCTCCTGGAAAAGATGAATTTGAAAACCAACGCCGAGATTGTCCGTTACGCCATTGAGAACCGATTGGTCGAGTAGAGACCAGGCAGGCCGAGCATCACGCCCCTTGTAAACAGAAGAGGGTTTCCACCTGCCTTGGCCCTGCACTAATAGGCTTCTGCCTGTCCCCCAGCTCCTTCCCTCGGGACCCCTGTAGAGCTGTTTCCCCCTGACTCTCTCCAGTTTGTAGGACAAATACCGACAAGAGAATAAGCCTGTTCCCTACACAAGAATCGGTATTCCGCTGATAGTTTTCCGAACCGGGATCGTATATACTTTAGATAATAGTTGAATGCTGTTTCTGGCACAATCAAGTGACTCGAGGAGGAAAACAAAATGGAACGGGATCAGAAGAAGGTAAGCCTTGCCCAAAGATGGGACGAAGCCCGAGCGACGAAAAGGGTCGTCTTCGGGTTTGCCGTGGCCGCAGTTGTTCTAACCCTGATTGTCGGCTTCAATTGGGGCGGGTGGGTTACGGGTGGTTCGGCCCAGGCTATGGCTAACGATGCTGTCGTGCTGCGTCTGGCAGGCGTTTGTGTCGCTCAGTTTGACCAGGATCCGGGGAATCAACAGAAGCTGAGTGAACTGAAAGAAAAAAGGGTCTACCAGCAAGATGATTATGTAATAGAGCAAGGGTGGGCGATCATACCTGGTGACGAGAAACCTGATAGTAAGGTTGCCGCCGCGTGCGCCAAACTGCTTGTGCAGGTTGGCCAGTAGACAATCCTATAACCGTAAAATCTTGGATGTTGTACCTGGCGATTGCGGGGAAATAGCGTGCGGCCGTAACCGGGGAAAACAAACAGAAAGTCGGCAAAGATGGTCCGGTGAGCGAGTATTCGGTTCACCGGACTGCATTTTAGCCGAGTTTTTCAATACAAGAAATAATTAAGTAAAAGGACGGACAATCGGGAATATGGCCAAGGGTCTGTCCGAATTACTTGGATTTCTCAAGGAGTAGGCGCTATGAGTGTGTTGACCCTGGTCCTGGCAGGCGGTGAGGGGAGCCGCCTGAGCATCCTGGCCGCGCAGCGGGTCAAACCGGCCGTCCCCTTCGGCGGCAAATATCGGCTCATTGACTTTCCGCTTTCTAATGCCATCAATTCGGATCTGTACCGCATCGCCGTGCTGACCGAGTATCGCCCGCATTCGCTGATGAAGCACCTTGGCATCGGAGAGCCTTGGGGCTTGAACCGCCGCCAGCCCAACGGTCTCCAGATCTGGCAGCCTTACCGGGAGCGCCGCGACCCGGACTGGCACCGGGGCACCGCAGGTGCGCTACATCAAAACCGCGATTTGATCGCAGAGGATGGCAGCGACCTGCTGCTGGTCCTCTCCGGAGACCACATCTACAAGCAGGACTACCGTGATTTGCTCCGCTTTCACCAGGAAAAAGGGGCCGATCTGACCGTCACGGTGATGCATGCGCGACCTGATGAGGTTCATCGCTTGGGGATCATGAGCGTTGATGCCGACCAGCGGATCACCCAGTTTGCCGAAAAGCCGAAGCAGTCCGAAAGCACCCTGGCATCCATGGGCATTTATGTATTCAACGCCGCCTTTCTATTGCGGCGGCTGGAAGAAGATGCCCGGGATTCAGGCACTGCCCACGACCTCGGCAAAAACATCATTCCCAAGATGGTCGAGCGTGATCAAGCCTTCGCCTACCCGTACAGCGGCTATTGGGTTGATGTGGGAACCATCGCCGCCTACTGGGCGACCAACCTGGCGTTGCTGGAGGAGAACCCGGCCCTCGACCTCTGCGACCCAAACTGGATGATCCACACCCGCTTGCAAGAACGCCCGCCCGTCAAGTGCAAGCCGGCCAGCGAGATCGACAACAGCCTGCTCTCCAATGGGTGTGTCATCAACGGAACGGTGATCAACAGCGTCCTGTCACCCGGCGTGCACGTCGAGCGTGGGGCGGTGGTACGCGACTCGGTCGTTATGAACGATACGACGATCAAAGTGGGTGCGCTGATCGACCGCTGTGTGCTGGACAAGGAGATCGAAATCGGGGCCGATGCGCAGGTGGGTGTGGGCAACGACAATACGCCAAACCAGTTGGAGCCAACCAACCTCAATACAGGCATCACCATCGTCGGGAAGCGGGCGCGCATCCCAGCCGGCGCCACCATCGGCCGCAATTGCCGTATCGACCTGAACGTCACGCCGGACGATTTCGAGCAGTTGCACATTCTGAGTGGCGCGGTTGTTGCCAGACGGGAGCTGTTAGGCGGCAACACACATAGAGCCTATTTTGTCAAAGAGGATGACTGATGGCTTAACAACGCATGCGCTTGGATGTCAACAATGCTAAGCGTTCAGCAGTCGTTGTTATTAATGAACAAGTGCCACGTTGTAGGGCAAATGCCGACAAGCGAATCAGCCTAAACCCTACACAACAATTAGAATTCCGCTGATAGTTTTCCGAACCGGGATCGTATATACTTTAGATAGGTCAATGATGTTTCTGGCACAAACAAGTGACTCACGGAGGAAAACAAAGTGGAACGGGATCAGAAAAAGCTAAGTTATCGACAAAGGTGGGATAAACTCCGACCGACGAAATGGGTTCTAGTCTGGTTTTGTTTGGGCTCTGTGATTGGAGCATTGATTGTCGGCTTCAATTGGGGCGGATGGGTTACGGGTGGTTCTGCCCGGGACATGGCTGTGCAAAGTGGTAAAGATGCTGTCGTGGAGCGCCTGGCACCGATTTGTGTTTATCAGTTTACCAAGGATCCAGAGAAAGACCAGAAGCTCAGTGAACTGAAAGATACCAGTACCTACCAGAGACGTGCTTATGTCGAAGAACAGGGTTGGGCGACCATGCCCGGTGAGGCGGAGCCCGATCGTAATGTTGCCGACGCGTGCGTCAAACTGCTGATGCAGATCGACCAGTAGACAACGGGATACCCATTATAGGATCTTGGGTGTTGTACCTGGCGCTTGCGGGGAAACAGTGAGCGACAGGTACCGGGGGAAACAGCAAAAAGCTGTCGAAGAGGGTCCGATGAGCGAGTATTCGATTCACCGGACTTTATTTAGTGAGTTTCTCGATACGAGAAAAGAGCGAGTGCGTTCATCCAATTAAGAACACCCTATAAAGGAGCATGCAATGCGAACAGTATATGGTCCAATCTATACCCTGCGGCCTTTCGAGCGGGGGATCCAGGAAACCATGGGCAAGTACAACCGGTTTGTGATGCCCGGCCTGGGATTTCAATTCCCTATCATCCATATCCTCCGAATCCGCGACATCCGCGAGCACACCATGGATATCCACCCTCAACCGGTTATCACCAAAGACAACGTCGAAATCCAGGTGGATGGTATTATGTGGGTGCGGCCTACGCCCGATGAAGAAGCCATCAAGCGCACGTTCTACAATATCGACGATTGGAAGCGGGCGATCAGCCAGTTGGCGATGACCAACCTGCGCCAGGAGTTCGGCGATTTGACCCTGGACGAGAGCCTGGTAGCCCGAGAGACGATCGCCACCAATCTGCAGCGGATCCTGAATGCTTTCGCCGTTGAATGGGGCCTGACGATCAGCAAGGTGGAAATCCGCTTGATTGACCCACCCGAAGACATCAAGCGGGCCATGCATAAGCAGAAGACCGCCGAGCAGGAGCGGCGTTCCATGCGCCTGCTGGCGACGGGTGAGTTCGAAGCCTCCGAACAACAAAAGCTGGCGATCATCCAGCGCGCCGAGGGGGAGCGCGAAGCGGTGATTCAAGTGGCCCAGGGCAAGGCTGAAGCCATTCGCCTGGTCAACGAAGCGGCCGAGAAATATTTCGTTGGTAACGCCCAGGCTCTCAAGCAGTTGGAGATGATTGAAAACTCCTTGCGCGAGAACGCCAAAATCGTCATCACCGAGCACGGCATCAGCCCGACCCTGTTGCTGGGCAGCCTGCCGGTCAACGT
>CP070811.1:1350643-1456336 GCA_020343875.1 Anaerolineales bacterium | reverse complement strand
CTTCACCGAGGGGACTAATGCGATCTGCGGTGCTAACGGCGCTGGTAAGAGCACCCTGTTGGAGGCGATTGGGTTTGTGCTCTTTGATTACCTGCCCTACACCCAAGCTGATTTTGTTCGAGAAGGGGAGAAAACCGCAACCATCGCCGTTAGCTTTGTATCCAATCAGGACGAGCGCGAATACCAGGTAGTGCGCCGTTGCGGTGGTAGTTCCGACTATTATGTCTACGACTCGGAGCTGGACGCCAGAATCGTCGGCGGTAAGGCCGATGTGCTCGACTGGCTGAAAGAGCACCTGGGCGTGGAGCCGAACGCTGACCTGAATGCCCTTTTCCGTGACGCCGTAGGTGTGCCACAAGGACTGCTGACGGCTCCTTTTCTACAGGCCCCCGCTCAACGTAAACCCCTCTTTGACCGTTTGCTGCGGGTGGACGAGTATGAGCAGGTATGGAGGGCCTTGCGCGAGACGCTCCGCTGCCTGGAGGGCAAGCTAGCCAAGCACAGGGAAGTCATTGCCGGGCTTGAGTCTCAGGTCCAGCGGCTGCCAGGTATTCGCCAGCGAGCTGAGACCCTGCGCACTGAGGTGGCTCGAATCGAGACCGAGTTGGCCGATCTTGGAGTTGAGCTGGAAGAAGCCACCGTTCGCCGGGAATTGCTGGAGGCGACCCAAAAGAGGCTGGACGAGCTGACCAAGCGGGTTGAGATGCTGGATACCCGGTTGAAGGGGATTGGCGAACAACTGGCGGCAGCTGAGAAGGCGGTGGCTGAGGCAGAGACTGCCCAGGCGATTGTCGAGGCCAGTTGCCCAGGTCATGAAGCCTACGAAGCGGCTCAGGCGATGTTGTCAGATTTGGAGTCAGAGCGCACACAGCGCGACAAGCTACAAAGTGAGCGGGCCTTACAGGAGAAGGCGCTGGTGCAAGCCCAAGAGCGAGCCCGAGGGCTGGAGGCCAACCTGCTGGAGGTCGGTGCGGCTGAAACGCAAATGGAAGTACTCCGGCCTCAAGTTGGGCGGCAGGAGGAACTGGAGGCCGCCTTGAAAACTGCCCAGGAGCAGGCCCGCTCGTTGGATATGGCTGAAGCCCAGGCGACTGAACGCCAGAGGCGACTGGGCGACTTGCGAACTCGCCTGGAGACAGTTGAGGCTGGGCTGGTCGAGGCCGAGCGAGTTGAAACTGAGTTGCGAGATGCCCAGGCCCAGCAGGAGCAGATTCGCCGATCCCTTACCGATCTCAAGGCAGAAGAGGCAGCCTTGAGAGCCGAGGTGGATCGGCTAGCCGAACAGACCCGCGCTCTTGAGAGCGCCCCAGCCGCCAATTGCCCCATCTGCGAACGGCCCCTAACATCGGAACATCGGGATGATCTATTGGCGCGCAACCGTGCACAACTTGATGACCTGAAGGCTCAAGGCCAGACGCTGGCTGGTAACGTGGTGACCATAACCGAGACTTATTCCACGCTGGAGGGGGAAACCCAGTATCTCGAGACGGGATTGCGCGACTTGCCCCGACCGGCTGATAAAGAGGACCTGTTTGCCCAGATTGCCAGCTTGGAGGGCGAGCTGGCGGTCGTTCAGGCCGAGATGGCACGGTTGGCGGAAGGGCGGGTCGAAACCGGCCGGCTGGAGCGTGAACTGGCTGAGCTGGAAGACCCCCGTCGCCAGTACGAGCGCCAGGCCGAGAAGGCCGGTCAGCGAGTTAAACTGGAGGAGCGATTGGAGACGGAGCGGCACGCCGCCGGCGTCTTGGAAGTGTCGTTGGCTGACATCCAACAGGCCCTAGCGCCTTTTGTCGACTTGGATCAGCGCCTGGTCGATGAGCGTGCGACGCTCAGTCAATATGAGGAGGATCATCGCCGCTACCTGGAGAATCTCAAGATCGCTGCCGACCTGGACGTCCGCCGCCAACAAGCGGATCTGCTGCGGGCGCAAGAGGACGAGCTAACCGCTGAGCGTGATACGGTGCAGACGCAGGCCCAGGAAATCGCCGCTGACTTTGATCCTGAGGCTTTTGCCATAGCGCGTCAGCGCGAAGTGGAACTCAGGGCCGAGCGCGCCAGATTGGGAGGTGAGCTTGGTGGGCTACGACAGGGGATGGCGGAGAGCGAGCGCGAAATTGAGGAGCTGGAAGCTGCAGAACGGGCGCTGAGCGCGGAGTTGGCTGCCAAGGCTGGGCACGAAGAGTTGCTGGCCCTGGCCGAGTTCATCCGGGAAGTCATCCGGCGGGCAGGCCCGTATGTCACCCGCCGCTTGATGCAGCAGGTGTCGCTGGAGGCGGCCCGCCTCTTCGCTGAAGTGATGGCTGATTTCACTGCCCGTCTGCGCTGGGAGGAAAACTACGAAATTGTGCTGGAAAAGAACGGACGCGACCGGAGCTTCCAGCAACTTTCGGGCGGTGAGCAGATGGCGGCTGCCCTGGCGGTGCGCCTGGCTCTGTTGCGCGAGCTGTCGGCCGTTGACGTGGCCTTTTTTGATGAGCCGACCTCAAATCTGGACGATGCTCGCCGGGATAGCCTGGCCGAACAGATTCTCTCGGTCAAGGGCTTTTCTCAGCTCTTTGTGATCAGCCACGACGACACCTTTGAGCGGGTCACGCACCACATCATCCGCGTGAGCAAGGAAGATGGGGTGAGTAAGGTGGAAGCTTTCTGAATTTCGGGTTCAGGTCAGCTTGGGCCGAGGCCTAGATTGTCCGCCTCGAGCCTCGAAAGGAGCACAAGGCAGGAGAAGATGCTGGTTCGTAGTAGAGTTGTTGCCGCTTTGGAGGCCAAAAAAGATCACTTTGCCAGCTATCAGGTGGAACTACGGGACACACTGGGCCGTTTCTGGGCAGCCCTCGAGAGCCTACCTTCCTTCAGCCGGGCGGAGATCGAAGCCAAGTTTTCTGAGGCGGAGATCGTTTGGCCGGGTGCTCTGCCTACCTCCGAGCAGGACCGGCTGCACGATACGGTGATCGGCGCAGGACAGAGTTGGGCCAACCACGAAGATGCGCGTGCCTGGGCCAAGGAGGTGCTGCTCAATATCCCTACCTTCGCCGTGGATGGTTCGCAGATTCCTCCCAGCCGTGACTTTTCGGTGCCTGTTGGTGCGGTGCAGGTGGGTTGGTTTGAGAATCCCCACGTGCCCGGCGGTCAGTACGTAAAAGATCTGGTTTTTGAGGTGCTGGCTCCCGACGAACTGGCGGAGGAGGCCGAAGGAGACGTGGGAGGCGACTTTCCAGATTGGCGCGTCAACCTGCGGCGTTTTGAGATGGAATGTCAGGCTGTCATCGAATATATGGAGGCACACGCGGCGGATGGGCCGGGAAGTCCGCGCTCGAAGAAGGATGGCCCGGACACTGCCCCGCTGTGTTTCTTCGACGGGTCGCTGGTCGTTTCCTTTGCGCAGCACATGCGGCCCAACCTGCGCCGCCGTTACGTGGATGCAGTCACCGGCATGTTGCGTGCCTCACAGGCGTGTCGGGTGCCGCTGGTTGGCTATGTGGACACCAGCTTTGCCCGCGACTTGGTCATGATGCTCATCAACCTCTGCCAACTGCCTTATGCGCCTCGCATGAGCGATGGGGCCCTGCTGCGCCCTCGAATGGGGTGGGGTGATCGGAGCCAGGTGTATATCTGCGCCCGCGACGATAAGGTATTGCCTGAGTATGGGCCGCACGCCCGCCAGGTGTGCTTTTGCTATCTCAAGACTACTGCCGAGGGCGCGCCCGCCCGCCTGGAGTTTCCCGGCTGGTTGGCGGAAGACGAAGTGGAGATGGAGCGGACTCTGAACTTGGTCCGCGCCGAGTGTATCGTGGGCAATGGCTATCCCTATGCCCTGGAGACCGCCGATGCGGTGGCTGTGATTGGCTTGCGAGACCGGGAGCGCTTTTACACTGCCTTTCAACGCTTCGCGCAGAAGCAAGGTCTGGCCTTGCGCTACTCGCGTAAGGCGCTCAGCAAGCGTATGCGCCGGTGAAGGGGGAGATTATGAACGACACTCCGATAGTGATCCAGCGCCTGCAAGGCGCGCAAGATGCCCAACAAGCTTATTGTTGCATGACCGAGGTGTCCACACCCTGGCCTCAGTCGCTGTGCTTGTGCCGCGACTGGGTGGTCGAGAACCTGGGGAAATACATTGAAGGCTACCATTTGCAGATGCCCAGTGGTGAGGTAGTGGGACATCTCTATTACGCGCCCTCTGAGCGGGCCCTTTTCCCCTATGAGGTAGAGCCGGGGGTTGGGGTGCTGTATTGTGAATGGGTTCAGCAACGGCATCAGGGGCGCGGGCTGGGGAAGCGCTTGTTTGCTGCTTTCGCAGATAGCATGCGCGGCGCGGGCGCCAAGGGCATCCTGGTAGAGTGTACGGATGTTGAGGGGCAGATGCATTACCAGCGTTACCTGGCGCGCGGATTCCTGATGGCCTATGAAGCAGGACATCGCAAGCTTCTGTACCTGCCTTTAACCCAGCCCCAGCTTAGCGTCCGCCCCATGACACCTCTCATCCGCGCACGCCAGGGGGCACCGGTGGATATTCTGATCATCAGCGGGTACATGTGTCCTTACGAGGCCTCCACCCAGGTACTTGTGCGCGAAGTGGCTGGGGAGTTTGGTGACCGGGTGACGCTGCGTGAAGTGTCGCTCACCCCTAACACACTGCGCGAATATGGTGTGGCCAAGGGGATTTTTATCAACGGCCGCCAGAAACTTACCGGTGGGGAGACCGAAGAGCAGGTACGTCAGGCTATCCTGGAGGCGATGTAAGGTGTCTCTATCAATATATTGGCATAGGTTAGGTCAATCTGTTCGCAATCGCCCTCGTTTAGAGCGATTTCTGGATCGTATCCTGCGCCCCGTAGAGCGGATGACAAAGGGATCCGTTTTTGGCTGCCATATGTGTGGTCAGTGCGTACTCCATTCCACCGGTATGGTATGCCCTATGAATTGTCCGAAGAATCTGCGCAATGGCCCTTGTGGCGGTGTCGGACTCGACGGCTCGTGCGAAGTATATCCCGAGATGCAGTGTGTTTGGGTGACTGCATACGCCCGATCGCAGCGCCTTCCATGGCCCGAGGAGCTTCACGATTTGAGGCCGCCTGTGGACTGGTCATTGCAGGGGTCCGCCTCCTGGATCAACTTCTTGACTGGCCGCGACCGCATCCAAAGCGGATGCGCGGCAGAACCTGCCTCGGCACTCGATGTGGTGACCGGCCATGGGAAGTGACTCTGGAAAAGTCGATCAGCCCAGTCATCTGGCTGAGATGCTTTCAGCCGGCCAATTTGCTGTTGCCGCGGAACTTTCTCCACCACGCGGTGTGAACCTGGAGGCAATTAGTCGGGATGTCAAAAGCCTCAAGGGATATGCCGACGCTGTGAATGTAACCGACAATCAGGCGGCCAGCGTACGTATGGCCAGCATTCCCGTCAGCGCGCTCCTGGTGAGTTATGGCGTGGAGCCTGTGGCGCAAATGACCTGCCGTGATCGCAATCGCCTGGCAATTCAGGCCGATCTTCTGGGCGCTTCGGCGCAGGGCATTCGTAATATTCTTTGCCTGAGTGGAGATCACGGACGATGGGGGGACCACCCGGCCGCCAAGAACGTTAATGACATTGATTCGACGCACCTGATTCGCCTGGTGCGTAACATGGCGGATCACGGCTGTCTGGATAATGGCCGGCAGATTTCTCCAGCACCTCGTTTCTTCATTGGTGCAGCGGCTAACCCTTTCGCGCCGCCCCATGAATATCGCCCCTATCGCCTGGCCAAGAAGGTAGCTGCCGGGGCACGCTTCGTACAAACCCAACTCATCTACAATGTGGACCGCTTTCGATCGTATATGTCTCAGGTGCGTGAACTGGGTTTGCACGAAAAGGTCTACATTATGGCTGGCGTAGGGCCTTTTAAGTCGGACCGCCAGGCTAGCTACATGGCCACAAAAGTAGCTGGCATGGATGTGCCGCAGACATTGGTGGATCGCATGGCGAAAACGCCCAAAGCTGCTCAACCGGAAGAAGGAATTCGTATCTGCTGCGAGATCATACAGCAAGTGCGAGAGATTCCCGGTGTTGCCGGCGTGCATATCATGGCTGTGCACTGGGCAGAATCTGTTCCCGAGATCGTAACCCGGGCAGGGCTTCACCCTCGACCACCTTCAGCACATGCGGCGGTCGATTCTACTTTACAAGCTGGGGGGTCTGGCCCCCTCTGAGCATTCACGACACAAGGAGCGATATGCTGTGCAATATCGAGAACTTGGCCGTACTGGCTGGCAAGTGTCCGAGATTAGCTTGGGTGCTTGGGCTATCGGCTCGGGCTGGGGATCGGTGGATGACCGGGAGTCGATAGCAGCTCTGCACCAGGCTGTGGACTTGGGCGTCAACTTCATCGACACGGCAGATGTCTACGGGGATGGACGTAGCGAGCAATTGATCGCCCGCCTGCGCAAAGAGCGTTCGGAGAGACTCGTGGTAGCCACGAAGGCCGGTCGCCGTTTGTCACCTCACATTGCCGATGGCTACAATGCCGAAAATCTGTCTCGCTTTGTGGAGCGCAGCCTGCGCAACCTGGACACCGACTGCCTTGACCTGTTGCAGCTGCACTGCCCGCCAACCGAGGTTTATTACCGGCCCGAGGTGTTTGGCGCCTTGGATGACCTGGTCAAGGCTGGCAAGATCCGCTATTATGGCGTCAGCGTCGAAAAAGTGGAAGAAGCGTTGAAGGCCATCGAGTACCCGGCCGTGCAAACGGTGCAGATTATCTTCAATATGTTCCGCCATCGCCCGGCTGAACTCTTCTTCCGCGAGGCGAAGCGGCGAAAGGTAGGCATTCTGGCCCGCGTCCCGTTAGCCAGTGGCCTGCTGACCGGTAAAATGACACGCCAGACGACCTTCTCTTCAGACGACCATCGCAACTATAACCGCTACGGCCAGTCTTTTGACCTAGGCGAGACCTTTTCCGGGGTTGATTTTGAGATGGGCCTTGACGCCGTGGAAGAACTGAGAGCGGCGGTGCCTGAGGGGGCAACCATGGCCCAATTTGCCCTGCGTTGGATCCTGATGTTTGACGCTGTTTCTTGTGCCATCCCAGGAGCCAGGCGCCCCGATCAGGCCCAGGATAACATCCGTGCCGCTGAGCTACCCCCGCTGACCAAAGCCCACATGAGCAGGGTGAAAGATGTATACGACCGATACATCCGAGACCAGGCCCATCATCGCTGGTGAGGGGAAGAGACTTGGAGTGAGCTGTGCAAGGAAAACTAGCCCACTTGCGGGCGGCGCTGGAAAAGGCCCAAGCTGACCTCATCGAGGCCGAAGCGCAACTGGCTGACCAACTGGCAGAAATCAATGCCTTTGAGTTGGAGTTCGAGGCCAGGGTGGGCCATTTGTGGGACAAGCTGGCTGCATTGGGGGACGAGGTCGAGGCGTATCAGGATCGCATTCAGATGATGCGTAAGGGGTTTCTACCTGTTGAGAGGCAGTATCGCCGCGCTTGGCAGGCCCCGCGTCCCTCCGCGCCCACACCACCGCCTCAGCCACTCAGCCCGGCCAGCGAAGAAGAAATCAAGCGACTTTACCGAAAGCTGGCTCTTCGCTTTCATCCGGACTTGGCCATGGATGACTCTGAGCGTGCTTATCGTACCCAAAGAATGGCTGCCATTAACGCTGCCTATGCTGCCCGTAGTATGATCGAACTCCAGTCGCTGGCTCAGAGACCGGATCATCTTATCCAAATCGGGCACGTTCGGTCCGACCAAACCGAGGCGCAGCTTATCCAGGCTTTGCAGGAGGAATTGGCTCGTTGCCAACGCCGCCTGCGTGAGATTGAGGCCGAAATACGAAGTCTGCCTCAGCGACCCAGCGTCCAACTCAGTTTGGAAGTGAAGCTGGCGCGGCGTCAAGGTCGTGACTTGCTGGGGGAGATGGTCGTGGACCTCGAACGCCAGTTTGCCCGCAAGACGGTGGAGCGGGATATGCTCAAGGCTCAATTTGACCAACTGGGTCCAGAGCACGGCATCATCCCCATTCGATAGGGGTGACGGCGATGGATCCGGCTGCTTTCTTGGGCCATCTGCGAGACCAGCCCTTCTACAAGGGCCAGCTTGAGCACATAGAGCGCCTGCCTGCTCGTCGCCCACGTTACGCCCGCTTGAGTCACCCCTTGCCTGCCCCACTCGACGCAGCTCTGAAGACGGCTGGCGTTCGCCGTTTTTTCCGTCACCAGGTCCAGGCCATCGAGGCGGTGCGGAACGGGGAGCATGTAGTCGTCGCCACCGGCACAGCCAGCGGCAAGACATTGGTTTACAATGTGCCGGTGATGGAAGCGGTGTTGCTCGACCGTTCCGCCCGTGCCCTTTATCTCTTCCCCACCAAAGCCCTGGCCCAAGACCAACTGCGGGCCCTTAAAGAGCTGACAGGTGGCCTGAGCGCGGGCAGTGGGGCAGACATAGTCATGGATACCTACGATGGCGATACTCCCCAATCGGCCCGCGCCCGGCTGCGCCAGCGGGCAGCTATCATTCTTAGCAACCCGGATATGCTACACCTGGGCATCTTGCCCAACCATCAGCTGTGGGTGGACTTCCTGAGCAACTTACGTTTCGTCATCGTGGACGAAGCGCACGCATACCGGGGTGTCTTTGGCTCGCATGTAGCAGTGGTGATACGCCGCCTAAAAAGGCTGTGCGAGTTGTATGGCAGTTCGCCCTGCTTCATTTGCTGCTCGGCCACCATTGCCAATCCAGGCCAGCATGTGGAACGATTGACCGGCATCCGGCCGACCGCTATCACCGACGACGGCTCCCCCAGAGGCCCAAAAGTCTTCGCGCTGTGGAATCCTCCCTTTGTTGATCGGCGTCGCACCAGCCGGCGTAGCGCCAACGGCGAAGCAGCTACTCTGTTTGCCGAGATGGTACGCCATGGATTGCGCAATATCACCTTTGCCAAAGCTCGTGTGGTGGCCGAGTTGGTGCTGCGATACGCCCGCGAGTCTCTTGGCAAAACAGACCCACAGCTCAAGTCACGGGTGGCAGCCTATCGGGCGGGTTATCTGGCTGGCGACCGACGTCAGATCGAGCGTGCCTTGTTTGGCGGCCAGCTCATAGGGGTCGCCGCCACCAGCGCGTTGGAACTGGGCGTGGATGTGGGAGGGCTGGATGCCACCATCTCCGTCGGCTTCCCGGGCACGATTGCCAGCCTGTGGCAGCAGGCAGGGCGAGCAGGGCGGGGCAGTAAGGCCTCATTGGCAATGTTTGTTGGCCTGGACGACCCTCTGGATCAGTATTTTATGCGACATCCCAAGGAGCTGTTTGGTCGACCGCACGAGCATGCCCTCATCAATCCTGACAATGTCTACATCTTGGAGAAACACCTACCCTGTGCTGCCCGTGAACATCCTCTCAGCAGCGCTGACGAAGCGCGCTTCGGACCTGGCTTTGTGAAGGCCATGATCCGGCTGGAACAGGGCGGCGTCCTCATCTACCGCCCCGAGCAAGATCGCTGGTACTATCCGGGGCGGGCTTATCCTGCTCAAGATGTAAGCATCCGTAGCATTGGGGGGCGATCGGTGGCTTTGCTGGACGAGGCCCAGGACCTTCGCCAGCTGGAAGAGATTGACTCGGCAACGGCGCCGGCGCGGGCGCATCCGGGGGCCGTCTATCTGCATCAGGGAGAGTCGTACCTGGTGACAGCCTTGGATCTTGAAGCGGGCCGCGCGCTGTTACGCCCGGCCCCGACTGGTTATTACACCCAGCCGCGGGAGCTCAGCGACGTGCGCATCGTGCAATCGGAACAGCATCGGCTGATGCACAGCACCTTGGCCTACTGGGGTACGGTGCGTGTCACGCGGCAGGTGATTGGCTTTCGGCGGGTGCGTCAATATAGCGAAGCCATCCTGGGCGATGAGCCCCTGGACATGCCAGCTCTGACTTTTGAGACTCGAGCGCTGTGGTGGGATGTGCCTTTAGAGTGGGGGCCTCGGCTGACGCGCCGGGGCTGGGAGTTCTTGGGCGGATTGCATGCCTTGGAGCATGCTGCGATCGGCCTGTTGCCCCTATTTGCTATGTGTGACCGGTGGGATATCGGCGGCTTGAGCACAGCCAATCATCCAGACACCGGCCAGCCTCAGGTCTTTATTTATGACGGGCACCCTGGCGGTGTGGGCATCGCCGAGCAGGGATTTTCTCTGCTTGACCAACTGTGGCGGGCAACGCTCGAAACGATCAAGAGTTGTGCTTGCTACGATGGCTGCCCCAGTTGCATTCAGAGTCCCAAATGCGGAAACAATAACCATCCCCTGGACAAGCGCGCGGCCATTTGGATATTGGAATCTCTTTGTCCCAGAAAGGGGCTGTGGGCGCGATGACTTCAACGCTTGATGCGCCCGAACAACACTCTGGTTCCCGATGGCTGAATGGTGTGGCCTTGACCATCGGGCTGGGGGCGCTGGTGCTGGGACCAGTGGCTGGAGGCTTGCTTTCCTACCTGTCTTTGAGGGGGCGGCAGACAGCCGATGCCGTTAGTGTGACTACCGTTGGCGTGAGCATGGCGGTGCTGGGATTGGGCATCGGAGGCGCCCTGGTTTGGGCTGGCTATCAGGGCTTACGCAGACGACTGTCGCCCCCCTTTCGACCGGGCATGATCTGGTTTTGGGGCTGCCTGGTGGGATTAGGGCTGTCGCTGCCTATTGGCCAGCTTATTCTCTTATTTGACCTGCTAGCCCCGGTGACGTTTCCCTTATTCCACGTGCTGGCTGTGGCGTTACCTGCTATCCTCATACTGGTGCTAGTTGGCCACGGGGTCAAGCACAATACTCCTGCTCCTAGCAGGCGACAGATGCTGGGCCAAGTGGCCTTGGGCGCTTTTGGAGTGACGGTCATTGCCTTTACTATTGAGGTAATGGTAGCCATGATGGGGCTTTTCATAGTCGGGGTGGGAATGGCGCTTAGCCCTGGCGGACTGGCGCAATTGGCCGAGTTGCAGGCTCTGCTGGCCAATCCCGCCGGGCTGCAAGATCCGCAGGTGCTTGCTCGCTGGCTGCTAAAGCCGGGCATCCTCTTCTCGGTAACAGTGATGCTGGTTATCGTTGTTCCTCTAATCGAAGAGTTGGTCAAGAGTATCGGTGTTCCGCTGATCTATCTGGGGATGCGAAGAGTCCCCTCGCCAGCCCAGGCATGGTTGTGGGGTATTGCGGTGGGAACCGGCTTCGCTGTTACCGAGGGTTTGTTCAACGGTGCGGCTAACCTGCCCTTTTGGGTGGGGATTGCCTTGCTGCGGATTGGTGCCACGGCCATGCACCTCGTCACTGCCGGACTCACTGGCCTGGGCTGGATGCGGCTACTCGCTTCGCGGCGTTTCCTGTCGCTTCTCGGTGCTTATCTGACGAGCGTGGTACTGCACAGTGCGTGGAACGGCCTGACGGTGCTGATGGCCGTTTCTTCGCTGTGGATAATGGCCCAGCCGGGAGACGCGACCCGGCTGGTGGGAGGAGGATTGGGCATCCTGATCGGCCTGACCGGTCTGATGCTTCTCACTGGCATTATCATCGGGACGGCAGCCTACGTCACGCGGCGGGTCAGAGCCACTGTGAGACTAGAACGTTCCGGTGAAGCCCACGTGGATGAGTAGCTTCGTCAAATCCAGATCAGAGGGTATTAGCTTTACATAATAATATCTCCCTGCAGCCAATCGTCGGCCTGTTAGCGTATGTTTTGCGTAGGGTTGGCGTTCAGTATCAAGCGGCAAGGTGTGTTACAATTGAGTTGCCAGGGTGATCAAGGACGATTATAGGCCTGCAGTCGAGGTGTAGGCCTTGAAGAGCACAAGGCTGTAGGGCCCAGGCAATCTCCTCTTCTCCTCCTTTTGGGGACCGGCTGACAGCACAGCCGGTCTCTTGATTCCAGACACCAGCGTTTTTGGATGCACAACCGTTGACTTCCCCTGAATTCAGAAGTACAATGAACCTCCCGTTGCCCTTAAAGAGGAATTGGGAGAGGATACCCTATGGTCAATAAGCCGGAAGCGGCGCAAGATGCATCCAAGAAGCAGACTCTGGTGCTCATAGACGGCCACGCGCTGGCCTATCGGGCCTATTTTGCGCTGTCCAATACTGGCTTCCGGACCCGCGATGGCGAGCCTACTCATGCTGTTTACGGCTTCGCGCTGATGTTGTTGGCAGTTTGGGAGGAGCACGATCCTGATTACTTGGCAGTTGCCTTCGATCTGGGCGACACCTTCCGCCATAAGCAATACGCTGAGTATAAGGCCACCCGCGAGAAGATGCCAGATGACTTGGGGCTGCAACTTGGCCGAATTGAGGAAGTGGTGCGAGCGTTTAACATTCCAATCTTCACAGCCGAAAACTTTGAGGCTGATGATGTATTGGGCACCCTGTCCCGCCAGGCCCGTGAGCGGGACGTGGAGACTATCATCGTTACCGGCGACCGGGACGCCTTTCAATTGGTCGGTCCCGGAGTCAAAGTGCTCATTTCGGGCCGCAGCTTCTCGGATCGGGAGTTGTATGACGAGGCTGGCGTTGAGGAACGCTACGGGCTGCCACCGGCCAAGCTGGTCGAATTGAAGGGGCTGATGGGCGACACGAGTGATAATATTCCTGGGGTCAAAGGCGTCGGTGAAAAGGGGGGCGTGAAGTTGCTGCAGGAGTATGGCTCCCTGGAAGGTATTTACGAGCATCTGGATGAGTTGCCCAAGAGCCAGCGTGCTAAGCTGGATGCGGCTCGTGATATGGCCTACCTCTCTAGGGCCTTGGGCCGTATCGTCACCGATGTGCCAGGCGTGAAGCTAGATCTGGAAAGCTGCCGCACCCATGATTTCGACCGGGAAGAGGCCCTGCGTCTCTTCCGGGAGTTGGAGTTTCGTAGCCTCTACAATCGCGTTCCTGGCAGGGAGGCGCCGCCCCTGGCAGCCCCATCGGCTGTGGGCGGGGTGCAACTCTCTATGTTTAAGGAGGGGGCTCCAGCTGCGGAGACAGCTGTGGTCTCTATCTCCGAGGCGGATTACCAGATCGTCGTCACGCGTGACGCGCTGGCCGAACTGGTTGATCGTCTCAAAGGGTCCAGCCGCTTCACCTTCGACGTGGAGACTACCAGTACTGATGCTATCATCGCCGACCTGGTCGGGATTGCCCTCACGGATGCGCCGGGCCGCGGGTATTATATACCGGTCTCAAGACTCCCATCTCTTATCTCAATGCTCCAGCCCCTATTTGCAGACAGTACGCTGGAGAAGATTGCTCACAATGCCAAGTACGACATTACCGTGTTGGCCCAGCACGGACTAGAGACGCAAGGCCCTCTGTTCGATACCATGATCGCCTCCTGGCTCATCAACCCATCCGGAAACCATGGGCTCAAGAACCTGGCATGGGCTCGGCTGGGCGTGGAGATGACGGAAATCACAGAGTTGATTGGAAGTGGCAAGAATCAAATTACTATGGCCCAGGTGCCTGTTGAGCAGGTTGCTCCGTACGCCTGCGCTGACGTGGACATGACGACCCGACTGGTGGATGATCTGACAGGGGAGTTAAAAACGCGGGGGTTGTGGCCTCTCTTTAGCGAGGTGGAAATGCCGCTAGTACCGGTGCTGACCGATATGGAGCGGTTCGGCATACGACTGGACGTACAGGTACTGCGCGAGATGTCGAAGCAATTGGAGGAGCGGCTGCGCGGGATTGAGGTCGAGATACAAGACCTGGTTGGCTACAATTTCAACGTTAACTCCACCCAACAACTTTCCGACGCCTTGTTTGTCAAGTTGGCTCTGCCAACGGTTGGACTGAAGAAGACTAAGAGCGGCCACTATTCCACAGCCGCCAGCGTGCTGGAAAGGCTACAGGGCTACCACGAGGTCATTGACATGATCTTGGAACAGCGCCAATTAACCAAGCTCAAGAGCACCTATGTGGATGCCTTGCCGCAGTTGATTAACCCGCGCAGCGGGCGGATTCATACTTCCTTCAATCAGACTGGAACTGTGACTGGGCGCATCTCTAGTAGCAACCCAAATCTGCAGAACATCCCCATCCGCACCCAGTTGGGGCGTGAGGTGCGGCGTGCCTTTGTGGCGGATGATGGCTGGAAACTGGTCGCCGCCGACTACTCACAGGTAGAATTGCGTTTGATGGCCCACATCGCTCAAGACCCCGGCCTGCTGAGTGCCTTTGAACGCGGGGAAGACATTCATGTCGCTACGGCTGCCGCCGTGCTAGACATTCCCCTAACGGAGGTCACCAAAGATCAGCGGCGAATTGCCAAGAGCGTCAATTTTGGATTGAGCTACGGCCAGTCAGCTTACGGTCTGGCCCAGCAGACGGGCATGAGCCAGCAAGAGGCAGGGCAGTTCATCAAAACCTACTTCGAGAAATACCCTGGGGTGCGTGAGTACATCGAGCGCACCAAGCACCAGGCGGCTGAACAGGGCTACGTCGAGACCTTGTTGGGCAGGCGACGTGACTTCTTCAACTTAGCCAAGATGCGCGGACCCGATCGGGGGCGTGCCGAGCGCGAGGCCATCAACATGCCTATTCAGGGAACAGCTGCTGACATCATCAAGATTGCCATGATCCGTCTGCACCAAGCTTTACGCCAGCGAAAGCTGCGCACTCGCCTGCTGCTTCAGGTCCACGATGAGTTGGTACTGGAAGCGCCCGATGACGAAGTGGAGGCCGTCATTCCTCTGGTGCGGGAGATGATGAGTAATGCCTTTCCAAGCCGTGCGCCCGGGGGCGAGCTGGCCGTTCCACTTAGAGTAGATGTGGAAGTGGGGCAAAACTGGCTGGAGATGGAAGGGAGATAACGCCTAAATGATTCGTGATGACATTATCCGACTTATCGAGCGTGCCATTAAAAAAGCGCAGAAAAAAGGCGACTTGCCCAGCTTCGACGTGCCCGAAGTGACTCTGGAGCGCCCCAAGGAAGAAATCCACGGCGATTATGCCACGCCTGTGTGCATGAGCATGGCTCGCCTGGCCCGCATGGCGCCGGTACAGATTGCTGAAAAGATAGTCGCTCGCATGGAGCGCCCGGATTACATTGGTTCGGTGGAAGTAGCCCATCCCGGTTTCATAAACATCGCCCTGTCAAACGCTTGGGTGGCAGCCCAGGTGGAAGCCATTTTGGGACAGGGAGAACGTTTTGGCCATGTGAACAGGGGCCAGGGCCGCCGGGTGCAGGTAGAGTACATCAGCGCCAACCCCACTGGCCCACTGACCATTGGCTCTGGGCGCAACGCTGTGCTGGGCGATACCTTGGCCAATGTGCTGGCCGCTGCCGGCTGGCAGGTGCAGCGTGAGTTTTATGTGAATGATACCGGCAATCAAATGGAGCTTTTTGCCGCCAGCCTATACACACGTTACGCTCAAGCCTTAGGTCGCGACATGCCGCTGCCTGAAGCTGGTTACCCTGGCAGCTATCTGGTTGAGATGGGACAGGCAATTGCTGCCGAATTCGGTGATCGTTTTCTGGGCATGGAGCGAGATCAGGCACTTGGGGCCTTGCAAGCTGAAGGCCTCAAGCGAATGCTGGCTGAGATCGAAGCCGACGCCAAAAGCATGGGCATTTACTTTGACCACTGGAAATCTGAGCAAAGTCTGTACGACGATGGTACCTATGGTGCCATTTTTAACAAGCTGAGTGCCGATGGCTGGCTGATCCATCGGGAGGGAGCGGTATGGTTCAAGGGTGATCGGGGAGGCCCACACAGCAGCCAGGCAAGGATAGATTCGGAAAACGGGAAACGAGGGCCGGAGGAACAAGAGGATAAGGACAATGTTGTCGTTCGTTCTGATGGTCGGCCAACGTACTTCGCCTCCGATATTGCCTATGTGTGGGATAAGCTTGTCACGCGGGGCTTCGACTGGGCCATCTATGTGTGGGGCGCCGATCATCACGGCCATGTACCACGCATGAAGGCTGTCACTCATGCATTGGGCCTGGACCCTGAGCGGGTTACTGTCATCCTGTATCAGCTCGTCACCCTCAAGCGGGGAGGGGAACTGGTGCGTATGGGTAAGCGCACCGGCGAGATTATCACCTTGCGTGAAGTGGTCGAGGAGATTGGCGCCGACGCGACTCGCCTAATGCTGCTCACCCGCTCGGCCGACAGCCAGATGGAGTTGGATCTGACCTTGGCCGTCCAAGAATCTAGGGAGAATCCAGTCTACTATGTGCAATACAGCTACGCTCGCATTGCTAGCATCTTTCGTTACGCCCAGGAGCAAGGCATGTCGCTGGAAGGGGGGGACGTGAGTCTATTGACCCATCCGGCTGAGCAGGCTCTCATCCGGCAGATGATCCAACTGTCGGCCATCATTGCCCTCTGCGCCGAAACCCTCAGCCCTCATCACCTTACACACTATGCACAGAAGCTGGCCTCCGCTTTCCATTCGTTTTATGAAGAGTGTCGCGTTGTTTCTCAGGACCCGGCGCACGTCGACTTGGGCAAAGCTCGCCTCAAATTGGTATTGGCCGCCAAGACTGTTCTGGCCAATACTTTAACCCTGATGGGCGTCTCTACCCCTGAAGTGATGTGATAGAAGCAACACAAAACCCAAAGCAAATGCTGCAAACAAAAAAACGAGAAGGGCATCAGTGGGGGGAACCGACACCCTTCTCTAGAAACAAGGAGGCAGACAGACCAGCTGACAAGCTGGGGGGCGCTGCCAGCCGGTCGATGCCAGAACCTTTCGCATTGTGTAGCTTTTCACATATACTATACACCCAAATGGCCAATTTGTCAACTCTGGAGGTCTCTTGTGGCAACGTCTTTTTCACCCCATGAACTGGTCGTCATCCGGCGTGCCGACCGGGCTATCACCGACGATGCCGAGATTGCTGAGCTACTGCGCCAGGCCGACGTCTGCCGCATCGCCACCTCGGTGAACGACCAGCCTTTCATCTCTGCCAACACGTTTTGGTACGACGGCGAGCGTATCTACTTCCACACTGCTACCCAGGGCCGCACCCTGACCAACGTGCAGCAGAACCCTCGCGTTTGCCTGGAGGTGGATTGGCGCGGCCGCTGGCTGCCGGCCAAAACCGCACTGGCCTTCAGTGTCGAGTATACCGGCGTCGTCGTTTTTGGCCGAGCGTATGTGTTGGCAGATCCCGCTGCAAAAGAAAGGGCGCTGCAAGGGCTTCTCGACAAGTACTTTCCTGGCTTGGAACCAGGTGTTGATTATCGGCCTATCACCCCCCAGGAGCGGGATGAGACAGCCGTCTTTGCCATACACATTGAGGCTTGGAGTGCCAAGCGCAAAGTGAAAGAATAGGGGAATCCAGAATGTGGGTATCGGGTGAATCAGAGATGAGGACCGCCTGCCTCTTCTGGGTTTCCGGCCCCCAGATTCCACCTGGTTGTTGGTCGATTGGAGGATAGCCATGTTGCACGGTGGTGGGTGGTGGTCTTATGTAAGATACGATGAGAGGAAAGATCGGCCCCAGGTCAGCCGCGATCTGCTGCTGCGGGTAGCCCAGACTGCACGGCCCTATTGGGGACAGGCGATGCTCATGCTTGTGGCTATCTTGATTGTTTCTCTACTGGGCCTTATCCCACCCTTGCTCATTCGTGACCTGATTGATAATGCGCTGCCAGCGCGCGATATAGCCCGCCTCAATTTGCTAGCGCTGGGGATGATCTTGGTTCCCTTGCTCAGCGGGTTGATCGGGGTTGGCCAGCGCTACCTCGGCGCGAACATCGGCGAAGGCATTATCGCCTACCTGCGCCAAGCATTATACGCGCACATGCAGCGTATGAGCTTGCGCTTCTTCACCCACACCAAGACCGGTGAGTTGATGAGCCGCCTTAACAACGACGTGGTCGGCGCCCAACGGGCCGTAACTGGCACTTTCATTGATATTATCACCAATATCGTGGCCCTGATCACCACCTTGGTGATTATGGCCTCATTGGAATGGCGATTGACATTCTTGAGCATTATCATCTTTCCTCTCTTCGTTTTGCCAGCCCGCCGGGTAGGACGTGTGCTGCGCCAGATTGTGCGTGAGGCGTTGGACAAGAATGCAGCCATGAACGCTATGATGAACGAGACTCTTAACGTGAGTGGGGCTTTGCTGACAAAGCTCTTCGGTCGCCAATCCGACGAAATAGGCAAATTCACCCAGCATAGCGGCGAGGTACAGGACATCGGCGTCCGGCGCGCTATCGTGGGGCGCTGGTTCTTCCTCAGCTTAAGTCTGGCCAGTGCCCTGGGCACGGCGCTCGTCTTTTGGGCGGGCGGGCATCTGGTCATCAGTGGAGCTTTTACCATTGGCACCATCATCGCGTTTACTAACTATCTGGCCCAATTGTACGGGCCGATGGCTTCGTTGACGAACGCTCGTGTCGAATTTGCTCAGTCGCTGGTCAGCTTTGAGCGCGTATTCGAAGTGTTGGACTTGCCGGTGGAAATTGAAGACGCGTCTGACGCGGTCGCCATTGAGCGTATGCAGGGACGCATCCAGTTTGAGAACGTCTCCTTCAGCTATTCGGCTGCCGATGAGACGGGTGCCTTTTTGCCGGGGGTGACCACTCAAGGCAGTTCTGAAGATGGCACAGACCACCCACGGGCTGACACTTCTGGGGATGATCGGGCCCTCTTTGCACCGACCCGCGCTGCTGACCGGCAGTGGGCAGTGCGCCACGTAAACTTCGAGGTTAAACCTGGCCAATTGGCGGCCCTGGTCGGACCAAGTGGGGCGGGCAAAACGAGCATTACCTACTTGCTCCCCCGCCTCTACGACCCCACCGAGGGGTGCATCACACTTGACGGACACGACCTATGCCGGATAACGATGGCTTCCTTGGCGCAACAAATTGGCATGGTCACCCAGGAGACGTATCTCTTCCACGACACGATTCGAGCCAACCTGCTCTATGCCAAATCGGATGCCTCGCAAGCGGAGATCGAGGCCGCCTGCCGGGCTGCCAACATCCACGACTTCATCATCAGCTTGCCCGATGGCTATGAGACCGTGGTTGGGGAGCGGGGTTACCGACTGAGCGGCGGCGAGAAGCAACGCATGGCCATTGCCCGCGTTATCCTGAAAGACCCGCGCGTCCTGGTATTGGACGAAGCCACCTCTTCCCTCGACTCACAGAGTGAGGCACTCATCCAGGCTGCTCTGGAGCGGGTAATGCAAGACCGTACCAGCTTGGTCATCGCTCATCGGCTGAGCACTATTTTAGCTGCGGACCTGATTCTGGTCATGGATGGGGGTGAGCTGGTGGAGCAAGGCACGCATGCCGAGCTGCTGGCCAGAGGCGGGCTCTACGCCAGTTTATACAACACTCAGTTTGGAGGAGACGGGCTTTCAGCGACCGGCTATCAACCATCGCCCGAGGCTGGTGGCTGAAAAACCTGAAGCTTGTGTGTAAAATGGCTGGTTGATGGACGAGAAGGATGCTCGCGGTACGCGCCGCAAGAGGACCTGGAGAAAGGCGGCGGTATGGAGCCTGATTTTGCTCGTGGCCGTGCTCGGGGGAGCATATGGCGGCAAGCCTTTAGCCGCTCTCTTACGACTGATGCTGTCTGACCCAGATCGCCTGCGGATGGTGGTGGTTAGCTGGGGCCCTTGGGGCGCGTTGGTGCTGATCGGCCTGCAAGTGACGCAGGCACTGCTGGCACCCATCCCAGGTCACGTGTTAGGGCTGGTGGGCGGCTATCTGTATGGGCCATGGCTAGGAACCCTGGTCAATATGACCGGTACGATGATCGGTTCGGGAATTGCCATGGGGTTGGCCCGCCGTTTCGGTCGACCGCTGGTCGAGCGCTGGGTCCCTCCTAAGTGGCTGGCCGGCCTGAATGAGTTGGCAAGGCGCCATGGTTCCACGGCTTTCTTTCTCATCTTTCTCTTCCCTTTCCTGCCTGACGATGCTGCCTGTTTCGTGGCCGGGCTGTCGCCGCTGCCACTGGGGGAGTTGCTGCTGTTGGTGCTGGTGGGCCGCCTGCCAGGTGTTTTTATCCCCAACTGGCTGGGTGCGCACGCGACCGACCTGAACGCTCGCCAGTGGATAGCTATTATCCTGCTGATGGTCCCCATTGCCGTTGCCTTTTGGCGCTGGCAGGCATCGATTGAGCGTTTCATGTTTCGGCTTTTCGATTGGTTACCGGGACGAAGGTAACCGCCAGCCATAACAGAGGTACTGATCTATGCATCCTGCACAGCGCTTGGCTGGCCTGACCGAATCGGTAATTCGTGAGATGACGCGTCTGGCCCAAAAACATGATGCCCTCAATCTGTCCCAGGGTTTCCCTGACTTTGACCCGCCGCCGAAGGTGCTGACTGCGGCGGCTCAGGCGTTGCAGAGTGGTAACAACCAGTACGCTGTCACCTGGGGATCCGCCCGGTTGCGTGTGGCCTTGGCTGACAAATACATGCGCTATTATGGCATGGCAGTGGATGCGGAGACTGATATCACCATTACCTGTGGCGTCACCGAGGCAATTGTCGCCGCTTTGCTGGGTGTGGTGGACCCTGGCGACCGGGTGATCATCCTGGAGCCGGCTCACGAAAACTACCTGCCGGGTGTCCTCTTCGCGGGAGGGGAGCCTGCCTGGGTCACGCTTTCGCCGCCGGACTTCAGGCTGGACGAAGCCCGACTGCGAGCTGCGTTTGCCCAACGGCCCCGGGCGATCATCGTCAACACGCCCCATAACCCCACCGGACGCGTGTTCACACGGGACGAGCTTTCGCTTATTGGCCGCCTGTGTGTTGAGTATGATACGGTCGCCATTACTGACGAAATCTATGAACATATCATTTACGATGGGCGTGAGCATTGCCCCCTGGCTACCCTGCCGGGCATGGCGCAGCGGACGATAACCACCAGCGGGTTGAGTAAAACCTATGCCGCCACCGGCTGGCGGGTGGGCTGGGTAGTGGCATGCCCCAGACTGTCGAACGCGGTGCGCACCGTCCATGACTTTCTTACTATCTGTGCGCCGACGCCCTTACAGGAGGCAGCGGCTGTCGCGTTGGCCTTGCCTGACAGTTATTATGCCGAGTTGCTCCGGACTTATACCGCTCGCCGTGACAGGATGATGACCATTCTGGAGGAGGCAGGCTTCCAGGCTGCGCCCCCAGAGGGGGCCTACTATGTGATGGCCGACTTCTCCGCCCTACAGCCTGATGTGGCGATGCCTCCAGGTAGCCTGTCCGGACAAGCCAGTCGAGACGTGGCCTTCGCTCGTTGGTTGACGGTTGAGAGGAAAGTGGCAGTGGTGCCAGGCAGCAGCTTCTACCACGACCCCAGGCTGGGACAAGACCTGGTACGTTTCGCTTTTCCAAAGCGATTGGAGACGCTGGCGGAGGCGGCTAGGCGATTGGGGGGGCTGGGGGCACCCAATCCAGGGCATTAGAAGTACTTAGCCCCTGCGAAGGCAGGGGCTCATGGATGCGAAGGCGGAAAGAGGGCACTACCGCCTTTTCTGGGTTGGAATAGCCGGTCACGGTGCCCAGTCGATAGTCTCCTCGATCCAACCCCGTGAGTTTTGCACGTCGACCTTCACAATTCCGTCTATAGGGCCCCCTAACTCGAAAAGAAGGCGTTGGTTGCTGCCGTCGGCGTCCATGGCCCAGATTTCAAATTCGCCGCTCCGTTCAGAGATGAACGCAATTGTTTTTCCGTCTGGCGACCAAGTGGGAAGGCCATCGCGGGCAGAATCGGTGGTCAACTGCTCTCGCCCTGCCCCGTCAATCCCCATGATATAAATGTCCCAGTTCCCACTGCTTTGGGACATAAAGACAATGCTTTGCCCATCAGGAGAAACGGCTGGATTGGTATCGCTGAGCTCTTGGGTGAGTTGCCTGGGAGAGCTACCATCCAGGTTGCTTGCTATCAAACCGTTGTCGCTGCCCAGCCATCCCTTGTAAACGAAGCTTTGACCGTCAGGGGCGAAGGCAGGCGCCTCGCCTTGAATGGGGAAGATCTCACGCCGCAGCACCCTATGCTCCAGGTCAATGGTGCGATAGATGGCGAAATATTCGCCCCCCTCTCGTGATTGGAAAAGGAAGAATCGGTCGTCGGGAGAAAAGCTGGGTCTGGCTGCTTCGAAGTGAACGTTGAATCGCCAGGCGTCGCCGCCATCGACTCCGCGCTCGAAGAGACCCCGATCATCGCTTTTCCACGAACGGAAAGCGATGCGTTGGCCGTTGGAGTTGAGGGTCGGCTGGCTGGCTTCTGCGACCACCAGCCTGCGGTCGCTCCCGTCCACTCTGGCTGAGAAAATGTTATAGGTCTCGACTTCCGGGTCGAAGACCGGGAAGAAAATCCGGCCTGTCAATGCCGCGGGTTGGGGCTGCGGTGTCGGAATCGGGGTGTCAGTCGGAGCAAGGGTTGGGGTGCTGGTGGCAGTGGGCGGTTTGGGGGTAAGCGTGGCAGTGGGTGGTCTGGGGGTGGGCGTGACCGTTCGTGTTGGTGTGGCGGTGGGTGGTTTGGGGGTCGGTGTGGCTGTTGATGGACGCGCAGTTGATGTGGCCGCTGCCACTGGTTCAGGCGTCGAGGTAGCTGGAGCAGGCTCAATGGTCGGTGTTGGAGGGGGCTCGGTGGGAGGCGCGCAGCCCATGGGCAGGCTGATAAACGCCAACATAAAGAGGATCACCTTGACACGACATGTCATTTGTTTCCCTCCTTGAACTTCAAATAGTCAACGCCTGGCAGGCTCAGCAGCCTCGAATTCTCAAGGATGTGGCACGCCTTTGTGCCACTCGGCTTGTCCCAGCTCACGTCGGGGCCAGATCTAATTTACTGATTGCTCAGGATCTATCATCTGCTAAGGCGTGGGTCTTTTAGCGTTTTAGTGACTGCTCTACCAGGCCAGGCACGTGACTCAATGCTTCGGTCAAGCGTGACGCATCCCGCCCCCCAGCCTGGGCCAGAGTGGGTTTACCACCGCCACCACCGCCGACCTCCTGGGCAACCGCTTTCACCAACGTGCCAGCATGCAGCCCTTGGTTGAGCAAGTCTGGCGTGACGGCAGCGACCAAGCTGGGCTTGCCAGACAGTACTGCCCCTAACACGATGACGCCTGAACCCAAGCGGTCGCGAAACCAATCGCTCATTTCGCGCAGCATCGCAACGCTGGTGGCCTCTACTTGGGCTGACAGCACGTTGATGCCGCTAACCTCTTGCACCCGGCTGAGCAATCGCTCGAAATCTTGCCGGGCCAGTTGCCGTTGCAGCTTCTCAACTGCCTTCTCCATGTTTTGGAGTTGCCCCATCAAATTTAGGACTTTTCGGTCTACCTCGTCGGGAGCGCAGCCCAGAAAAGCCGCCGTTGCATCTAGCGTGGCCATTCGATTTTGCACCAATTGATAGGCATAGCGGCCCGTCACGGCTTCGATACGGCGCACGCCTGCTGCCACGCTTCCTTCCGAAACAATGTGGAAGAAGCCGATGTCGCCGGTGTAGTGCACGTGGGTGCCACCGCACAACTCCTGGCTAAAGGGAGCATCCTCGTCACCGATCTTGACGACGCGCACCGCGTCGCCGTATTTTTCACCGAAGAGAGCTATCGCGCCGGCCGCGACCGCCTCTTTATAAGTGTGGTATTCGGGGCGGATGGGGTGATTGACCAGGATGGCGTCGTTGACTGAACTTTCGATGGTTAGCAACTCTTCCTGGGTCAGCATACCTGGGTGGGTGAAGTCAAAGCGCAATCGGTCTACAGCAACCAACGAACCCGCCTGCTGGACATGCTCACCCAAGACACGCCGCAGTTCGCTGTGGAGCAGGTGAGTGGCAGTATGGTTGCGCATGATGTCCCAACGACGTTCAAGGTCCACGATGGCCTGGGCCTCATCGCCTGGGCGTGCCACCCCAGTAGTCATTTGCCCCACATGGACGATGAGTCCGGTGACTGGTTTTTGACTGTCAGTGACTTGAAATTCCCAGGCGGGTGGGGAGTCGGGATCATCAAAATGCACGATGAGGCCGGTGTCGCCGATTTGCCCGCCGGCCTCCACGTAGAAGGGGGTAGCAGCCAGTACCAGCTCTACTAACTCGCCTTCGCGCGCCGACTGGACCACCTGCCCATCACGGATGATGGATACCAGCTGGCTTTCCGTTTCCATATGGTCATAAGGAGAGTGCTTCACTCCTGCGGCGCCAACCTGACCATCAGTTTTCATCTTTTCCAACAGGTTGGCATAGAATGCCAATTTCTCTTCGCCTGCTGCTTTGAACTGGTCCGAGGCGGAGATCTTTTCGTGGCCGGTCATTTCATGTCGGAAGCCGGCTTCGTCCACCAGTAACCCGTGTTCCAGGGCGATGTCACGGGTTAGCTCAAAGGGGAAGCCATATGTGGCGTGCAGCTTGAAGGCATCCGGGCCGGAGATGACTGATTCGTCACGCCCCTTTAAGTTATCCATCAGATCAGTCAATAGCTTCAGTCCAAACTCATAAGTCTGATAGAAGCGTTCCTCTTCCTGTGCAATGACGTTCAGGATGAATTCTTGGCGCGCTTTGAGTTCGGCGTAGTGTGCACCCATCTCTTTGAAGACAACTCTGGCTATCTCCGCTAGGAAGGGGTTGCTAAAGCCAGCCATTCGTCCGTGACGGGCGGCCCGGCGCAAGATGAGACGTAGCACGTACCGTCGCCCTTCGTTGCCAGGCATCACCCCATCTCCAATCATAAAGGTAACGGCCCGCCCGTGGTCGGCGATGACGCGGTATGATACCAGGTATTTTTCGCGTTCTGCGTCGCTGTGCCCCAACAATTCCTGCACGCGGTCCATAATAGGAGTAAATAGGTCAGTTTCGTAATTGCTGCGCTTGTTTTGCACCACCGACACGATGCGCTCCAGGCCCATACCCGTGTCCACGCCTGGTTTGGGCAGGGGCGTTCGTGACCCGTCGGCCGCTTGGTTGAACTGCATGAAGACCAGATTCCAGATCTCCAGCCAGCGTTCGCAGCCGTTGTCGAGGGCTACGCTGCAATCGGGTTGACCACAAGTGCAAAACTCGGGGCCCCAGTCGTAATGCAGCTCGCTAGTGGGGCCGCACGGCCCGGTATCACCCATCATCCAGAAGTTGGTCTTGTCGCCCATTCGATAGACACGCTCTGGGTCCACCTGCATGTCGTCCACCCAGTAGCCAAAGGCCTCGTCGTCGTCCGTATGCACAGTATAGTATAGTTGGTCTGGGTCCAGTCCGTAAATTTGTGTCAGGCATTCATAGGCGTAGCGAATAGCTTCTCTTTTAAAATAGTCACCGAATGAGAAGTTGCCTAGCATTTCGAAGAAGGTGTGATGACGCGGCGAAGGTCCTACGTTTTCCAAGTCGTTGTGTTTGCCCGAAACTCGCATGCATTTTTGGGAGGTGGTGGCGCGCGTGTATTCCCGCTTTTCCAAGCCCAGGAATGCGTCCTTGAACTGTACCATGCCGGCGTTGGTGAAAAGCAACGTGGGATCGTTGCCTGGAATGAGAGATGAGCTGGACACAATAGCATGGCCCTGCTTCTTAAAATAATTCAGAAAGGCCTGTCGAATTTCGGCGCTGGTCATCATTAAAATATCACCTCTTGTGCTCTCACCAGTTGAGAGGCTATCTTCCATAATCGTGTGGATTGTAGTCCAAGAAGATGGGGTTGTCAAACAATTTTTCTGGCACCGAGAGAGAATTGAGCCGTCGGTTTGCGGCCAAGTGAGGTTGTGTTAAAATGGAATCGATCCCAAGGAAAGCCGAAACAGGAATTAAGGCGGAGTAGGACCTGTGATTCTCATTACGGGAGCAGCCGGTAAAACCGGTCGGGCTGTTGTTCGCGCATTGGTCGGGCGAGGTGCTGCGATTCGCGCCTTGGTCTATCGTGCGAAGCAGGTGCAGCCGCTGGAAGAACTGGGTGCCCAGGAAGTGATGGTTGGGGACATGCGCGTCCGGGCAACTATGGATCAGGCCGCTCAAGGAGTTCGGTCCCTCTATCATATTTGTCCCAACATGAGCCCTGATGAGCTAACTATTGGGAAAGTAGTCATTGACGCAGCCCGTTCAGCGGGAGTAGCACATTTCGTCTATCATTCG
This sequence comes from Anaerolineales bacterium, assembly GCA_020343875.1. Lineage (GTDB taxonomy): Bacteria > Chloroflexota > Anaerolineae > 4572-78 > NAK82. Next base: position 1,430,332 of record CP070811.1, on the reverse strand, counting down.
GTGCTTCATCCCCAAGTAGAGGCCATGCCACACCACTGGCAGAAGTTGCGGGTGGAAGAACATCTCTTCGAATCTGGCCTACCTTTTACGATTCTGCAGCCAGCTGCCTATATGCAAAATATTCTGGCTGGCTGGGACTCAATTGTGGACCATGGTGTCTACCGGGTGCCTTATGCCGTTGAGACCCGCTTAGGAATGGTTGATTTGAAGGACGTAGCTACTGCTGCCGCCATAGTGCTCACCCAGGGCATGCATCAAGGGGCCATCTACGAATTGGCTGGTTCTGAAGTGCTGGCACAGACTGAAGTCGCCACCATCCTCAGCCGTAGCCTCGGGCGCATGGTTTGTGCTGAAACGGAACCCTTTAATGTATGGGAACGGCAAGCACGTGCAGGCGGCTTGGGTGACTATCAAATTGAGTCTCTGGGCAGGATGTTTCGCTACTATGAGCGCTATGGGTTTTGGGGTAATTCGAATATGTTGAGGTGGCTGCTAGGTCGCTCGCCTGGGGTTTTTGTGTCTTTTGTAGACCAAATACTACACGAAATGCGAGTGTCGCCTCAGGGATGCCAGGAAAGGTATGACTGATTTACTGCGCGGTTTTTTTGAGACCAACAAAACCGTCTTTTTCTTCCTGTATGGCCAGGTCTTCTTCGTGGTTGGACTGGCCATTGCTTCGCAGTCACGCCAACATAGTCGCTTGGCACTGACCAAGAGCCTTCCATTTCTGGCAATATTCGGCATCGCTAATGGATTGGCTCAATGGGGCCAGGTGTTTATCCCCATCCAGATTACGTACCTCCCAGTCAGGCTGATCGCGGCCCTATACTTTGCCCAGACATCGCTGCTGGCGCTGTCATTCGCTGCTCTGATGCGATTTGGGCTGCAATTGATGGCGCCGGAGCTGGTGTCACAGAGATGGGCAACGTGGCTTCCCATAGGGCTGTTTATAGCCTGGGGAGTGACCTTGATCGGAAGCTGGCTCCTTCATTTGGCCCCAGATGAACTACTCTTGACCTACTGGGAGGTGTTCGGTCGCTATTGTCTGGCAGGCCCATCGGCGATAACCGCTGCGTTAGGGCTTCACAAGCATATCCAGCGAGAGATTCAGCTGCTGGACTTGCCGCGTATCGAGCACTTTCTGAGGATGGCCAGCTTGTCGCTGGCAGCGTTGGCCTTGCTCAACGGCCTGGTTGTGCCCGACGCCCCTTTTGTACCGGCCAACGTGTTGAACTATAGCCTGCTGGAACGTACCATTGGTGTACCTATTCAGGTCTTTGTTTCCATCTTTGGCTTGCTCCTCGCCTACAGCGTGATCCGAGCTATGGAGATATTTCAGATTGAGACAGCTCGGGTACTTGAGGAAGCGGAGCGAGCTCAGGTGTTGATGGCCGACCGGGAGCGGATTGGGCGAGAATTGCATGACGGGACGATTCAGTCCATCTATGCGGCTGGCCTGATGCTGGAAAGTGTAACCTATTTGATGGACGACTCGCCCGGCGAAGCAAAAGGGAAGCTAGCTGAGGTGATGCGATCACTTAATAGCACTATTCAAGAGATCCGACGTTACATCTTTGACTTGCGCGCTGAACCCACAACTGAGGCCGCAGAATTGGGGAGGGGACTCTCCAAAATGCTGCGTGACTTGCAGGTAAATACCTTGCTGTCTGTTGACCTGAGTGTAGACGGTGATGATCCTTTCCTGCTCACCACCGAGCAGCGAAGACACGTTTTGAGTATTGTGCGAGAGACATTGACCAACATATCTCGCCACGCTCATGCCAAGCGGGTTGTGGTGCGTTTGCACTGGGGAGCAGGCTCAATGCGGCTTCGGATTGCCGATGACGGCGTTGGGATGACCGACTTGCCTAGCGATGGGAGGGGGCAGGGAGTGCGAAATATGCGTGAGCGAACGATGTTGCTTGGCGGTGAACTAAGCATTAGTGGCCAGCCTGGGCGTGGTGTAGTCATAGACCTGGAGGTGCCTTATGAGCATAAGGCCCTCAAACGGGATGTGACGCCTGTTTTATGAGGGGGTAACACTGTGAGAATAATGGTGGTTGACGATCATGAAGTCGTGCGCCTGGGTTTGAGGGGGCTCTTGGAGCGCCAGTCGGGCTGGCAAGTGGTGGCCGAAGCTGCCACGGCTGAGGAGGCTGTCAGTCGCGCGCTTGAACACCAACCGGACGTAGTGGTGATGGACATTCGTCTGACAGGAAGCAGCGGGATTGACGCCTGTCAGCAGATCATCAGTCAAGTCCCCGAAACTAGAGTCATCATGCTGACTTCGTATGCGGAAGATGAATTGCTATTCGATGCCATTGCTGCCGGTGCGGCGGGTTACGTCCTCAAGCAAATCGGGAGTGACGAACTGGTGCGGGCTATTGAGACAGTTGGCCGCGGTGAGGCACTGATCGATCCCAGCCTGACTCGGCGCGTACTTGCCAGAGTCCGGGAAGCGGCCCGTAAAGAAGCCTTTGCTGCCTTTGCCGATCTGACCGAGCAGGAATTGCGAGTGCTTGCCCTCATATCTGAAGGTAAAACAAATCGAGAGATAGCCGAATCACTGTACTTGGGTGAAGGGACCGTACGCAACTACGTCAGCAATATTCTAGGCAAGTTGGGGGTTTCCAATCGCGCCGAGGCGGCCGCTTATGCGGTGGAACACAACCTGAAGGATCACATGAAGTTGGAGGGGCGCTAAGGTCGCCAGGCAGGCGCCTGCTCATCGCTGTCAAGAGTGCTGGTAAGATTGATCACCCCCTCTCCCGTATCGTTCATCACAAATAGATCCCAGTTTCCCTCACGGTTGGAATAGAATACCAGTCGTTGCTCATCAGGCGACCAGACCGGGCCGTGGTCATCTGCGGAAGGTAGATTGCTGAGGTTCTGCTGGTTTGACCCGTCAGCATTCATCACGTAAATCTCAACGTCTCCTTCTCGGTTGCTCTCAAAGGCAATGCGGCTCCCTGTGGGAGAAAAGAGGGGCGACAGATCATTCCCCGTGGAAAACGTCAGGCGACGCCGCTCACCTGTCAACTGGCCCTGGACATCTGGGGCTGGCATAGTGTAGATCTCCCAATCCCCGTCGCGCTTGCTGGCGTACGCCATTGTCTGTCCGTCGGGCGACCAGACTGGGGACAGATTCCCCTCTCCGTCGTTGGTAATTTGTCTCAAGTCGGTGCCGTCGGGATTCACGATGAAGATTTCCCAGTTCCCCTGGCGATTTGACGAGAAGGCAATTTTCTGCCCGTCGGGGGACCAAGCTGGTGTCCAGTCCTCGGACGGATGCCGGGTGATATTCACTGGCTGCGTGTCTGTGAGGGTATCTGCGGAGATCATGTATATGTCTCGGTTACCGTCGCGCTGCGAGACAAAAGCAATGCGCTGTCCATCGGGCGACCAGATCGGTGTGATGTCATCCGCGTTGCTATCCGTCCGTTGCCGGCGATTGGTGCCGTCGGCGTCCATTACGAAGAGATCCCACGTGGCGGGAGCTACGCTGTCAGTGCCGCCTCGCGCCATATAGACAATGGCCGGCAAGGAACGGGCGACAACCAACGGACGGGTGGGCGTCGGCGTGGGAACCGATGTGGAGGTAGGGGTGGGGACCGGTGATGCGAAGCCGCCAAGCGACTGCTGGGTTGGCATCTCTGTTGGGATTGGGCTGACGATTTCCACAGGCAACATGCCGCGAGAGGCCAGTGCCAGAAGGACCACACCGAGTAAGGCTGTTGCGGTCAACCCCCCAATGACCAGCCGACCTACCGTCGAACCACGCTTATGGGTTCTTTCCTCCTGTGTCTCACGGCTACTGCCCGGAGACTCCACAGGTTCCACTTCCTCGGAGGCAGGGCGCTGGGCAAATTGGGCGCTGAGTCGGGTCCAATTGGCGCCGTGTAGTACCTGGGCCGGATCGGTGTGATAGTCGAGCCAGTAGCGGAAGAGGTTCACGCTAAAGCGATAGCTCAAAGCTCCCATGCGCACCAGCACACCCCGGTCGGCCAGCGACTCGAGGGCGCTGAAGATAACATCAGGCGCAGTCCCCGTGTCGAATCGTCGTAGATAGTTGGTTACCTCTTGCCGGGTAATTGGCCCGTGCGCGCCTTTTAGCCCAGCCAGGGCCGTCAGTGCCGCTTGCTCAGCCCTATTAGACTGCTCCCAAATGGCCTGAAACGGCTCATTAGGGAGATTCAGCAACGCCTTGAGCACCTGGTCAATATCGCTCTGGTTGATCCATCTCTTGTGTGCGCAATAGTTGTACAGGGTGTAACAGAAGAGATGTAAATAGTAAGGGTGGTTTGATGTGATCTCAGCAATGCGCTTGACTACTCCAGCGTCGAACCGCAACGCTCCTTGCGCAGGTCGGGTGATGAGTTGCTGGGCTGCATCGCTACGGAGCGGCCCCAGGCGAAAGGCCATAGCGTTGATAGGCAGGGAGTGAGTGAGCTGGTCATAACTCAGGTCGGATAGCGTCAACAACACATGCAGTGCGGGCACTTCGGTCAGCAAGTTGGTCAGGAAGTCGAAGAAGCTGGCTGTGGAGGATGGAGCGGTGCCTGCCACCCGATGTGCATCATCGAGAACAAGCAGCAACCTGTAGGTTCCCTTTCCTTGAGAGGGATCTGCGTTCTGATCAGGCCCCGCGTGTCTTAGGAGAGCCTCAACGGCTGCTGCAGAGTCGACAGCTGTATCCACCTGGTGAGGTGACACAAGGCCTTGGGCCATCAACTGATCAGCCAGCTCGCCTGCCAGCGCCGCCCATACCTGGGGCAAAGCCCTGTCTTCATGGGGCTTGCACTCAAAATACAGGCAATAAATATGCTTTGGCAAAACAGCGGGCAGGCGGCGGATCAGCGAAGTTTTGCCGATCAAGTCCGGGCCATATGCGATGAGGAAACGACGGTCGAGAGTGAGTTGTTGCTCTACCCAGATCAAAGCGTCATCGCGTCCATAAAACATCCCAGGGCTCTCAATAGGCCGACCGGCAAGGTAGGGATTCACAAAGTCGCTCAATATCTAAGCTCCGTCTCGGGTGTTGGTAGGGCTGCAACTCCCCCCACAACTTGGGCTGATTATACCATGAGGCAGCCCGTGGGGAAAAGAAGGCTGTTTTCTTTATGGATGGGATATGAAGGAAGTGGAATCATTCTCAACGGCGGGTGGCCACCAGTAGGCGAGCCGTGGCATTGCCCAGCGTTGCATATTGCCACTGGGCATTGAAGCCGAACGCCTCGAGGCGGGCCAGAGGTTTGGGTTTGGGGAACTCACGCTGACCGGTGATCTGATACAGCCACTCAACCAAACCACGCAAAGGTTCGGGCCCCTTCAAGTAGCCGATTGCGACTACTACCAGGCAGCCTCCAGGCTGCAAAATCCGGGCGATTGAACCCAATGTCTGGGGATCTAGGATGAATTCAGTCGGGAAGGTAGATATCACGTTGGCAAATGAGGCGTCGGGGAAGGGAAGGTGTTGCGCCTGACCATGAACTAACCGGGGAATGATCCCCTGCCGTACCAAGCGTCGCTGTGTTATGCGTGCCATGTACGGTGAGAGATCCAGCCCCACCGGCGCCAGGCCGCCTGCTGCCATATCGGCCATTAGGCCGCCGGTGCCGTAGGCCAGTTCCAGGACGGGACCTTCTTGCAAGAATAGCGTGGCGGTGCGCCGCCAGGCTGTCCACTGGCCGAACGAGACGAGCCAGGCTACTACGTCGTAGGTCCACGCCAATTGGTAATAAAGTAGGTGAAAGGCGATCTTTAAGAACCGCGCAGGCAAGTGCCGTGGGGTGCTCAATGCTTGTCTCTTTTTTCTCCAGACTCAGTGATATGTAAAAGGTTATACAGCAGGTCGGGGTGGTCTGTGATGATGGCGTCTACTCCCCAACTTATCAGGCGAAGCATAGCCTCTGGCTCGTTGCAGGTCCAGGGATTGACCGCCAACCCCTGGCGGTGGGCAGCGGCTATGGCCTGTTTGTCGATCATATCCCAGCGAGGATGGAGGGCGTTGGGCCGGACGAGAGGCTGCAGCCAACGATCACGCAGATGGCGAGGCTGGTCTGGTGCATAGAGCAGCCCGGTGGAAAGGTGGCGATTCAGACGATGAATGCGCCACAGCGTCGCTAGATTGAACGAAGAGATAGTCACCCGGTGGACCATGTTGGCGTCTTCCACCAACCTGACGGCTTCTGCTTCCAGCCCATCGGACCGGAGGGTTGGTGCCTTTAGCTCGATGTTGAGCATTAAGCGGGGTCCAAGTTCGTGCAATACCTGGGCCAGAGTGGGGATTCGTTCTCCAGCAAATTCAGGCCCATACCAACTGCCTGCGTCCAAGGACTGTATCTCCGCCAGAGTGAAATCTTTGACCCGCCCGCTGCCGCTTGTGGTTTCGTCTACGGTGAAGTTATGGATAACAACGGCTTCGCCGTCTTTGCACAGCTGGACGTCCAATTCGATACCGTCAGCGCCCATTTTAGCTGCCAGGCGAAAGGCAGTCATTGTGTTCTCGGGTGCTTGCTGGCTAGCCCCGCGGTGGGCCAGAATCAGTGGTCGACGGAAATTACGGTTGTATTGGGCGTCCATAGCTGGTTCACCTCGACCGAGGCGTTGTGGCCTGGCAAATGCTGCGAAAGGGCTGAGATCAATGAGGAAAACTGGGCACTGGATCCCGACAGCCCTCATCTATCGGCGCCTATAGATGCTTCGGTTTCCAATGGCGCGCCTCGTGACTTCCACGGCGGGGGCGGGGAGATGTCAGCCAAGTTTAGCACGTCCCATGGCCTTTGTCAATCAGTCTTAATTCGTTATCGCCTTTAATCTTAGGTTAATGCACTTGTGGTTAAATATATCCTGTGGCTAAATAGTGTATTGGCCTGTCCAAAAGCATCCCTACGGTTCCACACCCCGGTGTGGGGCGCTAAAGGGATGTTGTTTCGAGGGGGAGGTTAACCCATCTGGCTTCGGTATGTCCGTGTCGGGACAATCATGGGTTTGATGATCGTACTCGGATTGCCAGCGACCGTTCGTCCGGTAGCCCTGGCCTTTTCTGGTATGTCGCGCCTTGCCTTTTCTGGGTACCGACATGGACAGTGGGATCTCTACAGCTTGGACGAGGTCGGCGCCGACCTGCGGCAATTAACTAACGATTCTAATGAAGACCGAGATCCAGCCTACTCGTCTGATGGGACGAAGCTGGCTTTTGCCTCGCGTCGGGAACGAAACTGGGACCTTTATGTCTTGGACTTGGCGACAGGCCAGGAGACGCGTCTGACCGATCACCCAGACTATGATGGGGCGCCCGCGTGGAGTGCAGACGGAGCGCAAATCGCGTTTGAATCATTCCGTGCTGGTGATCTGGATATCTGGCTGGTAGACGTGGAGAGCGGTGCGCTCCAGAATCTGACCGCTGAGTCGGAGGCTGGCGATTTTGCCCCGGCTTGGAGCCCGGATGGGAGACATATTGCCTTCACATCTTGGCGGTTAGGTGATAAGGATCTATTCGTACTGGATGTGGAGACTGGCGCCCTGACCCAGATCACAGATAACCAAGCTGCTGAGGAGTGGCCTGCCTGGAGCCCGGATGGGACAAGGCTGGCCTTTGTTCGCAACTGGCTTGGTGAACGCGAGGTATACACCCTAGATGCCTTGGCTCCCCCCGTCGAGGGTGGGATGGTAACGCGCGTTACCTGGCTAGGTCGGGACGACGGTCCAGCCTGGTCACCGGAGGGGGAGCGCTTGGCTGTGCTGCACCGGCGTTTCGACGGGGAGCAGCTCTTGTGGCTGACACTTGGCGAGCAGCATCAGCTGCCGCTGCATCTGACGGACGTCACGTGGCTGGATGGACGGCCTACCTGGAGTGGTAATGCTATCAATTACGGTACACCGTTGCTAACTTGGGCCGATGCAATGCCCTCGCCTTTGTACGTTGAAGACTTGACACCTAGCCAGAGTGGCGATGGCGAGCCGTGGGACTTGGTGCCGGTGATCGGCCTGGACTTGCCTACTCCGGCGCTGACACCCTATTTCAGCGACCGGGTGGATGACTCATACGATGCCTTACGCCGCCGCTTGGCGGATGAAGTGGGCTACGATTTCCTGGGGCAAGTGTCAGAGGCTGCCCGCCCTTACGATTTCTTCAGCGAAACGTCGGAATACGCGAGTTGGCACAAAAGCGGGCGCGCTGTGGACACTCTGTTTGAGTATCATACCGATGCTGGACAGGTGATGGAGATAGCCCGTGATGATATGGGCGGGGAGACCTATTGGCGGGTCTTCTTGCGCTGTGCGGACCAAAGCGGTACCTGCGGGCGACCTATCACCGTTAACACCTGGGATTATAGCTATCGGGCGAGGGCTGAGATTGCTCCCGAACAGGGGGGCATTGAAAAGCCGGTGCTACATGGCTACTACGTGGACTTTGCTGCCTTGGCCCGTGAATATGGCTGGTCTCGCATTTCATCCTGGAATGACGGCGACTTCAGTTGGACCTGGCATTTTAAGGCTTTTGAGTATTGGCATTATCAAAAGACAGATGGCTTGCCCTGGTACGTAGCTATGCAAGAGGTGTATGCCCAGGCCAAATTGGATCGTTACTTTACTTATGATCGCATGCTCGAGGTCGGTGATTATCCATTCTTGATTGCCCTCAAGGGCGTGCCTCCGTCTGCGGACGCACGGTTGTGGTGGGCGCCGGTCCGACCTTAAAAACACATCAAAAAGCCGAAAACATTGAAATGGGGGTATTGGATAATGAGTGAAGTGGTAACTCAGGCACAACCGCACACTGGTAGTAGCGCCGCCAACAAACGCGTCAAGTTCATTATTGGTGGCGCGGTGATTGCGCTGGCGATCATCTACCTTATTTTCACTGCTACTCAGAGCACGGCTGCCTATTTTCTCACTGTAGAAGAATTGAATGACAAGGGATCCGTCATTTACGATCGCAACGTGCGCGTATCAGGCAAAGTGATTGGCGACAGTATCGATTTCAATTCGCGTGATCTGAACCTAAGTTTCGAAATAGTTGGCGAAGAAGGTGGAACTCTCCCGGTTGTCTTTAATGGCCCCAAGCCGGACCAAATGCGCCATGATGCTGAAGCCATCATTGAGGGCAAATACGACGGAAACGAGTTCATCGCTCAAACCCTTCTGCTCAAATGCCCTTCCCGATATGAGGAGGGTGGCTTCACTGAAGAGAAGGTAGAAGCTGTTCGATAGCTTGCAAGACTGCGTGTTGCGGGCAAGATTGAGGGACAACGTGTTTGTTGTTCTGTTCGTAAGCTGATAAATTACCCATAGACAGATGTTTGTTTGAGGGACGATAATAATGGCGAATATTGGCTATGTTGCGTTATTGTTAGCATTAGTCTTAGCTTTGTATGCCACGGTGGCAGCCCTGGTTGGCGCGCGTCGGCGGATGCCCGAATTGGTGATGAGCGCGCGCAACGCGGCTTTGACCGTGACTGGCCTGTTGACTTTGAGCGTGGTCATCCTGGAGTACCTGCTCATCCTTGGCGACTTCCGCACCTTGTATGTAGCCGAGGTGAGCAATCGGGCCATGCCCGTCTTTTTCAAAATGACCGCTTTGTGGGGCAGTCAGGCTGGGTCGTTGCTCTTCTGGTCATGGTTGATGTCTCTTTTCGGGGGGGCTGTTTTGCTGCGTAAATGGGGTAAGATGCGTACCCTTATGCCCTACGTTATCGCCGTAACACAGATCACGCTGTTCTTTTTCATCAGCTTGATTTCGGGCATTTGGACGCTACTTGCCGTGCCTCTCGAAGCTTTGGGCTTGACCAGCGGAGCCCAATTGCTGGCTGATATGGTGAATATCAACCCCTTTCATCAGTTGGGCTTTACGCCAGCCGACGGCAATGGATTGAATCCGTTGCTGCGGCACTGGGGTATGATTATCCACCCTCCCATGCTTTATCTGGGGTTTGTGAGCTTCGTTATTCCGTATGCCTTTGCCATTGCTGCGCTGGTCACTCGTCAGACAGGAGATCTGTGGATTCGCGCCACCCGCCGCTGGACACTGGTCGCATGGTTGTTTCTCTCAATGGGGCTGCTGCTGGGCGGCTGGTGGGCCTATGGGGTGCTGGGTTGGGGTGGCTATTGGGCCTGGGATCCAGTGGAAAACGCGGCCTTGATGCCCTGGCTGACCGGCACTGCCTTCTTGCACTCGGTGATGATCCAAGAAAAACGGGGCATGTTCAAAGTCTGGAACATGGCGCTCATTATCATGACCTACAGCTTGGTCATTTTTGGAACTTTCCTCACCCGCAGCGGTGTCATCTCCTCAGTGCACACCTTTGCCCAGTCAGGTATTGGGCCTCTCTTTTTGATCTTCATTGGGTTAATGTTTATCTATTCGGTCATCTTGCTCTTTGAGCGGCTGGATAGCCTCAAGAGTGAAAACGAGCTAGACTCGCTGCTCTCACGTGAGTCGATCTTCTTGCTGCAAAATCTGCTGTTCTTGGCCGTCTTCTTTGTTACATTTTGGGGGACTATCTTTCCTGTGGTGTCCGAATTGGTGGCCAGGCAGAAGGCCATTGTGGGCCCCCCGTTCTTTAATCAGGTGAACGGGCCACTGCTGGCGGCGTTGGTGGTGCTGATGGGAATTGCCCCCCTGATGCCCTGGCGGCGGGCTTCTGTACAGAAGTTGGTCCGCTTGTTGCTGTGGCCGGTGGTGGTCGGCTTGGGGGTGACGGCTGCCCTGTTTGCTCTAGGGTTGCGCAACTTTGCCATCCTACCTGGCACTCAGCTGCGGGTGTTGCCGGTTTCTCTCTTCTACGGGTTTGCTGCCTTCACGGCCGTCGTTACTTTGCTCGAATACTGGCGTGGCACGCGTGCTCGCCATCGCAGTACCGGTGAAGGCTATCTGCGTGCCCTATGGACTCTGCTTGGTCGTAACCGGCGACGTTATGGAGGTTATCTCATTCATATTGGGGTGATCATGATGGCCTTGGGTGTCATCGGGACCAACTTCTTCCAGAGTGAGACACAACGTAACTTGGCGGTGGGCGAGTCCTTTACCATTACTTCAACTTTGACTGGTGATTACACCTTAACTTATGAGGGCTTACGTTCGTTGCCTGCTCCCGACGATGTAAGTCGTACCGGCGCAACTCTGAGTGTCAGCCGGAATGGGCGTAACATCGGTGAGCTGCATCCCACCCATGATTTCTTTATCCCCCAAGAGCAGCCAATGACCATCCCGGCCATGCGCTATTCGCTGATCGAGGATCTGTATGTCATTGTGGCTGGTTGGGAGGATGGCGGTGCGACCGCTACTTTCAAGGCCTTTGTTAACCCACTCGTCAACTGGCTGTGGATTGGTGGTTTTATCTTCATCCTGGGTACTGCCGTCGCCGCCTGGCCTGACCCGGCCGAAGACCGCCGTCTGGCGTTAGCCAGTGCACCCCGGCGTACCGTCCCCGCATGATGGTTGCCCAAGAGCAAGGAGTGCTATGAACAAGAAGCGCAGATATTTTGGGTGGCTTGTGCCCTGCATCATACTTACAGTCACGGTGGCAGCATCACCTGTGTTTGCCCAGCAACCCACTGCCGATGAAATCAACGCTGTGGCGAAGAATCTAAGTTGTCCTACCTGCACCGGCATTAATGTAGCCGACTGCCCTACTGAGACCTGTGCTCAATGGCGGGCTAAGATCGGTGAGTTGCTGGCTGAGGGCAAGAGCGAGCAAGAGATTTTGGATTACTTCGCGGCCCGCTACGGCGATCACGTGTTGCAGGTGCCACCCAAGCGCGGGTTCTTTGTATTGGTGTGGGCTCTGCCGGTGATAGCCCTCCTGTTTGGCTTGGCCTGGCTGGCTTATCTGATGCGTGGTTGGGCAATACGACGAGCCCCTGTTACAGTGGAGAGTGTGCACGGGGATCAGGCCCCGCGTGGTGTTTCAGGCCAGCTAAGCGATGATGCCAGCCTGGAGGATGGTTACCTCAAACGCGTGCAACAGGATTTGGAGAAGCTATCGTGAATTTGACAGAGCAAGTACAGACCGAGACGACGTCGCCCCGGCGCCGGACGGTATGGTTGCTAGTGGCGCTGGGGTTGGTCCTGGCATTTGTGGCTGTGCTGGCCTTTGGACTACGCCCCAAAACATCGACTGTCTTGCAAGGACGGCCAGCCCCCGATTTCGAGCTGACAGCCTTCAACGGTGAGTTCAATGGACAACGGTTCTCGTTGCAGGACATGCGTGGTCAGATAGTCGTGCTCAACTTTTGGGCTTCATGGTGCGTAGAGTGTGACAAGGAGATGCCCTTGCTGGAACAGGCCTGGAATGACTACCGGGACCAGGGTGTGTGGTTGATCGGCGTCGATTACCTGGACATTGATAGCGAGGGGCTTGCTTACCTGGACCGTTTCGGCACTACGTATCCCAATGGCCCTGACATCGGCTCTCGGATCTTTCAAGATTATCAATGTACCGGTGTGCCTGAAACTTTCTTTATTGATAGAGAGGGAATGATTCAGCATGTCCAGATCGGCCCCTTGACTCAACCGCAGCTCTATGGATTGCTCGACCGTTTATTGGCCGCGGAGACAGAGGGTTAAGGAGGAAGGAACGCCCCGTGACTGTTATTCCTATGATTCTCATCGCCTTGTTGATTGCTGGGACCTTTGCTTTCGTATTTCGTCCCTTTTTTGACACAAAGGGCGGGCGTTGGTCGCAGTCGAGTATAGATCAGACTGTTTTGACTGCTGACGAGCTCGTTGCCCGTCGTGATGCCATCTATGCGGCGCTCAAAGACGCAGAGTTCGATCGGGAGCAAGGTAAACTTGCTAGCGAAGACTATCAAATTGTTCGCACTCGCTATATGGCCGAGGCTGCCCAGATTCTACACCGGCTTGATCGTCTAACACCTGAGGCCGAGGCTGCTCTCGACGCCGAAATCGAGAATGCCATTGCCGAGTTGCGCTCGGATGGTAAGGAGGGGTACCCCACTGACTTGATAGAGTCTGTGGAGGCCGAGATTGCCTCGCTGATTAAACATGCGGCGGCGTCGGATAAGGTCACATTAGCCTGTCCTGATTGCGGGCAGCCCTACCACCGGGGTGATGTCTTTTGTGCTGCTTGTGGCGCTTCGCTGGCCGATACCTGTCCTCAGTGTGGAATGCCCCACCAGCCCGGGGATGCCTTTTGTGCCCATTGTGGCACGTCCCTGGCTGAAGAAATGGGGAGTACGAAGTAGCCATAGGTGTGAGGAAGAAGATTGACTGTATTCAAATTGAACTTGCAACCTTTCTATGCCCTTTTCCGGGATAAGACAGGGCTGATCCCATCTTTGGGAGCAGCCCTCTTGTTGGTAGGCTTGCTCATTAACACTGCCCAAGCCGCGCCTCCGCAGCAATCGCCCTCTGGAAGGCCGTCGGCGGCGCGCGGCGAGGCGTTGTGGGCCGAGAATTGCGCCCCTTGCCACGGCATTTCGGGGCGCGGGGATGGCCCTACCGCACAGTCGCCTGAGATGGCCAATAACCCGCCTACCGATTTGGCCGAGCGTGCTACCGCCCGTCAGCGCACTTTGACTGACTTATTCGTCGTCACCCAGGAGGGGCGCATGGACCGTATGATGCCACCCTGGGGGGGGCGCCTTGAGGCGGACGAGATTTGGGACGTGGTAGCCTACGCCCAGACTTTGGCTACGTCGGCCAGCGACATTGCAGCTGGAGAAGCCATCTACCAAGCTGAGTGCATGTCTTGCCACGCTGCGGATGGGACCGGCAGTAACGTTGGCGTCCCTGACTTTACGGACGCGGCAATTCTAGCCACCCAATCGCCTCAGGCTCTCTTCGACATCATCAGCCAGGGTGAGAACGAGATGCACGCCTTTGCCGAACGGGGAAACACCGGAAGGGCCTTGTCGGAGGAGGAGCGCTGGCAGGTGGTGGACTATGTGCGTACCTTCAGCTTCGAGCCCATCATTTCTGAGGGGGTTATCCTTGGGCAGGTGAAAAATGCCACCACTGGCCAGCCAGTGGGCTCGGTAGAGGTGAGGCTGCAACGCTGGCAGGAAGAGACCGAGTTGGAACCGCTTACAACCCAAGCTGATGCTGATGGTAACTTCCTCTTTACGGGCCTGGATACGCGGAGCCACACCTTCTACCGTTCTGAAGCCACATACGATGGCGTATCCTTCCCTGGTGATTTTGTTGGTTTTGAACCGGGCAATGCCCAGCTGTCATTGCCTGTTAATGTCTACGAGACGACCACCAGTGATGAAGCCATCAGTGTCGAGCGTTTCCATTTTATTGCCTTCGGCGACCAACCTGGTTTCTTCTCTATTCTTGAGCTGTATCAGTTCAGTAACGCCGGCGACCGGGCCTACGTGGGGACGGTGAACGAGGCTGGTCTGCGAGAGACAGTGCGTATTGCTTTGCCGGCCGGGGCGCAGGACGTATTTCTGCAAATGGGGACGATGGGCATTGACTTTATGGAGACCGATGATGGGTTGGTGGCCACCTCGATTGTTGCCCCTGGTGTGGAAACCTTCGATGCTGCCTTTGTTTACCTCATTCCCTACAGCGGTTCGATCCTTAACCTGGATCGTTCCTTATATTATGATACGGCTTCCGTAAACGGCCTTCTGTTGGATGTGGGGGCCGAATTGAAGAGTGAGGCCCTGCTCTTCAGCGGCGAACGGACGGCTCAGGGCCAGAACTTTGTGCAGTACACCGCCCAGGATCTGAAGGGCGGTGAGAAACTCTCCATCCAGCTGGTCGATCTGGATAAGATCCAGTTCACCGCTACACCTGACGCCAGCGTTGGCTCTGGTTCGACGGTGATGCCCTCAACGGGGCTCAAACAGACGTTTTTGCTAGGGATGATACTGGTTTTAGGGGCGGCAGCCGTTGTTCTGGGCGTGACCTATCCTGCGCTTCAACCTCGTTTGAGGGCAGACGATTACTCTGGTGAGGATAATCCGACCCGGGACCGCCAGCGGCTTTTGCTTATCCTAGCTCGCCTGGACCAGGCTCACGAGACCGGCGAGCTAAATGAGGCTGTGTACCGCCGCGCCCGTGCGCGCCGCAAAGCAGAGTTGGCGGACGTGCTGCGGCGGATGCAAGAGCAAGATCTCGGATCAATTTGAGTTATGATAGAAATTCGCAAACTGGTTAAGGCGTTCGGCAATCGAGCCGTTCTTAAGGGCGTGGATCTGACGGTGGCCGAGGGGGAGTTTTTGACCCTAGTGGGACCTAACGGCGCGGGCAAGACTACGCTGATGAGTGTAATTTCAACGCTTAGCAAGCCGACGGCCGGGCAGGTGCGGGTGAGTGGCTACAACTTGGCTGACGGTGCCGTTGAGGTGCGGCGGCAGATTGGATTGGTGTCGCACAAAACGCTGCTGTACGATGACCTGAGCGCCGAGCAGAATTTGCATTTTTATGCGCGTATGTATGACGTACCCAACGTGAACACCCGAATTGAAACGGTGCTGCGCCGTGTCGGGCTATGGGGGCGCCAGCGCGACCCGGTGCGCACTTACTCGCGGGGTATGCAGCAACGCCTGGCGATTGCCCGCGCGATGCTCCACGACCCCCCTATCCTGCTCCTGGATGAGCCGGACACCGGCCTGGACCAGCACGCAGCTGCCATGCTGAGCAACTTGCTCCACGAGGTTGGGGCCACGCATCGAACAGTCTTGATGACGACCCACAACCTGGAACGGGGCCTGGAATTAGGAGATCGGGTAGCCATCTTGGCTGGTGGTCGCATCGCTTATCAGGCTGATAAGTCAGAGCTGGACGCGAGGCAGTTTCGGGAAGTGTACTACCAATCTGTGGAAGGGTAACGAGTAGCGAGCCACGAGTGGTGTGCCTTACTCATAACTGGTAGCCCCCATGCGCTATCTTCACAAAATCTTCGCCGTCATAGCCAAAGACGTGGTCGCTGAACTGCGTACACGCGAGATGCTCAGTTCGATGTTTGTGTTCTCGCTGCTGGT
The DNA here is from genome assembly GCA_020343875.1 of Anaerolineales bacterium. Classification (GTDB taxonomy): domain Bacteria; phylum Chloroflexota; class Anaerolineae; order 4572-78; family NAK82. The sequence continues at coordinate 1,414,372 of CP070811.1, read as the reverse complement.
CATCTTGATCTTTAACTTCGCCTTCGATCTACGCGCCGAGAATCAGAGGACACTGGCGCCAGGTGTTTTGTGGGTGGCTATCGCCTTTGCTGGGATGCTCGGCCTGTCACGCTCGTTCATTATGGAGAAGGATCGGGGCTCGATGGAAGGTCTTTTGCTGACGCCAGTGGATCGGAGTGCTATCTACCTGGGTAAAATGCTGGGCAACGTGCTCTTCATTACTGTGGTCGAAATCATCATCCTGCCCATCTTTGTGGTGCTGTTCAATCTATCGGCCGCAGACATACCCTGGCTGCTAGGGGTGATGCTTTTGGGGACGATCGGCTTTGCTGGCGTGGGTACTCTGTTCTCAGCCATGGCGATTCACACCCGAGCGCGGGAAGTGCTGCTGCCTGTTTTACTCTTCCCGGTAGTCATCCCCGTGATGTTGGCTGCCGTCAAGCTAACGGCAGCCATTCTTGATCGTCTGGCTTTTGATGAGGTGCAGAACTGGTTCAGCCTGCTGGTTGCTTTCGACTTGATCTTCATGGCTTTGGCCTTTATACTGTTCGATTACGTGATGGAGGAGTAATGGAGCATGACCAAAAGTGATCTTTTGACGGCCATTCTACTGGCCTTGGCCGGCTTATTGATGCTGGGGGCTGTGGTGTTGGTTTTTGGCGTTGCCCCTGACCCCGCCAATTTGCAAACGCCGGTGGAACGGTATTCACAACGCATTTTCTATTTCCACGTCCCCACCTGGTGGGTGGGCTTTCTGGCCTTCATCGTTTCGGCTGGGGCAGGCGTGCTATACCTGATCACCAGGCACGAACGCTGGGATGTGATCAGCCTTTCGTCGGTGGAAATCGGAGTTGCTTTCACCACCATGGGCCTGATTACCGGTTCGATCTGGGCCAAACCGACCTGGAATACCTGGTGGACATGGGATCCACGCCTGACCACCGCCGCCATCGGCTGGTTGATGTACATCGGCTACCTGATGTTGCGGGGCGCGATCGACAATCCAGAGCGGCGTGCTCGCTTCGCCGCCGTGTTTGCCATTGTCGCTTTCCTCTCGGTGCCCATCAACTTTATGGCTATCCGCTGGTGGCGAACAATTCACCCGGTGGTGATCGGCGCTGGCTCAGCGGACGCACAGGGAGACTTCACCCTCGGGCCTACCATCCGCATGGTCTTCTTCTATTGCTTATTTACCTTTACCGTCTTTTACTTCGCCTTGATGTCCCTGCGCGCGCGCACCGAGTGGCTGACACGCCGGGTGGAGCACCTCAAGCAGCAAGTAATCTTCCGATAGGAGGAATTGACCTATGACTTTTATGATAGCAGCCTACGCCGTGTTTTGGATTGCAACTTTTGTGTTTGCCTTTAGCATTTTCAGCCGCCAGCAAAGCTTGCGGCGAGATCTGGAACTGATGGAGCAGTTGCTGGAGAGTCAGGAGAAGAGAGACCAAGGCTAGAGGAGAGTCGATACGGTGAGAGTCTATGTTTTTAGTCATGCACTGCTCTTTGTAGCAGGGTTCATGCTTGTTTTTGTCCTGCTGTTTGGTATTCCCACGACGGTGCTAGGAAGTTTGCTAAATGAATATGCTGACACGATGGCCCGCATTGGGGGCATCTTGTTGCTTGTGTTGGGATTGCATATGACTGGCTTCTTTAAGGCGCTGGTGCGTTTGGCCCAACAGGGTGGAGAGGCAGCCAAACCATTCAAGGACGTGGTGGGCAAAGTTGATTACACGCTTGATTCAATCATATTGCCCGAGCGCCGTCTCCAGATCAACCAAGATCATTCACCCAGCTACGCCCGGTCGGTGGTGGTAGGGATTACCTTTGCCGCTGGCTGGACACCTTGTGTGGGGCCGCTGTTGGGGTTGGTCTTATCGCTAGCCTACACCGAGCCGGGACGCGCCGTTCCTTTGTTGTTCGTCTATTCGATGGGGTTGGCCTTGCCTTTTCTGATCACGGCCGCCCTGCTTAGCACAGCCGTTGGCTTCCTGAAGCGCATCAACCGTTACTTGCATGCCATTGAGTTGATAAGTGGTGTTCTCCTGATTGTCGTAGGCTTGTTCCTGGTCAGCGGCGCCTTTTCTCGCCTCAACATCCTCTTCAGCGCTACGCCCGAATGGCTTTCCAACGTAGAGAGCGGGTTTGCAGTTGGGACCACGGTTTCAGTCCCGCTGGCTTTCTTAGCAGGCTTGCTTTCGTTCCTGTCCCCCTGCGTACTACCCCTGGTACCGATTTACCTGGGCTATTTGACCGGTACGTCGGTGGTGAGTAGCCCGGACCGTAGCCCCGCGAGAGCCGGGTGACCGAGCTTCGGCAAGTGCCGAACAAAGTATCAATTGTGCCAAGCTGATGGGTATGCTATACTCGGCCTGGCGTCTGGTGCCTTTCTATCTTGTCTCCTGAGTAGGGGCGGGTGATGGGCAGTGGGTGGATCTCGTCGGCGTTTTCGGTGGCTTGGTCACGGTCAATCGGGGACTATGTGGGGGGGGAGGTGACCACCATGAGATGGTTGAGCGAAAGAATTGGCGGAGGCTGCTTCCTTTATGCAACTCTGATGCTGGCAGCGGTGCTAATGGCCTGTTTAGGAGTGACATGGGCTCTCTACGCAGAGGCTGGAGTGGTGGCCTCCGACCCAAATGCCCAATCCGAAGAGGCTCAGGCCTCTGGTGACAAGCCGCAGGCTGCAGCGGCTGCGGATCGTCTTGCCCCTGACTTTACTCTGACCGACCTGGATGGCAACCAGGTCTCCCTTAGCCATTTTTCGGGACAGCCGGTAGTGGTCAACTTCTGGGCTACCTGGTGTGGTCCATGCAAGGCAGAGATACCTCACTTGATTGAAGCACATGAGCGAGAGCGAGGTGAAGTCATTTTCCTGGCCATCTCGGTTGAGGAACCTAGGGACATTGTTCGCCGTTTCGCCACGGGAAATGGGATGTCTTTCACCATCCTGCTTGACGAAAGAGGTAGGGTAGCATCCGATTATCAGGTGAAAGGTATTCCTACCACGTTCTTCATCAGCCGAGATGGTGAGATTGTGGCGCGTTACGTAGGGCCGATGCCGCCCCACAGGCTTGAGCAGGGATTGGATAGGATCAGATAGTGGGCTGGTTAGTTGGGAGTCAATCGTTGTGAAGACCATTCGATTATATAGCAAAGAAGATTGTCACTTGTGCGAAGAGGCAAAGATCATTCTGGCTGCTGCTGCGGTGCGCTCGCCGTTCGAGGTTCAGGTTGTAGACATTGAAGAGAATCCAGTTTTGCATAAGTTGTTTGTTGAACACATTCCGGTGGTGGAGGTTGGGGAAAGCACCCGTCTGTATTGGCCATTCGAGCCAGACGACGTGCTCCAGGCACTGGATGCCCCAGTGGAGTCAGACAAGCGGGCAGGAGAAACTGCACACCCTGTGGTCAGCGGACGCGCCAGAGACCTGGTGATTTTGGCAGACCGGCTGATCTATCGCTTTGCCAAGCATTGGATCGCGGTCATCGGCTTCTTCATAGGGGTTTATGCGGGATTACCTCTGCTGGCTCCCATTCTGATGGCCAATGGTTACACTGGAGCGGCTAATCTGATTTACTCAGCTTATCGCTTTGCCTGCCATCAACTGCCTTCGCGTTCCTATTTCATATTTGGGCAGCAGATAGCCTATTGCCATCGTGACACGGCGATATATACCTCGCTCTTCTTGGCAATTATGCTCTTTGCTTTCGTGCGTAACCGGCTCAGGCCTTTGCCATGGCAAGGATACGTGGCCTTCATCGTCCCCATGGCGATTGATGGTATAACCCAACTTGTTGGCTTGCGCTCCAGCAACTGGCAGCTGCGTACCATCACAGGGGCACTCTTTGGGATTGGGTCGGCCTGGCTGGCCTTACCCTACCTTGAAGAAGCTTTCCAGGACATCCGATTGTCGGTGAGTCGGCAGCTGAATTTGGAATAGCCCCGATCATTTCGTTGCCCAATTGGCCACTGCTTGAAGGACCTGGTAGGCGGCTGGCACGACGCCGGTGCCAGGGCTTTCAAAGCCCGCTTCCTATTCACCTAGAATTTGTAGCACCAGCCGTCGGGATCTGGCGCTTGTGTCGAAGTCGAGAAAGACAATTTGTTGCCAGTTGCCGAGGGTGAGCCGGCCTTCTACAAAAGGCACTGTCAGTGATGGGCCGATTAGCGCCGAGCGCAGGTGGGAATGCCCGTTGTCGTCCTTCCAACGCAAGTGGTGGCGGTAATCTCGGTCGGGTGGTGCGATCTCGTCCAGGATTCCTTGTAGATCGGCCACCACACCGCTCTCGTACTCAATGGTGGTCAGGCCTCCCGTCGAGCCCGGACAGAAAACAGTCACAATCCCTGTCTCTAACCCCGAGCCTTGTAAGGCCTTCTCGACCTGGGGTGTGATGTCTTGAATGTCGCAGTTGCCTTGGGTACGCAGTAGTAACTCCCTTGTAATTACCATGCTTTTCTCTCTCCCTGCTCAAGTTGGTCTAGTGCCAAACACGTAATCCCAAACCGGCGAGCTGACTCCAAAGCGTTGGTCAGGTGTCTTGTAATGATGCTGCATATGGTAACGTTTCAGGAACTTCCAGATACCTCGACGCATTGGGAAGTGGTGCGTTGCATAGTGGGTGATGTCGTAGAAAAGGTAACCCACAATAAAGCCAGCGAAGGCGGGCGCGACCCAGTGCGATGACCTGAGCAAGATCCCGAAGGTCAGGTGAAAGAGGAGGTAGAAGAGAATTGCGAGGGGAATACTGACCACCGGTGGCATCACCAGGCGGGTTTTGTCTTGTGGTTGGTAGTGGTGTACACCGTGAAAGAGGAAGATGGCCTTCTCTTGCGCAGGCGTGCGCGGCCGGAAGTGAAACACAAAGCGGTGCAGCACATACTCGGCTAAGCTCCACAGGAAGACACCAATCAGGAGGCCCAAGGGAACATCGCCCGCCCACCGGGCGGCCCCGCCCCCGACGATTATGAAATAGAGCGCGATTGGAACCCAGATAAGGACAACCACCGCCGGGTGAATGTGGGTGAAGAATTCAAGGAAGTCAGATTTGAACAGGCGAGCTGATTTCGGATCATGGCTGATATTCATATGGGTTGAAGTAGACATAATGTTAGCGTCCTCCTGGTGAGTTCTGTTAGCCTTGCGGTCCATGGGTGAGATATTATTACACAGACTTGTATAGCTTCATAAATTGCTGCGGCGTGCAACGAGTTATTGTCAAAGAAGCTGTTGGCGTAGTATACTTAAGCGAACTCCGAACTAAATACTATTCACAGGTACGAGATGAAACGCAGAGCCCTTTTTATGATCCTGTTCACATTTCTGCTGAGCGCCCTGGCCTGCGGGACCGGTGGATTGGGTGCCCGGCGCAACAATGACATTCGGCGTGCGGCCCTGGCCTACGAACTATCGGCACGCGGCCCGGTAGACGAGGTACTGGTCGCCTTCGGCCTCACCGAAGTACGCGATAACCTGGGCTTTGAGGGCGGTAATACTATCTGGCTCGACCGGTTCGCCCAATCTGAGTATTTGCGACAGCGAAACAAAAGCCAGACGTATCTGTTTTTGCATGACTTGAACTATGACGACGGCACTGCCACACTCCTGATTGATCGGGGCGATGCTGCTGGCATTCAGGGCCGCAAACTCACCTTGCGTCGAGAGGGAGACTCCTGGCAAGTGATATCGGACGTACTATCGGAAGCATCTCCGTCTCCCGCGGAATGATAGCGCATGAAATGCTTGTACAGGGAGGCCGCACCATCCTGCCCGTAAATAGAGGGGGGAGCATTGGACGGGTAAATGATGAAAGGATAGTCCTGCGGCCCACCCAGCCCTCCGTGACTGGCTACCTGGTCTTCGAAACCAACCACCTGCCCATCGTGCCAGGCCCCCAGCAATATCAGGTCGCCGCTGTGCGGATAGTGCGCCAGTTGCAGCAATTGGCGCGCAGCATAGCTGGGCTCCGGTAGGCCTGCCAATGGATCATGCCCCTCCACATGCGCCGAGTTTCCCAGCGTCAACGTCCCTCCATGGTTCATGACCACCACCGGATCCCCTTGGCGGCCCACTATCCATCCGATGCCCGGATGTTCAAGCAGGCTGGTGAGAAGGCGTGGATAAAGTAGAGCAATGTCACTCAGGTTCAGTGCCCGACGGTTGACGTTGAAATAGACGTGGGCCAGCGAACCAGAGTTTCGCACCACCACGTCGTTTCGGCGGGCCAGGTTCCATTCTGCTTGCTCGTGAAATGGCACCCGTTCATCTATGAAGCGGCGGGCGGCCCGCAGGAGGCGGGCACCTGTCGGGCGCAGACGTTTCTCAATGTCGCGTAGTTCTGCCAGCAAAATCTGTGCCTTTGCCTCGGACATCTGCTCTCCCGTGTTCCACTGCTCGTCAATAGAGGCTGTGCTCTCGATATTCTCGACGATGAGTTGTCCGAGAGTTTTGCCATACAGCTGGCGAAAGGGCTTGGATAGCGTCTGGCCGTGGTCTGATATGACGTAAAAGTCGTATTGGCGGCGTTGTGCCCGGCGCGCTAGACGCTCCAAGCGCCCGATGTCAAGGTCAATGCCACGCAAGGTACGCCATGCCTCCGAGCTATTGGGGCCGGAGTGATGCGCCGCCTCGTCGTAGCCGTAGTAGTTAGTGAAAATTGCCGGGGTGCCGCGATGGATGTCTAGGTAGGCCGAAAATGTCTGCAATTCTCGAAACAGGACGTTCACGATGACGTTTAGGAAGGGCGAGAGGTTGTGCGGCGACCTGTAATAGCCTGGGACGAGGAGGGCCACCAACCGCTTGAAGAAGTCCCGCAGGTATTCCCATACCGACAAGGCAGCTACCCGCGCTACACGCAACGGGCTGAGGAGAAAAAGCAGCAAGAAGCCGACTCCTTTTACGTTCTCCAAGAAGCGGCCATCTGCCAGAGAGCCAAGGGTAAGCAGACTCAGGCCTGCGTCGCCATCAAGGAGGCTGACGTAACTTGAGCCCCCGCGCAGGATACCTGGATTGGCGGCGGTCACACGTGCCTGCAGCATACGCGCAGACCTCGGTAACTTGCACTCCACCGACCAACCCTTGTCTTTTTCGTACCAGCGGAAGCCAGGGATGTCGAAGGCGTTACCGAACATCAGGCCAGCCTGCACCGCGGGAGTGGTGCTGGGCAGACCACATCGCCAGCGGGCCAGACGATACTGGCTGCTGCTCAGAAGACGGCGTAGACGTGGTGCTGCACCTCGGGCTATGGCTTCCACCAGGTAATCATAGGCCAACCCATCAATCTGAACAATGACGAAGCCTCGCCGGTTTGCATTACTCAGTTCAGGCGAACGTCCCAGGTGCCTGGCCAAAGTATCGTAACGGCGCCTGTTAAACCAGCTTGCCAGCCTGTCAGCCAGGTCAACCAACCGTCGGGCGTGCCAGGACATACCTCACCCTATCACCTTAGGCGGCCCAGGTGTGATCACCGGCCGCTATCTGCTAAGTGTTTGCTCGGAAACAACTCCCTACTTGGCAGTGTCGTCTCATTGGCGACGCCAAGAAAAATTGGCGTAGGCGCGATTAATGTCTTCCAGAGAAATGAGGCCCATAAAGTAGCCCTTATCAAACACAGGTAACATGCTGAAGCCGGTCCGTGCAATAAGCTGTTGTGCGTGCAATAAGTGGTCGTCGGGCGCAACAATCGGGTAGTCGCGCCGCATTGCCTGTTCCACACGCACCTGCCCCCCTGCTTGGCGAATCGTTGCCAGCAAATCATTGCGTGAGAGCAATCCTACCAAAACGCCTCCTCGAACAACCGGGAAACCGTACGGGTGATTGTGGAAGTTCAATTCCATCACCTTGGAAAGCGAATCGTCTGGGGCTACGGCGCGGACCGTCCGCATAGGTAAAGCGTTGCGAACGCGCAATCCGTGCAATATGGCTTGTGCCTGCACCGCTTGATCCTCGAAGCTAGCCCCAGTAAAGACGAATACTGCCACCAGCACCAAGGAGACACTGCCTACCGGCGACAGCGCCAATAGGATTAATCCCACGGCTATCACCTGCCCCAGCCGGGCTGCGATACGAGTGGCACGTGGAAAGCTAGTCCATGTGGCCAGGAGCGCCCGTAGCGCACGTCCCCCGTCCATTGGGAAAGCGGGGATCAGATTGAAGAGACCTAGAATTAGATTAGCGCCCAGTAGATAGATGATTAGTGACAGGACGCTCCTGGTTCCTGTCAGTAGCCCATAACTCTGGGATAAGTAGCCAAGGCTGAGGAATAAGTCAGCACCCTCTCCTAAAGCCAGGGTGAGCCCCAGCCCGATCGCGAGTACAAAGTTGACCGCAGGTCCGGCCAGGGCGATCAGCAACTCATCAGCTGGCTTTTTGGGAAGAGATTCTAATTGCGCAATGCCACCAATCGGCAGCAGGGTGATGCCTTTCACCCCTATACCTAACCGGCGGGCAACCAGGCCGTGTCCCAATTCGTGTAGGGTGACACAGGCAAATAGCAAGAGAATTGTGGCAGCCGCAAAGAGGGCTCCCCGTATCCCACCCCAGCCGCTCGCTCCCTCCGCTACTGCCCAGATGACCACGAAGACAAAAGTGAAGTGAATCTTGATTGCAATCCCGCTGATTTCCCCAATCTTGAATGACCATCTCATCTGGCTATCCGTCCGCAGACGCAAAGGGCCACCCGCGCACTGCACCGGTGGCCCCCTGATCCCGTAAGAAATCCATTTTCTCGCCTGTGACTCAGAATCGCGCTATTCCCCTCAGGGCGGCTCTGCTGGGGGCACATCAAGGTTGATACTGTGGATTATACTTGCGGCCTCTCCTGTCGTCAAACGTTGTTTTCGGGTCGGGTCTGTGCCAGATTCTAGGACATCAGGACAGGCCTGGGAGAGATAGGGGGAGATTCCCTCTGCTATCCCTTGCGCTTCCCCATTTTGGGGGGCGCACCCTTTCGGGTGGGTACGTCCAGAAGTTTTCGATTAGAGCTATTTATGGCTAGACCAACCCAGCCAACCGGATCAGTGGGCGTCCGTAGGAAAGGAAGGGCCAAGGGATTGCAAACAGAATGGCCAGCGTGGCCAGGCCAAAGAAAATGGCTACCCTTCGGTGTTTGCTGGTGGATCCTTCCGCTCGCTTCGAGGAAGCCCGCCCGACATGCATCAGAATCAGCGCTAGGACCATCCAGAAGATATGTTCCACCGCCCAATAGCGCAGCAGGCCATTGGACATAGCTGCTCCAAAGTCTTGAAACGCTTGCTTGGTTAGCGGACTCAGAAAAATGTAAAGGGCAAGCCCCAGCAGAAATTGCAGATCGACGCTGACGGATGAGAACATCCCCAATCGACCATCCATTGCTGTCCATTGTTTCTTGCCAAACCAGCCAGCGAGTGCTCGCATGACTGTCACCACGGCCAGGATTACGACGATCCAACGCAAAAGTGAATGTAGGGTAAGTAAGATTGAATACATCTTAGGCAAGCCTCCTGTTGAATTGGAGAATGGCGATTGCATACAATCTCTTGTATTTGAATCACTCTTTCTTAACTAACTTGAGGGCGGCAGAGTTGATGCAATAACGTTGGCCTGTCGGCGCCGGTCCGTCGTCGAATAGGTGCCCGAGGTGTGCATCGCAGGCCGCGCATAATATCTCCGTTCTATTCATGAAAAGACTATAGTCTGCCTCGGAGCTTACGCTCTCTTCGTCGACGGGGGCCCAAAAACTCGGCCAGCCTGTGCCGGATTCGAATTTTGTCTCCGAGTTAAACAGCTCGGCACCGCAACATACACATTGGTAAATGCCCTTCTCTTTACTATCGTAGTATTCTCCGGAAAATGGCCTTTCGGTACCCTTTTGCCTGGTAATCCGATATTGTTCCGGCGTGAGTTGTTCTTTCCATTCTTGGTCGGTCTTTAAAACCTTCTTTGACATATGGTAAAACACCTCCTTTTTGGGGATTGGTTGGGTGTGGTAGTAACCGACTATGCGAATTATTCTACTCAGTCTGTCGAATTTGTCTAGAATGAGAAGTAGCGCCCATGTCGTATGGCAAGAAGTGAGCTCATGATGTTTTTTTCCTAGGCTGTAGTTGTATGCGTTTCGCTTCTTCCCATAGCAGATCCAGGGCAGTGATGTCAAGGTCGGTGAGAGCCTGATCGCGCTCGCGAGCCAGTTGTTCCAGGGTACGGAAGCGGCGAGTAAAGCGTTCATTGGTAGCGCGCAGGGCACTTTCGGCGTCTACACCTAGCCAGCGCGCCAGGTTAACTGTTACGAACAGCAGGTCACCGATCTCTGCTTCGCGTTCTTCGGGGGTTTGAGCGTCTGCGACCTCACGCGCCTCTTCAGCTAGCTTTTCCAGCACACCATCCAGGTTCGGCCATTCAAATCCCACCCGGACTGCCTTTTGCGAGATGAGCTGGGCCCGGGCCAGGGCAGGCATGGCTAGCGGCACGCCATCCAAGATTGACTCATGGGCAGGCTTTCTCCCTTGAGCGCTATCCTCCACTTCTGGCAGGCTATGCGTGTGCGCTGCACGCTCTGCTCTCTTGATGGCATCCCAATTGCTGAGCACGTCTTCTATCCCGTTGACGGTCACATCTCCGAAGACGTGAGGATGGCGACGTCGGATCTTGGCGTCTACTTTGCCGATGACGTCGGCCATTTGAAATTCTCCCATCTCGGTGGCGATTTGGGCGTGCAAGATAACTTGGAGCAGTAGATCCCCTAACTCTTCGCGCAGCGCGTCAAGGTCTTCGGCGTCCAGGGCAGCCAATACTTCGTGGCACTCTTCCAGCAAGTAGGGTCGCAGGCTCTGGTGGGTCTGCTCCCGGTCCCACGGACAGCCGTCTGGGGCGCGCAAGTGGGCAATGCTCTCCTGGAAGGCAGGCAGACCTGACGCATGGGGTATAGCTGGCAGGTATAGCGTGACCAGATGGTCAATGCTTGGTTGCCGATCCAGCTTAAAAAGAGGGCACTTGAGCACCTGTTCCTTATCGGTTCCGGCTGCGCGAACCAGAGCTATGAGGTGGTCGTCCGGATAGGCGTTCATCAAGGTCAGCTTTACTTGGGCTGCTTGACGCCGACTATAGAGTTGTGCGATCAACGCGGGGTGATCCGGGTCAAGAGGAGGATGGTGCATGGTGGCCAATTGGGCGGCGTCGGCTATTTGCAGTCCGTCAAGAGCGTCAATGCCCAGGGCAGCAAGGGTAGGCTCGATGAAACTAAGGCCGGGGACGATGGTGACAGGCAGGCCAGCTGTGGCTGCCCGCGAACGGATACGGGGCACGGTGGCTTCACCGATCATGGGGCTGCCCGGTACTGCATAGACTATCCCTTCTTCGCGTGCTCCTAGGGTTACGATGTGGTCAGCGATGCGGTCGTAAAGAGAGGCGAAATCAGACGCCTCCTCGTACCAGGAGTCAAAGGAATGGATCTGGGTTTTCCCGCAATCACGTAACGTTTCAAGACCCGGGTGCCGTGCGGTGCGTAACCACAGCTCCTGAGCTGAGGTCAAAACTCTACGGGCGTCTTCTGTCCACAGATTGGATCCACCCGGCCCCAACCCTACAATATTGATACCTGATGGCATAGAATCCTCTCCACGATGAACAGATGTTGGTTTTGATTATACCCTGGCAGGCTGGAATGCCGAAATCTGATGCTGCCAAGTGCTGCCATTGCACAGAGTGGAACTCCCTGCTATAATTGCCCTAGTCATATGGAACATATGCGCTCGGCTCTGGCACTGTGTTCTGTGGTAAGCGAGGGGCCTGGCAGGTCCAGAGACATTCGGAGGCATTATGGCTCGTATCCTGGCGATAGACGATGAGGAGAACATACGGGACCTGATCAAGCGGGGCTTGTTAGGGCATGAAGTAACTACGGCTCCGGATGGCCCGGCAGGGTTGGCAGAGGCCCATCGCTTTGCCCCGGACCTGATCTTGCTCGACGTGACGATGCCGAAGATGACGGGATATGAGGTCTGCCGGCAATTACGCGCTACGCCCTCGTTAATGACCATACCAGTCATCTTTTTGACCGCGCGGGGCACACTGGATGACAAGTTGGAAGGTTTCGATGCGGGAGCTGATGATTATGTGCCTAAGCCCTTTGACATGCGCGAGCTGGAGGTGCGGGTGCATGCGGTATTACGTCGTGCTCAGCCTTATGCATCTGCAGAGACTTTGCAGGTGGGAGGGCTCACGCTGGACGTGCGATCTCGCGAGGCGTCAAGTGACAAGAACACCTGTATTCTGACCCCGACTGAATTCTCCCTGCTGGACTATATGATGCGCCGACCGGGCGAGATATTACCTACCTACCGCCTGCTGGAGGAGGTATGGGATTATCCTCCCGGCGTGGGAGACCCGGCTCTGGTCCGGATGCACATTCGCAACCTGCGTGAGAAACTGGAGGAGAATCCCAGCCAGCCCGAATTCATTTTAACGTTGGGGCGGCAGGGATATGTGATCAAGAAGGACTGATTGTAAATACACTTTGTATCGTGATGTACAAAGCGAGGTCTTGGCGGGCGAGGGTCAGGATTTCGCTTTGTCCTTTTTCCTACAAGTCGGTTATGATCTCTGCGTCGGCAGGCATGCCTGGCTTCAGCCGATGCCCTGGGTTGTCCAGCCTGATTTTGACGGCGAAGACCAGATTTACCCTCTCTTCCTCGGTTTGGACGTTTTTTGGCGTGAATTCAGCCTCTGGCGCGATGAAGGTCACGCTGCCCTCAAAGGTTTCGCCTGGATAAGCGTCCACGTTGACCCGGCCGGTCTGCCCTATCTTTATCCGCCCGATTTGGGTTTCCGGAATGAAGACGGTCAAGGTTACTTCATCCAGGTCACCCAGGTTGATCAGCGTAGTACCTGGCATAGCTAATTCGCCTGGATGGGCCGGTCTGCTGGTAATAATCCCGTCACGGGGTGTGGGGAGCTTTAGTTTGCCAAGTTGCACTTCAAGGTGAGCCAGGACGGCTTCGGCCTGTTGTACCTGCGCCTTGGCGATAGCCACCTCCTCTGGTATTGGGCCAGCCTTCACCGAGGCCAGTTTGGCCTCCGCCACCAATACCCCGGCCTGTGTTTGCCCATAAGCAGTTTGGGCGGTGTTGGCTTGAGTGATGAGGATTAGTGGATTATCTCGCATAGCAATCAAAAGCTCCAATTGGCGCCATGCTCCTGCCAGCTCGGCCTCGGTGGCGGCCAGGTTAGCCTGAGCTGCCTCGGCTTGCTTAACAGCCGCCTGGGAGAGGGTTATTGCCTCGTCGTTTGATTGGTTGCGGGCTGCCTCGTCACGCTGAATCTGGGCGGTTTTTAGCCCGGCTTGTGCAGCTTCAACCTGTTGTTCGAGCATGACAATTTGGCGCCGTGTTGCCTCTACCTCGGCTTTTAATTCTAGCGGGTTGTCGGCGGCGGATTTCACTTCCTGCCACACGGTGTAAGCACCGGCGCGAGCAGCCTGGGCCTGCTGTAATTCGGCCTCGGCTGCCAGCACATCCTCTGGGCGAGGTGGTGCACTGACCTCAGCTAGATTGGCCTGGGCGGTCGCCAGGGCGGCCTGTAATCGGCCTTGCTCCGCTTGCAGCAACGACGTGTCGAGCTCCACCAACAAGTCACCCAAGTGTACCTCGTCACCCTCATCTGCATAGATGGCTACTATGCGCCCGCCGGTCTCGCTGGTGATGGCAATGATTTCGGCTTCAATGGTGCCTGACCCGAGGATACGGTCGTTGGACTCTTTTCGCCAGAGTGGACCCCCCTGGGCAGCCAAGCTCACCACATCGCCACTGCTCTGGGTCGTCCACCAGTAATAACCAGCGCCGATAAGGCCTAGCAGGATTAAAATGGGGATTACTCGCTTCATTTGCCTCTCCTATTGCAGCGCCAGTACCGCGTCGGCGGGCATGCCTGGCTTCAATTTATGGCCCGGATTCGGGATATTAGCTTTGACGGCAAAGACTGTGTTCACCCGCTCCTCTTTGGTCTGGATATTCTTGGGTGTGAATTCGGCTTCGTCAGAAATCCAGACGACCTGACCGGCGAAGATCTCGCCTGAGAAGGAGTCAACCGACACTTCTACTGGCTGCGACAGAAACACTTTTCCTACATCAGGCTCGGGGATGTAGATTGTCAGTTCCACCGAGTCGAGGCTGGCTATAGTGAGCATGGCCATTCCTGGTAGGGCCATCTCGCCTTCGTGGGCGATTCGTTCGACCACCAACCCTGCCAGGGGGGCTCGCAGAACGTACTTCTGGCGTTGGACTTCTAGTGTTTTCAGGGTAGCCTGGGCTTGACTAAGGCCAGTGCGGGCTACTTCTATCTGTTCTTGGGTTGCACCCGCACGAGCGATGTCCAGATTGGCCTGGCTTACCTCCACGCCGGCTACGGCCTGTTGATAGGCAGCTTCAGTCTGAGCAGCCTGGACTTTAGCTTGTTGTGGGTTTTCACGTATGGCCAGCAAATCGCTCAGCTTCTGTCGGGCAGCATCACGAGCTGCAGTAGCTTGGTTCAAGTTAGCCCATGCACTCCAAACGTCGGTGGTGGCCAAGTTCCAGCCTGCCCATGCCTGGCGTTTTTCGCCTTCGGGGAAGTTGAAATGGCCGGAGAAGGTACCCTGGCCAGGAATGCTGAAATTATAATCAATTCCCTCTTCAATAATGGTGACCTGCCGCTCGCGCAGATTGCTTATCAGATTGGTGGCATCTTTGAGAGCAGCCATCTGTTGAATGCGATGTTCCAGGATGGTGATCTGGCTGCGCACGGCGGCGATTTGCAAGTCTAACTCTTGTGGGTTGTCACGTAGCAAGATAGCATCTTGCCAGGCCTGATAGGCGGCGTCCCGCTGGGCTTCGGCCAGCCCTACGCCGGCCTCGGCCACGGCAATCTCTTCATCTCGAGCGCCAACCTTGACCCGAGCCAATTGCGCTTCGGCCATGGCTACACCCGCCTCTGCAATGGCGATTTCGGAGTCAATAAGGTCAGTGTCAATTTCAGCTAAAACCTGGCTCGCTTTCACCTGATCGCCTTCATCTACAAGTAGGTGAGCAAGACGTCCGCTCACCTCGGGCGCTATTGTCACCTGGCGAACCTCGATAAAACCTGAGGCGGTGATACCTGCCCTTTCGGCCTCGGGCGTCGTCAGTTCTAATTCAACCAGCACTCTTTCCCAAGCACCCAACACCCATCCCCAAGCCTGGGGGTTATTGGCGAAATACCAATAGACTCCACCGACCAAGGCCAGCAGCAGCACGATAATGATCGCTGCTTCGATGATTCGCTGTCTCATTCGATTGCTCCTATTGCTGAGTGATACACTTCATGGGTTATGATCTTTCTCCTGACGGCGGGCGCTGGCAATGAACACGTCCTCCAGTGATGGAGCGATGCTGTCGATGGTGGAAATGTCTATGCCCCGATCGCCCAAGGCACGCTCAATGAGCGGGCGATGTGCGGCCGGGTATTGGGTGACAACGTGGATCAACGCGCCGTACAGGGCCACTTCTTCAAAGAGTCCTAACTGGCGCAAGGCTGGGATGGCCAGGTTGGGCTGATCACAAGCAATTTCGAGCACCTGACCATGCATCTCTTGGGCTTTGATCTCTTGCGGCGAGCCCATTTCCACCAGCCGGCCACGCTGGATGAAGGCCAGGCTTTGGCAATGCTCGGCCTCATCCATGTAGTGAGTGGTGACCATGATGGTGGTGCCCCCTTCGGCCAGTTCGTATAGCAGGTTCCAAAAGGCTCGCCGCGAGATAGGGTCCACGCCTGCCGTCGGCTCATCCAGAAAGAGCATCTCGGGCTCGTGAATGATGGCAGTGCCCAGGGCCAGCCGCTGCTTCCACCCGCCGGACAGGTTTTTGGTTAGTTCGCGTTCTCGGCCTTCCAAGCCGGCCATTCTCAAGATATATTGCTTCCGCGTACGTAGTCGTTCACCGCGCACACCGTAGGTGCCTCCGTAGAAGTTCAGGTTCTCTTCTACGGTCAGATCGTTGTACAGGCTAAACTTTTGGCTCATGTATCCGATGCGTTTGCGGATCTCCTCGGAACTCTTCACGATGTCGAAGCCCAGCACGGAGGCTGTGCCTGAACTGGGCCGTAGTAGCCCCAGCAACATGCGAATGGTGGTGGTTTTGCCGGCGCCGTTGGGCCCCAGAAAGCCAAAGATCTGTCCGCGGGGAATGCTGAAAGAGATGTGATCCACAGCGGTGAAGCTGTCGAATTGCTTGGTCAGTCTTTGGGCCTCGACGGCCTGGTTGTTTAGGCGTTCGTTCATTTGGCTTTCTCGCGCTTTCGATCTGTGCCTGTTTCAGGACTCCCCGCCCGGGCTCTTCTCCGTCCTGGCTTGCTCCTCTTGCTGGCGGCGGATCAACGAGATGAAAGCCTCTTCCATGCGCGCGTGAGTCTGGCGCAGATCCTCGGCTTGGATAGATTGAGCTGCCAGGGCTGCTCTTAACTGGGGAGCGCGTTGCGCTGCGTTGTCTACGAAAATGTGGAGCAAGTCGCCGTAGGTTTGCACCTCCAGCACGCCAGGCAAAGAGGTAATCGTTGCCTCAGCTCTGCGGATTAAGCCTACCCCTCGATCTTCGGCTACAGGGCGCACCTCGATAAGCTCCCCCTCAACCAAGCCTTTCACCCGATCAGGGGTGTCGCACACGATGATCTGCCCCCGGTAGATCAATCCGATGCGGGAGCAACGTTCCGCTTCGTCCATATAGGGTGTGCTGACCAGGATGGTAACCCCTTCGATATGCAGATCTGATAGGATGTCCCA
Source organism: Anaerolineales bacterium (assembly GCA_020343875.1). GTDB lineage: Bacteria > Chloroflexota > Anaerolineae > 4572-78 > NAK82. Next base: position 1,397,608 of record CP070811.1, on the reverse strand, counting down.
GAACTCGCGCCGGGAGACGGGATCTACGCCGGTGGTAGGCTCGTCCAGATACAGTATTTCGGGCCGGTGAATGAGAGAGCAGGCCAGGGCTAGCTTTTTCTTCATCCCGCCCGAAAGGTGTGCCGCACGTCGGTTGGTGAACTCCGCCAGGCGGGCGAAGTTTAAGAGCTGGGTTATGCGTTCTTTGCGTTCCCGTCCACGTACGCCAAAGATGTCAGCAAAGAAATCCAGGTTCTCTTGAACGCTTAGATCGGCATACAGATTGAATTGTTGTGCCATGTAGCCGATGCGATGCTTGATAGCCTCGGCCTGTTTCATCGTGTCGTATCCAGCCACGGTGGCTTGACCTTCGGTAGGATCCATGATGGCTGCCAGCATGCGGATGGTGGTGGTTTTGCCGGCTCCATCCGGACCAACCAAACCGAAGATTTCGCCTTGCCCGATCTCCAGGTTCAAGCCGTCCACTGCAACCAGATCGCCAAATTTTCGGGTTAGATTCTCGGTTTTGATGATATAGTTATCGCTCACTGGGCTAAACCTTTGTAAAGCTGAAAAGTCGTTCCGCGAGAGTTTCGATCAAATCACCATGAGTAAGCTTGGATCGCCAGGATTCGGGTATCCCCTGCTCGCCGTAGAAGGCTCCTGCTAGCTGGCCATAAACAGCGCTCGTGGTGTCTGCGTCGTTCCCCAGGTTGGCAGCCAATAGACAACCCTCTCGAAATGAATGGCTATGGTGGAAGGCCCAAAGGGCTGCCTCCAGCGATTTGACGACGTAGCCAGTACCTTGGATTTCTGGCGGTTGGCGGCGCTTGAAAGAGCCCCCCGCAATTTCGTCAATTTCGGGTGCCAGTGGTTTCAACGTCCAGTAGCCAGGGATGGGGCTGAAGTGATCTGATAGCAGTTCCTCTTTAGGCAGGCCGGTTACAGCTCCCACCAGCAGCGCCCCCAGGTATCGGCAGGCGTCCACCGAGGCCATTGCTCCATGTGTGGTGCGCGAGCTCTCGCCAGATTTTGCAACGGCTTCTTGAGGGTTTCGGGCATAAAACAAGGGCACGGGTGCCAGACGCATAAGAGAGCCATTGCCGGCAGACCTAGGATCTGTGGAGCCGGGATACGGTTGGCGTGTGCTCTCGAATCTTAACAGCGCTTCGCGTACGGTGTTCCCGATGTCGAAGCAGCGGCCCGTACTACTCAGGTAGCCTTCTCGGTACCAGCGAAGATACCGTTCCAGTTGGTCCACCGGGTCAAAGCCTTGGCACTCGACCAAGCTCTTGGCCAGACACAGGGCCATCGAGGTGTCATCGGTCCATTGGCCGGGGGCCAGGTGGAACGGCCCGCCTCCTAGCATAACTTCAACCGGCGCGAATGACCCCGGTGGACTGAATTCTAGGGTTGTTCCTACGGCATCGCCTGCTGCTAGGCCTAGCAGACAACCGCGGTAGCGTTCGATTTGATCCCTCATGTTACTCTAGCTTTTTACGGAAACGGGCGGCGGCCAGCAGCATAATAACCACGCCGAAAATGGTCAATGCGAGCACCTGCTGGCGAAGGATCTCCAGCCCTACTCCTTTGAGAATAATGCCACGGATGATAACCAGCATATAGCGCAGTGGAATTATGTAGGTGACGATCTGAAGCCAGCCGGGCATGGCCTCTATCGGGAAGAAGAAGCCCGCCAGGAATATGGATGGAAACATGGTCAGAAATGTGAGCAGCATGGCTTCCTGTTGTGTGTTGGAGACGCTGGAAATGAAGATACCGATACCTAGCGACGTGAGCAGGAACAAGGCCGACAGGCCTAGCAGTAGTCCCAGATTACCCTTGATGGGCACACCGAACCAGAAGACACCCAGAGCAAGCACTTCCAGCACGTTCAAGAAGGCGATGACTACGTAAGGAGCAACCTTGCCGATGATCAGCTCCAGCGGGCGCACCGGGGTCACTATCAGCTGCTCGATGGTTCCCTGCTCTCGTTCACGTACGATGGACATCGCGGTGAAGAGCGCGGTCAGTAAGTAGAGTACCATTCCCATAAGGCCTGGGATCATAAAGTTGGCGCTTTTCATCTGCGGGTTGTACCACACACGTGGGCGTACCTGCACCCCGGGCAGGTCGTCGGGGTCAATTCCCAGTGTTCGCTCCAAAATGCGCATAGATTGGGCCTGTCCCACAGATTGAGAAGCAGCGAAGACCGTGTTAGCGACGCTGGGATCGGACCCATCAATCACGAAAGCAATTTGTGCCTGGTCTCCATTGGCTACCGCATTGCCATAGCCGGCTGGGATGATCAAACCGGCCTTTACCAGACCACGATCTACCATGTATTCCAGCTGGCGTTCCGATTCGACGTAGAGGGCGATGTCGAAGTAGTTAGAAGAGCGGTAAGCGTCAATCAACTCGCGGCTGGCCTCTGACTTGTCACCGTCAGCTACGGCAGTGCGCAAATGTTCGATATCGGTGGTGGCCGCATAGCCCAGTAGCGTAAGCTGGATGATGGGCATCATAAACATGACGAATAGCGTACGCGGGTCACGCAGGATGTGCAAGAACTCTTTGCGAATGAGTGCTACGGTGCGCAGAAACATCGCCCTACGCTCCCTGTTCAGGTTTCAAACCGTCGAATAGGAGGGTGCTCAGCGTCTCTGGCATGTCATCCCATCCTGAGCGGAGGGGTTCGTCGCCGAGGATTTGCAGAATGAGCAGACCGACGAATAGGCTCTGCACAGCGCGTACCGTCAGCGGCACGTTCACCGGGCGTATATGCCCCAGCTCGATTTCGGCCTCCAGATACTGCTCCAGAAGTGTCACGATTTGGAGTACAAACTGTTGGTAGAAACGCTGACGCAGCTCTGTATTTACCAGCACTTCTGGTAATATGGCTTGAATCATTTCTCGGCTTGCCTCAACGCGGCTCATTCGATGCCGGAAGATGGCCGCAAAGAAATCCCGGACGTCGGTATGCAAACCATCCGTCAGCTCTGGGCCCAACTGCTGTAAGTCAGCCAGACGGACCATAATGCCGATCAGAAGGTCGGCCTTGTTGGCAAAGTAGTTGTAGATGGTTCCCTCTGACACACCGGCTGCGTTGGCAATCTCCTTGGTGGTAGCACGGTGGAAGCCCTTCTCAGCGAAGACGCTAGTGGCAGCGTCGAGAATCTGTACACGCCGGGCTCCGATCAGTTGCTCGCGGATAGGGTCTTGAGCAGTGGACATTCAGCACTCCTTGAGAATTGAGCGTTTACTGGCTGATATGAGCATTGGCTCATTTTAGTGAGCACCCACTCACATATATTATATAGCTGAGAGATGACACTGTCAAGAGGGTAGCTCCAACTGTATGCGATTCTTAAGGTTCAAGCCAGTTGACAATATCTTGGTTGGCTTCGTATCTCGTCTAGCCTTTGAAAACCCTGGCGGCGAGCAGGACAGCTGACTGACTGGTTGGCTTGCCTTCGGTTCTAAAGCCAGTCCTTAAGCAACTGCTGGTGCTAGATGAAAGCCTTACTCCCATTTCTGCCGACCCAGGAACCAGACAGCGGTTGGGATGACTACAGCGCCAATAACCAGGCCAGCCAGCATTTGTGGCCAGACGGTGTCAAAGCCGACGCCTTTTAATAGGATGGCGCGGAAGATGATCATATAATGATAGATGGGAAAGATGTTAGCTGTCTTTTGTAGGATCAAGGGCATATTCTCTACCGGCACACCGTAGCCGGAGAAAAGGAATTCGACCATCACCCACATAAATGCGGCCAGCAGGGCCTGCAATTGGTTGCTGGATACAGCCGAGATCATCAGCCCAATGCTCAACTCGACGAAGAGAAAGATGGTAGAAGAGCCCAGCAGTAACAGCCATGAGCCACGCATGGGAACATCAAAGGCAATCATGGCCACCAGGAGCATCATGATAAAGGAGACGTAGCTTAGTAACACGGCCGGTATGGCTTTCGCCACAATCAGTTCAAAGCGCCGGATGGGCGTTACCGCCAACTGCTCGAGTGTCCCCAGTTCTCGCTCCCGGGCGATACTCATGGAAGCCAGCATCAACCCAATGGCGAAGAGAATCAATCCCAACTCCGAGGGAACGGTGTAGACCGACTTTTTCAATTCTTCGTTGAAGCGAACGCGCAAGCGGGGTTGTATCAGCGACATTGCCAGGGGATGCCCTCCCACCCACTCGGCTAATATTTTCTGGCTCTGGCTTAGCACCGTGCCCTCTACTGCGGCCAGCGCCGCTTGCGCTGCCACCGGGTCGGAGCCATCCAGGGTGAAGCTCAGAGCCGGCGTCTCGCCCAGAGGGGTGCTTACTTTATCTCCATAGCCAGCCGGGATGATCAAGGCACCCACAACCCTACCCTGTTCTACCAGAGGCTTCGTCTCGTCCACGCTATCCAGGTAATGCCGAAAATCAAAGGTTTCGGTGTTGTGCAATGCAGCCAACAACGCCCGGCTTTCCTGGCTGCGATCTAGGTCAACGACCGCCGTCGGTAAGTGCTCGATAGGCGCTGCGGTTGACCAGGCAACCATCGACATCTCGCTCAAAGGCCCCAGCGTCACCAGAAATACCAGGGCGGGATTGCGGGCCAGGTGAATAAGCTCTTTGAGGATCAGGGTCCACATTCTGTACATCATGGGTGATTGTCCAAGCCATAGCTGAAAGGCCGGAAGATGCATGCCTCACTTCCATGCGCCTATTCTTCTAACGTTCCATTCTCCATTTCATCGCTCTACTGGTTCATCTGAGCTTCTTTTTGAACAAAAGGATTGACAAGAAGGTGATTGTCACGCCCATGCCGAACATCAGGGCCGCCTGCCGCCAAAGCGTCTCCAGTCCCTGGCCCTTGATCATCAAGCCCCGCACAACCGCCACAAAGGGTGTGCTGGGCAAAAAGGAGGCTTCGTGCTGCACGACCGGCGGAAAGGCTGAGATGGGGTAGAAGATTCCGCTCAGGAAGAACCCTGGGAAGAGAAAGAACAGCAACCCTACCAGCGAAGCCGCCGCCTGAGATGGCAGGAAAATAGACATCAGCAAAGCCATGCTGAAAGCATGCAGGAAAAAGTCCATCGCCAGCAGCAAAAAGAGGGCCAAGCTCCCCCGAAATGGCGCTTCGAAGATATAGACGGCAGCCGCCGCACATAAAAGAGCACTGATCAGGCTGCTAATGATGTAAGGGATGATTTTGCCTACTAACAACTCGCCGCGGCTGAGTGGCGTGGCGAAGATGGTCTCCAGGGTACCTAATTCTTTTTCACGCACAATGGCCCCCATCACAGCCACGGCAGGCAGGCTTAATGCCAGGGCCAACATGGCTGGCAAAATCCCTTTCTCGTTATTCAGCGTCGGGTTATACCAGGTTTGCACTCGCAGATCGATAGGCTCCTTCATAGAAACCAAGGCTCTGCTGCTGGCCTGCTTGCTTAAAACCCTCAAGGCCATCTCGTACCCAAAGGACTGGCTGCGACTCAAAATGTGGTTGATGGCGAACTGTGCAGTGGTGGGGTCAGTGCCGTCAACTAACACCTGGACTTCCACTGCTTGGCCCGCGTTCAGCTTTTCGGAGAAGCTGGGCGGTATGATGACTACCGCTTTGATCGAACCTCGGTCGAACCACGTTTCAGCTTGGGCATAATTCTCTGCCTCTTTGCCCACAACCAGATCCTTGCTGTTTGACAGCACGGCCACGAACTCTCGCGAGAGAGGGCTTCGATCCGCATCAAGCAGGGTGATAGGCACTTCATTGACATCAACAGCCAGCGAATAGGAAAAAGCGATCATCAAGAAGACCGGGATCAAGAGTAGCATCAAGAAGGTCGCCCGGTCTCGCAGGATGTGGCGCGTCTCTTTGGTCATAACAGCGCGAGTTTTGGACAGATTCATTGGCAAGTGCCTCAAGGGCAGGCATTCTGACGATTAAAAAAGCCCATCTTACTTTGCCAGCTTGGCAAGTTGCATCGATCCGTGTGTATTAGCCCTTCACCCTGCGCATGACCCACAGCACGATGGCTGCGCCGAAGGCCGGATCGCTCAGCGCGATGAGGATTTTGAGCCAAACGGGGTGATCAAGACCGATGGCACTCAGTGCCCAGAACCACTCCGCGCCTCCAAAGACCAGCATGGCTGCGACACTGGCTAGCAAGTCCCAGGCCATGCCATACGGGCGCTTGCTCTTGAAGGCCGCCGGCACCAGCCAGCCGATCAGCAGTCCGGCAATGACGAACAAGATCAGCATTGCAATGTCCATTGTATTCCTCCGTAATCTCTACCGCAGTTTACGCGCCAGGATGGGCATACCATCCGGCGCTTGGTCATCAGGCCTCTGGCGGGACTACGGCCACCACGATCGAGTCATAACCGCCGTAGGGGTTGGGTATGTAATTGTCAGCGTGCCAGTCGTCACGCCAATGCTCTCCATCGAACAGATACCGGAAGCGATACGCGCATCCCGCTTCCAATTCCAGCTCAATTATCCAGGTTCCTGCTCGGTCTTGCTGGAATGGCAAGCTCTGGACATTCCAGTGGTTGAAGTCCCCTACCAGGTTGATACGCTCGGCCCAGACGGAGCCCGGGATCTCGAAAGTTACAATTACTTTATCTGGCTTGGAAGAAAGTCGTTTCCGGATCATGGCCTTTCTCCTTCCCCATCCTCTGAATAGAGGAAAAGCTGAGCGTGTGGGTGACCATTTAGGCTGCCAGAATATAGATGGTGATTCCGGCCTGGATCAGTGATACAATCAGTGTCCCTATCAGGATGAATTGCGAAATCGGCGCCTTAAACTCGTGCCGACCTCTTTGGATGAAGTAAGTGTGGATTGTGAAGGCAAACAAGCCGCCGAAGCTCAAACCCAGCGAGAACATCAAGCCAGCCGCAGCGCGTTGGAAGACCAGGACTAACCCGTAGAATACCAGAAAGAGTGCGGGAAAATGGACGATTAGAAAACCTGTAATCCCGCCTGGTAATTTGAATAGCTCCCACTCTTGCCAATAAGCCGAGTCGATTTCATGGTTGATCAACAACACGGAATTGGTCAGGTACACCCAAAACAGAATTTCCGCCATGGTTTATTGATCTCCCTCCTGCTTGTCTGTGGCTAGACCAGCCAATAGCGTTTCGATGAAGGTCTGGCTGGCCTGCTCTATGTCTACCTCGCCAGGCATTAACATAGCGTAGAATGCCAGGCCATCGTACACAGCCATTACTGGGAACGCGAGTTGGTGGGCGTCCACTGGTTTGAACTCGCCAGCTTCAATGCCTTGGCTGATAACTCTGGCCAGGACTTCTCTGTATTGAATTAGCATGTTGGAGAACAACTGATTGAGATCTTCATTCAGGGCGCTTAGCATCCAGAACTCAAGGAAAACGTTGAAAAACTCTTTGGTTTCCAGAAAGAACTGCACGGTCTCTTGGGTGATGACGCGCAATTTGTGAGAGGCAGTTGTATCCTGTCCGAGGGTGGCGGAAATGTCTTGCCCAATGCTAAGAAAATACGACTTAACTAATGAGATGAACAGATCATCTTTGTTCTTGAAATACCAGTAGAGCGTTCCTTTGCTCAGGCCACTTTCAGCCACGATGTCGTCCATGGTGGTTTTGTGGTAGCCCTTGCGGGCAAAGCAGGCCAGAGCGGCCTGCATAATCTGTTGGCGCCGTTCTTCAGCCCGATCGGGCTGGGGGGTTGTCTGGGAATCCTTTAGTTCCACCAATTGAACGCCTCCCTATTTATAAACTGACTAGTCGGTCTAGACTGACCGGTCAGTCAAATTATATCACCAAAAACGGACCACGTCAATACATATTTACGTAGAAAACCACCAAAGGCATCCTAGCGTGGACGTCTTTGGTGGCTCAGAAAGCTTCTCCCAGTGCTGGGTAGGAGAGGCCATTAATGTGAAAAGGCTCTGTTTTAGGGTGTTATTCCCTCGGTCGGGGCGTCGTCGGGGCTCGCTTCATCGCTTTGGGGCGGACTTGCCTCATCTGCAATTTCTTCCAACTCTATCTTACGGGCAAAGATAAGATAGCCGGTGTGTCCTACCATGGTGTCGGCGGGGCGCAGTCGCTCTGGGACCGGTTTGTAGGGCCGTAGCAGCAACTCCTCTACTTCGATGTAGCCAAAGCGATGGCGTTCCAGCCCGGCAACCAGATTGCTGACCTGATTGGTGGTTGGCACCAGAGCCCCAAAGAATCCACCCCCCCTCAATGCCCGGCGGCTTTGCTCAAGATAATCCCATGGCGAGCGTACGTCAAGGAAGAGGGCGTCTACGTCGGTTTCGTCAAAGCCCTCGCCAATGTCTCGGCTTTTGAATTCTACATACTCGCTGAGGCCTACCCGCTGCAAGTTTCGAATGGCGTTGCGCTGCATGTCGGGGCGGCTTTCGTAAGAATATATCCGGCCTTCGGGCATAACAGCCCGGGCGAGTGCCAGCGCCAACGCCCCGCTGCCGCTGCCAGCCTCAATGACTTGTCTGCCGTTGTAGAGGTTCATCTTGAGTAAGATGTAGCCTGCCTCTTTGGGATAAATGATCTGTGTATGACGGCGAACGTTCATCATCAGATCATGAGTGGAGGGTTCGAGAGCCAGGAAGGGTTCGCCCAGGTGCGATCTCACCTGGCGGCCCAGTGGCTGACCGATGAGCGCGTCGTGCTGAATCACACCCTTGTGCGTGTGCTGGCTGGCGCCCGCTCTGAGGCGGATCATGAACCTTTTGCCGCGCGGGCCGATAAGTAAAACCAGGTCGTTTTCTTGAGCGACGCTCACAATTGGCGTTCTCCGGAAGTAGTGTGAGCCAGTTTGGACAATTTGACAAGCATGCTCGCCAATTGCTTGGAATGAATTTGGCCTAGAATGGGCATTGGCATGCTCAGCAGCATATGCGGGGCGTTGCGCCGTAGCGCCACCCGCCAGGGCCTGAAAGGGCTTACCGCGAGGTAGTCCGCAGCCGCCTTCAGGCTAGAGGGGGATGTCCCGGGGCCGTAGTACAGCCGCCAGTGGGAGGAAAGGTCCACCCTCAGCCAATTATACTCCTGAGCCTGAGATTCCCCCCGCCGTCCCAGCTCGTTGCCGGGGTCAATGATTTCTGCTTCCAGGTCAGGGGGAAGTCGAAAGGTAATGTGCACAATCAGCAGGTCGTGTCGACCGTTCAGCCTCTCCCACAGCCACGTAGGCAGCACTTCCCGCGAGATGAGCACCACGCTGGTGGTGATAGTTTGAAATGGTTTGCGTGCATTCAACATCTGCACCCGGAATGCACTGCGACTGACCCGCTGAACGGTGGGCGTGCCACCCAGTGAACGCAGCCCCGGTTCGAGCCAATCACTGATTTGCCGAGCTCGTCGCTGGTTGGTCAAACGCCCGACCCCGAATCCCAGCATCATCACTGTGGCTGTGACGAAAAGAAAGAGGGTGAAAGGATCATTTAGGCTGAGCGGCGTGAACAAGGTGATCGCTCCGATGGCCAGTCTGACTGATTATAGCACGGCGCCCAGGTTGCGGCTAATTCGATCGTAGGTCGGCTAGACATCTTTTGATTGTTGTGCTAAACTAGGGTGGCAGCAGGGATAATTTTGGACTTGTAGTCATTAGCCCGAGCGCTTTGGCAAACCCAAAACGACGAGCAGCGTTGCTCTGTGTGGCCCCGTTGTTGCCACTTCAAATCATCCTTGACAAGTGTGCTTGATCCAAGAGGAGCATGGCCATGGCCGATAAGCGACGAATCCTTTGCATTGAAGACGAGCCGGAGATGATCGACCTCATCCGCCTTATTCTGGAGCGGAAGGGATTTGAGGTGTTGGGCGCAGTGGGAGGACAGGAGGGACTGGATGCCATTCGTCGCGAAAAGCCTGATTTGGTTTTGCTCGATTTGATGATGCCCGATGTGGATGGTTGGGAGGTCTACCGCCAGATGAAAGCAGACGAAGAGCTGCAGAACACGCCGGTGGTGGTCGTCACGGCCAAGGCGCAAAGCATTGACAAAGTCTTAGGCCTGCACATCGCCAAGGTGGACGACTACGTGACCAAGCCATTTGGTCCAGGCGATCTTGCGGAGAGTGTGGATCGGGTGTTGAAAAGGAAAGAGGGGTTGGCCGAGTAGTACGTGCCTATTGTACACTACATTTCTGAGTGATTTCGAGCCTCCTAAGGTTCTGGCGGATGGTAGTTTCTATCAGGCGTGATTGGCTCAATGCTTGGATGCTGGAGCTTAAGGCGGAAAGAGTGAATGGGTTCCCTTGTCAAAACGGCAAGGGTTTTTTGTGTGATGAGCTATTTCACTATACCTTTTCCGCGAATGAGATCTGGTAAAAGCAGATCAGGGGGGCATCCGGCTATTTGATGCCATGAAGGAGAAACGACCTATGAGACACTTGATCTTACTGTGCAGTGTGGGGATCTTGGTGTTGTGGAGCGTAATGCCAGTGGTGGCCGGGTCGCCAGAGGCGCTGGACTGGTTACGTGCTCACCAGAACCCAGATGGCGGTTTTGCCGGAGATTTCGATAGCACCAGCAGCCTGGGAGCAACCATAGAAGCGATCTTTGCCATTGTGGGCGGCGGCGAAGATCCTATGCAATGGGATCAAGGCGGAAATACCCCCATCACTTTCCTGGAGAGCCAGGTACGCGGCGCTCTGGCCAAACCAGGCGATACTGCTAAGTTGATCCTGGCGAGCGTGGCTGCCGATCAAAATCCGCGTGACTTCGGCGGGGTGGATTTGGTAGCTGCGCTGGAAGCCGAGCTGGACGACAGTGGCCCGCACGGTGGTCTGGAGGCTGGTAATGTATTTGAGCAGTCGCTGGCGATTCTTGCCCTAAAAGCCACGGGACGCCCCGTCCCGGCCCCGGCGGCAGACTGGCTGGTCGACGTTCAGCTTGCAGACGGAAGCTGGAGTTGGAACGGCGACACTATGCCTGGCAGCAGCGACAGCAATAGCACAGCCTTGGCCGTTCAGGCACTGGTGGCAGCCGGTGGTCAAGATGCCGCCGTGAGCCAGGCGTTGGAGTATCTGCGTGGCATTCAAAACGAAGATGGCGGCTTCCCTTACCAAAAACCCTCTGACTTTGGCTCTGACACTGACGCCAACTCCACGGCATACGTCATTCAGGCGCTGATTGCCACTGGAAATGATCCGGCCGGCGACGACTGGGCGCTGGGAGAAATTACGCCTACGGCTGCGCTTATCGCTCTACAGCTGGAAAATGGTGCCTTTGCCTGGCAGGCTGCTGTGCCTGGCGACAATTTCCTGGCCACGGTGCAGGCAGTCCCGGCTCTGGCAGGCAAAGCCTTTCTCGACGTGACGGGTTCGGTGGACGTAGGCGAGGTGGCTGCCCCAGTCGAGTTGCCTGTCACCGGCGGTGAGCAGGACGCGCCGAGTCGTCACCTCTCGGTTGGGGAATTGGTGCTGGTTGCTGTTGGCCTGGCGCTGGCTGGGACTGGACTGTCTTTGCCACGTTACGTGTAGCGCCCTATCTTGGTCATAGGCGAGGGATTCAGTTCGTCTGTGGCGTTTCTTGTATTTGGTTATGAGTTTTCTGGTCGCTTGGCAATTGCTCACTGCTATCCCCGTTGGTCGGCGCGGTCTAGCTGCCCAGCGACCAGTCCGTTCGCTGGCCTGGTTCCCTCTGATTGGACTCATCTTGGGCGCGATGCTGGCCGGCTTCGATTTTCTCCTCACTCAACTGTTGCCGGACTTGCCGGCGGCGGCGCTTCTGCTGGTGGCTGGGTTGCCTATGGCTCTAAAGGAAGGGTAAGCTGGGTCACTGGTCGGGTTGGGGAGACGCTTCGCCGTCAGCCGATGGCTCCTCAATGGCCGGTGTGAGAGTGGTGGTTGGCTCTTGCGTGGGTGTTGGCGTAATGGTGGCGAAGATCACCGGAGTAGGCGTGACGACTGAGGGCTGGTCAGTCGGCGTGGGAAGCATGCTGATGACAAAGCCGATTGTCATACTCAGCACAATGACCAGACTGAGTACATAAAAGATGATCTGAGATATTGAAGGGCGACGTTTTTTTGATGATGACCTGCTTGGTTTTCGGCGGGACATAAAGCAACTCCATAGAGATATGAGTACAACAACATGTAATTATACCACGTCAGCTGGATGAGGCAAAGCGGGCCGTCGCTGTTGAGTTGATGCTCTGGTTGAAATTCTGCACAAATTGTGCTATTCTTATATTCAGCTTTGTAGAGGTCTATGCCGCACCAGTTGAAGGAGCGGATGATGCCGGAATGGGTGGTCGAGTCCAGCCAGTTATCCGATGTGGGTCAAAAACGACGGCATAACGAAGACTACGTTGGACTTTACGAGCCACATCGCATTGCTGATCTGGAAGCCCACGGGCGCTTGTACGTACTGGCTGACGGAGTAGGTGGGGCCGCGGCGGGCGATGTTGCTAGCCAATATGCCGTCAGCAGGATTCTCCACGCTTACTATCACAGTGCTGGAGATGACCTAGGCACCCGATTGCGTCTGGCTATAGAGGAGGCCAATGCTGAGATCTATGCCCGGAATCTTGATCGCCCCGATAATCGAGAAATGGCCACCACGGTGGTAGCCGCGCTAATTCGGGGCGATGATTTGATTGTGGCCAACGTGGGTGATAGCCGAGCCTACCTGATCCGAGGCGAAGGCATTGAACAGGTCACCGAGGATCACAGCCTGGTGGCCGAGATGATCAGTGACGGCGCTATCACCGCTGAACAGGCGGCTACCCACCCTTACCGGAACGTTATTTTGCGTAGCGTTGGCGCTTACGAGACTGTACAAGTAGACCTCTTCGTCCGCCAGCTTGCTCCGGATGACATAATTATCTTATGCAGTGATGGATTGACTCGCCTCGTGAGTAATCGCGAGTTGGTTGACATCGGGCGCGCCTACCCCCATGCTGAAGCTGTTCGGCAATTGGTGGCCCTAGCCAACGAGCGCGGTGGAGAGGACAATATCTCCGTCAGTCTAACTTACGTGTCTGGCGACCAGGTACAAGGCGATATCCCTGGTGCTGGCCGGCTTCCCGAAATGCCTCATTGGGAAGATTTACAGCATACATAAGCTCCCACCACATTTTCCTAGAGCGTATTAGCTTCGTGGTCTTCTGACACCGGGTTGTGTATTCGTTCAAGAGTGTTGCCTGGGCAGATTCTCGTTGCTAAAATTGAACAACAGGATTATACTCATACTGGTCTTGTGCCTTATTTCTGGCTATGTGTGGATGCTATGAAGAAATCTCGTGAAGTTATGGAGTTTGAGCCTTGGATGGCGAGCCTGGGAAATGGGCGTTCCGAGGCTGAGCGAGAGTTGCTTGGCCGTGCATTTGCGCTGGCCAGCCTGGCCCACGCCGATCAGACACGTGCTTCTGGCGAGCCTTATATGCAGCATTGTCTGGCAGTCGCCCAAATGCTGGCAGAGTTGCACTTAGATTCTGCTACATTGGCAGCTGCCTTGATGCATGACACGCTAGAAGATACCGACATTACCTACGAACACCTGGAAGCCGAATTCGGAGAAGAAATCGCCAAATTGGTTGATGGGGTCACCAAGCTGGGCCAAATTGACCAGTTAAGCGGTATGAGTGAGCGCAATATCAGGGAGGATACCAAGGCTGAAAGTCTGCGTAAGATGTTCTTGGCTATGGTAGACGATGTGCGCGTGGTGCTCATCAAGTTGGCAGACCGGCTTCACAACATGCGCACTCTCGGCTCGTTACCAGAACACAAGCGCAAGCGAATTGCTAGAGAAACACTGGAGATATTCGCGCCATTGGCTAACCGGTTGGGCATTTGGCAGATCAAATGGGAACTGGAAGATCTTTCGCTGCGTTACCTGGAGCCTGAGACCTACAAAGAAATCGTCACTCTCATTGACGAGCGTCGCCCTGACCGTGAAGTTTACATTGCCAAGGTCGTCAACCGGGTGCGGGAGGAGCTCAAAAAATCTGGCGTCCGGGCCGAGGTTTCAGGACGCCCCAAGCACATTTACAGCATTTACCGCAAGATGAGTCGCAAAGAGGTGGATTTCGACCAGATTTACGATGTGCGTGGTGTGAGAGTTACTGCAGAGTCTGTTCCTGATTGCTACACCGCATTGGGTATCATCCATAGCCTTTGGCGTCCCATCCCGGGTGAGTTTGATGACTATATCGCTACCCCCAAGGACAATATGTATCGATCTTTGCACACTGCCGTTGTTGGGCCGGAGGGGAAGCCGCTCGAAGTGCAAATTCGTACCTACGAGATGGATTACACAGCAGAATTAGGCATCGCTGCTCACTGGCGCTACAAAGAAGGCCACAAGCAAGATCCAATCTTCGATAACAAGATCGCCTGGCTGCGCCAGTTGATGGAGTGGCGGCAGGAGGTGACCGATGCCCACGAATTCATCGACTCCCTCAAGACTGATGTCTTCCAGGATCGCGTCTATACGTTCACACCCCGGGGCGACATCATTGATTTGCCTGCTGGCTCTACGCCTATTGACTTTGCTTACCACATTCACACCGAAGTGGGAAATCGCTGCCGAGGAGCCAAGGTGAATGGCAAGCTGGTCGCACTGGACTATCAACTGCGGAGCGGCGACCAGTTGGAGATTCTGACTGCCAAACGGGGCGGCCCCAGCCGGGACTGGCTGAATCCGCACTTGGGCTACGTAAAGACTTCGCGTGCACGCAGTAAAATCCGCCAATGGTTTAAGCGACAGAACCGGGATGAGAATGTCGTTCAGGGTCGTGAAGTGCTGGAGCGGGAGCTTAAGCGACTAGGCCTGGATGAAACGCCATTTGACCATATTGCCAAAAGATTCAGTTTTGAAAAGGTGGATGATTTTTTGGCAGCAATCGGGGGCGGCGACATCAACGCCCACCAAATTGCCGGGCGTGCCCTTGAATTGATGAAGCCTGAGGAGGAGGCTTTTGAATTCCCCATCGCCCGCGTCGCACCTGCCGCCCCACCCACCGGCATCCGGGTTCGTGGTGTAGGTGACCTACTCACCAACCTGGCTCGCTGCTGCAACCCCTTGCCTGGCGATGGTATTGTGGGATACATCACTCGGGGTCGTGGTGTAACTATTCATCGTCAGGATTGCCAAAACGTTCTGCGTATGAACGACCGGGAACGCTTGATTGAGGTGGATTGGGGAGTTGAGGTGACTGAAACCCATCCGGTTAATGTGCGAGTTGAAGCCTACGACCGGCAGGGGCTGCTGCGCGACATTGCTTCGGTTGTCGCTGACGAGGCCATCAACTTGAGCGCTGCCAACGTGGTAACCCGCAAGAAAGATCACATGGCCACCATGCTGGTCACGTTGGAAATCGCTGATATAGACCAGCTTAGCCGTGTACTGGCTCGCATTGAACGGCTACCCAATGTAGTTGAAGCTCGCCGCCAAACGAGTTAAAATTTGGACGGTAGCCGGCAGAGGGATAGTGACTCTGCCGGCTACCGTCCATTTATTTTATTGGTTACTGCTATTAACAGGGATGCTTCCCCCTGCTGGATTGGCTGATCGTTCGAGCAGTGGATCGGGGGGAGCCATGCCTGGATCCCAAAGGATCTCAACTCCCTCCCCGCTTTGTGCTTCCTGTAGCCAGTTGGAAAAGGCTTGTTGCTGTTGAGTTCGCAGTTGGTAGCTGCTCAACGGGTGCAGACTATGTTCGTTTACTTTTAGAATGTGCCAGCCGGCTGGCGATGGAACTGGATCGCTATACTTGCCCGGACTGAGTGAGAAAGCGGCACTTTCGAATTCCCCGCCAAATCGCGACACCAACTCGCCTTCAAGGAACCAGCCAAGTTCACCGCCGTCCGCTGCCGTGAAAGTGTCGGTGGAGACCTCAGAGGCGACAAGAGCAAAATCCTCCCCAGCGTTCAACCGTTCCAGAACTGCTTCAGCTTCTTCTTGCGTATCTAGCTGAATGTGGCTGATGTTGACTTGGTCTGCTTCGGTCGGCTCCTGATCGGCGAAATGCTGGTAGACTTTGTCGAACAGCAGCTGGGCCTCTATGATATGTCGATATTCAGCCTCGGTAAGGTCGGCCTGCTCTTTCAAGAGGCTTAGATAGTCGGCGTAATTCTGATTGAATTCGTCTTCAGTCATGATATGCCGAGTTGGAGTGGGGGCTGGAGTAGGTATTTCGGAAGCGAGGTCCGGTGTGTCTGTAGTGACAAGGGTGGCCGTTAGGGTGCTGGTTGGGGTCGGTTCGGGCGTAGGGGTGAAGGTTTCGGCCGTGGCCGTCACCGCCACGGCTGTGCTGGCCACTGCCGTCGCCTGGGCCTCGGTCAAGAAGCCCGACAAGGAAGCTATGCGGGCCCGTATTGCGTCGTCAAGTTCATCTTCACTTACGTTTAACCCCAGCTCAGCAGCTTTTTGACTTACCAGTTGCTCATCTACCATGTCATCCAGAGTCTGCCGGTCAACTCCTAGCCTCTGCTGGTTGGTTTGACTGGCAATCTGCTGATAGTAGTTTGCCACGAACTCGTTGGCTGGATCCTCCGGATCGAGCAAGGAAAGCTGGGTTTGCAGGTTTCGCATGACTGTGTCCAGCATGAAGCGCTCGTAAAGAACCCGGCTCTGGTACTCATCGGTTCTAATCCGTACATCGTTAACGACCGCAACCGGACGGCTAGGCTTGGCAACAAGTTGGTCGAACAGCCCCGCCAGCGCGACGCCCAGAACTAGGATTGCCACCACCCCCAGGGCGATCAAGACTCTCTTTTGCTGTTTTTTTTCGCGGCGCGAGACTGCGATTTGTTTCTTGGTTGGTTCCTTGTGTTGTCGTTTGCCTTTGGCCATGGTTACTCCTGTACTACAGCAGATAGGCGACCAGCCCTGGCCGCCACTTCTGCTCAGTGATTATTAGTCGCCCGGCACATAAGTAATCTCCCATCTCGTGCTCCAACCAGCCCCATAGAACAGCATTCATCTGTCTGGCCATCTGGGCCAGGCCTTGAAGTGGGAACCATTGTCATCTGTAAGGGGTCCGGCGAGCAGTAAAAGGCAGCAATGCCAGATGGCGTGCTCGCTTTACAGCTAATGCTAGCCTTCGCTGGTGTTTAGCGCACGTTCCCGTCTTGCGTCGTGGTATGATCTTCCCGTGACCATCAAGAAAGCGACGGAGTCCATCCGTTTCTTTATAGCTGATCTCTTTCACCTTGTCCACGCAAAAAGAACATACTTTGCGCCGGGGCCGGAAGCGCCTACCGCTGGGGCGCTGGAAAGACCTGCCAGCAGGCCTCCTATCTTGTCGAGGACGTGAAAACGATTCTTCTTCCTCTTCTTCCTCTTGAGCGTCTTCTTCCTCTACGTAATCTTCAGAGCGAGTTGCTTTGCTTGGCATAGATACCTCCAATTTTTCACAAGACCTGACTCACCTGACCAAGGTCAACTGGTAAATCGTCGGCCTCAAAAATGGTTTTCTTCAGTTGAAATGTAGTTTTGGTCGTAGCCAGCACGGTTGCCGAGGATAATCATCTCGTTGGCTACAACCTCAGTTCGAAAATGTCGTTGGCCGTTGTCGTCTTCCCAACTCCGGGTCTGGAGTCGGCCCTCAATGTATATTTGCTGTCCCTTAGATAAATGCTGGTTGCAAATCTCGGCCAGATTTCCCCACGCAACCACATTGAACCATTCCGTTTCTTCGCGTCGCTCGCCATCTGAGGCAATCCAACTGCGGCTAGAAGCTATACTAAACGATGTGACCGGTTTGCCGCTAGGAGTGTATCGCATTTCTGGATTGCGACCGAGGTTACCAATGATCATTACTTTGTTCAATCCTCGTCCCATCTCTTCTAATCCTCCATCTGTTGTCACTCTGGGGGCGCTACCGAATGACTCCCTTTGACATCGGCTTACACCGACTTCAGCCAAAGCCCGTTTTTCACTGCTTTATGTGGGTATGACTACTCATCTAGACGGAGCAGGAGATAACGAAGGACTTGCTCATCCAGCTTGAGGTTCCGCTCCAACTCGTCAACGGCCTGGGGGTCAAGCTGCGCCTGGAGGAATACGTAGGTGCCTTCTTGCTGCTTGCGAATGGGATAAGCGAGTTCGCGTCGTCCCCAAACGTCAACAGACGCCACTTCGCCGCCGCCGGCCGTTACATACTGGCCTACTCTGTCGACAACTTGGGTGACGTCTGGTTGCTCCACTTGGGGGTGGAGGATGAATCCAAGCTCGTAGTTCCTCATGCCAAACACCTCCTTTCCACGGGATTACCCCCGGCCAAAGCCGGGAGCAGAAAGAACGAGGGTCTCCATTGTGGTTGGCCCTCGTCTGGCAGAGAAGTACTATATCACAAAGCTGCTGTTTCTGCAAACTGGCGGTGCGGAGTTTTATGCTCTAGCTGAGAAGTGAATGTGAATCACATCCCCATCTTGGACTAAGTAGTCTCGACCCTCTGAGCGCAGTCTGCCTGCTTCACGAGTGGCAGCCATCGAACCAGCGGCTAACAGATCAGCGTGCCGCACCACATCAGCACGGATGAAACCCTGCTGCATGTCAGTGTGAACCTGGCCGGCGGCGTGCCAGGCAGACTCACCTCGGTGCAGGGTCCAGGCGCGAACTACCTCGCCGCCAGTGATCGTGAAAAAGGTGATCAGGTTCAGCAATTGGTAGCTGGCCTGCACAAGCCGCTCTAAGCCAGGAGCACTTAATCCCAACTCGGCCCGGTAAGCAGCTGCCTCGTCCGGTGGCCACTCAACCAGGGCCGATTCGCAGTCGGCACACAACACCACAGCCTGGCTGCCCTCTCTGGCCGCTGTCTCGATTACTTGCGCTGCCATCGGGCCACCATCGGGCAGAGCTTCTTCACCAACGTTGGCCACCAACAGGCGAGGCTTGTTAGTCAACAAAAAGAGTTCGGCCACCAGGGGCTGGGCCCGGCCACTGGTATCAACCTTAGCCCCGGCTGCGGGAAAAGCGCGAGCTGGACGGCCCTGGGCTAGATGCTCTCTGAGTAGATCCAAGGCCGCCAGTTCGTGCTCGAAGTCTTTGGGGTGTGCTTTGGATGCGGCCTGTGTGCGTTCAATCCGGCGCTCCACTGTGCCCAGGTCGGCCAGCGATAGCTCCAGGTCGAGCACTTCCAGATCCTCGGTCGGATCCAGTCGGGTCGACATATGAGCCACGTCCGGATTCTCGAAACAGCGCAGCACCAGGGCGATGGCGTCCACCTCGCGGATGTGGGCCAGAAACTGGTTGCCCAATCCCTCCCCCCGGTGCGCTCCTTTCACCAGCCCAGCAATGTCCACAAACTGTATGGTGGTAGGGACCACTTTATCAGGTTTGATCAGGCTGGCGATAGCCTCCAGCCGCGGATCGGGCACTTCGGCCACTCCCACATGGGGCTCGATAGTGGTGAAGGGGTAACTGGCTACAGCCGCATTGGCTTGCGTGAGCGCGTTGAAGAGGGTGCTCTTGCCGGCGTTGGGCAGCCCGACGATGCCGATTCGGAGGGGCAAACCTCACCTCCTCTTTCTGTGCTGGGTGAGACAGGGGGACTGGGCTAACGTCATTATATGGAATGTTTTTGGGGTTGGCAAATTGCTCGCTACAAGCAGCGTGCTACCTATCTGAACACGCTGGTCGCAAATAAGACGTGTGCGGTGAAGCCAATTATCTCTTTAATTAATACTAATATTACCTATTTTATAGCATATTTCATAAGGTCTTGACAAATGATCTTCCTCGTGCTAAAATGATAGGCAAATTTCCCCTATCTGTGTCTGGCTTTATGTCTTGCGCTGGGGGGTGCAAGACTTTTAATGGCAGACCAACTACTTCCAACCGTCGAGGGGGGCGACGGGGTTTACCCCTTCCATTCACTGCACCCTTGCAGAAAGTGTAGTTGTTTCGTTTGGTTGGGGCTTCCCCGTTTATGTGTAATCCAACTTACTATGCGAAGCCTCATGCTCGGGTATGATCCGTGCGAGTCCCGAAAATCTAGTTTCTATCAGGCGACTGGCGTGAAACCGATCTGAGTTCTAACCAGCTTTGGCTGAGCGAGCTTGGGCAGAGTAGGCGGTGATCATGGCGTTTATAGCCATGTGTTTATCTATTTACTGTTTTGAATAGTGGGAGGTTAAGTTTGTGATAACCGTTAGACAACTCTTGCAGGCGAAGGGATCCGATGTCTGGTCGATTGGGCTGGAGGTCTCGGTGTATGACGCGCTTAAGCTGATGGCTGATAAGGAAGTGGGGGCCTTGCTGGTGCTTGAGGGAGAGAAATTGGTGGGCATCATCTCAGAGCGCGATTATGCCCGGAAGGTGATCTTGAGAGGGAGATCATCCATGGATACCCCGACTCGCGAGGTAATGACCAAAGACGTGATCACTGTAGGCCCCGAACAGACCATTCAGGAATGTATGACGATGATGACCGATAGGCGGTGCCGGCATTTACCAGTACTCGAGGGGGACCGGGTAATAGGTGTCGTTTCCATTGGGGATGTGGTCAAGGCCGTTATCTCTCACCAAGAATTCCTGATAGAGCATCTCGCGAGATATATTGAAGGGGGGTGAAGCCACATTTGATGAAGAACCGTTGACGCGGCAGGCTTGTTTCGCGCTTTGGATGACCTTAGTGAGGAGGGGGAAGACTTATGCCAACCGAAATTGGAGGATTGAAGAGTGCTCTCATCCGACGAGGAATGGCGCGTCGTGACTTCCTGAAGTTTTGTGCAGCGATGACAGCGGTGCTGGCTTTACCGTCTCGCTATGTACCTCGGGTGGCCGCAGCGTTAGAAGGGGCTGCTCGGCCGCCGTTGCTCTGGCTTGAATACCAGGACTGCGCCGGTAATACCGAATCGGTGCTGCGGGCCAGCAAGCCGACGGTGGCTGAATTGGTGCTGGATGTGCTGTCGCTCGACTATCACGAAACGGTCATGGCGGCTGCCGGTCACCAGGCCGAAAAGTCGTTGATGGACACGGTGGAGGCCTACAAGGGCCAATACCTGGTAGTGGTCGAAGGCTCAATCCCTACCAAGGATGGCGGTATCTACTGCACCGTTGGCGGGCGCACGGCACTGGATCTGGTCCAGGAGATCGGCGGAAACGCGGCTGCTATCATCGCCGCAGGAACTTGTGCTGCCTATGGTGGCATCCCGGCTGCAGCGCCCAACCCCACTGGCGCTGTCGGGGTAAAGGACTTGGTAAATGGGGTGCCTGTCATCAATTTACCTGGATGCCCTATGAATGTCCAAAACCTGACGGCTGTGGTCGTCCATTATCGTACCGTTGGCGCCTGGCCGGCCACCGACCAAAGGGGGCGTCCCATGTTTGCTTACGGGTCTCGGATTCATGACGATTGTGAACGGCGGGCGCACTTCGACGCCGGTCAGTTTGTGGAGGATTGGGGTGACCACGGCCACCGCAAAGGCTGGTGCCTGTACAAGATGGGCTGCAAAGGCCCAGAGACTTTCCACAATTGCCCGATCGTGCGCTGGAACGATGGCACCAGTTGGCCCATCGGGGCAGGACATGGTTGTGTGGGATGCTCCGAGCCAAATTTCTGGGATACCATGAGCCCCTTCTACGAGCGATTGCCCAATGTGCCCGGCTTCGGCGTGGAGGCCACTGCCGACAAGGTGGGTCTGGGCATTGTGGCGGGGGTCACGGGCGTATTCGCTTTGCATGGCGTGGCCAGCGCTATTCGAGCTAAAGCCCAGCCTGTGAACAGAAGCAAAGTAGAAGTGGAGGAGGAGTAAACGATGGCCAAGATTGCCATAGATCCGGTAACCCGTATCGAAGGACATCTCCGAGTCGAGGCCCAGGTGGATGATGGCCAGGTAACTGATGCCTGGAGTTCGGCCACTATGTGGCGCGGCATCGAGACTATCCTGCAAGGCCGCGACCCGCGCGATGCCTGGTATTTCACGCAACGCATATGAGGTGTCTGAACGACGGTGCATGCCGTCTGCTCCGTGCGAGCAGTAGAGAACGCTTTAGGCATTGAGGTCCCTCTTAATGCTGTCATCATCCGGAACCTGATCGAAGCGGCGCAGTACATTCAAGATCATCCGGTTCACTTCTATCACCTCCATGCCCTGGATTGGGTAGACATCGTCAGCGCTCTCAGTGCTGACCCAGCCGCTACCTCAGAGCTGGCCCAATCCATCTCCGACTGGCCCAAAAGCAGCACCAATTACTTCAGCGCCGTCCAGGCCAAGGTTAAAGCATTTGTAGAAACCGGCCAGCTGGGGCCCTTTGCCAATGCCTATTGGGGGCATCCTGCTTACAAGTTGCCCCCCGAGGCTAACCTGATGGCGGTGGCTCACTACCTGGAAGCCCTCGACTGGCAGCGAGAGGTAATTCGCATCCACGCAGTACTGGGCAGCAAGAACCCTCATCTGCAAACCTACCTGGTTGGGGGCATGGCCCTGGCAATTGATCGCGACAGCCCATCCGTCCTTAATGCCGAGCGTATTGCCCTCCTTAAGAAACTCTTCGCTATGGGGTTGGAGTTTGTAGAGCAGGTCTACATCCCCGACTTGTTGGCTGTGGCCAGCTTCTACAAGGAGTGGGCGTCTCTGGGGACCGGGCATGGCAATTATATGACTTACGGAGACTTCCCACTTGGCGTGGGAGATCCCAGTCTGCATCCTGAATTGCTCTTCCTGCCCCGAGGCGCCATTCTGAACAAAGACCTGAGCACGGTCCACCCTGTAGATCAGAGTAAAATTGCTGAATACGCTGCCCATTCTTGGTACGAATACTCACGTGGCAATGGAACCTCTCTGCATCCGTGGGAAGGCGAAACGCAGCCCAACTACACTGGGCCTCAGCCCCCGTATGAGTTTCTCAATACAGGGGAAGGAGATAAATATAGCTGGCTGAAGTCCCCTCGCTACGAAGACAACCCCATGGAAGTAGGGCCTCTGGCTCGTATGTTGATGGCCTATGCCTCGCCCGATGCGCCCAGTCACGCTTCGGTGAAAGAGAAGGTAGATGCAGTACTGGCGCACCTGGGGGTAGGGCCAGAAGCGCTCTTCTCCACGTTAGGCCGCACTGCGGCCCGTGGAATTGAGACCTGGGTCATTGCCGAAGTAGCCATGGGCTGGCTGGACCAACTGACGGCCAATATGAAGACTGGGGACGTGCGGGTGCACAATGGCGAAAGCTGGGAGCCCTCGACGTGGCCGGCACAGGCACAGGGATTTGGCATGACCGAAGCCCCGCGTGGGGCTCTGGGACATTGGGTCCAGATCGAGGACGGCCGCATTAAGCACTATCAGTGCGTAGTGCCCAGCACCTGGAACGCGGGCCCACGCGACGGCAATGGGCAGCGCGGCCCCTACGAAGCAGCTTTGGTCGGTACGCCAATAGCGGACCCCGAGCAGCCGCTGGAGATCTTGCGCACGGTTCACTCCTTCGACCCTTGCATGGCTTGCGCTGCCCACATTCTGGACGCAGAGGGTCAGGAGATTGTCTCTATCAAGATCCAGTAGGGAGGTTCTGATGGCAACACGATTCAACAACGCAGGCCGTGTCTACGTGTGGGAGATCCCGGTCCGGCTCACCCACTGGGTCAACGTCGCATGTATCATCGTTCTATCTTTCACTGGCTATTACATCGGCAACCCTTACGTCCAGGTCAGCCACCGCGAAGCCTATGGCCCGTTCTTTATGGGGAACATGCGTTTCATTCATCTCCTCTTCGCCTATGTCTTCATTGCCAGTCTGCTGATACGCGTCTACTGGGCGATTTTCGCCGGAAACCAGTGGGCAAGCTGGCGGGCGCTCATCCCCTTCGCCACGCCCGAGGGGCGCGGCAAACTCAGCCAGGCCTTCCGGTATTACTTCTTCCTGCGGCGTGAACCGCCCACCGTGCTAGGGCACAATGCGCTGGCTGGTTTTACCTACGCCGTCATCATCTTCCTCTACTTCACGCAGACCTTGACTGGCTTTGCCCTGCATGCCCAGGTCAACCCGGGCGGCTTCTGGTGGACTCTCACCGGCTGGGTGTTTCGCATCGTGGATAATCAAAGCGTGCGCCTGGCTCACCACATGATCATGTGGCTCCTGATCGCCTTTGCCATCCATCACGTCTATAGCGCTTTTCTGGTGGATGTGGAGGAGGCCAATGGCTTGGTGAGTAGCATCTTCAGCGGCTGGAAGTTCATTGTGCCTGAGTCGAAGGAGGAATTGCCGCCAACAGCGTCGGAGCAAGGTGGCGAGTAGCCATTATGCTTCGAACATTGATACTGGGTGTCGGCAACATATTGCTACAAGATGAGGGCATCGGAGTCCGGGTGGTCGAGCATCTCAAGGAGCACTACACCTTCCCTGAGGAAGTCCAGGTACTGGACGGGGGGACTATGGGTTTGGACCTTCTCTTTTATCTGGAGGGGATCGATCGGCTGCTGGTGATTGACGCGGTCGATGCTCACCGTTCGCCAGGAACAATTGTTCGGCTGGTCGATGGTGAAATCCCGGCCCTGCTGGGACGCAGGCTATCTCCGCATCAGATTGGGCTGGCCGACCTGTTAAGCGTGGCGGAGTTGCGCGACCTGACCCCCCAGCATGTAGTGCTGATAGGGGTGCAACCCGACTCACTGGAGACAGGTTTGGAGCTATCGCCTACGATCAGTGGGCAGATGCCCTCAATCGTAGACATGGTCTTGAAGGAGGTGAGGAACTGGGAACATTCGCTTGAACGCAGACCCTAGAACGGGATGCTATCCTGGAAATTTCATAGCTTGAAGGAGGTGAAGCCGCAGAACATACACTGGAGTACAAAAGCCCACATCCGCGTTTAATAGTTGCAGAAAACTAATGATTGCCAAGTGTGCCAAACGTCCACGCAAGATGGTTCTTTGTCCTGCTCGCCGTGTGTGTCTACGGTAGTCCACTGCTCAAAGGCGCAGGGCCTAGGGTTTGTTCGGACTGATGGTACGAGAGGAGGTGAGTCAGATCATGTGCGCGATGAGGGTATCGCGTCGCGATTTCCTGAAAGCGTCGGGAATTGCGACAGGGAGTCTGCTTCTGCCCACCAGCGCAGCGCTGGCAGCTGGCGAAGTGCCCAGGTTTCCGCTACGCAAGAAAGTGGGCGAGGTGACCACTATTTGCACCTACTGTGCCGTGGGCTGCGGACAGGTGGTGGGCACCCTGGCAGGCGAAGTGGTGAACATAGAGGGTGACCCGGATCACCCCATCAATCAAGGTGCTCTGTGTAGCAAGGGCGCGGCTTCCCTTCAGATCATCAACAACCCCAAACGGCTGACTAAGGTCCTGTACCGGGCACCTGGTGCCAGTGATTGGGAGGAAAAGGATTGGGACTGGGCCCTGGATCGCATCGCCCAAAACATCAAAGCCACTCGTGACGCCAATTGGATCGAGAAGACGGCAGAGGGCAAGACAGTCAACCGGACTGAGGGCATCGCCTTTGTGGGGGGCTCGCAGAACACCAACGAAGAGTGCTACCTGTGGGTTAAGGCGCTGCGCGCCATGGGCCTGGTGTACATCGAACACCAGGCACGCATATGACACTCCGCTACTGTAGCGGCTCTGGCAGAGTCGTTTGGTAGAGGAGCAATGACCAACCACTGGATTGACATTAAGAATGCCGATGTGATCATGATCATCGGCTCTAACGCCGCCGAAAACCACCCCATCTCTATGAAGTGGGTGGAAGAGTCACGTCGAAACGGCGGCACCCTGATCAGTGTAGATCCTCGTTTCACCCGTACCTCGTCCCTGGCCGACATCTATGCCCCGCTGCGCTCAGGCACCGACATCGCTTTCATCGGCGGCCTGATCAACTACATTTTGGAAAACGAGCTTTACCACAAGGAATACGTCGCCGAGTACACCAACGCTTCCTTTCTTGTCAATCCCGACTTTGGCTTCGACGATGGGCTCTTTGTGGGCTACAATCCCGACAAGCGCGGCTATGACAAGTCGGCCTGGTCTTACCAGACCGATGCTCAGGGGCTGCCTCTCGAAGACAAAACCCTCCAGGATTTCAACACTGCCTTCCAGCATCTGAAGCGACACTATGCCCGCTACGACCTGGAAACGGTGTCTTCGATCACCGGAACTCCCAAAGACGCCTTGGAAAAGGTGTACAGCGCCTATGCCGCCACCGGCCAGCCGGGCAAGTCAGGGACAATCATGTACGCTATGGGTGCCACCCAGCACACTTATGGCACCCAGAATGTGCGCTCGTATGCGTTGCTCCAGTTATTGCTGGGTAACATCGGTGTGGCTGGAGGGGGCATTAATGCTCTGCGTGGTTTGCACAACGTGCAGGGCTCGACCGACATGTGCTTGCTGTTCCATATTCTGCCGGGCTATCTCAATACCCCCATTGAGGCCGACCAGACGCTGGAAGCTTACCTGGCGCGGTCTACGCCCCAGACCAGCGATCCTAACAGCGTCAACTGGTGGAAAAACTACCCTAAGTACATGGTCAGTTTGCTCAAAGCCTGGTGGGGGGAGGCTGCCACCACCGAAAACGAGTTCGCCTACCAATATCTGCCCAAAAACGGTGCCGACTACTCATGGATCTCTCTCTTCGAGGCCATGTATCAGGGCGACACCAAGGGCTTCTTGGTGTTGGGGCAGAACCCCGCCGTGAGTGGCCCTAACGCCAACATGGAGCGGAAGGCGATGGAGAACCTCGATTGGTTGGTGGTGGTTGACCTGTGGGAGACAGAGACCGCCAGCTTCTGGAAGCGACCGGGTGCCAACCCGGACGATATCAAGACCGAGGTTTTCTTGCTACCTGCAGCCTCTTACGTCGAGCGCGATGGGAGTGTGACCAACTCGGGACGCTGGGTCCAATGGCGCTACAAGGCCATCGATCCCCTTGGAGACTCCAAAGAGGATCTGTGGATCATCAACCAGATCATGCAGCGTGTGCAGGGCCTGTACGCCACCGATGGAGGTATCTTCCCGGAGCCCATCGTGAACCTGACCTGGGATTACGGGGATGGTGTGCCTGATGCCGAGCAAGTGGCCAGGGAGATCAGTGGTTCGGCCCTGGTAGACTTGCTGGATGCCGATGGTAACGTGCTCGTGCCGGCCGGGACGCAGGTCAAGAATTTCACGCAACTGCGCGACGACGGGTCCACAGCCGCTGGCAACTGGCTATATGGTTACTACACAGATGCGGGTAACCTGGCCAAGCGACGTGACTCAGTGGATAAATCAGGCATCGGCCTGTACTCCAACTGGGCCTGGGACTGGCCAGTTAACCGGCGTATCATTTATAACCGAGCCTCAGTCCATCCGGTCACCGGCGAGCCTTGGGATCAAGAGCATCCCGTCATCCGCTGGGACGCCGCCGCCAACAAATGGGTCGGCGACGTGCCCGACGGTGGCACTCCCCCTAACACAATCCACCCCTTCATCATGAAGCCCGAAGGCCATGGGCGCATCTTCGGCTTTGGCAGGACGGATGGGCCCTTCCCCGAGCACTACGAACCGTGGGAGAGCCCGGTAGCCAACCTGCTGTCAGGCACCCAGAACAACCCTGTCTTCAAGATTTGGGCTTCGGAGATGGATCACAAGGGAGAGGCAGGCCAGTACCCCGTCGTGGCGACTACCTATCGTGTTACCGAGCACATGCAGGCGGGAGCCATGACGCGTAACCTGCCCTGGCTGGTAGAGGCCATGCCGGAACTCTTCGTTGAGATGAGCCGGGAGCTGGCTGCCCAGAAGGGGATCAAGAATGGCGACCAGGTAACGGTTGAGTCTGCGCGTGGGGCGGTGAAGGCTGTGGCACTGGTGACGTCACGCTTCCGCCCCTTCCAGGTAAATGGTCAGGTGGTACATCAGGTTGGCGTGCCTTGGCACTGGGGCTATAGTGGTGCCTCCACTGGCGACAGCGCCAACACCCTCACGCCCCATGTGGGTGATGCCAACACCATGATACCCGAGTACAAGGCTTTCTTGTGCGATGTGAGAAAGGTGGTGTGACATGGGCAAGGTAAGTCTGCTGATCGATACG
Organism: Anaerolineales bacterium; assembly: GCA_020343875.1. GTDB lineage: Bacteria > Chloroflexota > Anaerolineae > 4572-78 > NAK82. Next base: position 1,369,689 of record CP070811.1, on the reverse strand, counting down.
TCCAAATGTACGGGCTGTCGTGGCTGTCAGGTGGCCTGTAAGGAGTGGAACGACTTGGCCGCCACCGACACCACCAACTGGGGCAGCTACGAAAATCCACCTGATCTGTCGGCCTCGACCTGGACCCGGATCGCCTTTCATGAGGTGGAAGGCGACAGCGGTGTGAAATGGCTCTTCCTGAAACAGGGTTGCATGCAGTGCACCCAGGCTGTCTGTGTGGAGGTATGCCCCACCCAGGCGCTTCAACACCACGACATGGGCTTCATCTCATTAGACCAGGAACGGTGCAACGGCTGTGGCTATTGCGCCGAGTTTTGCCCGTTCCAGATCCCGCGCCTGGAAGCTAATGCGTTTACCGGCCAGGGCAAGATCACCAAATGCACCCTGTGCCAGGACCGGGTGACCAATGACATGAGCCCGGCCTGCGCTAAAACATGTCCAGCCAATGCCATTTACTTCGGTGACCGGCAGGAGATGTTAGCTACGGCCAAGCAGCGGGTGGATGAGCTGAAGGCAGGCGGCCATAGCAACGCGAGTGTGTACGGTGAAACGGAACTGGGAGGCCTGGGACGCATGTACGTTTTGCTCGAGAGGCCCGCTCAGTATGGCCTGCCTGAGAATCCAAGCCCGGCCCTGGCTGGCTTCTGGCAGAAGGGCATCCAGCCTTTTGGTTACGCCGCGGTAGGGCTGACCTTGCTGGGTCTCGGCTTCAACTGGCTGGCACAGCGTCGAAACAGCGCGCTGTCAGTGAAAGCGCAAGAGGAGGCCTGAAATGCAATCCCGATATGTAAGACGGTTCTCGGCCAGCGAGCGCCTAGCCCACTGGCTACACTTCTTGGCTTTTACTGTATTGCTGGGAACGGGCGGATTCCTCTACATGCCTGCGCTGCAGCCCTTCACTGTCGGCGCGGCTGGCGAAGCGGCTCGACTGGCCCACCGGGTCGCGGCTGTGGTCTTTATTGTGACCCCGCTGCTTTACCTCATGGGTGACTCCAGAGGTTTCCTGGGTAGTTTGCGTGAGTCCTTCTCCTGGGGAGCAGATGATCTGCGCTGGCTTCGGTTGGCCTGGCGTTACTATACGCAGGGCGCCAACGCCGAGGGCGTTCCGCCCCAGGGCAAATACAATGCCGGTCAGAAGCTCAACGCCTTGACTCAGATCATTGCCTTCATCCTGTTCACTATCACTGGCCTGATTATGTGGTTCGGCCACGGAGCGGTAGCTCCCGCCGTATTCAGGTGGTCGGTGATCATCCATGACTTGAGCGTGACTGCGGTGCTAGCCCTGTTTCTGGTACACCTGTACCAGGTGTCTATCCACCCCTTCACCCGCGAGTCGATCATGGCTATGTTTGAAGGTGTTGTGACCCGCGAGTATGCCGAAGAGCATCACGGCAAGTGGTATGAGGAGGTCAAGGCCAGCGGCGAAGTCGGCTGATATCTGGAAGATAGCTGATGGCGGGTGGCTGACGAGCATTGTTACTTGTATGAATTAGCCATCCAGCCATCAGCTATCTGCTCTGACCAACCGCGCCAAACCGAGTGATTATGACTCATAGTATCCAGTCTTTGCTGGAAGCGCTGCAGGCTGCGCGGCTCAAAGACTCGCAACTTGCTCCCAGTGTAGATCTCCACTGCGAGTTGCTGGCCGCCCAGGCTCGCGCTTCCCTGCCTGCCCTTCCCAAGTTGCCGACGATGCAGGATGCCGATCAGGCGCTGGCAGCGGGCCGGCCGTTGAGTGAATTAACTTCCTTGCCCTTGGGCGCATCGGCTGTGAAGGAGCTGGCTGATGAAATCTGCGTCATCGCGGCCCGGCATCGGCCTGAGCTATCTGCTGAGCTGGCTACTATCCGTGGTTACCTGGCCGGTGACGGCCTGGCGGGAGAATCGGCCCTTGTCGATGAACTGCTGACCTTTGTGCTCAACCATGCCCGCCGGCCCTTGTTGCGTGCCTGGGCCGGAGGCCTGGCTGAGGTCAACATCAACGACTGGCAGCGGCCTGTTTGCCCTTTCTGTGGGAGTCCGCCTGACTTGGGGGCGCTCGATGCCGAGGCCGGTAAGCGCCACTTACTTTGCAGTGGTTGCGATACTGAGTGGGTTTTTCCACGTGTGGGTTGCCCGTTTTGCGGCGATTCTCGCCATCAGTCCTACTTCCCTGGTGAAAACGAACGTTATCGCCTCTACGTCTGCGACGTCTGTCGCCGCTACCTGAAAGTAGTAGACTTGCGCCAGACATGGGGCACCGTGATGCTACCGGTTGAGCGAGTCTTGACGGTTGGTATGGACCTGGCTGGGCGGGAGGCCGGTTACACGTGACAATGGGCGACCCTGGGAGGACTTGATTATCGTAACTCTTGTATTTTGGGGATGAGGTTTTGAGGAGAGAATAGTAATGGACGGAGTCCGACGCGCCGATTATCTGCAAGCTGGAGTCAATCAGTGGACGATGGTTGCGGGAGAGATCATCGAGGAAGCCCCACTGACTCTATTTGTGAATGGACAAGAGTGGATCACGCTGATGTGCACCCCGATCAGCTTAGATCACCTGGTGCTTGGCTTCTTATCAGCCGAGGGAATCATCAGCCAACTGGAAGACGTGAGCCTACTCGATATCACGCACAATGGGTCTGTGGCAGATATATGGCTACGTCACCAGGTGTCGCTGCCGCAACGACGGACGTTGACCAGCGGCTGTGCTGGTGGCATTACCTTCGGTGACCTGGCTGCAACTCGTGCCCCGCTTCACTCCAATCGGCGGGTTACTCGTGATCAAGTCCTGAACTTGATGGAGCGACTCCAAGAAGCAGCTGTGCTCTACCGCCGAAGCCAGGGGGTGCATACGTCGGCTCTAAGTGATGGCCAACGACTGCTGGTAGCTGCTGAGGACGTGGGGCGGCACAATACTCTCGACAAAATCCGGGGCGAGTGCCTGCAACGTGGTGTCCCGACTGCTGATAACATCCTGGTCACAACCGGTCGGATCAGTTCGGAGATGCTGCGCAAAGCTGCCGATATGGAAGTTCCCGTCGTCATCTCGCGCACCTCGCCTACCAACCTGTCGTTGAAGCTGGCCGATGCCTGGGGCATGACCGTGATCGGCTACGTGCGGGGACGTCGCATGCGAGTTTACGCGGGTGCCTGGCGGATGGCCCATATGCATGGCAGTAACGGCCGCCATCGTTGTCAAGACGAGGCTGAAATACTGACTGTAGAGCATTTGTAGGACAACATAATCTTTCGTTGTTGAATCATCGCCATCAATACTTGGGCGCTTGGCAGATGATACGTTGTCTGGGGAGGTCCAGTTAATCCCGGAACTACGGGCTGGACCTTTTGCTTACAGTGGGAAGCAAAGGATGCGCAGTAGACAGCTTTTCGAAAACCTGTGTTTCAAGCTAGGGACGGGATTCTTGCTTCTCCTGTTGCTCACCTGGGCTGGAGGCGTGCCCACCGTGATTCGTGAAGGAGGAAGACAATGGCTACTATCATAAACATTCTCAAGGTCGTCCACATCATCACCGCCATCCTGATGGCCTGGCCTGCCTACGCTCTGGTAGCGGTCAACCAGCGTGTTCGGTTGGGTCCGCCATTAGGGGACCGGGCAGACACCTACATGGAAAATATCATCAAGAATCGCGTTATTCCCTGCTTTGTGTTCCAGGTTACGGTTGGAATCAGCGGGCTGGCCCTGGTACTGTTGCGGGGGCTTGGATTAGACGCACTGGTCACGATCCCGGTGCTGGGCCTGAAATTCTTGCTGCTCGTTCTGGTGATGGGGCTGCTAGGCTTTGTCCACTTCAGCCTGCAGCCGGAGATTGACGCACTGTTTGCTCAGGCCAGCAATCCGGTATCGACTGAGCTCGCGCCGCGCATTGGAGCGCTGCGCCTGCGCCGCAAACGCCTGGCCTCCGTCTGCATGTTCGTGGTGCTGGTCGTGTCCATGTTGGGAGTGCAGGTCTGGGCACCCTTCCCCTTGTGGCTGACGCTTGTGTTCGTGATTGCAATTGCTGCTTTCACTTGGCGAGCCTATAACAGCGTGACGCCCTACGGATGGGTGTAGAGGGGCAACAAGGAGCGGGGATCTGACACGCATTGAAGGCGAGGAGCGGCGGGCGCTAGCAGCCATCACAGAGCAAGATTGCGGTAGGGACGCCGCCGCCTGACAGGGGTGGTGGGATGAGGGGTTTCTCTTGCGCCTGAGGATCACGTAGTTCTTGGCTGTAGAATGAGGATAACGGACGGACTTGACATCCCAGTGGAGGCGTGGTACAAGAACGGTGTGACTGGAGGCGGTGGAAGTTGAAAACGCCTGCCATGATGGTGTCGTTTCTGGCTTTACTCTGCCTGGTAGCATGCGGCACAGCTGCACGGGGCATCGTTGTGCCCAAGCCATACCAGGGCGTGTCACCCCCGAGCGACGATTTTCTGGCCAACCTCGATAACCTGGTGGCCGGCCGGGAGATTTACTCCCGCCACTGTGCCACCTGTCACGGCGAGACCGGTCGCGGCGATGGACCGGCCGGAAATGTTGATTCCCTCAGGCCAGCTAACCTTTCCAGCTCCATGGGAGTGGCTCAAAAGCCGTTGGATTATTGGTTCTGGCGCGTCAGCGAGGGAGGCACGGCGGAACCGTTTCACTCGCAGGGCTCGGTCATGCCTGCCTGGAAGTATCACTTGTCGGAATTGGAACGCTGGCAGGTGATTGCTTACACCCGCACTTTGCACCCGGCAGAGGCAGACTAATGGGCGCATCAATGGAGTAGCAACCGTAAGATGCACGAGCTCCCAGCAACTCAGGGTATTCTAGCGGTGGCGCTGGAGGCGGCTCAACAGAATGGCGCCCGGCGCATCACTGCCATTGACCTGACCATTGGCGGCCTGGCCAGTATTGTGGACGACTCTGTTCAGTTTTACTTTGATATTCTGAGCAAAGGCACCATAGCTGAAGGCGCCGCCCTCCGTTTCCGTCGTGAACCAGCTATGGTTGTTTGTGTAGATTGCGACCACCAATTCCCCGCCAACGCACCCCTTACGGCCTTGTGCCCGATTTGCCAGGGGGCTCGTCTGCATGTCTCAGGCGGTAGGGAGTTTTTCGTGGAGAGCATTGAGGTGGAAGATGAAGATCCCGGTGGTAAAGGAAATTCTGAGCGCGAACGAGCGGGTGGCGGCTGAGAATCGAATAACCTTTGATGCCAGCGGCGTATTCGTGCTGAACCTGATGGCGTCGCCAGGTGCCGGCAAGACCAGTCTTATCCTGTCCACGATAGATCGATTACCTGAGGAAGTGCGCCCGGGCGTGATCGAAGGAGACCTGGCCTCGACGATTGATGCTGATACGATTGCGGCACGGGGTATCCCGGTGGTGCAAATTAACACTGGCGGCAATTGCCACCTGGATGCGCCCATGATACGTACTGCCTTGCCGGACTTGCCCATGGATGAGATGAATCTGCTCTTCATTGAAAACGTGGGCAATCTTGTCTGCACGGCCAACTTTGCCTTGGGCGCAGACCTGGCCGTAGTGGTGGCCAGCGCACCCGAGGGGCACGACAAGCCCTACAAGTACCCTGCTATGTTCGCCAGCGCGGATGCGGTGGTACTCAACAAGGCAGACCTCCTGGATGTCTTCGAATTCGATGTAGATTACTTCCGGCGTGGCCTGGAAATGCTTAACCCAGGTGTTCCTTTCTTCGTCGTCTCCTGTCGGACCGGCGATGGCGTGGGGGATTGGGTAGCATGGCTGTTGGATAGAGTTGACGGCTAGACGATTGGTAGAAAGCTATTGGGTACCAAACGATCACCGATATCCACCAAGCAACGATTAAGGGTTGAAATCCACGGCGCTGTTCAAGGAGTGGGCTTCCGCCCTTTCGTTTATCGACTGGCTGCTGATTATGCACTCATGGGCTGGGTCCTCAATGACACACGGGGCGTCTTCATTGAGGTGGAAGGTGATCGGTCTGACCTGGCGCGTTTTTTGGAGCGGCTGCCTCGCGAAAGGCCTCCTCTGGCCATCATCCATAGCCTGGACTCGACTTGGCTCAATCCTGTAGGCTACCAGCGCTTTGAGATCCGGCACAGTGACGAGCAGGGTGCCAAGACGGTCTTGATGCTGCCTGACGTTGCAACCTGCACCGACTGTCTGACCGAAGCCCTGGACCCAATGGATCGCCGTCATGGCTATCCTTTCACCAACTGTACCAATTGTGGCCCCCGCTTCACCATCATCCAGGCCCTGCCCTACGATCGACCTGGCACCACCATGCGCCGCTTTGTTATGTGCCGGGATTGCCAGGCCGAATATGAGAATCCACTTGATCGACGCTTTCACGCTCAGCCCAATGCTTGCCCTGCCTGCGGGCCAAACCTGGCTCTGTGGTCGGTCAGCGGTGAAATTCTGGCTGAAGGAGATGCCGCCTTACGCCGTGCAGCCGATGCCCTGCGCTCCGCTCAGATTGTGGCCGTTAAAGGGTTGGGGGGATTCCATTTGATGTTGGATGCACGGGACGCCGCAGCCCTGGCCCGTTTGCGAGAGCGCAAGCCCCGGCGTGATAAACCCTTCGCCCTGATGGCTCGCGACCTGGATCAGGCCCGAACGCTGTGCCAAGTTCCACCCCAGGCCGAGGCCTTGCTCGTGTCCCCCAAGTCGCCCATTGTGCTTCTCCCACGTTTGCCGGACGCTCCGGCGGCTGATAACGTGGCTCCTGGCAACCCCACCCTGGGGGTGATGTTACCCTATACTCCTTTGCACCATCTCTTGCTGCGGGAACTGGACTTCCCTGTCGTTGCTACCAGCGGCAACCTGACTGACGAGCCCATTTGCATCCACGAGGAGGAAGCCATCCAACGCCTGGGCCACATCGCCGACTTCTTCCTGATTCACGACCGACCAATCGCCCGCCACGTGGACGACAGCGTAGCTTGGGTGGTGCGGGGTGAACCACGCCTGCTGCGTCGGGCTCGAGGCTACGCGCCTCTGCCAGTGCTGGTGCCACGTTCACTGCCGACCATCCTGGCTGTGGGGGGACATCTCAAGAACACAGTAGCCCTCAGCATAGACCGGCAGGTATTTATCAGTCAGCACATTGGTGACCTGGAGACGGTAGAGGCCATGGCTGCTTTTGAACGTGTCGTCTCCGACTTCTTGCGTCTCTACGAAGCGAGGCCCGCTGCCATCGCTCACGATATGCATCCGGATTACCTCTCGACTCGCTGGGCCAAAGAAGGAGACTTCGAATCTCCGGCCCGCCTGTTTCCTGTCCAGCATCACCACGCTCACCTGGCCGCCTGCCTGGCAGAAAATGGTGTGGAGGGCTCAGCTCTGGGGGTAACCTGGGATGGCACTGGTTACGGGACCGATGGCACGGTGTGGGGGGGCGAGTTCTTGCAAGGGGATGCGGCTGATTTTATTCGTGTTGCGCACCTGCGCCCTTTCCGCCTGGCTGGCGGGGATGCTGCAATCAAGGAACCCCGGCGGGTTGCCCTGGCTCTGTTGTGGGAGATTTATGGGGATGCAGTCCTGGATCGAGAGGATCTGGCCCCGGCGCGGGCGTTTCGCCCGTCGGAGCGGCGATTGCTATCTCAGATGCTGGCCCGGGGCCTTAATGCCCCGATGACCACCAGCGCCGGACGCCTCTTCGATGCCGTTGCTGCCCTAGTGGACCTGCATCAGCAGGTGACCTTTGAAGGTCAAGCGGCCATGGCCTTGGAGTTCGCGGTTGATCCGGGGGTGCAGGAAACGTATCCCTTTCCCTTGGTCACCACGAACCAAGAGCAACACATGCTGAACGCTCGTGTGGAGGATCAGCCCCTCTCCCTCGGCCCCTCCCCCCTGATCCTGGATTGGCAGCCCCTGGTGGAGGCGGTGCTGGAGGATTTGCAGCGAGGTGTGAAGCCTGCTATCATTGCGGCACGCTTCCACAACGCTCTGGTGGATGCCATTCTGTGCGTAGCCCAGGCTGTGGGAGAACAGCGGGTGGCACTGACCGGCGGCTGTTTTCAGAATCGCCTGCTGACGGAGCGGACCGCGCAGCGATTGGATGAGGCTGGCTTCCAGGTATTGCTGCATAGCCAGGTGCCACCCAACGATGGAGGCATCAGCCTGGGACAGGTGCTGGTGGCGGCGGCGCAGCTGGAACGTGAAACGTGAAGTGTAGATGTGCATGGAGGTTAGAGAATGTGCCTTGGCGTACCGGGAAAAGTGGTTGAGATTGTTGAAGAGAGTCCCTTGGGAATGACGATGGCCAAGATAAGCTTTGGCGGCATCATCAAAGAAGCCTGCCTCGCCTACGTGCCTGAAGCACAAGCGGGGGATTACGTCATCGTCCACGCTGGTTTTGCCCTGAGCGTAATTGACGAAGAAGAGGCAATGGAAGTGTTCGAGATGCTTAAGCAGATGGAGGAGTTATCTGAATTAGAGATTCCTCGCGAAGGGTAGGTGATGCAAAAACGTAAGCCGTATTCACGTTCTACGCCTGTAAGCCTTCCCTGTGGAGTGTCCGTATGCGATTTATAGATGAGTACCGCAGCCAGGCAGAAGCCCAGAAGTTCGTCCAGGCTATTTTTCAATCAGTTACCCGGCCCTGGACGATTATGGAGATTTGCGGAGGTCAGACCCACACCCTGATCAAGTCTGGGATTGACCAGATGCTGCCGCCAGAGGTGACCCTGATCCATGGGCCTGGGTGCCCGGTGTGTGTCACGCCCCTAGAACTGATTGACAAGGCGATTGCGATTGCCCGGCGCCCAGAGGTTATCTTCACCTCCTTCGGCGACATGCTGCGGGTGCCCGGATCCGAAGCCGACCTACTCAGCGTCAAAGCGCAGGGCGGCGATGTGCGTATCGTCTACTCCTCTCTGGACGCGGTCAAGTTAGCCCAAAAGCACCCCGATCGGCAGGTGGTTTTCTTCGCGGTGGGCTTTGAGACCACCGCGCCTGGCAACGCCATGGCTGTCTGGCAGGCCCAGCAACTGGATCTGGCGAATTTCTCCATTCTTTGCTCCCATGTGTTGGTGCCCCCAGCCATAGAGGCCATCTTGGGTTCCCCAGATAACAGGGTGCAGGGCTTCCTGGCGGCTGGGCACGTTTGCACGGTGATGGGCTACCAGGAGTACGAACCCATTGCTGAAAGGTATCGGGTGCCTATTGTGGTCACGGGTTTCGAGCCATTGGACCTGCTTCAAGGCATCTACATGACGATTAACGCCCTGGAGACGGGGCGTTGGGAGGTCGAGAATCAGTATACTCGATCTGTCTCCAGAGAGGGGAATCTGTCCGCCCAGCACTTGGCGGCCCAGGTCTTCCAGGTGTGTGACCGGCAGTGGCGAGGCATCGGCCTTATCCCTGGCAGTGGATATGGTCTTCGGCCCGAGTTTGCTGCCTTTGATGCTGAGCGGCGCTTCGATGTGGGTAGCCTTACTGCCCAGGAATCATCTCTGTGCATTGCCGGTCAGATTCTGCAGGGCCTCAAGAAGCCGCATCAATGCAGTGCGTTTGGCACCCGCTGCACCCCAGAGCGTCCCCTGGGCGCGCCAATGGTCTCGGCTGAAGGAGCATGCGCTGCTTACTACCGGTACGGGAGAAAGGAATGAACCAGGACTCCCCTGTCGATTTTAGCCTGCAATGCCCAATCCCTATCAGTGACTACCCTACGGTGCTGCTGGCCCACGGCGGCGGCGGGCGGCTGACTCAGATGCTGATTGAACGTATGTTCCTGCCCGCCTTTGACAATCCGGTTCTGGAGAACCTTCACGATGGCGCCGTGTTAGACGTGGAAGGCGCGCGACTGGCATTCTCTACTGATTCGTTTGTGATTAGCCCCCTCTTCTTTCCCGGGGGTGATATCGGTTCGCTGGCTGTGCATGGCACCCTGAATGACCTGGCCATGTGCGGTGCGCGGCCCCTGTACCTCTCGGCAGGCCTTATCCTGGAAGAAGGTCTGCCGATGGAAGATTTGTGGCGGGTGGTCCAGTCTATGCAAGGAGCGGCGCGCCGCGCCGGAGTGCCTATCGTTACTGGTGACACCAAAGTCGTGGATCGTGGGAAAGGAGATGGGGTGTTTATCAACACTACCGGCCTGGGACTCATCCCGCCTGGGATACATGTCTCTCCGCGCCGGGCCCGCCCCGGCGATGTTGTGTTGATCAATGGCGCCATTGCTGTCCACGGTATGGCCGTCATGTCTGTGCGGGAGGGATTAGAATTTGAGACGGCCCTAGAAAGCGACTCGGCGTCTTTGCATGATCTGGTGGCTCGCGTCCTCGACATAGCCGGCGAGCAGGTGCATGTGCTGCGAGACCCCACTCGGGGAGGAGTAGCCAGTGCGCTCAACGAAATCGCCGCCCAGGCTCAGGCCGGTATTCTGCTGGGGGAAGCGACCATTCCGATTTGGGAAGAAGTGCGTGGCGCATGCGAGATCTTGGGCCTGGACCCCTTATACGTCGCCAACGAGGGCAAGTGCCTGGTTATTGTGGCACAAGAGGCGGCCGAGGCCGTTTTGGCTGTGATGCGCGACCATCCTTTGGGGCAGGAGGCGGCCATCATTGGCGAAATCGTGGAAGATCATCCAGGCAGGGTCTTTATGCGCAGCCGAATCGGGGGCATGAGGGTGGTGGATATGCTCAGTGGCGAGCAACTGCCGCGAATTTGCTGATCTTTGACTTTAGAGTGCCAACCCGTCCGTGGGCGAGCGCTAAAAAAGCGGTAGCTGCCCTTTGCCGCTTTCAATTGGGGGCACCAGGCCGACAACGGCCTTGAGGTCATGGCGGGTCAAATCGTCGCTGGCAGCCAGCGCCTGGAGAAGCTCAAGCTTGATGAAGGTCCAGCCTCCAGCTTTGATCATCTGCCTCAGCCATGGCTGAGTTGCCAGCTTGTGCTGCCACAAACGGGTTCGGGCAGCAGGGATGACCAAGTTGCGCCTGCGAATCTCTGGCTCTGGGGACGGGAAGTCTGTTTGAGGCAGGAATCGGGCCACGCTGGCGGTACCAAGCAGGGTAAAGGTGGCCCATAGATGTTCCTCCTCTTCCCAAACCACGTCGAAGTCTTGGCGTGTTTGACGGGCACGATATCCCAATCGTTCACCCAGCGCTAACAGATCACGTATTCCGAGTCTCACCTGCTCTTGCCATACGGCCTCCCGTTCATTATCTCGCAGTTGCCAGCAGCCAGGGGATGTCTCTTGGCCATAAGCTTCCAGGCTGGCGCTCACCAACCCTGCATCAGGGGTCAAGGGACCATTGAAACGGCGGTAAATGAAAGTCACACATGCCGCTTCCTCCACAAGCGCATCCTTCTTCCCCTCAGCGTCGCGTAGCAGCGTGAGCACAGCTTCTTCCACGCGATCGCTGAGCGGGCTGGGCATCGACCGCCCGACTTTATGCAACCACCAGCCCACGGGTCGACCGGCCTCCGCTCGCACCGGGAGCAAGTCACTGGACTGGCTCGTCTCCAGCCCACTGCTAATTGCGGCGTTTAACCAACCCTGCCCTCGGCTGGTTGGCAGGGATGCCTGTGCGGTCTCAAGCAAACCTTTGCGCATCAGCCGGTGCCAGGCTGCAACCTGCAATGCTTCTGTCTGCACGGGTTCGCCGCGAGCGCGCACAAAATCAACCGCCGCTTGAGCGCTCTCTGCGACCACCCGGCTGCGCAACACCTCAGGGTCCTGGCGCGGGGGGGCATGCAGCGGGCCAGGAACCAAGGTGAACTGATGCTCGCCAGTGGCCCGGTGCTGCCAGCTCTCGATAACATAGTCGGCGCCCAGGGCTGCCAGTACTATTGCCGAGGCCTGCTGTGGTGACGAGGCGGGCAAGAACAGCACACACGCGCCATCAAACCGGAAGACGGGGCGCAAAGCCCGCAGGGCAGCGGACATCACTGTTTGATACCATGCCCAGTCAAGCCGTTTCTGTAGCGCCAAGCTTTTCAATTTAGCAGCTTCATCTGGACCAAACAGCCAACCGGTCCACACATAGGCTAATGACCAGAAGACCGGGTTGGGCTCAGGGGGGATCGTCAGTACCAGTGACACTGATTCCGGCGCCAGCTGATGCCCTATGGCACCTACGCCTAATTTGTGTATCCCAACCCACTCTTTTGCAGAAGAGGGAAGTTGGCTGAGCTGGCTTGGATCGGTTTGGATAGGAAGTGGTGACGTCTGGGAAGCGGCCGCACCGATCCGGCGTACGGCCTTCTCGAATAGTCGCCACACGTTATGTTCGATGAAGCGCACCGGAGGAAGAAGCTTGTCCACCGCATACCTGGCCGGAGCGCTAGCCTGGACACTCGCAGTGTGATGCTCTGTGTCAGGGGGATACAGGTTGCTGGCCACGTTCAGACAGGTTAGCAATGCCGCCTTCAAATGGGCTTGGCCTTCCTCGTCGAAGCTGGCCTCGATTCGCATCAGTAAATCGGCTATCGCGTATAGGGCGCGAGGTGTATAAAGCTCCAGCAACTCCTCGACATAGGCGCGGGCCTCGTCATCCGAGGGCGACTTGGCTGGGGGCGCTACGCGGTTGAGCAGGTACCAATAATGTAATCCACGTGCCTCTACGTCGTCGAGAACGAGCAGATCGTCGTTTTCCACAGCCGCCAGCCCGGCTTCACCACATGACGGGCAGGCCACCCATTTCTGGCGTGGATCCGCTGGCTCTCGCGACCAGATAAAGAAGTCGGCTACGGCATGGCGATGGCAGGCGGGGCAGCGGGTGCGGTAGAGTCGATCTAGATGTTCGCGCAGGGGAATGCCCCGCTTCATGCTATCCCCCAAGCGGGTCATTGTGGGATTCAAGACAGCCGGTTCAGGCGGTGCCGATTGTTCACGCAACAACACCACCACCAACGGATTGCTATTGCTAGCAATCATACGCCGGCCGGCGGCTACCGTTTCACGCATGGGGGTGTCGCTCACCGCGAACGGGTCCAGCACCACTGCATCCGGGTGAGTGTACATTTCAACGAAATGCCTGGCGACGCCCTCCGGCCACGCAGGCAGGAGACCACCTAACAAGCCCGCCCCCGCAGATGCTGTGCCAGGCACGAAATAATCGACCGTCATATTGGCACCATCTTGCGCCCGACATATGGCTCAGATCAGTATACCATAGTTTAGATGGTTAAGAAAAGCGGAAACGCACCTGACTTTTTTAGGACTTCTTGACGGCTTTTGGTAGACCATGCGGCTGTTGAACTTCCAATTGCCTCAACCTGGTAGTTTTTGACAGTTCCAGTGTGCTATAATTCACGCAGATTAATCGAGGATGGCAGCCAAGATTTTGAAGGGCGGCTGCTTTTTTGTGCCCCGACTCGGGTTGGACCATCTCTTCGAGGCGGACCTTGTTTTTTCATTCACTCAACTGGAGTGAGAGCGTGTAGAATGTCTCAATCATCAAGACTGCCTGGTTTTTACAAGCAGCCCGTTAAGAAACGATTGGCGGCAGTAGCCGCTGCTACTGGCCTGACCGATCAAGAACAGGCAGCTCTGTTCGGAACAGCTGGGCTTCAGACCGATGTTGCCGATCACATGATCGAGAATGTGGTTGGCATTCACGGTTTGCCGATGGGCATTGCCACCAACTTTCTCATCAACGGGCGTGATGTATTGGTGCCGATGGTCATAGAGGAACCGAGCGTGGTAGCCGGGGCCAGTTTTGCCGCCAAGCTTGCACGGGCAGGCGGTGGTTTTGCTACATCGTCCACTCCTCCCGAAATGATCGCTCAGATGCAAGTGCTCGACGTGCCGAATCCCCATGTTGCTCGTTTTGAGTTGCTGTCGCAAAAGGATCGTCTGCTTGACTTGGCGGATCGAACCGATCCGCTGATCGTTAGCTTGCAGGGTGGTGCCCGTGATGTGGAAGTGCGCCTCATCGATGAGAGTCCCGTCGGGCCGATGTTGGTGGTTCACTTGATTTACGATACCCGCGATGCCATGGGAGCCAATACGGTTAACACGGCGGCTGAGGCGTTGGCGCCGGTTGTCGAGGAGATTACCGGCGGACGCGTGCTCCTGCGCATCCTCAGCAACCTGGCCGACCGGCGCCTGGCCCGGGCCAGATGCCTGGTGCCAGCCGATGAGCTCAACTTTGAGTCGGAGGGACGCATCTTTAAAGGCCGAGAGGTAGTAGAGCGTATTGTTGAAGCTTACGCCTTTGCTGCCGGCGACCCCTACCGCGCTGCCACCCACAACAAGGGTATCATGAATGGGGTTGACGCGGTGGTGTTGGCCACTGGCAACGACTGGCGTGCTATTGAAGCGGGTGCTCACGTATATGCCGCCCGGAATGGCCGCTACGCCTCCCTTTCGCAATGGGAGAAGACCCCTGCAGGCGACTTGGTGGGCACACTGGAGATGCCGATGGCGGTGGGTATCGTTGGCGGGGCGACGCGGGTTCATCCAGGCCCAAAAGTTGCGCTAAAGATGATGGGCGTGAACACGAGCCGCGAGCTGGCCGAGATCATTGTGGCTGTGGGGCTGGCGCAAAACCTGGCCGCCCTGCGTGCGCTGGCCACCGAGGGTATTCAACGAGGGCACATGAGCCTGCACGCCCGGCAGGTAGCAATTGCGGCTGGTGCCACCGGTGATGAGATTGAACGGGTGGCTGACCAACTTGTCAGGGAGCGGGTCATACGCCTGGATCGGGCGCAAGAGATACTCAGTCAGTTGGTGGATGCTTGAGTGGCCTGGTGGTTTTGAGTGGGTGCGTGGAGTAGTTTACCTACCTATGCGAAATGACCAGCTTTGCTTGCTCTTATCAGGCCGTGACGTATGAATCACACAAAAGACGGAAGCGTGCTAAATAGTCTGATGAGACCATCTACCCCGGTCGGCATTGTAGGTTATGGCGCCTATGTCCCGCGCTACCGCCTGCCAGCCACGGAAGTGGCCCGTGTGTGGAGGGGCGGCGAGGGAGGTCTGCCCGTCACCGAGAAAGCAGTGCCTGGCCCTGACGAAGATACGCTAACTATAGCCTTGGAAGCCGCCCGCAATGCTTTGGCTCGAGCGCAAATCGACCCGCATCTCATCGGTGCGGTATGGGTAGGTAGTGAGAGTCATCCCTACGCCGTCAAACCGACCAGCACGATCGTGGCCGAGGCGATTGGTGCTACGCCGCACACCGAGGCCGCTGACTGGCAGTTTGCATGCAAGGCAGGCACTGAGACGATACAAGCTGGCATGGGTTTTGTGGCCAGCGGCATGGCTCGTTACGCACTGGGGATTGGCGCGGACACAGCCCAGGGACGGCCTGGCGATGCGCTGGAATACACAGCAGCGGCTGGCGGCGCGGCCTATCTCATAGGCCCGGTTGACCAGAGTTTGGCTGTGTTCGAGGCCAGCTTCTCCTACGTGACGGACACCCCTGACTTTTGGCGTCGTCCGTATATGCACTACCCCAGCCACGGGCAGCGCTTCACGGGGGAGCCAGCCTATTTTCACCACGTTACCTCGGCCGGTAAACATCTGATGGAGCAGATGGGGCGCACTGCGGCGGACTTCAGCTACGTGGTAGTGCACCAGCCCAATGCCAAATTTCCGCAGCGGGCGGCCAAAATGCTTGGCTTTAAGCCGGAACAATGGGCTGTTGGGTTGTTGTGCCCGGTAGTTGGCAACACGTATGCTGGTGCCTCCATGTTGGGCTTGGCTGCTATTCTGGACCAGGCCCAGCCAGGCGACACCATCCTGGCCATCTCGTTTGGATCCGGGGCTGGCAGCGATGCCTTCGCCTTGCGCGTCACCGAGCTGATCACCGAACGCCAGGGGCTGGCCCCCAAGACTGCGGATTACGTCGCCCGCCGTACGGTGATTGATTATGCCACCTACGTGCGCTATCGAAAGAAGTTAAGCATGCAATGATCGGGTAACACCTGCCAGTGCTCTGTCCGGGGTGATTTGAGGTGTAGGTCAGCCGCCATATGGGACAAGATTACCCGCCACCCTAGACTTTCCAGAGCACAGGGTGTCACCTGTTCTGTTTGATTTGTATACGGAGAGACTGTGTGCGAGACGTAAGCATTATCGGCATCGGCCAAACCCCGGTTGGGGAACACTGGGACCGCAGCCTGCGACATTTGGCCTATGATGCGGTCGCAGCGGCCATGCAAGATGCGGGTGTTCAGCGAGCTGACGCGCTATACGTGGGTAATATGCTGTCAGGGGAAATCAGCGGGCAGTCGCACTTGGGGCCTCTCATCGCTGACTTCGCCGGGCTGCGCGGCATCGAGGCAGTTAAGATCGAGGGCGCATGCGGTTCTGGGGCGGCTGCCGTGCGCATGGGGTACCTGGCGGTCGC
The DNA here is from genome assembly GCA_020343875.1 of Anaerolineales bacterium. GTDB lineage: Bacteria > Chloroflexota > Anaerolineae > 4572-78 > NAK82. The sequence continues at coordinate 1,353,411 of CP070811.1, read as the reverse complement.
CAGCGGCTTGCAGGATATCGCCATCTGTGCTGGCGTGGAAAAAATGACCGATGACGTGGGCAACCGGCTGACAGGGGGGCTGGCACAAGCCGCCGACGCCGACTACGAGGTCATCCACGGCATCAGCTTCGTGGCTCTCAACGCCTTGTTGATGCGCCGGTACCTATATGAATACAAAGTCCGCCACGAGGACTTCGCTGGTTTCAGTATCAACGCGCATGCCAACGCAGTGGGTAACCCTAACGCCATGTTCCGGCGGCCTATTACGGCCGAAGCCTTCAAAAAGGCAGCTATGGTAGCCGACCCTATCAATTTGCTGGACTCTTCGCCGATGGCGGATGGCGCAGCGGCGGTGATCCTCTGCCCCACTGAACGGGCTGGCGAGTTCACCAATAATGCCGTGCGCATTGCGGCTAGCGCTATGGCGACTGACAGCCTGAGCATCCACGACCGGTATGACCCGTTGTGGTTGCAGGCAGCCCAGGATTCGGCGCAGCGTGCTTACCGGCAGGCGGGTGTCGGACCGGATGACATCCACTTGTTTGAACTGCACGATGCATTCACGATTATGGCGGCCATGAGCCTTGAGGCATCCGGTTTTGCCGAGCGGGGCAAAGGCTGGCAACTGGCCGTTAACGGTGATATCCGGCCCGGTGGACGCCTTCCTGTCTGCACTATGGGCGGCCTCAAGGCTCGCGGACACCCCGTGGGCGCGACGGGTGTGTATCAAATTGTAGAAGCTGCCCAACAGTTGCGAGGTGAAGCGGGCGATTGCCAGATCCCCAATGCTCGCCTGGCTATGGCTCAGAATATCGGAGGCAGCGGTTCAACGATCGTGACTCATATATTGGAAGGCAGATAGCATACCGCGACGCCTGTATAGGCGTATTCAATCAGAAATAATCAACTTTTAATTGGAGGTGTAACGAAGGATGGGTATTGCACAGAACTGGAGACTACGAAGTCAGCGATATGGGCTGGTGGGCGAAGTTTGTGATGACTGCGGGGAGAAGATATTCCCGCCGCGTGATGTTTGCCCTTACTGCACACAGCCTGCGCAAACCCCGTTTCAGTTTAGTGGGCGGGGCGAGGTGTTCTCCCATACCACCATCTACAATCCGCCCACAGGCTACGAGGAGTTTGTGCCCTACACCGTGGCCTTGGTCAAGCTGGAGGAGGGCCCGCTGGTCACTGCTCAATTGACAGACGTGGACCCGGAAGAAGTAAACATTGGGCAGCCGGTGGAGATGGTCACTCGCAAGATCCGTGAAGATGGCCCAGAAGGGCTGATCATGTACGGCTATAAATTTCGTCCCAGGCTTCAGGAAGTCTAATTGGGTAGGGGCGTAATTTCGGTTACGCCCCTAACTTTCTACTCCCCCAATCCAGCTCTCAACGTATCGCTTTTTATATCCAGGACCACAAAAGCGATGCTCACGCTGGTTCACCCCCTATGAGCAACCAAAGGCGTTGCTTCAGATTATGGCTCGTCTGCACCAGCCAAGCCTAATCCACCTAATCTAATTCGCCCCCCTTTGGGTCCGCCTTAAAGCGCTGGGAGAACTCATCGGAGAAGGCTACTTCAGGATTTGCAGTAAGTTGCTAAAGTCGTCAGTCCACATGGATAAACTTGTGGGGATGGGTGGACGTTGTGCGCTACGATCTGCAATGGCTGGCAGGTTTAGAAAATCTTGCTCCCGCGTAAGCAACATCCAGACAGAGTCGTAGCTCTGGATGCCGTCTCCTCTGTGCTCAATCAAGGCTGTGCCCAGATTGAACTCGTCGGCCAACCTGTAGACCTGCAGATCAAGCTTAAAGTAGCGGTTAGAGACATGTATGGCTATGATTCCATCTTGCTTGAGATGTTTCAAGTAGATCTCAAAGGCTTCTTTGGTGAGCAGATGGAGCGGTACCACATCGCCACTGAAGGCGTCCAGCACCAGCAGGTCAAAGTTTTGAGGGCCATTGTTCACCAACTCCCGTTCGAGCGAAACGCGCGCGTCACCTGGGATAACGTGAATATCGGCTTGCGAATTCGCGAGAAAGGAAAAATAACCGGCCTCTCCTTCAGCAATTTGAATGACATCTGGATTGATTTCGTAGAAGCGGAAGACATCTCCTGGTTGCCCGTACCTGGCTATGACACCTACTCCCAGCCCCAGGGCGCCAACCTGTAATTTGCCGGGGCGGGTTGGATGGTTCAAGATAGACAGCCCAACTCCGCTGTCTTCTGAATAGAACGTTGTTGGCAGGTCACGTAGATTGTCGGCCTCAAATTGGAAGCCGTGCACAGTTGTACCGTGAGTGAGTTGATAGGCACGCAGATCTGGTAAATCGGAGTTGATCTCCGAAACCCGCAACACACCGTAAAAGTTGCGCGTTGCCAATAGCGCGTTTGATGAAATGGTCTGTATGATCATGATGATAAAACTGCTTAGGAGCAAGACGGCGACGGATGAAACTATTACGACAGGCCTAAAACTCCAGCGCTTTTCAGCGCTTCGCTGGCGCGATTTACGCTGGCGTTTGCGCCGTGGCGGCAAACGCTCAAATTGCATGATTAGTATAAACAATACCCCGCAAGCAATTAATCCAAACTGCAGTTCCCAGAAACCGGTTGAGAACAAATAAGGTGCAAGCAGGGTTACGTAGATTCCACCCAGTGCGCCTCCAAGAGCGATCATGAGGTAGAACGATGGCAAAAAGCGTGGGGAGGGGCGTAACTTGAACAACTCATTATGGCAGATCATGCAGCAGATGAACAAGAG
>CP070811.1:1339367-1350543 GCA_020343875.1 Anaerolineales bacterium | reverse complement strand
GGGCGGCTTGGGGGTGTGGGTGGGCTGAGGTGTGTTCGTCCGGGTGGGGGTGGGGGCCGTAGTCGGCGTGTGGCTGGCAGTGGCGGTGGGCGGAGCGGCACAGATATCGCCGAAGGTTAGGTCGGGAAGCTCCACGCCCCAGGCCCAGCCCTCCACAGCGCCGTCGCTGACAGAGTAAGCCCCACCCCCGACTGGGGAATACTGCCAGGCGCCGTTCTTCAGGTGCCAGTAGGACCAGTAGACGCAATTGGGGCCGCCGGGGCACTCGCAGAAGCAATCCTGGTTTGGATAGTCACACCCTTCACCCTGGATGCTGCACACCTTGGTCCCGGCGCCCCCGGCCACCTCATACAGCACCTCCAGGTCGGTCCGCAGCAGCAAATCCAGCCCACTGATCTGGTCCTCGTCGAAGGCCACGCAACGGGTAAGCACCTCCCCATCGCCCAAGCCCACCACCAAAGCCACCCGGTTAGGGCCTTGGGCCCAGCTGACAGCCGGCAAGAGCACCACGCCCGCAACACCGGCCAGGCCAAGGCCCGCCAGGACCAAACCCATCACATATAGGCGCTTTTTCCGGTCAGCCATTTTTCTCCCTCCTTTTCAGCCGTTGGGACGAGGCATTCGCCCTAAGGCCCTGGGCGCACCTTTGGAAGTAACACCGTCCGGTTGGTTCCGTTGAGTGCAATGAATATCAAGGCCCTTTGACAACCACCGGCAAGTAGGCACTCTCGCATCGACTCAAGAGGCCAGTATCTACCGGATTCGCTCTACCCAGTACAGCCGGAATCGCCTGTACTGTGGCAAACAGGTTGGAGCCAAAACCCTGCTGCCATTCAAAACTACCGTCAGGCAATTGCATGCCAACCAAGAAGCTGATAGGATTACTACTGCTTATCGCCCATGGACTGGTCAGGGGATTCTCGCCTGCTGCCAGCAAAGCTTGGACAGCGTAGGCCGTAGAATTCGTATCGCTCTGACCGAATGCATCGTAGGCAAAGCCACCGTCGCTGTTCTGCGCAGATTTCAAATAGCTTAGGCCACTGACAATCGCTGTCGAACTGACTAGTTCCCCTCCGGCAACCAGGGCCTGGATCGCCAGCGCCGTACTATTCGTATCGCTGCCAAAGCCGGACTGCCACTCCCAGCCGCCATCAGGTTGAGCCAAGCTCAGAAGGTATTGGGTGGCTGTCGTCGGCACCGTCTGACTCAGGGCGCGGGTGCCCAGAGTGGCCCAAGCCTGGAATCCGCTGCCAGGGCCAAATGCACCGGTGGCAGGGCTATAATAATCTGTCGGCGTCAGAGTGCCTAAAGGCAAACACGCCTCAGTAGCAGCCAGGCCAACAGCTAATTTACCGGACGCCCCGGCACCTGATTTGGAGTAGGTGGTCCCCTTGTTCAGCACGTAATGGACCAGCGAAGGGCTATCTGGCTGACGCCATTCCGCTGGATCAGAGCCATTGGCACCTACGGCCATCAAAACGTCGGCAGTGGTGCCGGGAAGACCATAGCCCCCGTCCGTTGGGGATTGTTGGCCACGCAACCAGGCCAGAGCGTCTGCGGCCGCGCTGTATGCCGCTCCTGGAAACAGAGGCGGGCCCCACGCAGCCTTGGACCAGCGAAACCCCACAATGGAGCTGTCCGTGATGAGGGGAGGCGGCCAAGTGATTGTGTCCCAGGTCTCGGTGGCCGAAATCCATTCGGCACCCGACCACCAGTTGTCAGAGCAGAAGCAAGAAGCAATGTCAGTTGCTGCGGGACAACCCACCCCTTCGATAGCACAGACGCTGTCGCCTATCGCAACCACATCTAAGTCGGTCAACTGCAAAGCTGCAGTCCTTGAGATCTGCCCGCTGAATAAGATCGATCGGACCACCGCCTGTTCGCCTGGAAGTACCACCACGACATGCCCCTCATTCGGGTCATCGGCCCTTGCTTCGTCAGCCGGAAGAGCCACCAACCCCACAACGGCGATAAGAACCAAGACCACGCCCGAGGTAACTGTTCCCAGAATGGTGGCGACGCCTTTCATCTCTTTGCTCAATATGGCAAGGTTTGTTAGCAAACTTGAGTTTTTCATCCTACCTTGAATTACCTCCCAGTAGACAACAGGATTACCACCCAATAAGAGCAGATGACAAACTAGAAGCTGATCAGCTTGAGAGCTATGGGCTGGAATCAGCCAGACTCACTCCCTCAGAAGACAAAGTAATATCGTCTTATACCGGCGACCCAATAGATAATCTCCGGCTACGAGAACACCGGGACGAATCTAGGGACGGGGTGCTGGGTGGGGCGAACGCGAGGCTATGTGTGGTAGCTGTGAGAGGACATGGGCTGCTCCTTTCGTCTCGCGCAAAAGGCGAACTCGGGGACCTGGCGCCAGGGCGGGTGAGCAACCTGGGGACAAAAAAACACCCCCTTGCAACCGGCAAAGGAATGTGTATGAGCACTTGTCGCTGCACCACACGCTTTGCTGCGAAGGTCCGTAGTGCACGACCGAGGCGGGCGTCCTGGCTCGGCCAGTCGCCAGATTGGATACCTTGATCCCTGACTCCTGGCCCTACAGTTGCGCGACAGCGCCGGACTTCAGCTGGGCCGCAGCCCAGTTGTCACCGGCTTCGCCGTTACCGCCCGCGCCATCCGGGGCGACGGGCGCCTCAGCCGTAGAGGCTATTCGATTGGCGCAAGTATAAGCCCAGGCCCCGGATTTGTCAAAACCCAGGGCCCGGCCTGAGGCTCGGCTTGGACCCGTCGGTCCAAGCCACTCTCCCTCACAAGCTGAGCCAGATTTGCCGCTCGGCCTGCTCTACCAAGTCCAGGCCCTTTCCTCAGCAGACTCGGCTGGCTCTGTCAACCCGACCAGAACAATCTGTACAATGCAAATCTGTGTTGATCTGTGTAAATCTGTGTCCAACTCAAAAATCGCTTACGGCCGACACCGGGCACGCCTGCCACATCAGCTCAGAAACTCCGGCAAGTACGCCTTCTGCGCTGCGACCATTTCCTCAAACATGCGACGAATCTCAGCAAGCGAGCAGACCGCTGCCGTAAGCGGGTCGATCATCAGGGCGTGCACAGCAGCTTCTCGATCCTGTTCCAGGACGGCAGTGGCTACCAGATCGTGGAAGGCCATATGCTGTTGGTTCAACAGCGCCAGGTGCGTAGGCAATGGCCCGAAGTGCGTGGGCTGCACGCCTTTGCCATCCACCAGGCAGGCCACTTCCACCACACCATCCGCTGGCAGGTTATCGATGAGGCCGGTGTTAGGCACATTGCCGTAAATGACGGTGGGTATGTTGGTAGCCATGGCTTCCATCACGTAGGACGCAAATTCAGGGCCGCGCTCACGCTCGAACTTTTGTTGGCCGGAGACGTATGCCTTGATCTCCTGATCGCCTTCCGCCCGCTCGCCGGGCCACTGGCTGGCGTAGAACCCGCTTTCGCCCCGGTATCCGCTACGCATGTACTTCCGCACCAGGTCGGGTCGTTTGCGGAAGTAAGCGGTGTACTCGGAAACGTGCCCGCTGGATTCGGTGGTGAAGGCTCCCAACTCCAGCATCATCTCGAAACGCACCGGGTCTTGCTCATAGATTTCGGGTATCTGAGCACGCTGTCGCAATAGAGGATACAGGTCCTCGCCGCCCCGGGAGAGCTCTACAAACCAGGCCAGGTGATTGATGCCCGCCGCCCGCCAGTACATGTCCTGGTAGGGTATGTCCAGGTATTGGGCCAGTTGGGAGGAAGTGTGCTGGATCGAGTGGCACAGCCCGACGATGGGCAACCAACTGGCGCGCGTTCCAGTCAGCACGGTCAGCGACATAGGGTTGGTATAATTGATCACCAGGGCCCGGGGGGCCAGGCGTTCGATGTCGGCCAGGATATCCAACCAGGCGGGCAGGGTGCGCAAGGCTTTGAACAGACCACCTGGTCCAATTGTGTCACCGATGCATTGGTCGACACCGTACTTGAGAGGAATCTCGTAGTCGTTCCGCACGTTTGGCAGGCCGGCCACCTCAATGGTGTTCAGGACGTAGTCGCTGCCGGCCAACACCTGACTGCGATCAGTAGAGGCCTCGACAGTCCAGTGGCGACCCCTCTCAGAAATCAAAAACTCCGCCATTTGGTGGGCCAGCTCAAGACGACCAGCGTCGATGTCGACCAGCGCGAAGGTACCCCTCTCCAGGGCGGGGGTGAGCAGGATATCGTTCATTAGTTCGGTTGAGAACACCATGCTGCCTGCGCCGATGATGGTGACTTTGGTCATTGGGGCACTCCTTAAGCCGTAAATACGTTCCGAGAATGGCCACGGTATGCGAAAGCGCAGAAACTTGGGCCGGCCCAGTCTGAAGAAAGCTTCTGAGTAGCCTCAGGTCCGTCTGGGAGGGGATTGCACCTGGCCAGCAACCGGGCGCTTAGACCGATGGCAACCAGATAGAACCCCTCTCCCCATCCTGGTCACGCCAGTCGCGCGGAAGTTGGTACACAGGGCGAGCTATTTGAATCCTGTCAGAGTGATACCCCGCACAATCCAGCGTTGGGTGAACATGAATACAATCAGGACCGGGAAAATAACCAGCACCGAAGCGGCCATGGTCAGGTGGAGCTGATCCGAGTGCTGATTTGAGTACCAGGTCAGGATAATGGGCAGCGTACGCACCTTCTGCTCGGTGAGCACAATCAAGGGCCACAGGTAGGCATTCCAGTTGAACATGAATGTCAGCATGCCAAAGGTGGCCAGGGCAGGGCCGAGCTGTGGCAAGACAATGGAGCGATAGATCCGAAATTCTGAGGCTCCATCGACTCTGGCAGCATCAAGCAGCTCGCCGGGAATCGATAGCGAGAATTGGCGGAAGAGGAAAATTCCAAAAGCGTCGATTGCGGCGGGGATGATCAGGCCCCATAGCTTGTTGATCAGCTTTAGCTTGGCCAGGATCAGATAACCGGGAATCATGGTTACCTGGAAGGGAATCATCAAAGTGGCCAGGATAAACCAGAATAGCACATTCTTGCCCCGGAACTCGAACTTGGCAAAGATGTACCCAAACAGTGAACTGGTGAATAGGACCTGAACCACGTTAGCCAGGGCGACGATGGCCGAATTACGGTAGAAGATGGCCAGCGGCAGGTTGTCATCCTGAAGTATGGTCGCGTAATTGTCCAGGGTAGGCTGGTCAGGCAAGAAGGTGGGCGGAATATGGCGTATCTCCGCCCCCGTCTTAAACGAGCCCAGGATCATCCATATGAACGGTAATGCAGCTACCACGCCGGCCGCTATCAGAATTGGATAAGCCAGGTTGATCCGAAACCGTCTGCCACGGGATGGTGCCTGGGTTGCAGTTGCCATGGCTAGTACTCCCATTCCGTCTGAAGCAACCGGTTCTGGATGATGGAGAACGAGAAGATCATCAAGAAGAGGACCACCGAGACGGCTGCTGCCCATCCCATACGCTGAAAGCGAAACGCATAGTCGTAGATATTCAGGACAAGTACCTGGGTTTGGTCGCTGGGGCCACCCTCGGTCATCACTTGAATGATATCAAACACCTGAAAAGACGAAATCATGGTCAGGATGGCTGTGAGCAGGATGGTGGGTTTCAGCAGCGGGATGGTGATACGCCAGAACATCTGCCAGGGGCTGACCCCATCGATGCGGGCTGCGTCTTTGATGCTTTCCGGGATGCTCTGCAGGGCCGCGATGAAGATGACCAGGTTGTAACCCAGATCTTGCCAGAGATAGGCAACGATGACGGCGAAGAGAGCTATGGGTATACCCAGAAACATCAGGCCTGGGTCTCGCAGCCATGCGGTTGCCACATACGTGCCCCCAATAAGCGTCCGGATGCCATTCAGCAACCCCCGCTGTGGGTGAAAAACATAGCCCCACATAATGGCTACCCCCACGGCAGGGGCCAGCACCGGCAGGAAGAATATGGTCCTGAAGATACCCTTGAGTCGGCTATGTACAGACTCGATGAGCACAGCCAGGGGTAGGGTGACCGCGAAGTTCAGGGGCAAGACCAGGAACGCAAACAGCAGCGTGGTCTTGACGCCGATGTGAAACAGGCGCACTTCCAGGGGAGCCTCACGCGAAAAGTCGAGCATGGCCTGAAAGTTCTGCAGGCCCACGAATGGGTTGTCGCCGCCCAGCCCCAGCAAGCGCCCCCCAGAGCGGCGGGCGCTGTACTCAAAGAATGCCAGGGCCAGCCCCCACACCATGGGCAGCAGCGTGAAAACAGCCATGTAGAGCACCAGGGGCGAGATGGCCCCGGCTACAAATCGCTTCTGGGCAGCATCACGGCCCTGGCTATGCCCTAGTAGCCCGGCAAGAGCCGCCTGATATTTCTTGGCCGGGGTAAGTGCCATACAATGCCTCCTTTCCGGGGCCAGGGATACGCGCTAGTCCCCCTCCAGGGTACTATTAAGCCGAAAATCGCAACCCTGAGCCACTTAAGAGGTACGTTGGTTTGACCTCAGCATTATGCCGTAGCAAGCACTACAAGGCGATTTGTAACCGCCCTGTCTTGGGCCTAAAGTCAGGTACCTCACGCAAGAATGTTCCAAGGCGGTTTGTAACCGCTGTCTTGGTCTAAAGCCAGACACTGCGTGGCAAAAGTCGAGGGCTGCCAACTCTCTCCGAGCTCGGCCTGAGTTGTAAATGCACCGAGACGCATGAAGACAAGCGGATGAGGGCTCGGCGTGAGCCCTCATCCAGTTAGTAAGGTGTGAACTAGAAGGACTCGTTCACCTCCCGCTCCATGGTCTCCAGCGTCTCCTCTGCCGTGGCGCCGCCCTGCAGGAACTCCAAAACGCGGGGATAGGTAATCTCGTACCAGACCAGGTCACGGTCAGGGAAAGCACCCTCGTACTCGCCGTATTGCAGGAGGCCCAGGAACGATGTGAAGTAGGGGAATGCGGGAACCAGCTTGTCGGCGTTTTCTCCGGAGGCATTGGCTTTCAATCCCGGCAGCGTGCCGGACTCGATGTTCCATTGAGCGGCATGGTTCGGGTCAAGGGCCGCAAATTTCAAGAAATCCCAGGCCGCCTCTTGAGCTTTACTGTTGGGCGATACGGTCAGACCCCATCCGGAAGCGGCCGCGAAGACCGGCCTGTCCCCTACAACCGGCAAAGGCACGTAGGCTGTCTTCTCCACCACCTCTGGAAAGTCGCCAGCGTATTCGGGTATCACCCAAGGCCCAACCAGGCCGATAGCCGTGGTTTCCTCGAAGTATGAGTCGCCCACCCAGTTCTCATCGTCGTTGAACAGGACCGGGTCAATCAACCCCGCATCTACAAACGATTTCATCAGCTCAAGCGTCCGCATACCCTCAGGGGTGTTGACTTGGTAGCCGTCTTCAGTCAGGTATTGTCCCCCGTTTTGCAGGATGAGCGAGTGGAACATAGTCGCAATCCCGTCGGAGCCTGTAAAGTGAAAACCAGCCCGAGTGATCACGTCGCCCTCTTTGACCGTCAGCTTCTGTGCGTCGGCAATGAAAGCATCCCAGTCTTTCCAGCCGGCAGTGATGTTGTCCAGGCCTGCTTCGGCAGCAATCTCGGTATTGACCAGAGCAGCCCCGTATTCAATGTTGAATTCCTCGGGTAGGCCATACAACTTGTCATCGCAGATGAAGCCCCCCACCTGGGCCGCGAAAAAGACATCCCGGGCTTCTTCGACACTGATGACCCCGGCGGGTACCTCCAACACACTATTACCCTCTGCGTAGCTGCAAACCCACGAGCCAAACAGATGCAGAATGTCGGCCTCAGTGCCAGCGGGGATGGCTGTCTGCAGGGTTTGAATGTACGTGTCGTAGTCAAAGGTCTCCATGGTAATGGTTACGTCGGGATGCTCTGCCATATAGGCATCAATCAGACTCTGCATGGCTGGATTGAAACCTGGGCTCTGATGCATCCACAACCGTAATGCGACCGGTGCGGCGGCCTCCGGCGCCTTTTCCTCCGCCGGCGCCTCTTCCTTGGCTGGCGCTTCTGCCGGCGTTGGCGCCTGAGCACAGGCCACCAGCACCAGAAGGGCCGCTAACAGCACGATGATGAGAGTCAGGGTTCCTCTGCTTTTCATGGCTTTATCCTCCTTTGCAATTGATGCATATCCCAGTCATGACTGACTAGAGATCAAGTAGAACCTACCAGCCTATCATCTATAATCATAATCGAAAGTAAGGGCTTGTCAAGAGCCAAAAAGTAGGCCCACAGTAGACTTCAAGCACAGAGCCTGGCCTCGACCCTCCCCTTCCCCCCATCACCCCAGGCGCACACGTGCCCCCCGCCACATCTTTGACGAGCGCCCGTTTATCATGATAGAATGCGGGCAGAATCGGGAGATTCAGTGCTGTAGGGCCTCAGATTGCCTCAAGAGAAGAATAGTATCGACTTGAGAGCCGGAAATAGGAGCGCTGTGCCATGCCCAAGATAACACTTATTGGCGCAGGGAGCGTCGTCTTTACGCGCGAGCTGTGCAATGACATCCTGCTGACCCCCGCTCTGGAAGGTAGCACCATCGCACTCATGGACATCGATCCGCAACGGCTGGAGCTGGCCAGGCGGACGGTCGAGGCCATCGTTGATCGGCGCGGGCCGGCGACAAAGGTAACGGCCACGGTAAATCAGCGGGAGGCGGTGAACGGGGCCGACTACGTGATAACCACCTTCCAGCAGGGCGGACTGACCGCGCACAGCTTGGACATTGAGATCCCCTTGAAGTATGGCGTGGATCAGGTCATCGGCGATACACTGGGCCCCGGCGGCATCTTTCGCGGCCTGCGCACCTATCCGGTGATGCAGGAACTGTGCCGAACCATGGAGGAAGTCGCACCGGATGCACTGCTCATCAATTATGTCAACCCGATGACGATCAACTGCTGGGCTGTTGAGCAGGGCATGGGAAGGCCGGCGGTGGGTCTATGTCATAGCGTGCAGGGCACCAGCCAGATGCTGGCCGACTGGATCGATGCGCCGTATGATGAGATCACCTACTTCTGTGCTGGGATCAACCACCAGGCCTTCTTCCTGGAGTTCCGGCGCGGCGAGGAAGACCTTTACCCACGCATCAGGCAGGCGGTGGAGCGACCTGAAATCGCCGGCGCTGAGCCAGTGCGGATCGACCTGTTTAAGTACTTTGGGTATTTCGTGACCGAGTCGAGCGGCCACGCCAGTGAGTACGTTCCCTACTTCCGCAAAAGCCCGCACATGGTCGCCAGCGATCTGGTGCCCCGTTTCACAGCACCTGGCAACGAGTGGTTCGACAACGGGCGAACCGGCGGTTATCTGCGTAAGCAGCAGGCCTACACCCGGCGCGCTTCGGAGGAGTTTGAGGCGCTGGCCAACGGTCAGACCGATCTGCCAGCCGAGCGTTCCTCCGAGTATTGTGCCCGCATCATCGAGGCCATCCAGACAGACAACCCAATCCGCATCAACGGCAACGTCATCAACCGCCATCTAATCGAAAACCTGCCCCAGGGCTGCTGTGTAGAAGTCCCCTGCCTGGTGGACGGCAATGGTGTCCAGCCGATACACGTCGACTATTATCCGACCCAACTGGCCGCCCTGAATCGCACCAACGTCAACGTGCAAGAGTTGGTGGTTGAGGCTGCCCTTACCGGCCGCGTCGACGCTGTTTACCACGCGGCGATGCTCGATCCGCTGACTGCCAGCGTGTGTACCCTGCCGCAGATTCATGACATGGTCACTGAGATGTTGGAGGCTCAGGCCCAATGGCTGCCGCAATTCTCAAACCAGTGAGCGGCCTGCAGGCAATGCAGGTCTCCCTGGCCGGCCAACACCCGCCGGCCTTACGCCTCCAACCGCCTAGCCAGATGTCTCCCAGCCAAGTCGCTGGCCAGTGTAACCACCACCCCGTGCCAGGAATTGGAAGGCGCGCTGCACATCCTCCAGGCTGATCAGGCCCTGAAAGAAGGGGCCATCGTAAACGGCTGCGATGCGGCTGGAAGCGTCTGCCAGCTTGTCCTGCACTTCCGCCAGGTTCGTGTGTAGCGTGACCGACGGCACATTTTGGACAGGCCGCATCAGCTCTGCCATGGAGCGTTGCCACTGGCCGAGCCTCAGAGCGCGAGCCACGTCCGCCCGCTGGACAACACCCAGTAACTGACGGCTTTGCGGGTCCAGCACCGCAAAATCGGAACCATAGCCGCTCATGGCCATGGAGGCCACCTGGCCTACTGTGGCGTAGGGCGGCAACGCCGCCGTGTTACGGGACCAGGACTGCCCTACCGCCACCTGGCGCAGCAGGCCACGCGCAGCCACCGCCTGGCCTTCCTGCCCACTGGCATTAAAGATGAACAGGGCGATGATGGCCATAAAGAACTGCCCATTCAGCAGGCCGAAGACCCCCAGCCCTACCGCCAGCACACGCCCCAGCGTGACGGCAATCCTGGTAGCCCGCTGAAAGTCCAGGAACAGGCCCAGCAAGGCTCGAAACACGCGTCCACCGTCCATAGGGAAGGCCGGGATCAGGTTGAAGGCGGCCAGAGAAAGGTTGGCGCTGAGCAAAAAGGTCAGCAAGCCCAACCAGCCTGGCTGAGGCCACAGGCGCAGCGACAGCGTCCCCCCCTGCGCCACCCCCAGGCCCAAGACCAGCGGCAGAGCGATCGCCGCCAATATCACGTTCACGGCCGGGCCGGCCAGGGCTACCACCAGCTCCTGGATCGGCTTCTCAGGCATGCGCGCCAGCCGGGCCACGCCCCCGATAGGCAGCAAGGTGATATCATTCACCGGAATGCCGTAGCCCTTGGCGGCCAGGCTGTGCCCCAGCTCGTGCAGCAAAACCAGCGTAAAGAGGGCCAGCGTCACGATCAGACCATACAAGGGGCCAGCGCTGCCGCCATAGCTGAAGGCGCCCCAGACCAGAATCAGAAAGAAGGTCAGGTGCACCTTGATATGGATGCCAAATATACGTCCCAACTTGATAGACCAACCCATTGTCTCTTTCTCCCTTAACCTAGCTACTCGTCCCAAATAATGCACACATCTTCTAAACCCCATGCTCTGGGCTGGGCCAGATTTGCCGCTCGACCTGGGCCAGCAGGTCCTAGCCTTTCTCTGCCTAGCCATTATCAATTTTACACGATTAGTATTAGAAATGGCATAGAGTTAGATTAGAGTCAGATTAAAAGTACCTGCGCTCCTAATCATCAGACGACCT
>CP070811.1:1302399-1339267 GCA_020343875.1 Anaerolineales bacterium | reverse complement strand
TCTGCCTCCGCCACGTCGCCGCCTTGCGCCTGCATAGCGGCTGCTTCGCGTTGGGCGGTGCTGCTCACCCACCACTTGCGAAAGCCCAAGATGATACTGGCCAGGTCAACGGCGAGCCCCAGGAAGGGTACGGACATCGCCAGTTGGCTGGCGCCGGAGACCTGAAAGGTTTCCGTGATGAACTTGGCAGACTTGACCCCCGACGCGCCCGCTTCCAGCAGGTGGTGGACCCCCTCCAGGAAGCGGTCCATGCCCTTTTTCTTGCGGTCCCTGAACCAGGAATGGATGGTCAGGAACAGCGCCTTGACCGAGGTGATGGCGTTGGCGATGCCCGCGCTCCAGCCGGCCGCCGCCTTCCACTGATCCGCCGTATCCCCCGTCCACTCGTCTCCCTCCCCCTTTCCGTGGATGACCGCCTGGGTAAAGGCGGTGGTGGCTCCCAGCCCGCTCTGGGTCACTTGCAGCAGGCCTTTCAACCGCTGCTTGACACTTCCGCCCTTGAACAGATCCCGCAGCCCCTCCGCACACCCGACCAGCCCCAACAGGCTGCCCAGGGCGCCCGCGGTGGCCAGGCTCTGCCACTCATAGCCCACGGTCGGGGCGTCGGGCCACCAGTCCCAGCCCAGCCCCTCCTGGGCGTGCGTGGCGATGTCCCCGGTGGTGCCCACCCCCCATCCACCAGCGACTTCGTATGCCGTCTCCTTGGCCCCGCCCAGCAGCATCTTGGCCGCTTGGTAGGTTATCCCAGCCCGGCTGGCCCCCTCTTGTTCCGGGCCCTTGCGCTCGAACCCCGTGCTTGAGACGGTGACCTTGTACTCCCGTATGTACTTGCTCCCGGGGCCCTGCCCCTGCACCAGGACCCATCTATTTCTGTCGTCGGCCTTGTAGTACGGGTTCTCGATCTGCTGAGGCGCCTGCTGTTCCCGCCCGGGCCGGGTGATCTGGCGCGGCGGATGCCGGGTAAAGTTGACCATGACCTGGTCGGCGATCTCTTTCTTCTCCCCGGTCTTCTGCCCCTTTTCATCCCGCAACTGGGTCTTGCTGGATACGTAGGCCGGAACGAACCTGTCGGGCACGGGCACCCCTCGACCGCGAGCCGCCGCCTCCAGCAACTCCGCAGCCGATTCCCGCACCTTGGACGTCCGGACATAGCCCTCCCGCCCGCCGTCGAGCGTCTGGGCGTAGGCCCAGCCGGTGTCCCCCTTGCGATCCACCCCACCAGCCTCGAAATCCACCTTGACCTTGTCCCCAGCTTGGAGGTTCTCCCCCTGCTTGCGCTTGATGGACACGCCCACGTTGCTGGCTCGATCCTCGGGGGTCACTTTGGGTTCGTGCACCCCCCCCAGGTCGGTCAGGACGACGGTCGTTCCCGGCTGCGGCGGGTCTTTGGTCAGCGCAGGAAAAGCCAGCAGCACCTTCTCTCTTGGGATGTTCCACATTTTGCCGGTTCTGCGGTTCCTGAGCTGCCAGTAGGTGTCTTCGGTGGCCACGGCGTTCCGGGTGGGCGTGAAGCGGTCGCCAACCTTGGTCCCCTGTCCGACGTTGATGTCGGCCGTAGACACGTACTCATTGTCCTGGGGGATCTCGTTGCCCTCGATCTTTTGCCCGCCGAGTTCAACAGTCTTCTCCCTGCCAAACCAGCCCTTGGCTTTGCCCGCGGCACCTCCCGCAAAGGTCAGCTCCTTGACCGCCTCCGGGGTGACCTTTTCCTTCCTGATGTACCCCACCAGGCCACCCTCCGTCCGGGCAGCGATCCAGGCCATGGAGAACCCCTCGTCGACGCCCCGGATGCTGGTGTCCACCGTCACGATCTCGTCCTTCTTGATCTCGTCGCCTACCTTGTCCCCCACCTCGATGCTATGCTGCCTGCCGTCCACCATGTGGCGCAGATGGGTGTCCTCAGTCACCCGCACCCGCTTGAGCTCCTCAGGCCGCCTCCTGCCCAGCTTCAGGCCCCGGTACTCGTCCGCCGACAGCAGCTTGGCCTTCTCCTTGTCCACTAAGCCCAGCCGATCTTCCCCGAACGCCTGGAACTTCATCTTTGTGTACCAGGGCCGGTTCTCCAGGACCACAAAACGGCTGTCGCCCGTGCTCTCGAGCACCACGCCCGGGTTCATGTCGCGCGTCGCCTTCAGCGAGCCCTTGCCCCCGCTCTCCTCTATCTCCCGCAGCTTGGTCTTCTGGGTGACGATGACGTTTTCCCCAATGGGGTCCAGGTCCGCCGGTTCCTCCTGGTAACCGCCCTGCTTGACGTACCCGCCGCTGCCAAGGCCGCTTGTCACTTGGAAATACTCCCGGTCGTTGCCGGCAGCCTGGTCTGCGATTTCGAACCTCTGGTACCGGGGGATGGTCGTCCCCGTCTTCGTCTTTCTGCGAAAGTGGCCGGTCGCCACCTGATTCGGATCCTGCGCATCGGCCTGGTACACGGGCACATTGATGATGGCCCGCGCCCAGGCGCGCTGTATCTGGTTCGAGGGAGCAGAGCCGCGAGGTTGGGCCAACGACATACTGGATGCCACCATCCTGGCCACGTGCTCGGCCGGCCGCTCATCAGGTTCCCTTGCAGTGCCGGGCGCCGCGTCGCGCTGCGATCCAGCGTGGGCCAGGGGCTGCAGCAGGCGCACCGCTGCCCGGTTGCCAGCCAGCCGCTGCACCGCCAGGATGTCAGAGGGGGCGGCCCGGCGAGGGTCAGCGACGGCCAACTGCACGCTGTCCACAAGCAGGCTGAGCGGCTGCGCCACGGAAGCGACACTCCGCTGCGCCGGGGCCGGTTGGGCCTGTCGCTGTGTCGTCTTGTTCTTGTGACCAGACGAGGCTTTTTTAGTCACGCGCTTGTCCTCATGAATACAGTACGTGCCAAATTGGCGCCCTCATTTTATCACGCACAGTACCGCAGGTCAAGGGCCGGGGCCAGGTAGATCAGCAGCGCATCGAGCTCAAAGCGGTCGAGCCCAAACGCAGATTGCAGGCGCATCAGCCGCGGCACCTCTCCGCCAGCTTGAGCGCGTTGCGCCACGGCCTGGGCCTGGCGCGCGGCCTGGGCCTCGGCGCGGGCAAAAGCCTCTTCCCCGCCTTCGCTCAAGGCAACCCGTAGGCTGGGTTGAGCCCCGAAGGGGTGAAACCCAGGAAAACCCAATCCCACAAAACAAGATGCTGGCGCAAGTTTGGTCTCGCCGTTGCCTGAACACAACCTACCAACTTGCTTGTCGAGGATGTAGAGCTACCCACGCGGCATGTTTGATAGCACACAATTTTGCCTAAACCAGGTCCATATTATAAAATTACCGCTCGACCAGACGCTCCGCAATCTCTTTGAGGTCTGCCCCTCATCGAGAACCGCCAAACTTTGTGAAGGGTGAGAACGGTTAAAACATATATTACCCAACTTTACAACCTTCTTCGCGATAACGCCGATCCCAAAACCAGGAGTTGGTGGGAAGGTTATGTCAAAAGAAGCGCCCCCTTCTTGGGGGTAAAGATGTCGGTGATCCGCTCCCTGATGCACACATGGTATACACAATCGGTTGCCGACAATCTGGAGGGCGAGGCGCAGCGCCAGCTGGCCTTGGCCTTGATTTATCAGCCGCACACCGAGGAGAAGTTGGCGGGGATGCTCTTCTTGCAGGAAATCTTGCTCCCCGCGGGGCTTATCCGCTGCCCGAGAGATGTGGATCGCTTTGCGGACCTGTTCGCCAGCGGGGCCATTTACGACTGGAATGTCTGCGACTGGTTCTGCGTCAAGGTGTTGGGATCGCTCATCGAGAACGAAGGCCCTCTATGCGCGGAACGTATCGCCGCGTGGCGGATAGCAGAAGACTTATGGCAGGCGCGTGCTTCGCTGGTGGCCTTCGTGAAGGTGGCCGATCAGCGCGTCTATTACCCACTGGTGGAAGATTCGTGTCGGGCCTTGATCAGGCGAGAGGAGCGGTTCGCCAAGACGGCCGTGGGATGGATCCTTCGCGACGTCTCCAAGCACGACGAAGCATTTGTCAGGCGGGTGATTGAAGAGAACCTCCCGTCCTTCTCACCCGAAAGCCTGAAAAATGCGACTAAGTATTTCAGCAAAGACGAGCGAGGCGCGGCCATTAAGATGTTGAAACACGCCCAGGCAGAGGCGAGATCTTAACCGTAAGACAGGCTCATGCTGACAATTGAGATTATCATATTTGGTGTTGCCTGGTGGCTGGGTTTGTACTTGCTGCGCCGCAGCCAAGCGGTGCCTGCCGCCCGCTGGACGGCAGGCGGGCTGATTTCGTATGCCGTGGCGCTGGCACTGAACGCGCTTGGGCAACTCGCACCAGAATCATTGGCCGACATTCTGCGCTGGCAGGTGCCGCTCCTGCTCGCTCCACTACTCTTCTGGATAGGGGCCATCTGGCAATTGCGGGATAAGTTGCGGATGGTGCCAGTCCGCTTGAATTCCGCGCAAAACCCCCAAACCGCCGTCGGCCTTATCGTCATTGCCACCATAACCTTTACCCTCGGCCTGGGGCTGATCCTCGTGCCGCTGGATTGGTTGCCCCGCAACTGGCTGATTGTCGCCATCGGTGGAGATCTGTTGATTCTTGGCTACGCGGTAGGGGTGCTTGACGCCTTTGAGCAAGGCGAATCGCTATTACCAGACTTTGTGCGCTCGTTCGTGGAGGCGGAGATCATCGCCTGGCTCCTTGGCCTACAGGTTGGGGTGGTGATGTGGCTGTCCACCGGGGTCACTTTTCCGCTGGTTACGTTGCTGTTTGTCATCGTAGCCACGGGGATGGCCTTGCAGGTGTATGCCAGCCGGGTACAGAGGTGGCTGGACGACCTGGTGCTCGGCCAGTTTCCCCAACTGAGCCGGGAACGCGCCGCGCTGCGCGAACTGACCGACGCTCTCCCCCGCGCACAGACCGTTGACCTGAAATGGGGCGAAGAGGAATTTGTCAGGCTGACACGCAAGGCGTTGAGCCAACTCGGCAATTTGCCGAAGCTGGCGTCGAGTCCGCTGATTCGCTTGCCCTTGATCGAAGAGCGTCTACGACAAAATGAGCTGGAAGACAACACCCTGATCAGAACGGCTGAACTGAAAGCGCTTCTGATCGAGTCGATTGGAAGACTGAAGCCATCCGACACAATCGACTTTGACACCACCCAGGCCTGGCGACATTACAACGCGCTTTTCTTCCCCTATGTGCGCGGTTTGCGTCCGTACAGCCGGGGCTTCGGGCACTACGACCTCGACCCAACCGACAAGAAAGTGCTGGAGTGGTTTCAGGTTGAGATCCCCCCGCGCACCCTCTACAATTGGCAAGCCGATGCCACCAGGCTAATCGCTGCTGATTTGCGTGAGCAAATGGACTCCTGACGGCGACTCACCCACACACTCGGTTTGATATCGGACTTCAGGATCACAGACTGGCACAATTTGGCACTGTTTTTCGTTGCTTTGGCACCAGGTTTGGTTGTAATATGGCCTCAATCAACTCAAACGGAGGTCTGTTATGACCACAACACTTGAAAGCAACGCCAGTCTATTACGTACCGCGCTGAAAGGCAATTCAGCATTTTCTCTCCTCAGCGCAGCGGCTTTAATCGCCGCCGCCAGCCCACTCGCCGATTTTCTCGGCCTGGGTTGGCCACTCGCGCTGACCGTAGTGGGTTTTGTATTAGCCGCGCACGCTATGGTTCTTTGGTGGGGCAGTTCGCAATTGATGATCCCACGTTGGTTAGTATGGTATGCTATCGAGGGTGATATAGGTTGGATCATCGCCACCATAGTCGTGCTGGTCGTCGATCCCTGGAGCTTCACCACCGGTGGCAAGTGGCTACTGGCAGCGATGGGTGACGTAGTGGCGGTCTTCGCCATTCTGCAATACATCGGCCTGCGTCGTGTGGATCACCCACCAACCAAATGAATTGGCGCAAATCTTTGCTTGCCCCGGGGGCTGAATTGCCTTGATCGGGCTTGCCCGCAACAGAGGAGTGCTGGCTTTCACGGCGGTGAAACCCAGTACTCCTCTTGGCTGTGCGTGCCATTGCGTCCTCGGCTACGCTAATTGAGGTCCATTAAAGCGACGACCTTTCCTCATCCCCAGTCGGAATCCTCAGCCGGCGCGTGTTGGGTTTCGCCGTTCCCTCAACTCAGCGGTCTTACAAGACCAATATCCGCTGCCCGCTGTCATACACGGTGATGGGGCCATCCTGCGATACGGTGATGGCCAGACACTGCCCCTCGGCGCTGATTTTGGCGGCGCTGCTGTGCCGCGCCCCCTTGCCCAACCCAATCTCCGCCTGGGTGTCAGCCGCCGGCCGCAACAAGACCATGCAACCTTTGAATTCGCCCTGCAGATCGATGACGGTGGCCCCATCCTGCTTGGCGAAGTTGACCAACTCCTGATCCGAGAGTCGCTCTATATCCGCGCGGGCAATAGTGGCGAAGGAACTGATCTCTGGAGGGTCAGACCGTTCCAGGATGGCGTCGGCGTCGCCCAATACGAAAATGGCTCCCAGATTCTGCTCGGACATGCGAAAGGCGCAACGCAACACCTTCCGCAGCAGGGCCACATCACACTCTTTCTGTTTGGCCAGGCGGGTCAAAGCCTCATCCACCCGCCACAGGCTTTCCGGTGACCACCTGCCGTTGGCATACCGGCCGGCGGGTCGCCCATCAGCAAAGACGCGCACCTGGCGTCCCCCAGGCGGCACAAAAAAGACCACCGCGTCACACTGGCGCGAGATAGCCGCTTGATGACGAAAGCGAGGTCCCAGCAGGAGATCAACCCCGTCGTCCAGTGCCACATCCAATTTGTGGATACCCCGCACGTAGCCATGTTTGTCGACGCCGTAGCCCAGCACCAGGCCGTCCACCATCTTGGCCAGGGCGATCACCACCTGGCGCATGCGCCGAATGTGATCGTGGCGCTGCAATTGAATCTCGCTGTGGGGCAGAATTCGAGCCATGTGAGCCAGGTCGCCTACAATCAAGGCCGTCGAGAGCGGCTTCTCTTCGCTCTGCATCTGGGCAATAGCCACGACTGCATCGCAGATGCTGACCATGGACGTGGCATCGATGCCCTTGGCCCGGGCCAGGTCAAACAGGAAGCCGATGCCGGCATCTTCCATCCAGGCATCCAGGATGTCCTGCTTCTCCAACAACTCACGCAAATGCTCCGGTTCGACCTGGACCTGGGTGACAGCTTTTTCGGCCAGTCGCACAGGCATGGGGTACATGCTTTCGATTTGGGCCGCATACTGTTCAGCAATCGCCTGGCGGTCGATGTCCGTCTTCGGGCTCAATTCATCGACCGTCTCAAACAGGGGCTGATCCAGGATCGAATATCCCCGGATCCACTCCCAGCGGGCCAGCTGGCTGTTAACTTCCAGCACCACCTGGTCCAGCAGCTTTCTCACCCAGGGAGAGGTGGGCAGCGTGGCCAGGTCAGCTGGGCCATGCCCACTCTCCCCCAGGCGGGCGGCCACTCCCTCCAGATTGGGCACAATCAGAGCCGAGATATAGAACTGGCCATCCCCAAAGACGGCGGCTTGATCGATCAGGGGGCTGGCCATCAGGGCTCTTTCGATGCTGGTGGGGACGACCTTACGGCCGGTGGATAACACGATCAGAGACTGTTTGCGGCCAGTCAGGTACAAATAACCGTCCCGGTCAAAGCGCCCCAGATCACCCGTATGCAGCCAGCCATCGGAGTCGACCGCTTGCCGAGTCTCCTGCGGCTGCCCCCAATACTCGCGCATGACCGTCTCGCCTCGCACCAGCACCTCGCCATCCTCGTCAATCCGCACCTGGAAACCGGGTGCGACCTGGCCGCACGAGCGGGCGCGCCGGCTGCCCGGTCGGTTAACCGCCGGAAATCCACCCGCCTCGACGGTGTTGTAGGTGTCCAGGGCCAGTAGGCCGATGGCCTCCAGGAACTCGGCTAGCTCCTGAGGCAAAGGTGCCCCGACCGAATACAGGCGCCGCAAGCGTCCGCCCATCCAGCCTCTGATCTGGCTGAAGAAGGTCATGTCGGCCCGGGCATAGCGCTCGCGCAGCTCCTGAGAAGCCGCCAGGCCAGCCGCATGGTATTCTCTGCTGGTGGCCAGCGCCCAGTGGAAGGCGTCCCGGCTAGACTCGGGCAGTTGGCTGATCTTGTCTATGATCAGTTGGTAGACTTGCTCCAGCGTGTAGGGAGTTGTCAGGCCCAGCGTGGGGCTGGTCTGCTGCAAGTTGTCGAAGGTTGCCTGGCGACTTTCCGCCAAGACATTGGTCACCCCCGACAAAAAGGTGTGCAGGGCAGCATCCAGGCTGGGCAAATAGCTCCACGGCGCAAACGTGAAGGCCACGTCATCCTGGCTCAAGGTAAACCACTCAGCCAGGTGCTGCATGGCGCTCAACCGCTGGGCGTGGTCAAAGACAGCCCCCCTGGGCCTGTCCGTTTTTCCGGCTGTGTAGTGGATGGAAGCCAACGCCTGAGGATGGATGCTCTGGGCGTCGGCGCGAATAGCCTGGTTTGCCTGGCTCGTCAGCGGCCTGTCCAGAACCGCCGCCATAGGGAACGCCCCCTGCAAGGATACTTCGTCTATGTTTATGGCCAGCACGGTGTCCAGTTCGGGCAGCTCCCTGACGATGCTTTCCAGGATACGGCTCTGTCGCTCGTCCTGCAACACCGCCAGGCGGGCGCCCGAGTCTTGCAGGATGAAGCACAGCATGTCGGGTGCCAGCGAGGTAGGCAGCGGCACCGCGACCCCCCCGGTCAGGAGACAGGCCGCGTAGGCCAGCATCCACTCCAGGCAATTGTCGCCAATAATGGCCACCCGCTCTCCTCGGGCCACTCCAGAATCGCGAAAGAAGCCGGCCAGGCGCAGAGTCAGCGCTTTAAATCGCCGGTAGGAGGTGCCTTGATAGCGGTCACCCCGCCTGATCTGGAAACAGGGGCGTGAGTCGAAGGTGTCCATGGTCGCCAGCAAGGCCTGATTGAGATTCTGGTATTGTTCGTTCATTGGGTATCCCCAAACTCAAGGGTTCCTCGCAGTGGACCGCTTGACCGCCACCACGGCGATATCGTCGAAGGGATCGCTGGAGCCAGCAAAATCGTCAATGGCCTGCTCCAGAGCAGCCACTATGTCCACTGCAGGTGCACCCCGATGCTCGAGGATGATGCTCTGCAGACGCTCCACCCCAAATCCGCGCCCCTGTGCATCCGTCGCATCCGTCACCCCGTCGGTGTACAGCACCATAAAGTCTCCAGGCTGAAGCTGCAGCGCATCTTGCTCAAAGGCAGCATGCGGGATCACGCCCAGTACCATGCCGGTGGGCATCAGTTGTGTCAACTGCTCTTGGCGGGCGCGATACAGCAGGGGTGGGTTGTGCCCAGCATTGACGTAGGTCATGTGCCCGCTGGCTGGATCAAGGAGAGCATAGAAGAGGGTTATGAACGTCCCTTCGGAAGCGTCGGCGCAAAGCAAGCGGTTGGCGCGGGTGATGCCCTGCGCGGGAGAAGACGCACGATCCACGCTAGCGCGCAGAATGCTGCGCGCCAGGACCATGAACAGAGCAGCCGGCATGCCTTTGCCGGCCGCATCGGCAATGACCAGGCCAATCTGCCCCCCATCCCCGCTGATGAAATCGTAGTAATCGCCAGCCACCTCACGCGCTGGCCGCCAGCGGGCCACAAACTCCCAGCCAGGCACCTGTGGTGTCTCTTGTGGCAGAAAACTGGCCTGCACCTCACGCGCCATGTGCAGTTCGTGCTCCAACCGACCTTTTTCGACGGCGAGCTGAACCACCTGGGCCGTTCGTTCCTCGACTCGCCGCTCCAACTCCTGGTTGGCCCGCTGCAGCTTTGCTTGCAGCTCCCGCAAGGCCAGGTGAGTTTCAACCCGGGCCAAAACCTCCTCAACCTGAAAAGGCTTGGTAATGTAATCCATCCCGCCCACGGTGAAGGCCTTGACCTTGTCCTGCGTTTCATCCAGAGCGCTGATAAAGATGATGGGGATGTCGCGAGTGCTCTCATCCGCCCTCAGATGCTCACACACTTCATAGCCGGTCATACCTGGCATATTGATGTCAAGAAGGATCAAGTCAGGCGGGGCCGCCCGAGTAGCCATAAGGGCCATATGCCCGTTGATCACGGAGCGAACTTTATATCCCTGCTTGGTCAACATTTCGGACAGAAGGTGCAGGTTAGCCGGCACGTCGTCAACGATCAGAATGTCTTTCTTGGGAGCTGCCCCCGTTCCTTTATTGGCAGGAGATGTGTCCGCGGCCCAGTTATCCATATCTAGCCCCCAATCTCCTCGATCAAAGCTACGATGATGTCAAACCGATAATTCCGCACCAGGTTGGCCAGCGCATCGGCCACTGGAGGATGCTGACCCCGAATCTGCTCCACCAGGCCCAGAATCACATCCCCATCGGCCTGTTCCGCGGCTTGAGACAACGCTGTCACCCATGCCACAGGCAACTCCGCCAGGGAATCCGGCCTCAAACCCGCATCTGGGAAGGCAGGCGTATCTTCCACCCCGCCAGCCGGCACTACCTCTTCGTAGACAAAGCGCACGCCCAGGTGCTTTTCCAGCTTGTCAAAGATCTCCGCTTCGCGGAAAGGCTTGCGCACGAAGTCGTCACAGCCTTCGGTCAGGATCACCTGGCGATCCTCTTCAAAGGCACTGGCGGTCAGGGCGATCACCACGGTAGCCTGGCCCCTGGTAGTGGCTTTGATACGCTGGGTGGCCTGGTAACCATCCAGCACCGGCATGCGCATGTCCATCCAAATCAAGTCTGGCTGCCATGCCTGCCATACCTCAACCGCCTGCTGTCCGTCGCTGGCTTCGCGCACCTCAAAGCCCAATGGGGCCAGGAGTCTGGTCAGCAGCTTGCGACTCGTTTCCCGGTCATCGACGACCAACAGGCGATAGGTAGGTTGATCTGGTTCCAGGCCAACCACCCGTCGCTCAGGCTGAGAGCTGGGCACATCGACGGCCTCCGCCAGCTGGATGGGTACCTCAAACCTGAACAGGCTGCCAGTACCTGGCTCACTTTGCACAACCAGGTCGCCGCCCATCAGGCGCACAAATTGCCGGCTGATGGGCAGGCCAAGGCCGGTGCCTTCTTGAACTGCCCGCCCGCTGGCCGTCTGGACAAAGGGATCAAACACGGCCTCCAGCTCCTCCGGGGCTATGCCGGGCCCGGTATCTTCTACTTCAAACACCAACCGATTATCCTCCGCCCCTATGCGCAGCGTAACCCCACCCTCCTGGGTGAATTTGGCCGCATTGCCCAGCAGGTTCATCAACACCTGGCGCAGTTTGCCCTCGTCCGTTCGCACGAACTGAGGCACGCCTGGTGCATAGTCAAAGATCAGCATGAGCCCTTTTTCAGCCGTTCGCAGGCGAAACATCTCTTCCAGGCCTCTCAGCAGATGGTGCAAGTTGAAACTGGTTGCCTGCACAGTCACCCGGCCCGCCTCGATCTTGGACAGGTCCAACACATCATTGATCAAGGCCAGCAAGTGCTCGCCGCTACGGACAATGGTCTCCAGATCTTCGTGCTGGCTGGCTGTGGTATCCGGGTCGCGCACCATCAACTGGCTGAAGCCCAGAATGGCGTTCAAAGGGGTACGCAGTTCGTGGCTCATGTTGGCCAGAAAGACACTCTTGGCCTGGTTGGCTGCTTCGGCTTCCAGTCGAGCTTTTTCGGCCAGCTCTTTGGCCTCCCGTAATTCCTCCTCCGCCTGGACCCGGGCAGTGACGTTTTGATGAATGCCTGCTATGCGCAATGGCTTGCCTCGCTCATCACGCACGACCACTTTGCCCCGCAGCAAGACCCACTCCCATCCGCCGGACCTGGCACGCACCCGGTGCTCGACTTCAAAGAGCGGTACGTCCCCGGACAGGTATCTTTGCATGGCCTGGTCTATCTTGGGCCTGTCGTCTGGGTGGACCAGCCGATACCAGGTTTCATAACTCGGCTCAAGCGTGTCAGGGTCATAGCCCAAAGGCTCAATCCAATCGTGGATGATGACTACCTCGTCGGTAGCCAGATTCTGGTCCCAAAGACCGATCTCCGCCCCCTCCATGGCCAGTTTCAGAGTCTCTTCGCTCTCGCGTAACGCTTCCTCTGCCTGGGCATTCTCCAGCGCTTGAGACGCAGCAGCGGCCGCATTCGCAGCCAGGGTGATCTCCTCGTCGCTAAATTCGCGCCGCTCGACGGCGTCCAGCCCGATGGTGCCCACCACCTGGCCGCGCACGACCAGGGGCAGGATCAACAGCGAAACCACGTTGACCTGCCGCATCAGGTCATGAATCGGTTCCATGCGCGGGTCGTGCTGCGCGTCTACAACGGCCAGCGGCACTTTGTGCTGCAGAACGTATTGGGTGGCCGGGTTGTCCTCGACGGGGATCACGGCTCCCAGGGCGCTGGGGAATTCCTCAGACTGGAATTCGGCCACCACGCTCAGGCTGGCGCCATCCTCAGCCAGCATGGCCGCTGCCGCGTGGGGCAGGCCAAACGCCAGAGTCAGCTCCCGGCAGACAGCCTCCAGCACCGCCTGGGGCTCTAGCCGGGACGTGGTGGCGGCGATGACCCGGTTGAGGAGAGTCAATTCCCGGTTGCGCCGGTCGCGCACCTGGTTGACCTGCCGCAGCTCTTCCTCTGCCCGCTTCCTTTCGGTGATGTCACGCAAGAGGACCAGCCAGCCCGAAAGAACGTTCCGCCGGTCGTGCAGGGGTGAGGTGCGCAGCTCATATATGCCTCTATGCTGGCCGGCTTCGACGTCCCCCGGGCTACCTGCAGGTCTTTGGCCTCTCAGGCCAGGCCCCTCCAAAGCGATTTCTGCCTGGGCTGGTTCCTGCCTCAGGTAACGCAACTGATCTTTCCAGGCAGGTAGCGCCTGGGCAATCGGCCATCCTGCAACCTGCTGGGCCGAGCGGCCGATCATTCTCTGCGCAGCCGGGTTCACATCAACCATCCGGTGCCGCACATCCAACACAATCACCCCATCGCTAATGCTTTCGATCACCCTATCCAGTGCAATCGGCATGATGTCAAATATGTGATGGCGAAAAATCCCCCAGGCGATTACCAGCTCGCCTATGACGAAGGCAATGAACAGCCATTCGAGCGCAAAGAAGTCCAGGCCCCAGAGCGCCAACACGCCGAAAAACCAGGGGGTGGACACGCCTACCAGCAAAGACAGATATTGGCCGCGGTACACCCGAGGCGCTCGAATCAATTCCTGGATGATGAGCAGGGTGCCGGCCAAAAGCAACAAGGAAAGGTAGACATTACTGCCCCAGGCCACCATGGTGATCAACGGGTTGAGTTCGCCAACAGTCAGCCCGCGCCCCAACTGCACGGCCCGATAAACACTGTAGCTCCCGATCAGCAGGAAGGCCACGACGGGCACAACAGCCATCAGCGTCCACATGCGAGTCGCCAGCCATTTCTCCCGGCCCGTATATTTCAGCGTAAACGCCAGCCAGGCTACCGGCATAATGGCTACACCCAACCCCCCAACCGCTCCCCACACTTGCTGAGATGTCAGGCCAGTGCTCACCAGGCCCAGTATCGTGCCCAGCGCCCATAGCACTGCAGCCAACGAGTACAAGACGAAATATTCCACACCGGGTATCGAACGACGTTGCCAGGCATAGCGGGCAATAGCCAGCGAAATCACGATGCCAGCGCCGAGGATAATTATGTAGAGGATCAGTTCCCATTCCATCATTTAGCTCCGGGAGTGTGGCACAGGGGACGATGTGTGCGAAAGGTTGGCCTGCGGCAGAATCTGGTTGAGGACGGTGCTTTAATGATCTGGATGAAGGGGCCCATGATGGGGCACAACGTCGCCATACTTCCAGTATACTACAGGCTGGTCTCAAAAACAACGCGCATGCAGAAAGAGCCCCTCAAGACCATATTCCCTCACCCAGCCATTCCTAGAGGGTAGGCGGCCAGAAGATGGGTAGCACCAGCAAGGTAACCACCAAGACCACCAGAGTGAGCGGGAAGCCTACCCGGATATAGTCTTTGAAGCGGTAGCCGCCCGGTCCCATAATCAATACGTTGGCCGGGTGGGAAACGGGGCTCAGAAAACTGGCGGAGGCGGCCAACGCTACCGTCATCATCAAAGCGTAGGGCGACATACCCAGGTCGTGGGCGGTGCTCAGCGCAATGGGGGCCAGCAACACGGCCACTGCCGGGTTGGGCATGACCTGGGTGGCCAGGGTGGTCAGGATGAACAGGCCGGTCATCACCGCCATGGGTCCCAGCCCACCTACGCTGGCCACCACGCCATCGGCCAGGAAACGGGCGGCGCCGGTCTGCTGCATGGCAATGCCCAATGGCAACATACCGGCGATCAGAAAGACGGCCTTCCACTCGATGAAGCGGTATGCTTCTTCCATTGTCAGGCAGCCTGTCAGAACCATCAAGGTAGCGCCCACCACAGCAGATATGGAGATGGGCAACCAGTTGAGAATGACCGGCAGCAAGACGGCCGCCATCAACAACGCAGCCAGTGGGGCCTTATTCAGCCTCAGTGGCTCCTGTGCCT
Organism: Anaerolineales bacterium; assembly: GCA_020343875.1. Taxonomy (GTDB): domain Bacteria; phylum Chloroflexota; class Anaerolineae; order 4572-78; family NAK82. Next base: position 1,324,739 of record CP070811.1, on the reverse strand, counting down.
CCTCCGTTAGCACCAGAAAGTCCGGTTCACTGCCCAGAACCTTTATCTTATCGCGCGGTCCATACAGGAGCAGTGCGTCCCCAAAGCGCAGGGCCATGTCACGCAGATTGCTGTAGTAGGCATGGCCCTGGCGCCAGATAGCCAGCACATTCAGCCCGTACTTCTCGCGGAAGTGGATCTGGCGCAAGGTCTGATCGGCCAGGGTAGTGCGGGGAGAGAGGACCACTTCCGCCAGCCCTACTTGCTCCGTCTCCAGTTGGCTGAGCTCCGGCGGCGGCTGGCGATCCATTTCCAGGTCTTTCAAGCCGTTGAGTGCCGCCAGGTCTTCGGGCCTACCCTCAACCAGCAGCGCGTCTCCGGCCATTAATTCCTCCGTCGCTTCGGGCACCAGGTGGGCGGCGCCTTCGCGGACAATGCCCAGCACGGTCAAGCCAAAGGCATCCCCCAGGCGGCTGTCGGCCAGGGTCTTGCCTGCCAGAGCCGAATCAGGGGGCACACGAACCACCAACAGCCGTTCGTGCAGACGATAGACCTCGGCCGCCTCGACCTTGGAGACAAGCAGGTCTGGAGTGTCCCGCAGCACCTCAAGCTGGACGGGCGGTCCCTGGACCAGCAGGGTATCACCCCGCTGTAGGGGGATATTCTGCAAATTGGTCCGCATCAAGGCGTCTTCACGCCGAATGGCCAACACGTTGACTCGAAAACGACGCCGAAAGCCAATCTGCTGGAGGGTCTGCCCCACAAACGGCGTGAGGGCGGACAGGCCCACCTCCGCCACCTCGATGTCGGCTGAGGCCAGCCTTTCCACGCTCAGGCCATCCTGCTCTACCACTAGCTGGTGCCGTCCCTGCAACTCGGCCAGCCGGTCCAGTCGTCCTGCCACCAACAATCCGTCATTGGAGCGAAGGACGGTGTCTGCAGCAGGTGACAGTCGAGTTTTGTTGTCACGCATAATGCCGATGACGTTCACGCCCAGAGCCGAGCCCAGCCGGCTTTCGGCCAGCGTTTTGCCGACCAGCACCGAGCCAGCTGGTAGACGCACCAGAACCAGGCGCTCGCGCAAACCGTAAACCTGGTCCAAGTCGGTATGGCCGGCGCGGGCGAACTCCTTGGCCATGTCTCGGGTTGGCAGCAAGTGGCGACCGGCCAGAGCCATGAAGGCCACGCCCACCAGCATAACCACCACGCCTACCTTGGCGAAGTCAAAGAGTTGGAAAGGGGTCAGGCCATTTTCACGCAGGGCATCGCTGATCAGAATGTTGGGTGGCGTGCCGATAAGGGTGGTCAAACCGCCCAGCAGCGACCCGAAAGCCAGGGGCATGAGCAGCCTTGAAGGGGGATTGCCCGTGCGCCGGGCGATGTCCATGACGACCGGTAAGAGCAAGGCAGCCACGCCCACGTTGTTCATGAAGGCCGACATCACCCCGGCAGTCAGCATGATCACCGCCATTAGCCGCACCTCGCCTGTGCCGGCCAGGCGCAAGATCTGGCGCCCGATCAGGCTGGCCACGCCGGTGCGGGACATGCCGCCGCTCAGGATGAACACCGCCCACACGGTAATCACCGCCGGGCTGCTGAAACCCGATAGCGCCTCGGCCGGGGTGACCAGCTTGGTCAGGGCCAGGCTGCCCAGCACCAACATGGCAACCACATCCACCCTTAACCGCTCGGTGACGAAGAGGGCCACGGTCAAGGCCAGGATGACCATAGCCAGGGCAACCTGAAGGGTCATCGCCCCACCCCGCTTTCCCGGCCGCCTCGCCTCAGCACCGGTATCCTCGCCTCTCTACATAGGCTTGCGCCGGGTGCCCTCGCCTGGTTCGCCCATGAGCTAAGCCCCAAGTTTAGGCTGAGCAGGCCCAGGCGGTGGGCCAGTTCGGGACGAGGAGAGGTGTACAGTCTGGAGGCCAGCAGCCAATGCAGTTGCCAGTCATCGCTTAAGGGATTCGCCATGCAAGTTGCTCCGACTTAGGAATGTTTTAATGGGGGATCACCCAGCAAGTATACTACAGCTTCGGATCAATGACAACGAGGTGCGGATATGGAGTTGAGTGTCATCAGAACGTGCATAGCGAAAATGCCCAGGAAAAAGACCACCAGCCCCCACCTCTTGCTTGGCATCGTTTTCCTCCTTCCGAATCTCAGGCAGCAGCCTCTTCCGGGCGCGCGGCGGGCGTTTCTGGCGGCTTCTTCAGCAGCCGCATGCCAAACAAGAAGCGGGTGACGTTGGTGCGCCTGACCACCAGGTCATACAGGAGGACTGTCACTACAAACGAGGCCACTACAATCGTGACAAACTTGGGCAGCATGTCAGCGCTCCACTTCACGACGAAGAAGCCGATGATCACGATTGCGGTCTGGTGCAGGATGTAGACCGGATAGGACGCCTCGCCAAAATAGTTCAGGAACCTGTTGGTGAAATTCAGGAACTGTCTCCCATAGCCCATCAGAGCCATGAGGCAGAACCAGGTGATGAGACTCCGCGGGATGGGTTGCAGCCGATCTGGGCTGATGACGCCCAGCGCCACCAGACTTTCCCAGACTACGAACAGGGCTACCCCCAGAATCAGTGCGACCCCCTTGTATCTGTCTATCGACTCTTCTAAGCGCCCGTCAGCCATCAGGATGTAACCATAGATAAAGAAGGTGATGAAGTAGACGGGATTGGGGTAAAAATGAAGCATCAAATAATCAGTCACGACCAGCAGAATAACGGGCAGCAGGAGGATCACACCCGGCCGGGCCAGGAAGCCCGCCAGCCTATCCATCAGGTGGCCCCCGGATTGACTCTTGAGGTACAGGAAGAGCGGTAGCCCGACCAGGGAGAACAGGAACAGGTAGAAGATGAACCACAGGTGGCCCATATCAGCATAGCTGAAAAAGCTTGGGTAGAAGCGCAGATAAGACGGACGTTGGCGCAGCCCAACATAAATCTGGGGAGGAACGATGACCAGAAAGCCGAAGAGAAAGGGTACCAGCAGCCGCGTAAGCCGTTCCCGCAGGTACTGGCTGCCACTCCTCCGGCGCAGCGAGAACCAGGTAGCAGCGCCGGCCAGGATAAAGAAAAGGGGCATATGCCAGTGGATGACAAAAGCGATGATATAGGTCAATGCCTGGCTCAACTGGTCATTCTTGACGTACCAGTTGCCAAATGTACCGAAGATACGGGCGGTGTGAAAGGGAAAAAGCAGCAGCACCGCCAGCACCCGCAGCCAGTCGATATCCCACCGGCGTCCTGACTTGGCCGATCTACGGGCGGTTTGAGTATTCATCGTTTGCTTCCTCACAAGATGTCCCTGGCCAGCGGAAGCTGTCGCAGATAGTTGGCGATCAAGAAACACAGCGGCACCGCCATAAGGGCCACCAAAGGGAACTTGAGCAGAGGATGCAGGCTGATGCCTCTCAGGGCCAGCGCCAGGAAGACAATCACCGGGGCGTGGATCAGAAACACGGTATAGGCACTGGCAGACAATGCCTTGGCCAAGTTGCCCTGGTGATTGTATCTCTTGCGGAACAAGACCAGTAAACCGATCACCATGCCCATACACACAAATTGCTCCCAGACGGAAAGGGCAAAAGACTGCCAATGAAGCCCACCTATAAATGGCCCTACATTCCCCTCCAACGCTCCCCCCAGCACAAACACGACGGGAAGCACCACCACGATGCAGACGATGGCAACCCCCAGCCACAGCTTGCCCATCGCATCGGAAATCCCCAGCAGCCAGCCCCGGCGATAGGCAATCAGACCGACCACAAAGAGCCCTATGTATTGGACAAAGTAGGGAAATTGCAGATTCAGGGCTGCAAAATTCCAACCGACGGGCAGCCATATGCGCACCGTAAAGGTCAGCGCACCCAGCAGCAGGGCAAAACCTGCTACTCCTATGTTACTGGGCGCTTTGCCTTCGCCCTGAGCAGGGGTAACTGGGGACTTTATCAACAGCCGCCACAGCGCATACATGACGGCAAATATCAACCAGGCTTCAACAAACCACCCCGGGCCCGTCGCAAGGCTGAAGTTCTGTACATATTGGCCGTTGAAATATCGGGCCAGGTGGTCCCCCAGGGACCCCTGGAAGCCTCTCACATTCACCTCCAACCCGTAAATGATCAGCGGGTCGATGAGGATGATGTAGAACAGCAAGGGAATGCCCAGCCGCAACAGCCGGTCCTTGAGAAAGGGTCCAGCCCCTTTCCGGTCGTAGGAGCCGGGGGTGAAGTATCCCGATATCATAAAAAAGAAACCCAAGAAGAAGGCCTGGTTAACTGCGGTGAACAGCGTAGCTACCAGATTGGTAAGATCATCTGGCCGGCCCTCGAGATAGTACCACATGCCTGAATGTCCGTAGGTGATGGCCAGGTGATGCAGAATCAGCAAGACGATCAGCAATATTCTGAGGTTGTCAACGAAGAACATGCGGGTTTTCTTTGGCTTTTCGGTAGTCATTTTCCGCTCCTTCGGGGAACATCTAGGGGCCAGGAAGCCGAACACGTCACGCTTACAGGTTATCCTGGCTAACTGTGCGGAGGTAATCGTTTCAAGATCATCAACGTCGCATCGTCACATTGGAGCCCATCCTCCGAAAAGCGGGTCACTGTGCTCAAGATAGACTCCTGGATGCTCTGAACGGGCTCCTCCAGGTGGGCTTGAGCCAACTCGATGAGGCGGCGCTCACCGAACAGGCCCACCTGCTGGCTGTGAGCCTCGGTAATCCCATCCGTATACAAGACTAACGTATCTCCGGGAGCCAGTTCAACCGTTTTGGCGTCCCAGCTTGCCTCCTGCAAAATCCCCAGTGGCATGCCCGTGTTTCGCAGCCCCTGGGGTTGAGGTAGACTCACCGGCGCGTCTGAGGCTGCGGTTTTGAACAAATAGGGGGGATTGTGGCCGGCATTCGCGTAAACCAGCCGCCCGCTGTCAGGGTCAAGGGCCGCGTAGAAAACGGTCACGAACATATCAGTGTGGGTGTCGGTCAGGATACGCTGGTTGGTCGCCTTCAAGACCAGGTCTGGCCGCAGCGGGTGGTCAATCGCATAAGTCCGAATCAGGGTCCGGCTCAAGGCCATAAACAGGGCCGCGCCCATACCTTTATCGGCCACATCGGCGATAAGCAGGCCCAAATGCCCATTCGGCAAGGGTATCACGTCATAGAAATCACCCGACGTCTCCTGGCACGGATTCAGGGTAGCCGTCAGCTGCCAGCCTTCAACTTGGGGCAGGCTGTCGGGCAGGAAGCTGGCCTGGATTTGCCAGGCAAAGGCTAATTCCTGAACCTTTCTTTGGTGAGCCAGGGTTTGGGCGTGTACCTCCGCCCGGTGCAAGGCAGAGGCAATTTGAGCCGCCAGGACCTGCAACGCGGGCCGCAAGTAGGTCAGAATATCTTCATAGTAGAGTCTGTCCAGGGTCAGGCAGATGCCCCCCAGCGGTTCAGCCTGCTGGGTAGATTGAATTGGCACCAGGAACCAGGGCTGCGTGGTCACTTGTCCTGACCAAGGTAGACTCTGCCCGGGCGCGAAGTAACGCGGTTGGGGATTGGCGCCCAGCCAGTCCCAGGTTGCCTGGCGCACTGGCGGTCGGTCCTCGGGCATTTGCAACACAGTCTGCCCCGGAAAAAGTCGAATCTCGACCTGTTGATAGCTGAACATTCCGGGCAAGTGTGTCGCCAACACCTGAGCCAGGGTGGACCCATCCGCCGGGGCAGCAATGATGGACCGCCCTAATTCCTCCAGCCGGGTTACTTCACGTGATCGCTGTTGGCCCAACCTGGCTTGCTGGCTCAAACGGCGGGCCAGGAAGCTGACCAGAAGGACGCCGGTCACCAAAAAGAGATAGGCCGCCAGGCCCATCCGGCTGTAGACGGCAGCTACCAGAATACCGAAGAAAGAAGGCACTTCGGCGACCAGAAAGAATCTGAGCAGTTGCTGGCCGATCTCGCGGCCCCATTCCCTGAGTGAGTGGGGGCTCAGTTGAAAATAAGCCATCAGAGCCCCATAGCAGAAGAAAAGGAGCCCATCCATAGGAATCAGAAACAGAACAGCCCCCAAAGCAGGCCAAATCGCCCTGGGCGCCCCCCCTGAAAAGGGGAACGTGCCTCCCAACTGCTGGTACAAGAGCACAGCCAATAGGAGGGCTGCTACGCCGCCCCCCATGTTCAACGTCGCGTTGCGTAACCGGTTCCACCGCTGGTGTTTTGACGGTGACCGAGGCCAATTAAGGCCATAATCCAGCAACAGATGCAGGAATAGCACCCACGCAGCCGTTGGGCCGAGCAGCAGGACAGCCGACACGACAATGATGCCTTCCAGGCTACTGCCGTTGTAGCTATAAGTCCCAGATTTGTCGACGGTGATCTGAAAGAACGAGAGCCGGTCCGCCACCAGACTCAGCCCCAGGAAAAGCAGTAAGAGCATCCATTGGCCGCGCACCACATCCAGGTCTGTTGCCGCCACCAGCCAGCTTACACTCAGAATAAGGAAAGGCAGGCCGAACAGCATGCCAAACAGTTCTCTGAGTGCGCGCTGGCGGTCAGGCTCGGCCAGTGTTTCAAAGTCGGGCCAGAGTCTACTGGCAATCGCCAACAAGAGTCTCTTCATCATAGAACCTGCTGGGTTCACAAGGATATGTGGGGGCTAGACTAAACGACGTCTGTACGGGACCCCCGTTTCGCGCGCACGCGCTGAAGGTAGTGTTGGGTGTAGGTCCGGTTGCGTGGGTCGAGGTGATGGACAGCCATGCGGCGATAGGGGGCGCTGATGCGCATGAGGTACTGCGGCAGGCCATCCTCAGAGATGCTATCCAGCGCATCCCGATAATAATCGAAGACGTGTACGCTTCCCATGCGGATACCGGTCCTGAAGGCGCCCAGGGCAATCAGCGAAGAGGTGGTGTAGATGGAATGCCCTTCCTGAGCGGATACTGATCTGAGGTCTGCATAGAAGCGGGCCAGCCAATTTGCATCCGGCAGGCGATTGGCCTTTTCCTGCAGTTCCCGCCAGGAGCGACGCATGTCTTCGAGTCCCAACGGCGGCATGTCGACCGTATCGGCCGCCTGCCCAAAACTGTCCTCCAACAAGCTCAAGAGCTGCTGGACCGAGTCGATCTGGGTGCCAGGCGGCAGGACCCCTTCGCTTTGCAGGTCTCTGACCAGGGTGCGCAGATAAACCTGGGTGCCCCCTACCACATCCGCCGCCGCTGCCAGCAGCCACACCGGCGACCAGCCCACCGCCGCAAAACTGAGCACCTCGACCGCGTTGCCGGCCACCTTGCGAGTGGCCAGTTCCCCAGCCGGCATGTCATCCCAGGGGAATAGGCCCTCCACGCCGCCGACCAACTCGATGACAATGCGCAAGGTGCGCTCAACGGTAGCCCGATAGAACCGTGATCCGCGCACCCATCCCGGAAACATGATCAACGAGAGCTGGTAGACAGCCCCACCCGCACCTACCGCCAGAGTGCGTACCAGACGCTCGGGAAACGAAATGATGTAATCAACGATCACGGGTGTCTAGAAAATCCCACGCACCATCAACAGCAAGCCCAGGGCGGCCAGGGGCACCCCGACGATGGCACCCACCACCGTCAGGCTAACCACGATGCCCACAATGAGCAGGGCCAGGCCCAGTACGACGCCCACAATACGCCCCGTCAACCCCAGGATGAATGCCAGAAGCCGCCACACAGCCACAAAAGGCCAAAAATACCATGCGACTTTGCGTTGAGTTCCGCCCGCCATGATCTGCCTCTCCTTTCTTTGAGGCGCTCTGCCGTCCGTGAGTGCTGGCTTTTGAGCGCTCTTCTGGCCGCTCACCGGTCACCGAGCAGCAAAATCACCACCACGAAAGCACCCGTTCGTTCTGGTTGAAATACTGCAAGTCAATCCCATCCAAGGTCCCGGAGGGGAACATAAGGCGCGTGTTGGACCCATCCGCCGACATGACCCAAATCTCCCAGCGCCCGGTTCGGTCGCTCAGGAAGGCGATCAAGGCGCCATCCGGGGACCAGGCCGGGGCGTCGTTGTTCCACGAGCGCGGCTCTTCCCCCCTGAGCTGTTTCTCTACAATGGCACGCAAGGGCGTCTCGGTCAACCGCATGCGCCCGCTGCCGTCGGCGTTCATCACGTGGATGTCCCAATGATCGTGCTGCCAGTAGCTGACGGCGAGCCTGTTACCGTCGGGAGAGAAGACCGGCGCGTGGTCGTTCACGTCATCCGTCAGGGCCCAGGTCGTGCCCCGGTTGAGATCCAGGTTGACCAGGCCCATCTCGCCATCGTAGACCAGGTGCCAGTCGTTGGCCGGGTCCCAGGTGGGCGCGTAGGAGAACAGGTCCCCCGGCAGGTCTTCAAAGTCCCCGCTGGCCACCTGCACCACCCGCAGGCCCCAGAAGGGGTGGGGCAGCAGCGTGTAGCAGATCTTGAAATCAACGATCACCCCATTCTCTTTCTCGTAAACCAACCTGAAGTAGTCACCATCTTCATCGGCCACCAGCGGCTCAGAGGGCAGGCCCTTGCCACACTTACTCTCGGGTGCCAGCCGGCCCCCGCGCTGTATGTTGATCGCAAGTTGAGTCCCATCCGGCGACCAGACCGGCGATTTAGGTTGGCGCACTTCGCCCAGGACAGGCCGCTCCCCCGTGCCGTCCACGTTGATCACCCACAGGCTGCCGAAGGCGCCGTGTTGAGTGTCGTCCCAGCGGGTGAAAGCTACCTGCTGCCCGTTGGGTGAGAGAGCGGGGTCGATGCCGGTCGTCAGGTAGCGCAACCCAGCACCGGCACCTGTTCGACCATCGGTATTGACTGCGTAGATGGGGCCGCCACTGACCGCCTGGAAGACAAGGGTGTTCCCCTGCTCGCGGATAGCGGCGGTCGCAGACACGCCCGGCGCAGCCACTTCCGGCACGCCGGCGGTATCCCCGCTGACCCGCACGTATGCCGCGCCGCCGCTGACCCAGCCAGCCCGGCCGTCCGGCAGTTGCACTTGCCACCAGCCGCTGGCCGCGTGATGGCCAATGACGGCCACCTGGTCACCCTGGAGCAGCAAGCCAATCACAGGATAGGAGACTCCAGGCCCTTCACGCACGTTGAGGGCCTCGACTTCGACCCACAGTTGAGGGCCTTCGCCCGCTTGCGCCGCCACGTCGGGGACTCCGGCCATTCCGGCCGCCGCCCACACAGTCAACAAGGCCGCCACCAGCAGGCAGACAGCCATTTTACGTCTGATTACGAATGGCATCTGCATACTACACCCCTCCTGAACCTGACCTGGTACCCAATACAGCCTGGTGGTTTGAACCAGGGCGAGGCCTACGGGTCACCCGCCGTCGGCAGGCCGCCGGCCGATAAGACTCTCATCCTGCCCCGCCAAACTCAAGTGAATCGACTTGGCGGCTGGACCGGCTGCCCCGATGCTACTGCGAGGCAGCCGCCATGCCACTTACAACTTGGTAAGCCGCATCGGCCACATCGCGCATGTGCGCCAGTTGTCGTTGCAGCTCCTGACTCTCTCCCTCATCCACGCTGATGTCCACAAAGACAGTCATCCCCCACCGTAGGGGCACGTCGTCAGCATCGATCAGCTCGATGGTGACCGTATAGGTCACGTCGCCCCGCTTGGTTTCGGAGCGGGGGGCGACCTCGGTCACCACGCCGTTAAACTCCCGGTCCGGGATGGCATCTACCGTCACCTTGGCCGGCTGCCCAACAGCCACCTGAACCACGTCTATCTCGGTAAGATCGTCGGTCTCCACGTACCAGTCCGAAGCGCCCCCCAGGCTGATGACCGGCGTGCCGGGCGACACCAGCTCGCCTACGTCTGGCTCCACCCGGGCCACGCTGCCAACCATGGGGGCCCTCAATTCAAAGTCTGAGAGGGCCGACTGGGCGATGGACAACGCCGCCTGGGATGCGGCCAGCCCGGCTTCGGCTTCATCCACGCCTGCCTCGGCGACCGCAATCTCTTCATCCCTGGGGCCAGCCAGGACGGTCGCCAGGGCCGCCTCGGCTTCGGCCACACCCGCTTCGGCCACAGCAATCGCTTCCCGGGTTGGCCCGACCTGGGCAGTCGCCAGGGCTGCCTCGGCCTCGGCGACGCCAGCCCGCGCCACCGCGATTTCTGCGGGGGTGGCGCCGTTCAGCAGCTTGTCATATCTCGCCTTGGCTGCCTCAAAGCTGAGGGTGGCCTGCTCCAGAGCAATGGCCTGCGGCGTTTCGCCCACATCCTCCGCCCAGGCGATCTTGTCGTACTCGGCCTGGGCCTGGCGCAGCAAGGCCTGGCTGGTGAGCAAATCGGCGGAGGCGGCCTGGATGTCCTCAGGGCGAGCACCCGCCAATAGTTGATCCAGCCGGGCCTGGGCAGTTTGCACCGCCGCTTCGGCCTGGGCAATGACCTCGTCGGTAGGGCCAGCCTGGGTCTGGGCCAGCCGGGCCCGGGCGCTGGCCACGGCTGCCTCGGCCTGGGCGATGGCCTCATCGGTGGGGCCAGCCTGGGCCTGGGCCAGCCGGGCCCGGGCGCTGGCCACGGCTGCCTCAGCCTGCGCCACCCCCGCCTCGGCCTGGACCACCGCCTGCTGCTGATCGCCACTGTCCAAGCGCATCAGCACCTGACCCGCCTCCACCCGATCTCCTTCGGCGACCAGCACCTCAACCACCTGCCCTCCCGCCTCAAAGGACAGGTCGGCCTCCTGGGCGGGCACCACGAAGCCCTCGGCTGACACCACCGCCGGAAGCGCCGCGGGCGCGTCCAGGTCGATCTCCGGCTCTGGCGTCGGCTGGGGGGCCAGGAATTGCTGATAGCCGAAGAATCCAAGCCCAGCCACGACGACGATCACCACCACGATTACGATGATTCGTTTCATTGTAACCACCCTCCTGTATGCAAAATATCATCGAAAATATCAAATCGGCAAACCCGCAATGGTTAGCGGTGCACGACATATTCTGCTTTGTTTGCGGTCCTCTGGTAACGTGCAGGTGGCAAATTCGCGGCCTGCCACCTGCTACTGATAAGCCAAGCTCTCGCGAACGCTGATACGAGTAGCGCCTCTGGCCGGGAACCAACTGGCCAGACTGGACAGGATACTGATGACACCCAGCCAGGATATAGCCCCGGCCGGTGTATATTGGTACACCAGGTCGAAACCGATGGCCGCGCCCAATCCGCGCAGCATCAACCGGCCCGCCGGGAGACCGAGGGGCAGGGCAATAACCCAGCTCAGCCAGCCCAGAAGCAGCCCCTCGCCGATAAAGAGACGGGCGATGACTCCAGATGAGGCACCGGTGGCGCGCATCACCCCAATTTCGCGGCGCCGCTCCATAACGCTAAGTGATAGGGCGCCGCTGAGCGCAATACTGCCCACTGCCCCGATAATGATGGCCATAATCCCCAGCAGAACAATCACAAAATTGAATTGGTTGATGATGGTTTGAGCGGTTTCCAAAGCACTATCCCCGCCAAAGCCAAAAGCGCCTGGCTGGGGGCTTACCTCGACCTGGTTCTGCTCGTAATACACCCGCAGCTCTCTGGCGATGGCCTTCTCGTTCTCCAGACCACCCCGCACGGTCTGAATCCACACCGTTTGGGCCTTGTTAGGGCTGCCGGTTTCGCGCAGCAAGACATCGCGTGGAACGTGGCCCGAATTGAGGATGACCGGGTCCGACAACAGGCCCACCACCAACCAGGTGCTTTCTTGTCTGGTACCCTGCTGGACGGTTATCCAGTCGCCCACCCCCACTCCGACATCTGCGGCCAGATTCTGGTTGAGCACCATGGCATAGGTGTCGGTCGGGTTCAGCCAGCGTCCGGCCCGTACCTGGTAGCCATAGAGCTGCGTGGGCAATGGAACCCCAAACATCGTGACGGCTTCATCATCATCCGACTCGGGTTCACCCGCCAGCCGGAGGGTGCCCGTACCAAACCCCCACATCTCCACTGCTTTCACCTGGGGGTGGGCCAGGGTCAGCTCCTCGATGCGACCAATGCGCTCGGCGTCCTCAAGCGCAAAGGAGACGTTATAATTGAGGATTGAGAATAGAATATCCCCAAAGGTGTAAGCGACCGAATCTCTAACGCTGAGCACCATCATAAAGATCAGGCCACTGAGCACCAGGGTAACTTGCAGCAGAACCACGCGCCACATGTTGCGAAACGTATTGGTGATGGTCAGCAACACCATACGCGAAATGCGCTGTACCCTGGCTAGCGCCCGATCCAGCAGCCCTACCCCGGTGCTCAAGCCGTAGGTGCTAATAGCCTCACGCACGGTGATACGCGCCCCCGAAGAGATCGGGATCAAGGAGGCCAGCAGGGGAGCCAGCAAAGCGATCAGGACCTGGGCCAGGATGGCCCATGGCGAAACGCCAAAGCCAACCGGATCTCCATTGAAGCTGGTGACCAGCCAGTTGGCAATTCCCCAGGCCCCCACGACTGCCAGAGTGAGGGCAACCAACAAGGCTAGAAAGCCGTATATGAGGATGTTGGTCAAATAGAGGCGCAATATCTGCCCGGTTCTGGCCCCGATGGCCTTCATGATCCCAATCTGATCCACCTGCTGAGAGATAATCGCGTTCACCGTATTGTAAACCAGCAGCAGGCCCAAGAGTAGGGTCAGCAACCCCATCACACCCAGCAGGAAGAAGAGGCCATCCAGAAAGTCCTGGAAAAAATGCCGATTGGGGTCGGTGACGCGTTCAAAGCCAGTAGCGAAAGACTCTCGGCCTTGTTTTTCCAGTTTCTCCTGGATGCGGTCGGCGATATCGGTGACCACCTCCGGGTCATACTCCGCGGCGCTGGCCATGACTTGGGCGAAATTCCGATCGCCGACCAGCTCGCCGTAGCGGTCGCGCGTGGTATAGAATTGGGCCGTACCCCCAAAGTATGCCGGGGTGGCCAGTTGGTTGTAGATCAGGCCGCCCACTCGAACCGAGTGTTCACGATCATTGACGCGGATGGTCACCCTTCCATTCTCAGGAATCCCAAAGGCGGTCTGGTGGCCGCGTTCCAGGGCAAATACTCTGTCTTTGGGCCATTTGCCAGCCACCAGGATCAACTTGTTGAGCTTTTGGTCCTCGTAATCCGCCCGGGCGATCAACCCACCCACAGACCATTCATCCTCCGGGCTAACCCGCCACTCAATAGTGGTGTTGCTCTGCCCTTCCACCTCTTCCACGCCCTCAACCGACTCCAGGGCCATCAGGTCATTGTCGTCCATGGTCGGGTCGACCGCCAGGTTGATCATGGCCGGGCTGGTGGCTTGCCATCTGGCGGCCATCGTCGGGCTGACCAGGCTGCTGATGCCGATAATCATGCCAATGGCCGCCGTTCCCATGGCAATAACCAGTACCACCTGCACGGTCCGGCCTTTATTGGCCCACAAATCGCTCCAGATTTTGTTACCAACGACGCCCATATGAGTTCCCAAGTGCCCCCAAGGGGGCCTGCGACTGACGGAGCGCGATACCCCGGCCGCTATGCGTAAGCCAGGCTTTCCCGAACACTGATGCGAGTGGCTCCCCGGGCCGGGAAATAACTGGCCAGGATGGACAGCAAGGTGACGATGAACAGCCAGTATATGGCCCCAGACGGACTGTAGGTGTACACCAGGCTCATATTGAATGGCACACCCACGGCCTGTGTCATCAATCGGCCGGCCGGGATACTCAGCGGCACGGCAATGGCCCAACTCAACCAACCCAAAATCAGCCCTTCGCCGATGAATAAGCGGGCGATGGCTCCTGAGGAAGCACCGATGGCGCGCATGACGCCGATTTCGCGGGTGCGCTCCAAGACGTTCAACGAAAGAACACCGCTCAGGGCAACACCGCCTACCGCCCCAATGACGATGGCCATAACACCCAATAGGGTGGAGATCATCGCGAAATTGGCAACAATGGCCGCGGTGGCTTCCGAAGCCGTATCCTGGCCGGCAAAGATTCCGCCAGGCTCCAAGTCGAACTGGTGTTCGTCGAAATATTGCCGCAAATGCCCGGCCGCCGCTACTTCACTATCGGGATCGCCCCGGACAGTCTGGATCCAGACCGAATTGCCTTTGCCCACCTGGTTGAGCTCCTTCACCACCGTCTGGCGCGATACGTGGGCCGAGTTGGTAATCACCGGGTCGAAGAGCAGGCCGACTACCTGCCAGTCTGTTTCCCCTTCGACGCCATGATCCACGGTGACCCAATCCCCCGGGCCCACCCCAACCTCATCCGCCAATGTTTGATTGAGCACCACCGCATACGTATCCCCCGGCTGCAGCCATCGCCCGGCCCGCAACTGAGGGCCGTACAGATTGGTGGGCAAAGGCACCCCAAACACCAGCACGCCTTCATCGTCGTCCGACTCAGGCTGCCCTGCGGGGCGAATCTGACCGCCGCCCACGTTCCACACCTCGACTGCTTTCACCTCGGGATGGGCCAGGGCCAGGGCCTCGACCTGATGGATGCGCTCCGGGTCTTCAAACACAAAGCTGACGTTGTACCTAAGGATGGAGAATATGAGGTCGCCAAAGGTGTTCCTAACCGAGTCGCCAGTGCTCATGACCATCATAAAGACCAGGCCGCTGAGCACCAGCGTGATCTGGGTCAGGAACACCCGCCCCTTATTGCGGAAGGTGTTGCTGATGGTCAATAATACCAGGCGCGGAATACGCTCCATTCTGGCCAGGAGGCGTTCCAGCAAGCCGGCCCCGACGCTCAAACCATAGGTGCTGACGGCCTCGCGCACAGTGATGCGCACCCCGGACAGGATGGGGATCATGGAGGTCAACAAGGGTGCCAGCAGCGCAATGGCCACCATGGCCAGGACGGCCTCCCGCACCACCGTGAAGGAACCAGGGTCGGCATTGAAGGTGCCCATCAAGAAAAGGTTGAGCCCCCAGCCGCCGATGGCTGCCAGGGGAATGGCGATCAACAAGGCCAAGAAACTGTAGGCGAAGATGTTGATCAAATAGGTCCACAAGATCCGTCCCGTCCCGGCCCCGATGGCCTTCATAATCCCAATTTGATCCACCTGCTGGCTGACGATGGCATTAATGGTGTTGTAAACCAGAAACAAGGCCAGGAACAGGGCCAGGATGGACATGACCCCCAGGATCAGGAACACAGCATCCATCGTATCCTGGAAGAAATGCTTTTGGGGGTCGGTCACACGCTGGCCGTCTGGGGGCGAAGCCCCCCCAGAATCCGAGCCTTGTTTTTCCAGCTTGCGTTTCATCTGGTCGGCGATCGCAATCGAGGCTGCCTCATCGTACTCGACATCCGTCGGGATGCCGGCCAGGATGCGATTATAATCCCGGTCGCCGGTCAGGTCGCCAAAGCGATCGCGGGTGGTGTAGAATTGGGCCGGGCCGCCATAGCTGGGGGGACTGGCGACTGGATCGTAAACCACACCCCCTATCTTCACCTCCTGGTCGTGGTCATTCACGCGAAGGGTGAGCCGCCCCCCTTCCCGGATGTCATAGACGACGTCGGCACCTTGCACCACCGCCATTGTGTTTTCTTGGGGCCACTTGCCGCTGATGAGGCCTAAGGTGGTGTAGTGTTGATCTTTGTAGTCGTCGCGGGCGATCAAGACGGCTGGCGACCATTCATCCTCGGGGCTGAGCCGCCATTCAATCGTGGCGGTGGCATAGCCCTCTACATCCTCCAACCCTTCGATGCGCTTCAAGGCCGTAATCGTGTCATCCCCAACGCTTGGACTGGCCCACAGGGTAATGGTCGCCGGCGAGACAGTGCTCCAGATTTCGGACATGCCGGCCACCATCAGAGTCCGGGTGGTGACGATCATACCGATGGCAAAAGCGCCCATGGCGATAATCAGCACCACCTGCAAGGTGCGCGATTTATTGGCCCATAAGTCGCTCCAAATTTTATAACGGATGACCCCCATACCAACCTCCGCCTAGTACCCGGTCCAGTTGGCCCCGCCCACGTATTCATCCCGCGTAATCTTGCCATCGATGATTTCAAGCACGCGCGGCACGCGACGGGCCAACTCCTTATCGTGGGTGACCATCAACAGGGTTTTGCCCTGCTCCACCAAACTGGAAAAGAGATCAAACACGTCACCGGCGGTGCGGGAGTCGAGATTGCCGGTCGGCTCGTCGCCCACCAGCAGGGGCGGGTCGTTGGCCAGGGCACGCGCGATCGCGGCCCGCTGCTGCTGCCCGCCGGAGACCATGCTGGGCAGCTTGTGGGCCTGGTCGGCCAGCCCGACCGTTTCCAGCAAATGCATGGCCCGTTCCCGCCGCTGCTTGGGGGTGTATTTGTTGGCGAAGTCCATGGGCAAAATGATGTTTTGCAGCAGGCTGAGGGCCGGCAGCATCTGGAAAAACTGGAAGATGATGCCCACATATTCACCCCGCCAGGCAGCCAGCTTGTTCTCACTCATCTTGTGCACTTCCCGGCCCGTGACGATTACCTCCCCATCGGTGGGGTGATCGATCCCGGTGATCATATTCAGCAAGGTCGACTTGCCGTTGCCGGAGGGGCCCACAATGGACAGGAATTCCCCCGCTCGCACGTTGAAAGAGATGCCCTTGAGGATGGTGATCTCGCCATCGCCCACTGGAAAGCTCTTAACCACGTCCTTCACCTCGACAACACGGCCGTTTCCGTTGGTCGCATCCATAAGCTATCCTCCGCTTAAACTGCTTCAGCCGCCCAGATCACGCTCACCTTAGGCTGGTACTGTTCCGCATCATATAGTTCATCCACGTCCACAACTTTCACACCTTGGGTTACCACGTTCAGGTCAACGTGGGTCCAGGTGTCGCGTTGCCGGAAAGCGGTCATGCGACCAAATCGGCCCTCCTTGACCAGGCGGGCGGCCAACATGGCAAAGTTGGTCGCCCCCAGTAAATCTTGGCCGTCGGGTGCCCCTGTGCGAAGCAAATAGGTCAGCGATTGGAGGACCACCTCATCACCTGTCAAGTTCTGCAGCAGCTCGGCCGCCACCATACCACTGCCGGCCATACTGGTGCCGGTCTCAACCACCTCACTCAGGTCAAATTCCTCTTGCAGCGCCTCGGCCTTCTCGGCCGTCATAGACTGCAGCACCTGCGACCGGCTGCGCAACGACAGGTACGGCGTATACTGGGCAATCTTGTCGGGCACAATCTGGGACCCATCACACACGGACACGATGGCATAGTTGTTGGGATTCTCAGATTTGTCGCGCAAGGCCAGATGGGCCAGTCGTTCCGGGTCATAAGGCACTTCAGGAATTATGGTCCGATCCACGCCGGCCAGGAAGGATGTCATCAGCGAACTGTAGCCGGACTTCCCCCCGAAGTTCTCGACCACCACAATCTGCTCCCGGGAGCCAGCCAGAGCCCGTAACTCGTGGATAAAAGCCACCCCACGGGCCATGCCGGTGCTGAATCCCAGCGTATAGTCCGTGCCATAAATGTTGTTCTGAATGGTTTTGGGGATGGCGATGATAGGCACTCCCTCCTGGGACAGACGAGCCGCGTAGGTCAGCATGTCCAGGTAACCGATGACCACCACGGCCGTAAAACCCAGTCGGCCTATCACGTCCTTGACGTGCTCGGTCAGATCTTGGGTCTTCGCTCCCGCCTGGCGCAGAAACCCAGGCACCTTCCCGGGCAGCGTATCAGTCGGGTTGGTGTGGGAAGAATGCAGAAAGGTGCCCGGGCTGCGGTCAATCGCCCGCACGATGTTCTTGGTCAGCTCTATGAAGTTCGCACCATAGGTGGTCACGTCACGTGGGTTGTAGTTGATTAGCCCTTCCCATCCTTTGCGCACCCCGATCGGCTCAAAGCCCAAATCGATGAGCCGGTAAACCAGACTTTTGATGCACAGATTCATTCCTGGCACCTCACCGCCGGTCAAAATGGCCACTCTTTGACTCATTTAAAGACTCCTTTCCCTGATGGAGATCTTGCCTACAGCTGCCCCCCGCAGGACTGGCACGGGGTAGGCGGGTGCAGCTTGTTTCGCATTTTCCGGCTTAGGGTAACCAACCCCCCGACCGTCTCACTCAGCGGGTGGTTCATCGCCCTCTGGGGCGACCGGCGCCGGCACCTGGGGTGGCCCAGGCTCTGGGCGGGAAAACTGGCGGGCCAGTATCCAGGCCCCCACAATGATCAGCACGACGGGCGCCACATACTGCGCAGCACCTCCGGCCAAGAGAAAGGCCAACCCCACGGCCGCCACCACCCCACCCGGAATGAGCGCCCACCAGTGCTTGGGATTTCGCACATAGACCACGAAGAAGGGGACGGCGATGGCGAACATGACGTAGGCCGGAATGGAAAGATCATCCAGGACCCCTACTCCAATCAGCCCCACCATCACGCCCACCGCCACCAACACGTAGGCTGGGATAAGCATCGGCCACTGGGCCCGGTTGCGCAGAAAGGTGACCAGGAAGGGCAGCGCAATGGCGGCCAGCACGTAGGTGGCTACGAATTCGTCTTGTAGGATCCTCAATTCAATCAGCGCCACCATGAAGGCGACCACCCACAGCACGTAGGCCGGAATGAGCAACGCCCGCTGAGAACGATCCATCAGATAGACGCCGAATACGCCCAGTCCCGCTATGGCCAGTATGATAACCCACACCCAGGCCGTCAGCGTGATGACGGTAGCCACCATGCCCACCACACCGAAAAAGATCAGCAGACCGCCCCAGACGATGGCCTGCCTTTGGGCTTGTGATATCATGCCTTTAACCCTCCTCTCTGTCCCAAATTGCTCGCTTGCCATAGCATCAACCATGGCAGAGTCCGCGGCTTCATATTTCGTAGCAGCTCGTAGGGGCGGCAGCCCCAGGTTGGCCTGAACCCCGCAAAGTGTGAAACCCAACCATGTGTCGCATCCCATCACTAGCCCTAGCGCAGGTAGAGAGCCCTGACCAAAAAGATGACCCCGACGCCCACCAGAATCAAGGGGCCGATGATATTCCAGGGCACACTCATCTCCTGGACCAGGATAAAGACCAGCGCAATGCCCCAGAAGAAGGCCAGGCTGCCGATACCCCTTGCCGTTTGGCCGCGAAAGATCAGCTCCGCGCCGGAGGAAAGACCGAGCACAACCATAATGCCCGGCCACCACCATCCCGTAAACAGCAGAACGCCCAGCCCGATCAGAAACAGGCCGAAGGAAATACCAGATGCCTTGCGTCGCCTGCCGCTGTCAAGCATTCCAGGGGTCGTTCCAGTCGCCATCGTTTAAGCCTCCCTTGTGTTCAAGCCAGTCAGATAACGAATCCAGTTTGATGGACTGGAGATTGAGCCTGGCAGAGTCTTTTCCTAATTTTGGACGGTATACCTGCTTGTGTTCATGTGCCAAAGAGACGCACTGACTGTTGGATACAATCGTATTAAACCACACAACCGATCTGAAGTGGGGTCACTGGCTGCCCCATCTGGTGACCCAAAATATGTCACACGAGCGTTTGTCCGCTCCGGGTCTTCGATTAAGCCCAAGCCCCCACGCTGCACCCCAACCAAGGTGTGGGCGCTTGCCCCAACCAAGGTGTGGGCACCTGCCCCACCGAAGGTGTGGGCGCCTGCTCCAAGCAAGGTGTGGGCTGACCGGGTATTGGCGACGGGTGAGTTCGAGTTGAGGATGTGGGCACACTCAGGCCGGTTTGGGGGTATATTCGGTTTCGAAAAACATCGCTCAACAGATCACGCAAGGCAGGGGCTCCATCTCCAAGACGCTTCAATCAGGGGTGACGATAGTATACCATAATCGTGTCTGAAAAACAACGAGCACAAATCAGGGCAGGGTGCGTCCCCAAAAATCTGGGACACACCCTTGAGAGAATCCGCCCGAATTCCTAGTTGCACATCAAAACGATCTTTCCCCTCACCTTGGCCCCCAACAGCAGTTCCTGAGCCTGCCTGACCTCGACCAGCGGCATCTGCCTGGCGATGACCGGTTTGATCTCCCCCTCTGCCAGATAGCCCATCAGAGTCTTGAGATCCTGGGCATACCAGGCGGGATTCTTCTTGTTGAATCGGACAAGGTCAAAAAGCATAGCGGATTTCTTGTTAGGCAGGCTATTCCATAATGGAAGTTGAATCAAGCCCCACAATAGCTCCAGAGTGGTGCTCTCACCCCAAATCTGCGCCGTGGAAGCGGTCGAGATCAGCAGCCCGCCCGCTCGCAGCGTCTGGAAGGAACGTTTCAAATGTGCGCCACCGATGTGGTCCACCACCAGGTCCACTCCATCGCCCGTCAGGCTCCGGATGCGCTCGACAAAATCCTCATCACGGTAATCGATGGGCGTCGCACCCAGACTGGCGACCAGGTCGTGTTTGGGTTTGGACGCTGTGCCATACATCTCCAGCCCTAGCACCTTGCCTAAGTCCAGCAGCGCCGAACCCGTCCCGCCAGCCGCGCCGTGAACCAGGACGCGCTTACCCGGTGTGAGCTTGGCCACGCGCTTGAAAATCTGGTACCCGGTCGTGTAATTCACCGTCAGGCACACCACCTCGGCCGGGTCTAACCCCTCCGGGACCGGCACCAGTTTCTCTGGAGGTAAAGAAGCATACTGGGTATAGCCACCAGGTTGGACCAAGGCGGCCACGGTCTGGCCGACCCCCGGCGCAGAAACGCCATCGCCAAGCCTGTCCACCACCCCAACCAGATCGTAGCCGGGGATGAAAGGCGGCTTGGGGCCGCCAGGCACCTTGCCCTCTTGCCACATGACGTCGGCCAGCAGGACGCCCGCGCTGAGCACTTTGACGCGCACTTCACCAGGGGCCGGTTCGGGCAGATCAGCCTCAACGACCTGCAAGGCCTCAGGTCCACCGGATTGCGGTATCACAATGCGCCTATACTTCATAGAATCCTCCTTTTCTGTGCGGCACAGGCACCGCTGTGCGGCACAGGCACCGCTGTGCGGCACAGGCACCGCTGTGCGGCACAGGCAATCTTGGGCAAACCCAATGGGATTCCGCCAAAGGCAATCCCATTGGGTTTCCCTGCGTCTGACACTTTACTTATCGCCCCGACTCGTCACCCCGCCCACGCCGCTGATCTCTTTGGTCACCTGCGGGCTGCCGAAGTAGTCCACATTACCGGCCCCGCTGATCACCACGTCCAGGCTATCCTGCACCCAGATGCTGGTGTCCCCGGCACCGCTGATGCGCACCGTCGCCGCCTGGCTTTCCAGATCGGGGGCAACGTAGTTGCCCAACCCACTCAGGCTAATCTCCTGAGTCTCTACCGCCCCAGCCACCTCGACGTTGCCCGCCCCGCTGACCGTGATCGCCAGGTCGGTGGCGGTCAGCGAGTTTATCTTGATGTCACCCGCGCCACTGAGGTTGACATTCAGCCGATCCGTGTCCAACTCATCAATCTCAAATCTGCCTGCACCTGACGAGTTGAGTGCGACCAACTCTTTCACGCTCACGCGGAAGACGAGCGACCGGCTGGGAACAGGGACTATGTTCCGGGCCCAACCCAGTTCGAGCGTCCCATTCCTGACTTCGGTCTGGATATATGGCATCAGATTGTCGTCGGTTTCGATGGTGAGCGATTCGTCGTCGCCCTGGCTGATGATCACCTCCCCAAATGCCGACAGGGCAACACTATCGAAACCGCTGACCTCCCTCTCTTCGGTGACCACATTGCCAGAGCCTCTGATGGTCCTGATGCCAAAAGGAATGGCACAGGCCAGGCTGGCTGCAATCACCGACGTCAGGGCTATCCACATTGAAAGTTGCTTCATCGTCCCTATTCCTCCTTTTCTGTGTTGGCTCAGCATCAAACCGTGATTGGCTCTTCGCTCTGAGCGGGTCTGGGACCCGCGACTTTCACCAACATTGTTTCCGATTTCGCTCCACACAGCCATTCTTCGCTCTGAGCGGGTCTGGGACCCGCGACTTTCATCAACATTGCCTCTCATTTCGCTCCACACAGCCATTCTTCGCTCTGAGCGGGTCTGGGACCCGCAACTTTCACCAACATTGCCTCTCATTTCGCTCCACACAGCCATTCTTCGCTCTGAGCGGGTCTGGGACCCGCGACTTTCACCAACATTGCGTCTCATTTCGCTCCACACAGCCATTCTTCGCTCTGAGCGGGTCTGGGACCCGCGACTTTCACCAACATTGTTTCCGATTTCGCCCTACGCGGGGGTCCCAGACCCCCTGTGAGCATGTCCGTCAAAACTTTTCGCTCTGAGCGGGCCAGTGACCCGCGACTTTCATCAACATTGCCTCTGATTTCGCTCCACACAGCCATTCTTCGCTCTGAGCGGGTCTGCGACCCGCGACTTTCACCAATACTGTGTCCGATTTCGCCCTACGCGGGGGTCCCAGACCCCCTGTGAGCATGTCCGTCAAAACTTTTCGCTCTGAGCGGGCCAGT
>CP070811.1:1290493-1302299 GCA_020343875.1 Anaerolineales bacterium | reverse complement strand
ACACGCTGGTTAACGTACTTCCAGCTGTCAACCACCAGCTTATCGGACTGGGTGATCACCTCCAGCTCCAATTCCTGGTACGATCCCATCTTGCAGACCAAGGCGCCCGGTTTGAGCCAGTCACGCCTGACCAACTCGCCGCTGCCGGTGGTGATGGTAATGACTACGTCCGACTCGCGCACAGCCCGCTCCGGGGAGGAGGCTGCTTGGACATCGAGTCCCAGCCTGGCCCCCATCTCTCCGGCCACACGCTGCGCCTTGTCCTGGTCGATATCAGCCAGCCAAACCCGTTCCCAATCGCGGACGATACTCAACGCCTCCAGGTGCATCTGCCCTTGCAGGCCCGCACCGAAAAGCGTGAGGGTGGTTGCATCGGAGCGGCACAGCCCTTCGACGGTGAGAGCGGTGGAGGCGCCGGTTTTCAGGGCGGTCACCCAGCCTGCCTCCATCAAGCAGACGGGTAAGCCAGTCTCAACCTCAAAGAGGAGTACCTGCGACGAGGTGATCGGCAGACTCTTGCCTGAGTTGTCGGCGAAGAAGTTAAAAGTCTTGACGAAAAAGAGATCTTCGCCATCCTTGTACCCTGAAAAGGGCTTGATGAAGTGCGATGGGCGCAGGTCCATGTAGTACTTGTCGCCCATCACCTGGTGAGCAGCGTCAGCCTCCAACCCGGCACGAGCCAGCTCGACGGCCCTGGCCATGGGCATGGCCTCTTGCACGTCGGCCTCAGTCAATACCAGTATCTCGCGTCCCAATTCGGGTTTAACCATAGTTTCCCTCCCGTATGCAATCAGCCCGCACTCTTCGATCCGCTCGTATAGTTCAATGCCCTGCTTGCCATCGTCCGCCGCAAGTTGCCCTCGTCAAAGCCACGATGTCCGACCAGGCCCCGGGCCACTTCGCTGGCGATGGCCCCAGTGCCACCCAGGCCCAGGACGCGCCTAGCCTACGCCTCCTTTGAGGCCAGGCAGTAAGGGCTGGTAACTGGCTTGGATATGGGTCCCTCTCAGGCAATGGGGATGCTCGGGTACAATCCGGGGTATTATACGCCTGGCTCTACGTCCAGGCAAAGGGAAAGAGGGTTGGGGCGATGCGTTCAGAGAAGAAACTAGAGGACAGACATGGTATTCACCCGGCCTGGTAGGCCATACCGCTTAGCGGCTGCGGTTGGCCTGTCTGCCTCAGCCGTGCTATACTGAGCGCCTATGAGCGCCAGAGAATTCGCACCAAGTGTCACGCGCCGTATATTGCGCATTACGTTTTACGCGTTTCTCCTTACCGCCTGCGGCCGAGCGGCGAGCCCCGGTCCCCCGCCTGCTCTGCCCCCGCTGCCCGGATCCCTGGAGACTGTCATCATCCCCATCGCCCAAGATCCACCTACCTTCAACGCCTATCTGACCGACACCGGCTACGAGGAACTGATGGGCGAGTTGATCTATGAGAGTCTGGCCGAGATGGCCCCCGATGGTAGCTTCTACCCCAAGTTGGCCCTGGAACTCCCCACCCGCGACAACGGGGGCATATCACCGGATGGGCTTACCGTTACCTGGAAGCTACGTGATCACATCGTGTGGTCTGACGGCCAACCGTTCACCAGCGACGACGTGCTTTTCACATGGCAAGCTCTCAGCCATCCCGACAATGGCCTGGCCGAAGTGACTGGCTTTGACCTGATCGACAGGGTGGATGCCCCTGACGCCTACACCATCGTGGTGCACTACCGTCAACCCTACGCCAATCTGTGGGGGCAATTCGGAGGACGGGGATTGGGGATCTTCCCGCGCCACGCCTGCGGCGCACCAGGCCGTATGCTCTACTGGGATTGCAACACCCAGCCAATCGGCACCGGCCCCTTCCTGCTGCAAAGATGGGAAGAAGAGGAAGAACTGATCTTTGATCGAAATCCCCTCTACTGGCAGACCGACCGCCCCTTCCTCGACCGGCTGATCTTCTCCATCGTTCCCCGTGACGAGGTACGCACAGATATGTTACGCGACGGTGACGCCCACATCAATCTGTGGCTCACGCCCGACCAGATCGAGGACCTGCAAGATGCCGAAGGGGTCCGCCTGGTCTCGTTCCCCGGCCGCTGGCTGTTGCGGTTGGTCTTTAACCTGACGCAACCACCTGATGAGGACCAGGGGGACAGCGATGCTTCCCCAAGCGAGGCTGCTCGCCCTCACTTCGCCCTGGCCGATCCACGCGTGCGCGAGGCAATGGATATGGCGATTGACCGGGAACGTCTCATCGAAGAGGCTTTCGACGGCCAGGGCCATGTAGCCTATGGCGAGTTCTACCGGGGGTGGGCACTATGCCCCGAGGCCGCCCAGGCAGGGGCGGGCCCCTATAACCCTGAGGCGGCCCGTGCCCTACTGGCCCAGGCTGGCTGGCTGGATCTGAATAACGATGGAGTGCTCGAAGCGCATGGCACGCCCTACGCGCCTGACGAGGCCAGACTCCAACTAACCCTGCTCACCCATGATGACTGGGACGCCATGGCCGATGCCCAACGACTTATCGCGGAGATGTTCCGGGAGCTTGGCATCCGGGTATTCACCGACCTGGTTGGGCCAGAGGATCTGTGGGGCAACTGGGAAGAAGGGGGGCTGGAAGCCCATGGTGAGTTCGATCTTGATCTGTGGGATGACGGTTATCCTGGAATCGACCCCATCGACTACCTCACCTGGCGTTATGCATCCTGGTCCATTCCCGGCATTGAAGATGGCGGAGCAGGGGGCAACGTCATGCGTTTTGTCAACCCGGAAGTAGACCGTCTCCTGCAACAAGTGCATACCCAGCCCGATCCGCTGGAGCGACGCCAGATCTTCTGCCAGGTTGGACGCATTCTGGCCGACGAGCGCCCTATGCTTTACCTGGTCTACTTCTCCGATGCGCATGCCTTCTCATCCCGGTTGCAGGGGCTGGTCTTCAACCCCAACGATGCTCTCACCTGGGATGTCATCAACTGGCAATTGGCTCCGTGAGACGTGACGCGGCTAGACTAGCCGACACCCCGATCCCACGTTGCCCATTGCCTGCCTATCCTGGCCTGATCATCGACTGGTTGGCTCGGACAAGGCAATCGACGTCCCCAAGCCGCTGGTGCTCCAAAACCCAGAGGTGTCTGCCTGCTGATGAGTACCGTGCCCCCACAACAAGACTCTGCCGCGCCCGGTGGCTTTCAAGTGAATGTCCACGCCAGCCACGATAACCCGCAGGCGACGCCCTACGATGTGAGCCGTGCCGTGGAAGCCAACGTATTGCTGCCAGCCGTCGGGGAACACTTCCTTCTCGCCATAGCCAGTTACTTCCACTCGAGCTCCCTCTTCAGCCTTTACCCACAGGATACCATGGCCGCTTAGCTTGATGTTGCCCTTGCCGAACAGCATCGCCAGCCCATCACCGTCGCCAACCAACGTATGTGGGTCGGGCTCCGGTGATTCGGCTGCAGCCGGGGAGACTAGCATCAGCCCCATAGCCAACAACGCCAGAATAACAAAGACTCGCCTTTTCATGGTCCTGCCTCCTTAACCTCAAGTAGTATGCTTGCGATCTCTGGTTACAGGATAAAGCGAGTCTGTTATTTGCGTATTAACAAGCTGTAAAAAGAGTGTAAAATGTGGGCCAGATTCTCACCAAGTCCGCTGGATAGTGACCTCGAAAGAAGCGTGGTACCGAGAATTGGCAACCGGGTTGTCGGTGGCGGGACACAACTGGTCTAGCTGAAAGTCTGGGGTAATCCCACTGGCAACCTGACTCTTGGCGCCAGCGACCTGCACGCTGTAAGTGCCTTTAAACATGGCAAACTCCACCCAACCCGGGCCTTTCAACTTGGTTTCAGTGATCGGGTTGGCACAGTTTCCATCGCCACCCCCCCAGCAGATATTGAGCATGACATCGTTCAAACCATTGCCAGCCTTATCAATCACGTGGGCAAAAATGTGGTGCTTACCCTCATTCTCACAGGGCGTAAGCTGCCGAACGCTGGCGATGACGTAGTCAGCGTCGGGGGTGGGAGTAGCCTCTGGCGTAGGTGTTTCGGTGGGCGGGCGCGGCGTCGGCGTATTAGGAATGAGCGTTGGCGTGGGAGTATCGGGCAGCTGTGTCGGGGTGGACGTGGGCGGCAGCGGCGTATTGGTAGGCGTGGGCGTAGGCGTCCAAGTCGGGATAGGAGTTTCAGTGGGCGTGGGCGTCACCGTCGGTGTGCTGGTAGGAGTGTTTGTGGACGTTGGGGTCGGCGTGACCGTCTCCACAAAGGGTAGCGCTGCCACTGCGCCGTTCTCACGGACGCCTTCAATGATGAGCATGGCTGACCGTCCATTCCCCTCAGACTGGGCATAGGCAAAGCCAATGTCATTTTCACCACCGTTCAGATTGGCACTCAAGGTGCGGATGATAGAAGATGGAGCGGCGATGAACAGCAACCAGATGATCAGCACCAACAGAACCAGAATACCCAATTTCACCCGCGGACTGCGGGTGGCAAACCATACTGCCGCTTCATTGATGAATCCTGCTATGCCACCTGAGAGGCGGCCAGCGCCCCGGCTTATACCACGAGCTGCCGAGGGCCGCCGACCTTTCGGGGCCGCAGGGCGAGGACGTGGTCTGCGCCTGGGACTTGGCTGGGGGGCAGGCCGTCTGGGCGCAGCTCTTCTTATTGGCGGTTGGCGCAGCATCTCAGGCCGTTTCTCAACAGGTGCCGCGGGAGCGGGTCGCGGGCTCGGACGCGGGCGGGCTGCCGGAACAGCCCTGGCCGGCGCCGGCGCCACGGCTCCGCCGCGCAGATTCTCCATCACCTGATACTGGCGCTCGCTTACAACACGGCTGAGCACAACTGCCAGATTAGGATACTTGAAGAGCAAGTCATCGAAGTCCGGTTTCTTGAGCGCCCACAAGCTACATCCCGTCAAGGCCCGAGCGGTAGCAATATGGGGCTTGCCCGTCAGCAGGGCAATTTCACCAAAAAAGTCACCCGACTCCAGGGTCTCCAAAACCACCGGCCCCCTGGGGCTGCTGACCGTGCGCTCCACCTGGCCCGACTCGATGAAATACATGGTGTCGCCCGTGCGGCCCTCATGGTACACGATTTCGCCACTCTGGTAACTCTGCAATCGCAACCGTTCGGTCAGTTCCTCCAATTGCATACGCGACAGGCTGCCCAACAGCGCAATTTGGTGCAAATGCGGTGCCACGAAACTTCCCTCTGCCTGTGAGAGGCGCTCGCGCAAGGCACCACTCAAGGCCACGGTCAGGCTGGGATGTTTCACCAGCAAATTGTCAAAGTCGGTGCGATAGAGAACCCACAGATTGCTGTGAACCACCGCCCGCGCGGTGACGCTGCGCGACTTGCCTGTTAGCAGGGCCGTCTCGCCGAAAAAGTCGCCCGGGATAAGACGGGCCAGCATCTCGCGCCGATCCCCATTCTCCGAAGTAATCTCTACCTGACCCGACTCGACAAAGTATATCGCATCGCCCGGATCTCCCGGCAAGTAGATCACTTCGCCGGCCGGGGTGTGGCGTAACAGCAGCTGCGAGGCCACTTCATCCAGCACTTCGCGGGGCAGATTGGCGAAAATGGGCATACGCTGGAGCACACTTACTGCCTGAACCACATCGGCAGCACTCAGGCGCGAACGCAGGTTACGGCTTAGAATCGACCGCACGCTGGGATAGGCCTCGGCCAGGCGGGCAAAGTCTGCCGGGCTGAGCTGCCACACCGTCGACGCGGTAGCCGCTTGAGCCGTATTGGGGTGCGGCTTGCCCGACAGAACCGCCATTTCGCCAAAGGTATCTCCCGCGCCCAGCTCGGTGTAGTCGTCGTCGCCGATGAGCCGAACGGAACCCGTCTCGATGAAGTACAAGCCAGTGGCCGCATCCCCACTACGGAAAATGGCCTCACTGGGCGCGTAACGCTGAGGAGTCAGGCGTTTGGCCACCGCCTGCCGCTCTAGGTCGTCCAGGTTCTGCATGAATGAGATGTGGCCCAGGTGACCCATCAGGTACTGTTCATACTGGGCGATGCCAGTGCCCATGGCCAATCCCAGCTTCAGGCCAATCTCACTATGCTCCTCAATCAGGTCAAGGATGGCATTTTCGTCGAGTACCCATATGCTGAGAGGTGAACTGGCACGGGCGGTCATACTGCGCTCGGCCCCAATAAAGAAGTCAGTTTCGCCCAGCAGGCTGCCCGGCCCCAAGGTGGCAATTACCGCACGGCCGCCATTGTCGGTGAGTTTTACCCAGCCCTCTTTGATAAGGTAGAGAGCATCGCTCTCAGCTCCTTGGGCAAAGATCAACTCACCCGATTGATAGGTCTCAAGGCGCATCCGTTTGCCGACAGCACGTCGCTCAGCGTCGGTGAATTCGGCAAAGATGGGTGCGTTCTTGATGAACTCTTCCTTCACGATGTATGTTACCTCCTCGGCAAACCTGCAGGCTTGTGCGCTGCACGCCTGGGCTGTCTACCACTCGCCTGCTGCGAGGCGAGTCTCAGCCAACAGGTGACTTGCAGCGCAAGTTTTCAGATATGCAGATTTGCAGACTTGTTGATTTGTCTATTTGCCGCTTTGAAAGACAATCTGCCAAGATGGTTGAACACCTGGAGCTAAGTCAGGGCAAAGGTCAGCCAATTCAGCACCTACGTCTTGTGCCGGGTCGCTCTCAACCTCAACCAGTTCCACCTGGTAGATCTCGCCAGTTTCCATCTCAAAATCGGCGTAGCCGGGGTCAGTCTCCGGCTTAAAACCGGTGAAAAACCTGTCTTCACCACCTGGCCAGTTGACCAGGATTTGAACGCCAGGCAAACCCTTACCCACATCATCTCGCACGTAAACCCGCAACAATCCGCTCGTGCTCGGGTCACAGAGCGCTGTGGACTGCGCTACGCCAAAAGCCCCAGGTGATTCAGGCGTGGGCGTGCGGCCACGGGTGGGCGTTGAAGCCGGCGTGGGCGTGGCGCGGACGACACGGGTGCGGGTTGGCGTCGGCGGGCGGGGCGTAGGCGTCGGCGTGGGAGACGGGGTAGACGTCGGGGTGGCGATGAAAGGTCGCATCGCGGCCGAAGTGCCCCCCAGGGCATCAGCCAGCCGGGCCAACGCGCGTATGTCGCGCGCGTCTCGGCCTTCGTTGATATATTGTTCAGCCAGGGCGACAATGGTGCCCCCAATTTCAGGGTTCTCCAACTGCGCCAGGCGCTTTGTGGTCCGGTCCAGGTCCTCATCGGCTGCGTAGGCAGCGGCGATGAGGACAGTGTATAGCTCCTTATCGTGCGGATTCAAGGCCGCCGGTGTGGTATCGGTCAAAGGCGGCGGGTCAATCACCCAGGTATACAACAGACTCAAAGCCAGCCCAACGGCGAAACCGGCCAATAAGCCGCCCCACCAAAATACCCCCTCGTGCCTCATCCGCCGACCACGTTGACTGCTACCACAAATCGAGCGTGGTGCCGATGTTGACAGCCAGCAGCAACCAGGCTAATGCTGCCCGGCCGCCGGGCTAGAATGGGTGCGTTGCCTGAAATTGAACCCAATATGAGTAATGCCCCCAGCACAAGGTATTGTTTCCGACTCTATTCGGGTCGGCCCGGCGGGCAGTGCATTCCGCTTCGCTGGCGCAATAGCCAGCCTCAACCAGCCAGGGAAGCGGAATCTCCCAATCATTGGTGCTCAGAGTAGGTGTCTGTTCGCTGCTGACCGGATTACCCGCAGGGTATTCAACCACCTGTACTTGGGTGCTGCTTTTGGTCAACTCGATTTCGGTGAGCTTGGTACCAAAGTTGAAGACAGGCTCGTTCTTTTCACCGGTCACCAGGCGGAAGTTGTTCCAGGGCGGGTCACCGATCACCGCTCCCAACAAGGGCGCGCCGTTGACGTCCCCCACTGAGATAAAGACATTATGATTGCCCATGCACCCCCCGTTTTCCTGGATAGTGAACATATGCAGGTTAGAAATGACGAAATCAACAGGTGGTGGCGTCGGCGTAGGGGTCGCGGTTGGGGGCGCTGGCGTGAAAGTAGGCGTAGGCGGACCAGGTGTGGGCGTGTCGGTTGCCGCCACAGGTGTATCGGTAGGGGTAGCCGCCGGCGTGTCGGTAGGCAAGGGTGTCGGCGTGTCGGTAGGCAGCAACGTCGGTGTATGGGTCGGTGTAGCCGTTGGTAGCGGGGTAAAGGTCACCGTTGGCAACGGCGTCGGCGTGGCAATGTAGACCACCATAGAGATAGTGCCCACGCCCAACGCCTCGGACAGGCGCACCAAGTTTACCGTGTCAGCATCTTCAGGGCCACGGTCTTCTTGCACGTACTTGTCGGCCAAATAGGCCACAAATTGCTCGGGGTTGGGAACATCCAGCTCGGCGAGTCGTTGACGGGCGCGGTCCACATCGTCATCGGTCGAGAATTCAGTCGCAACCACCAGGACGTATTCTTCAGCCTGCGTGGGACCAAAATTGCCAATTTCGGTATTGACGTACTTAACTGGCAGAAACTGCCAGCCCATAATCAGTCCAAATACCAAGCCCGCCAGGCAGCCCACCGGCAGAATGACCGCCAGGATGAGAAGTTTTCGATTGATTTTGCGCATCTCCAAAGACCATAGCCAGCGCATCTGGACGCCCACGAAGACTCTCTTTAGGGCAAGTGGCCCGTGCAGATCGGTCCTGATCGTCAGATGCGCTTGCTTATCAGATTGAGGGCAACCAGCCCCCTTGCTCATCACAGGGCAGGAAAGTCATTTCGTTGAACGACCCTCATCGAGTCGCCCCGTTCCCAAAACGAAAAGTGTCTTCCCTTACCCGCTCCCTCAAAGGGAATTCCATCAGCCAGTGACGCAGTCGGCTACCCTATCTGGTGCTCGGTCGCAGCCAACTTGATGAGTAAGCGTGGCCCCTATCAGGGCAACGGCTACTCTTCACTGCATCTCTTAGAAAAGTACTAGCACATTAGGTCACAAGATGCTATAATAGACTGGCTCAGGAACAGGGCCTATCCGACACATCAAGCATCAGCAACCACGTTTTGGATAAGCCCCGAAGTGCCGGAGGTGGGAATCGAACCCACAAGGGCCAAGCCCACGCGAGTTTGAGTCGCGCGCGTCTGCCAGTTCCGCCACTCCGGCACTCAAAACTGAAGCCAGTATAGACGAATCAGTCTCATTCGTCAAATCCTGCTGCCCTACGCTTACTGTACGCTTCTTCACAAATGGACGAAGTTCAGGCTATTCAAGCAGCTCAACAGGGAGATCTGGCCGCCTTCAACCGCCTGGTGATGGCGTATCAGGGCATTGCCTACAACGTCGCGTACCGCATCGTAGGCGATACCGATGCAGCCGCTGACGCCTGTCAGGAAGCGTTTCTTTCTGCCTTCAAGGGTATTCAGAGATTCCGCGGAGGATCTTTCAAGAGTTGGATCCTGCGCATCGTCACCAATGCCTGCTACGACCAATTGCGCTACAAAGGGCGGCGACCAGCCGATTCGCTGGAAGATGTGGCCCAGAATCCCGACTATTCGCCCAAACTGGTGAATGGGCGCGAACGTCCCGAGGAACATGCCATGCGTCAGGAATTGAGCGGCGTGATTCAAGCAGGCATCAATAGCCTTCCCCCCGACCAGCGCGCGGTATTGGTGCTGTCAGACGTCCAGGGGTTTGCCTATCAAGAGATTGCGGATATCACTGGCATCTCGCTGGGTACTGTGAAATCCAGATTGAGCCGCGCCCGCACCAGGCTCAGAGATTATTTAAGGGAGCACCAGGAACTTTTGCCAACTCAATACCGTCTAACAAGTAGCAGAGAACAAGAAATATGAAGTGGGGAATCAGGGTAAGGGCGTAGATGGACGTTAGCCAGAAGCAGATGGCAGCATCAGATGCAGGTCATAGGCCATAACAGAGGGTCTCTCAGTGACTGAGCACAACGGTCAGATCCACAAACAGGTTGCCGAATTATTATCGGCGTATATGGATGGCGAGGTAACCGCTAGCGAGCGCGCATTGGTCGACGCGCACCTGGTCACCTGCAGCATATGTACCCATGACCTGGAGACTTTGTATTACACGCTGAACCTGCTGAGGCAAATACCTCAGGCGGTTGCTCCACGCCCATTCACCCTACGCGAATCGGACATCAAGCCTGTACGCCCAGCCCGTCGAGCTTGGTGGCGACTTCCCTGGGCACAAGGATTGGCGGCGGCCGCAGCTATGTTGCTGTGTGTGGTAGTCGTGGGAGGTGTCGTGCTGATGAGCCGGCGGGGAATGGTTGGGGGAGTGGCACAGCCAGAGTCTGTGGCGATGCAAGCCCCTCCTGCCACCGCTGCCCCCGCCGAGGAGCCGGTCGCCGCAGAGGCAGTAGAGGCAGTAGAAATCGAAAAGGAAGGGGAAGCTGAAAAGGTTGTTGTGGAAGCAGAAGCAGAAAAGGAAATGGCCATGGGAAAGGCACTCGACACGCCTGCCTCCACGCCCCCTGTTCTTGCTGCTGAGGAAGCGGCTCCAGTCGAGCCTGAAATGGTACAAGAAGCCCCAGCAGAGGCTGCCCCTGTCGAAAGCAGGGCTGGCGCCGATCAAGCAGAGGTACTCCCAACAACCACACCACCCCAGCCGGCAGCCGCTGCGGCTCCCATGGTCTCCGCCACGCCCGCACCTGCCGCCACGCCTACGCCGGCCGCCACGCCCGCACCAGCCATCGAGGCAACGGCTGCCGTCACTCCTACCACGTTTCTGGAGGTAGCAGACCTGGCCCTGGAGATCGAGCCAGGCGTAATTCACGTCAATGGACGGTTGCCCCTGCCAGAGGGCCGGAAATTGCTAGCCGAGTTGTGGCGAGAAGGACAGCTGACCGACTGGGGGATGCCAGAAAACCAACCGGTTCTGGTAGGGGCCAACGGCCAATTCTCCCTGGGACTTCAAGCCAAACCTGAAGCGCCAGACTTCGACCTGTTCGCTATCCCCCCCGCAAACTACCAGATTCGCATCCGGCCGGTGGACCCACCTGAGCGGGTGGAAGCGCGGATTCCCTTCGAAACCTTTGGCCCACCACCTGGGCCACCAACGAATGCTCCTTGAAGTCAACTACTCACAAACATGAAATTCCGCCTCCTGCTCTGGTTGACATTCGCCTTACTACTCACCGCGGCCTGTGCATTGGCCACGCCGTCGCCGCCCCCCCCAACTCCGCCCACTCAAACGCCGACTTCAAGCCCTACCCCGGCGCCCACGCCAACCAGGCTGCCTCTTCCCACGCCCACTCCTACCCCAGTCTCGGTCCGACTGGTGCTATGGGAAAACCTGCCACCGGCTCAATCCAGCACATTAAACGCCGATGCAGGCGCCTTTGAGGCAGCTTACCCCAACTACACCCTGGACATACAACACTACGACGAAGCCCAAGCGCTTCTCGACGCCATCGTCGACGAGAGGGTTGAGTTTCACCTGGCCCTAGGTAACGCTTTTCTGGCCAGCGCATTGCAGGCCCGAGACACTCTCGAACCGATCGACGAGGGACTTCCCCGCGAGTTGTTGGAGAGCTTCGCCCAACCCACGCTAGCCGGCGCCACTCGCGACGGGCACCTGTGGGGGCTGCCTGACACCGCCGGTCTGCATTTGCTCCTCTTCTACAACCGAGACCTGGTTGCTCGTCCACCTGCTAACACGGAAGAGCTGCACAGCCTGGCCGAATCGTTTACGAGTGATGGGCAATGGGGACTGGCGCTGAACAGCTACGACCCACTATGGGTGGTGCCCTGGATGTGGGCCTACGGCGGCTGGCTGACCAACAGCGATGGAAAGCCGGAGTTGAACACGCCGCCAATGACCA
>CP070811.1:1287267-1290393 GCA_020343875.1 Anaerolineales bacterium | reverse complement strand
GCCACCGACGATGAGGTGGTGGAATTGTGCCAGGCTTTGCGCCCCTATCAAGGCTTTTATTGCCCTCACCATCGCAACTATGGTATGCAAGCCCTTAAAGCTTATCGTGATTCCATACACATTGCCCGCCGGGCCGGCGTGCCGGTCCATCTCACCCACGCCCATCGCGGTTCTGCCATCAACCAGGGCCGGGCGCCGGAGTTGTTGGCGACCCTCGAGCCGGCTCGCGGCGAGGGTGTCGAAGTCACCCTGGACTCCTATCCCTACTTGGCCGGCAGTACCTATTTGCACGCTTTTTTACCTTCCTGGATGCACGAAGGCGGCAGCCAGGCCACCCTGGCCCGCTTGAGGTCACCCGAGGTCCACGACCGCCTGCGCTATGAAATGGAGATGGTCGGCTCTGACGGGTTCAGTGGGGTGCCGAT
Source organism: Anaerolineales bacterium (assembly GCA_020343875.1). Taxonomy (GTDB): domain Bacteria; phylum Chloroflexota; class Anaerolineae; order 4572-78; family NAK82. The sequence continues at coordinate 1,289,968 of CP070811.1, read as the reverse complement.
GGGCTGGGAGATGATCCAGATCAGTGGCATCATGGGCGATCACGACCCGGCCTGGGTGGGTCTGTACCTGCCCCAGGCGGCGGCCCAGGCCGGTCGAACGCCCTACGAATTCTTCATTGATTTGCTCATTCAAACTCGCCTGGGGGTTTCTTGCCTGGCACACATTGGCAATGAAGAGAATGTCCGGACGATTCTGCAGCACCCTGCTCACATGGTAGGAAGCGATGGTATCCTGGTGGGCGAGCGTCCCCATCCCCGAGGCTGGGGCGCTCACGTCAGGTTTCTGGCTCACTATGTGCGTGATTTGGGACTGGTGAGTTGGGAAGACGGCATTCGCAAGATGACTTCGGCACCGGCCCGCCGGATCGGTTGCCTGGATCGGGGTATCCTGCGCCCTGGCTTCAAGGCTGACTTGGTAGTCTTTGACCCCGACGCCTTGCGCGACACGGCCACCTATGAGAATCCACGTAGCTATCCTGAGGGCATACCCTTTGTGGCGGTCAACGGGACATTGGTTGTCGACCAGGCGGAACCGACCGGGGCGACGCCGGGCCAGGCCTTGCGCGAACCCTACGGGCGAAAACCGGAGCGTACAACAGGGCTATGGAAAGATTAGTTCGTACTCTGACTGGCGATGTGACGCCTGAGGCGCTGGGACGGATTCTTATCCACGAGCATTTGTGCGTGGACTGGGGCGAGATGTTGGGCCGGCCGAAGGCGGTCGATTTTGACTACGGTGAGATGGTTGAGAGGATGGTTTCTAAGATGGAAGCGCTTCACCAGGCCGGAATTGGGGCTATGGTCGAGTGTACCCCGATTGGTTGCGGTCGTTATGTAGACTTATTCAAAGATGTGGCCAGGCGCAGCCCGGTCAAAATCATTGCCAGTACCGGCTTCTTTCACGAGTCTTGGTGCCCTATCCATCCTATTGCACAGGCTCTGGATATCGACGCCATAACCGACCTGTTCATCCGCGAAGTCACTGAGGGCATGGGAGACACCCTGATCAAAGCTGGTATGATCAAGTGTGCCACCGGTGAAGGACGCATTTCGCCCAAAGAGGAGCAGATTCTACGTGCCGCCGCCAGGGCGCATAAAGCCACCGGTTGCCCCATCATTACGCACACCACCAACGGTATGGGGTTGGAGCAGCTGGATATTTTTCAGAGTGAGGGCGTATCTCCACAGGAGCTGATTGTCAGCCATATCGGCTTTGAAGAGGACCCCCTGGATTACTCGGAGCGGATGCTCAGGCGAGGGGCCAACGTCAGCTTTGATCGGATCGGGATGCATATCTTCTATGACGACGACCACTGGGTGAATGTGGTGGGTAATGCCATTAGAAAGGGATATATCCATCAAGTCATGTTAAGTCACGATGCGGCTGTCTTTGCCTATGGCCTGGAAGAGACCTCTGACGAGGATGTGTTTGATGACTACACCTATATACCTCGGGTGTTTCTCCCCAAGCTGCAAAAAGAAGCCGGCCTGACCGACGAGCAGATCAGCGTAATCTTGGAGGATAACCCGCAGCGCGTTTTAGCTTTCGGCCTTACAACTTAGACAGAGCTTGGAGAGGGCTGGTAACCCTCGACTTCTGCCACGTAGAGCCTGGCATTGGCCCAAGATGGCGGTTAGAGCAGCTGCCTGAGTAGTAACCTCTCGGAATAAACTATCAACACCGTCTCGTTCCTCGTGTCATTTGAAACCCTACTTACGAATACTGATTTGATTGCAGATCCTGAGAAGAAGCTCGAATTGAGGCAAACTAAGAGGAGGGCTATGAGCAACCGACTACTGCTTGAAATATGTCTCGACTCGGTTGAGTCAGCCATCGCCGCCCAGCGAGGTGGGGCCGATCGGGTTGAGCTTTGCGACAACTTGTTGGAAGGGGGTACCACCCCCAGCGCAGGAACCATCGCCTTGGCCCGCAGAAACATAAACATTGACCTGAATGTCATCATCAGGCCTCGGGGCGGCGACTTTTGCTACTCCGATATCGAGTTCGAGGTCATGAAATATGACGTTGAACAGGCGAAGGCGTTGGGGGCAAATGGCGCGGTGATTGGCATCCTCAAAGAAGATGGTTCAGTGGATGTGGAACGCACTCGGGAACTGGTGGAACTGGCCCGCCCCATGAGCGTCACCTTTCACCGGGCCTTCGATGTGTCCCGTGATCCCTTTGAGGCCCTGGAAGATTTGGTCGGCTTGGGGATAGACCGTGTCTTGACTTCTGGCCAGGAAAGCTCGGTGCTGGAAGGGCTGGACCTGATCACCCAGCTGGTTAAGACGGCGGGCGACCGGATTATCATCATGCCCGGCGGGGGCATCACTGAGCGGAATATTGGCAAAATTGTGGCCCAGAGTGGGGTCAAAGAGGTGCACGTGGTTGGTACAGTGGGCGTTGACAGCCCCATGCGTTTTCGCAACCCACGCGTCTTCATGGGCGGTGAGTTGAGGCCGCCCGAGTTTGCGCGCCTGGTAACGCATGCTGATCGGGTCAAGGCGTTTAGGCGGGCCGTGGACTAAGGAGAGGACAAGTCCGTGCGTCTGAAGTTGGCTTATAGCCGTGACAAGCTGTGGATTGAATTTCCTGAGGGGGTATCTGTAAACGTCGCGCAGGCCCTGCAATGTGCGAAAGACAGATGGCCTGACGTCTACGCACGCTGGTGTGATGAAGATGGCCAGCTGCGTAGCTCTC
>CP070811.1:1284631-1287167 GCA_020343875.1 Anaerolineales bacterium | reverse complement strand
TGTCATGGAGCAGGCCCAGGCCGATGAACTGGAACTTGAAGCGCAACCCTCCAAACCCGCCCGGCGCAAACGGCGGCGGAAACGACGGAAACCGGCCTCCCAAGTGGCGAATGGCGCGACGGCGACAGCAGCCACCAGGCTTCCACAGGATGAGGATTGGGAAACCGGCTTAGGTGTCCTGGGACTGGTGATGGCCATCATCTTGATTGCCATGATCTTCGACTTCGTCACCTCCCAACTCGACCTCTCCCGCGGCAGCTTCAGCATGCTCTGGATGTTCGCCATCACCTGGGGCTTGGGACTGGCAGTGGGCCTGGGAGAAGTCGCCGTCCGGGACGGAACCTGGGTTAAACCCATCAGTTGGGCCCGAGCGTTCCTCATCTACGTCGTTACCTCATTGGGGTACAGCTTTTTCTACTTGGTGATCCATCGTTGGCAGCTGAAACCACGTAACGTAGCAGCCGCAGACCCGGTCCAGGCCGTTATCAAAGGGGCCAACATTTTTACCGGCGCCTTGATCATGTTTTACGTATTCGTGGGGTTGCTTTTGCTGCTTATCGCCGCCATGCTGGCCATGCCACTCTTACGCCGACAGCCAGCCTGGCGGGTTGCCAACTGGTGGCTGTACCCGGTTCTGATCGTGGCCACCCTGGGCATCATCCTGTTCAAGAACGTCGATGTCGTACGCGCCGATATGTATCTCAAGCAGGGCGAGCAGTATCGTGGTCAGAACCAGTATGATAACGCCATCACCCTGCACAAACGGTCAATTGAGTTCGATCGCGACGAAGATTTCTACTACCTGATGCTGGCCCTGGACTATCAGCTCAAAGGGCAAGACGGCAACATCTCTGCTGAAGAGCGCGCCCGGGCCTGGGCAGAGGGGGAACGGATCGCCACCCAGGCACGAGAGATCAATCCTTACAACCCAGATAACACCGGCAACCTGGGCCGCTACTATTTCACCTGGGCGCAGATCGCGCCCGGCGGTGACTCGCAAGCGGCCCATTTTCAGAAGGCGTTGGAGTATTTTGAAAAAGCGACCAAGCTCGCGCCTCAGAACGTGGTTTACTACAATCTGTGGGCTCAGACCTATTATATCCTGGGCCAGTATGAGCAAGCTGAGCAGATACTGCAGGCTTCGGTGGCGCTAGACCCCGAATTTGAGCAAACCCAAATGCTGCTGGGAGACACTTACGCTGCCCTGGGCCGGCCAGCAGAGGCGGTCAAAGCGCATCAGGCGGCCATTTTATTAGCGCCGAATGCCTTTGCCGATCAATTTCTTGAGCAGCGGCTCAACTTCTACGTGTCGGCCTCACAGCAGTCTGAAACCGAAGGCGCGGCCCGCCCCATAGAAGATATCATCTCGGCCTTTAAGGAGGCAGGTGCCTTGCGCCCCACCGATACCTTGATCCCACGCACGTTGGGGCGCATCTACGCCCGGATGGGCGATCACCAAAACGCCATCGCCTATTACGAACAAGCCATTCAATTGGGCGACAATAACGTCCAGACGGTGCTGTCCATCGCCGATACGTACCTGAGCCTGAAAGACTACGAGAAGGCGGCGAGTGCCTACCAAGGCGTGCTTCAATATGATCCCCAAAACGTACAGGCCCACAGCAACCTGGGCTATGTCTACGCTCAACTGGGGCGGCGGGAAGAGGCAATTGATGAAAATCTGCAGGTGTTGCAGCTCACTCCAGATGACTACATCAGCCACCGTAACTTGGTGCTGCTGTACCGCGATTCGGGTCGTTTGGATGAGGCCATCCAGCAGGCGCAACGCATGATCGAGGTAACGCCCGAGAATGAGCTGGGGACTGGTTATCTTTTGCTGGGTAATCTCTACGAAGCATCTGGAAAGCCAGAAGAGGCCACTGGAGCGTATGAGCAAGCTGTGGCAGCTGCGCCCGGTTCATACCAGGCCCAGGTGGCATTAGGAAATCTCTACCTCCAGCAGGGCAGGTTGGAAGACGCTTTGCCAGCCTTCGAAGCCGTGGCCCAGATTGCGCCGGATGACTATGCCGTCCATCAGCAATTGGCCATCATTTACCAGCAACTGGGCCGCTACGACGAGGCGCTGGCTGCAGCCAGCCAGGCATTGAGTCTGGCGCCCGAGGATATGAAGGAGTCGCTGCAGCTGCTCGTGGCGCAAATTGAAGCCGACAAGAGTTAACACGGGAACAGACAACCGATTATCACTCCTATGTCCACTTTAATCCTGATCTTTGCCAGCGCATTACTCCTCGCTATTGGCGCCACACCTGGGGCCAGGTGGGTGGCGCTCAAGTTTGGAATGATCGATCAACCTGCTGAGCGCAAGGTCCACACCGCGCCCATCCCCCGCTTCGGCGGTATTGCCATGTATGGAGCCGTCGTCATCGCCTTACTGGTGTTCAGGGAGCGCTTTCGCTTCGATCAGCTGGTCAGCATCTTGCTGGGCGCCACATGGGTCTCCTTCCTGGGCGTATGGGATGATCGCTGGGGATTGCGCCCCATCCTCAAGCTCGCCGGCCAGGTCGCAGCAGCTTTC
>CP070811.1:1281096-1284531 GCA_020343875.1 Anaerolineales bacterium | reverse complement strand
GGTAGTAAAAGTACCGTGACAACCGATAGCGGTTGAGCAGACGAGCCGTCACCACCGCCGCGATCGTGCCGAATATGGCCGCGATGAGCAGCGGGGGCATGTAAACCCCACCAATAGCAAATTCATGAGGCATGGAGCTCATATTAACCTCCCTAGTACAGGACTAACTTTGCAAATTCCAATATCCAATGACAAAATTTAGGGATGTCAGGTGTCGGGTGTCAGGGATTAAAAGCGAAAACGCTTAAATCTACATCCCTCCTGACACCTGAACACTGAAACCTGAAACCTCTCTAGAATCTCTCTTCATGCCACAGCGCCCAGTCGATGAGATCTGTGCTACCGGCATAATTGACCAGCGCTTCCGACACACCTCGATAGGCGCCCAGCAGGCGGTAGAAGTTCTCACCGTCCTGAACACGGAGCTTTCCCTCGGGAGCCTTGTCCAGGGCAGCCTTGATACGCTCTTCTAGCTGATACAGAATCCCGTCAAGTTTGCTGCGAAACGCCTCCCTATCCCCAGCGGCAGGATCCTCCGACAAGCGTTGAAAGGTTTCCTGCGCCCTGACGCGCCAGGCCCTCACGTCCGCCTGCAGCTCCTTTACCAGGAATTGTGCCTGAGGAGTACCGGGTTCCTCGAGCAACCCCATTATGCGGTTGGTGAGCCCCTGCAGGCTGGTCACCACTGCCTGTACCTGCTGCGGCGAGGTGCTGTGCAGCGCTTTTCTGTCAATATGCGGAGCCCACGCCCCGAGTTTTCTGGGCAGTGTCGACACTTCGCGGGCATGAAAGGCTTTTCTCCATCGGGCAAGTGGCGTCACCGGTCGCAGCGGGTCCCAGCGCATGGTGGACACCAGGTACTCGCAGCTGCGGAAGAAACGGCTGAGCAGACGCAGAAATGCCCGCTCGGGGCGTGAAGAGAAGGGAACGTAGGCAGTGATAGCCAGAATCAGGAAGAGCAGAGCGAACATCAGCGCGCTGTTGGCGGCTGCGAGGAAACTGTAGGTCTGCTCGTTGGAAATGGAAGCGAGTGAGACAAACATGGCCAAGCCGAATATTCTGCCCAGGACCTGCCGGGGGGCGGCGAAGAGATAGCAGATGGCAAAGGTCACCCCGAAGATCAGTAGCCCGAGGCCAATGAAACTAGATAGCTGCGGCATCACGAAGATGTGCACTAGGGCACCGAAAAGCAGGCTCACGGCGGCTGGCACGAATAGCATCGAGACCGATGCCTGCGGCATGGTCGCCAAAGCCATCATAAACGGAACGGCCATGCTCACGAAACCGGCTCCACCAGGCATGCCGTTAACATAGATCAGGGCGAGATAGACCAGCCATATGCTCAAGATGACCCGGACGCCACCCCCAATGCGATCCGGATCGGGGACAAACCCGACACGCGGCACGGGAGCGGTATCGGCCTCAGTGATCGCTTGGCCGAAACCCTTGATGTCGCTCAGGCGTTCAAACAGGGAGCGGGTCAGCCGTTCAAGGTGTTCCAGCCGGGACCGGGTGACGGCCAGAGCCGCCTTGTTGAAATGGGAGAGGGCCCCCACCTCGACCGTATCCAGGGCCAGATCCATGACTGCGGGCTGCCGCTCCGGCGCCTGATTGCTGAGCATACGACCGATCTGCGCCAACCGCTCGACCAGTTCTGCGCCAAAAAGCCCTAGGTTGGGCAGCAGCCGCGACAGATCCAGGGCCTTCACCTCGGCGAAACTTTCACGCCAGCGCTCCATTGTTTCAGCCAGTTCCGCCGCCTGGCTCCGGTAGCGCCTCCACTGTTGCCGCACTTCCCAGACTTCATAGGTGTCCATCTCCGCAGCATCCAGGAGTTGGGCAAACCGGGTCTGTTCCTGGAGCTCCTGGGCCCTCAGGGCCTGCGCTTCCCCTGCGTTCCCCTGACCGCTCATCAAATCCAGGTAGGACCGGTAAAGCTGTTTCTGGGTTGACGACAGTTTGCATGCGGCGGCCTCGAAGTTGGCCCGACTGCTGATGGGCCAGATAAGGATCGAAACCAGGCTGTAAACCAGAATGCCCAGTCCGGTCTCTTGGGCACGCAGCAGCGCGGTCTGAAAGGCCTTGATAGAATTGGGGCCGGCGGACATACAGATGACCACGCAGACGAAGCCGCAGACATGCCAGAAATACTGGTCTTTTGCTCCGCCCATCATGTAGGTGCAAAAGCCGACATAGGCAGAGAGGAACAGCATGAAGAGCCAGCGGTCCTGTGCGAACAGGGCGATGAAAATCAACGCGACAACGGTCGTCACCAAGGTACCGAGCATGCGCATGGCGCCCTTGTTCAGGGACTGCCCGACTGTTGCCAGGCTGATCACGGCCACGGCGATGCCGGCCCAGTAAGGCTTATCCCAACCCATCTGCAGGGCGATGCCGTAGGCTATGGTCATGGCCAGGGCGGTCTTGATCGCTTCTTTGCTGCGGGTGGACAGAGTCAGCATGGCACGCCTTCAGCAGTGAATCTCAAGTTTTAGATCCCAACCACCAGATTCCAGGGTTTGAGGTCTCAGGAAAAGGAAACAAAAAGCTGCAACGCGAATTGATCCCACGTTAGATTTGAGCTCTATCGAAAGCGGACTCGTCGGATGGTAGCTACTCAGATTTGCTCGGTTCTGGTTCCGTCTCTGTTTCCTCGTGGAGCCATATTAGGAAGAGCTTGTAGCCGGCCGTGAAAACGATGGCGCCAACGAAGAGGCCGATGACGCCCGATGTGATGAAGCCGCCTATTGCTCCAATGAAGATGATAAGCATGGGAATGTCGACTCCACGACCCATCAAGAGCGGTTTAAGAAAGGCGTCACTCATGCCCACGAGGATACTCCAGATGGCGAACAAGATTGCGGTAATCGTACTGCTGGTGGAGAACACGTAGACAATAATCGGGCCTAGTACCAAAAGAGGGGGAATCTGAACCACAGCGAGAATCAGCACCAGGAAGGCCCATAACCCCGCTGCAGGCACGCCGACCACGAGACAACCAAGCCCTCCCAGGACTGCCTGGATTATTGCGACGCCCAGAATGCCCTGGGCAACACTTCGCACCGTTGCTGCCGCGAGTCCGACGAACTTCGCCCCCCGTTCACCTGCGAGCCGGGTAAAAAATGTCAACGCAGTCTGATTAGCACCGTCGGCATGTGCAAGCAAAACACCGGCGATAATGATGGAAACCGCAAACATCAAAATCCCGGCCCCGACCTCAGCAGCGGCGGACAGCAGCGAGATAACTGACTCTTTGAGTCGGGGCGCCATCTTGTTCAGCGCCGCTCCGAGATTGTCTGAGGCCAGGCTCCACAAATTGTATACAGGTTCGCCGATGACCGGCCATGATCTGACGGTCTCCGATGGTGGAGGCACTTTCAGGGTCCCGTCCTTCAGGTGTGCCGAATACTCCTGTACAGAGTGGATGAGGGAATC
>CP070811.1:1275541-1280996 GCA_020343875.1 Anaerolineales bacterium | reverse complement strand
GAGGGGGAGATCAGCGCCGAACAGGTGGTGGCCAGAGTGGTAGCCTTAAAGAAAGCGGGCCGAATTATAGACCTGGACCAGCCCCGCTGGCGACGGGCCAACCGATGGGTAGCCCGCTATTCGGCTTGGGTGGATACCCTCTATACCAGCTTGCCTTGCCTGCCCGGTATCACAGGCCGGGCCGGCGGCCGTTTCCTGGCCTACCTGGCGGGCCGGCTGGCCCGCTTGACCACCCGGCTGATCATAGGCCGGTGGAGAGTGGCAGGCAAAACCAAAGGCATTGACAGCCCTGACCAACTATGATATATTGTTCGTGTAGTTCCCCCGAGGGTAATCACCAGAACGCCGAAATCATCGTAAGAGTGCTATTCCAAAGGAGGGAGACAGAATCATGGGTGATCGCAAAGGCTACGTCGCCCCTGTCATTGCATGGGAGGATGTACTCGAACAAACCTCGCTGGCTTGCAATGCCACCCAACCCTTTCCGATCAATGCTACCTGCTTCGCAGGGGAGCCTCAGCGACTGAATTATGCTCCGGGTCTCGGTTGCGCTAACGATGTTTCGAAGGGGGGCGCATTTGCCTTGGATGATGGCGGCGGGTGCGATATCAGCGTTAATCTTCCGGGCGGTGTAGTTGTCCTGAGTTAGCTCCCTGGCTATGCCGAAACGAAAAACGTAAAGCGTGAAACGTAGGAATTCATGTTGGTGAACTACGTTTCACGTTTTGCGTTTTCGCATTATTGTTGAGGGACAGAGTCGGAAATCCTCAATGCGGTTGTCCAGGTCATACACCCGATTCTGGCAGCTTAGAAAGGGCAACCCCTTCATATTAGGGTTAGTTGCTGTTCTTAAAAACTACTGGCAGATAGAGACTCGAATAGGGAACAAAGCCTGCCCAAGTGCGTTGGCTGTCCCCCGAGATACCCCACGTTGTAATCCCTGTAATTTCCACCGTGCTGGTCAGATGAGCGCCGGCCGGCAAGCTGGCCTCTACCGACGTGGTGACCACAAATGAGCTGCGGGTGTGAGGGGCGATCGTCCCGACTTGCCACACCAACGTGTTGCTGACCGGCTGTGTGCGGGTTAACCCGCTGCTGTCCTCCACGTAACTCAGCCCCGGGCTGAGGGTGTCGGTGATCACCACCCCGGTCACCGGGTCGGGGCTCGAGTTGGCATACTGGATGGTAAGCGTGGTTAGCGTGCCAGTCGTCACCCAGCCAGGGCCGGTGTGCTCCGCGTTTAGCCCCGGCGGTATGATCTCCGCTAGTTCCGCCAGCGTGGCCACCGTCGCCTGCACGAACTTCGTCGCGTATAATAGATCCAGCTTGTCCAGAGTGTCAGTGGTTTTATGATAATACGGGTTGAAATCTGGGGTATCTTCGATGAGCAGGATAGCCGGGTAACCCTGGTTCCAGAAAGAGGCGTGGTCACTCCAGGGCAGCGAACCTAGCGTGAAGTATTGGGGGTCCAAGGATATCCCATAGACATCGTTCGCAGTCCCAAAAGCGTTCCCCAAGGCTTGCGAGTCGCTGCGCGTTCCGGCGTGAATCTCCATAACGTTATAGCCGTTCGAGTCCCAGCCGATCATATCCAGGTTGATCACGCCCCCGATAGCTGTCCCGGCCGAACGGGCTGCGGACGCATAATAGTAGCTGCCAATAAGGCCTTGCTCCTCGGCGGAAAAGGCCACGAAGCGCAGGGTATTCCGATAGCGATACCGGCTCAAAACGCGGGCTGCTTCCAACACACCCGCCGTGCCACTGGCATTGTCGTCGGCACCGGGAGCAGTGTTGTCAGGGTCATCAGAGAAGGAATCGTAATGAGCACTGGTGATGTAAACGACATCACTCCCCGCTCCCCAGCCATCGAGTGTTCCCTCGACGTTGTCCAGCATATCCCCGTTGAGGTTGAAGCTTTGATACTGAACGTTCAGACCCAACGTTTGCATTCGATCACGAATGTAATCTCGCTCGATCGCCAGTTCTGGCGCGTAGGAGTAGCGAGAGCGCAATGCATCCCAGCCGGGAATAACGTCGTCGTCTTGGAGCTCAAGGATGGTGGTGTAGATCTGGGTTTGGGACACCGAGTTTACCAGGCTCTGAATAAGCGGATCATGTTCCTGGATCAATAGGGGAGAGGTATCCACGACGGGGGACGGGCCTGAGGTAGGCCAGGCGATGGGGCCCAAAAGCTTCTGAATGAAAAAGCCTTCGCCAGGGAGGCGTTCGGCTTCAGCGGGGTCTGCTTTGAGAATGAATAAGTCCTGGGCATAGCGAAAGACCTGGCCTTGGCGATAGAGGGCTGCAATCTGCGCCCCTGGGGACGGAGTGACCAGGTAGTAATCCCTCGCTCCAGCTTCATCGGTCTCCTCGGGGGTGGCTATCGTGTCCAGGATGTATACCTCAAAGCCCATGCTGTGCAGCATAGTGAGTTGATGAGACGTAACTATCGCCGCCAGCCGGTCCTCTTGCCAGTCAAGTAGATCAATCTTGAGGGGAGCCAGGCGTTGCAGGTCGTCCCAGTCATCATAAAGGATCACGACCAGGTGTGCCGGGGCTGGGTACACAGTGGAATCGGCCTTGGAATGGGATGGTGTGATTTCTGGAAAGCCCAGCATGGCCAGCAGTACGCAGATTATGAGGAATAGGCCTGGATTCAATCGTTTAGGGATGGCATTTCTCCTCAGCGGCCCCCACGCACTGGAGCTCCCCTTGGGACTCACCAGGGGATGCCCTTACGGCTGGTATTACGCGAAGGATTTCCCCGTTCACTTACCCGCTGGTCGTGTCTACGCGGATGTATTCGATGGCGGTATAGCCACTGCCGTAGGGTGTTTGCAGCGGGGCGCCGCCGGGGTCGCCTCGGGTGCCCTCGCACCTGCCCAACCCGGCTTCTTGGGCGCAGAACAGGTAATCGTAGGTATGCGCCTTGCTGACCAGACCCTCGGCAACGATCAGGTCGGCCATAACACAGTCGGTAGCCACCGGGTCGACCCCGAAGAAGAGACTATTGCCAGGGCCGCCGAAGATGCTCCATGAGGTGATAGGGGGGCTACTCGGCCCGGTGCCACCGTACAGCCCATCGCCCAGGATGAGGATTGTCTTGTCCAGGATGTTGGGGTTGCGATAAATATCTGTCAGGGGGCTGTAGGTGGTTCGGTACAGCGAGGAGCTGGTGTTGATATAGTAATGCAGGTCATCATATCCGCTGCCACCGATGACGCCCAGGCTGCCGAAGTGGTTCTTGAAGCCAAGCGTAACCGGGTTCGCTCCATCGCCACCGTGGCGCTTGATAATGGGCATGTTGATCACATAGGTGGCATCGTACAAGACGTCGGCCAGTTGGCGGTCCTTCAGGTAGCCATAGGGCTCGCTGAAGCTGACCCTCAGGCTGGAGTCTGCCCCGTGGCCTGGCGGGATGACGCCTGGACACGAGCCGGTGCCCACGAACTTGACGCCAGGGTAGACCATCCAAATCGGGTCCCGCAAATAGCTGGGGATGACCCGAATCGAATCGTAGACGGTAACGTCGCCGGGTTGGACGCCGGCCGCGATCATACCTGAGATCAAGGCCAGGATGGGCTGGGGAAGCGCATCGATCAGGTTACCGTGGGTGGCGCAATAATAGCGGCTGGCATTATTCAGGTTGACCTTAAGGGCGATCTTCTGACCGGCCGAGTACCCCTCAGGGTGAACACGCCCAAACAGTGTGCTCCAAATGTCGGCCCAGGAGCTTTGACCGGTGAGCAGTTGCAAGCCGGTCTGCACCATGCTGTCCACCACGGTTTGGTCCACCGCCTCGTAGAAAGGATCGACGCCATTCCAGCTCGTAACGCCAGCGTCACGCACGTGGACAACACGAGGCTTGGTAGGGATCACGATGATGGGCAGATAAATCCGATAGGGCATGGAATCTTGGGCCAGGGCGCCCGGCATCCCTAGCCAGCGACGCGGCCGGGCTAGAATCATGCTCCCTAGCGCCGCTGCTGCCCCGATCAGGAGCTTTCTCCGGCTGAAGCGAGTTTCTTTATTCATGGGTGCCCGAATTATACCAAACTTCCCCTTTCCAATCCAGTCCTTACCTTGCTGTGCTACGCAAAAAAGCGTCGAAATTTTGTGGCTGGTCGGCTGGCCCGCTTGACCACCAGGTTGCTGAAAGTCCCGTGAAATACGGCAGCTGGCGCCCGCGAAAAAAGCATCGACAAGCCCCAGCAATCGTGATACACTGTTCAGGTTTTTGGAGAGGCTGATTGTCAGGCCCTGCGTTATGAAGAGTGCCATTCAAAGGGAGGGAGAAAACACTATGGATGACCGCAAGGACTATGTAGCACCCGCCATTGAGTGGGAGGATGTACTGGAACAAACCTCGCTGGCTTGCAATTCGATCCAAGGTGCCATTGTCGGACCAGCGTGTTTCGCAGGGGATGGCACAGGCACTTTTACCCAAGGCTGTGGAACAGATGTCGCCAAGGGTGGTGCGTTCATAGAGGAGGATCGATACTGCTCAACGTATTTCAGTTTTCCGGCAGGAGTAGTTGTCTTAAGTTAATCTCAAACTGGAACCGACTGGTGCCGGCTTTCTTGCTCCTGTGCTGGCGCGGTGCTATGTGTATCGTGCGATCCTCTGGGAAGCTGGTATGTCCCTTGTGTACACTCCGTGAGCGCGAGCTATAGATTCTTGATCATCCGCACAGAACCATCTCCCTCCGCCTGCCCAGTAGGTTGCGGCTCCTTGACAAAGCCCAGCTTGCGATAGAGTGTAACGGCTGGCCTGCTGGCCCGGTTGACCGCCAGGCGGACCTCGACCGCCCCGGCCTCTTGTAGCCGTGCCAGCGCTGCCCTCGTCAAAGCTTCCCCGATGCCCTGCCGCCGGTAGAGAGGCTTGACCCCAAAGCCAGCAATCCACCAATCCTGCTCCGGCCCCTGGCGCATAGCCCGCACAAAGCCGAGCCCCTGTTCCTGCCTTCCTTCTTTGACCGCAACCTAGAAGAACCACCGCCTGGGGTCCTGCTCGGTGAACTCCCGGCGGAAGCTCTCCCGCAGTGCTTCTGGTCGGCCCCCGCTGAGCGCCGTCCCCAAAGCGGCCAACGCCTCCAGGTCCCTGGCCGTATCCACCGCCCGGATGGTGTAACGAGGGGGGGAGGGCATGCACAACCGGGATACCGTGAGCAGGCCAGGAAACTTGCTCAGGAGCAGATTGGCTGCTTGGGGGAGCGAGATGTTCATGTCGTAAAAGCGCCTAGAACTGGGTCAAGCTGCCGTCCATCTTGGCCTTCCTTACCCCCAGCCGAAAAGCAACCAGGCTCAGGGGGAACAGGACTATGGCGAAAACGGCCAGGATCAGCATGTCCGGGGCCAAGGCTGCAAAGGAGTGTCCCTGCAGGATGGCCAGGCGCATGGCTCGCAGAGAATAAGTGATGGGTAGCAAGTGAGAGAAAGGCTGCAGCCAGGTGGG
>CP070811.1:1272547-1275441 GCA_020343875.1 Anaerolineales bacterium | reverse complement strand
GGCGTTCCATTTGCCGGTAGCCAGATTGAAACCTTGCAGGGTGGTGATCGGTCGGGATTGCAGCAGGTAGAGCTTTCCCTTGGCGATAGCCCACTCAATGTCCAGGGGGCCCCCTAGGTCCTTCTCCAGGCGACGGGCGAGTTTGTAGAGTCTGCGGGCGAAGCGCCGGAGCTCGGGTGGACCCTCGTATTGGGATTGGGGCCGTCGCATAATGAAGGTCTGACCACTGGCTTCGCCAGAAACCAATTTATCGCCCGATCCAAGGACAAAATTGCCCGTCATGGTCGCCTGGCTGCCGGTGATAGGGTCTGCCGTAAACAACACACCTGAGATGTCGGCGCTCACCAAGCGCTGGATGACCACCGCCATGTCGTGGGCGGCGTGCATGCCGTGTGCCTGGCTGTAGGCTTGCACGCGTGCCGAATGTCGTGAGCGGCGCACAGTGTGGATCGCATCTCGGATATCTTGGTCGTTGCGCACGCTCAGCACCGTCTCGAACTCACCAGCAAAAGAAGCCTGGGCCGAGTCCTCGGCAATGGCAGAGGAGCGGACGGCAAAGGCGCGGCTTGGGCCGTTGCCACGCATGCGATGTAGACATGCCTGTACCTGGGCCCACGCTTCCGGCCTAAGCTGGTCCTGGTCGAAGCCAGTGGGCAGAATAACAAAGCCATCCGGCACCGGGTAACCAGCCTGATAGAGCCGTGACAGGGTGCCCCCTTTGCCTCCAGCTGCCAGCTGTTCTTCAGCTGTCAATTCCTCAAAGCTGCGGATCTTGTCATTCATTTGATAGTTCACCTTTAGCGGTCTACTTCGCCCAGCACGATGTCGATGGCGCCCAGAATGACGATGGTATCAGCTACCTTGTGCCCCTTGCACATCTCTCCCAGCGCCGTCAGATTGATGAAGGATGGCGAACGAACCCGATAGCGCCACGGGTTGGCGCTGCCGTTGCTGACCAGGTAGAAGCCCAGCTCTCCCTTGGGGTGCTCGATGCGGGCATAGGCCTCGCCAGCCGGTATCCGCATTTGCCACGCCTTCTTACCCCCCTGGATCGACCCTGCAGGGATTTGATCCAGGGCCTGGTCGAGTATCTTCAGCGCCTCACGCGCCTCCAGGATGCGGATCAGGTACCGATCGTACAGGTCGCCGTTGTGCAGCAAGGGGATGTTGAAGTCGAAGCGATCGTAGATGCTGTACGGTTCCACGCGCCGGATGTCGTATGGCACGCCCACCGCCCGCAGCATGGGGCCTGTGATGCCGTGGGCCACAGCCACCTCAGGCGGCACAACGCCCACCCCCTTGGTGCGCGACACCAGGATCTCGTTGTGGCTAAGCAGTCGCTCAAACTCATCCAGCTTGCGTGGCAGCCGTTTGCGGACCAGATAGCGGGCCCGATCCAGCCAGTCCTCACTTACGTCCTGTGCCACGCCACCAAAGCGCATGTAGTTGCACATCATACGCGAGCCGCTGGCCTCTTCAAACAAGTCCAGGATCAGCTCGCGTTCCTTGAAGGCATAAAACATAGGGGTAAAGGCCGAAACGCCCAGCTCGTTGAGCATAAAGCCGACCAGCATCATATGGCTCAGCACCCGGTTGAGCTCGGCCATAATCACCCGCAGATACTGAGCCCGCTCGGGTACCTCCACCTCTCCCTGCAACTTCTCCACTGCCAGCGCATAACCCAGGTTGTTGCCCATCGAGTTAAAGTAGTCCAGCCGGTCGGTGTAGGGCATGTTCATCAGCCAGCCGTTACGCTCGCCGATCTTTTCGTGGTTGCGGTGCAGGTAACCCAATACCGGTTCCAAGTCGACCACTGTCTCGCCATCCAGGGTGACCACCATGCGGAAGACGCCGTGGGTACTGGGGTGCTGGGGACCTACGTTAATTACGATCTTCTCGGTGCGTAAACCGGTCCGGGGTAAGTCTCTCACGTCCACCACGGCCAGGGCCTCTTTGACGGGCACCCATTGGTCAGGATCCCAACTCTCACCTGCCGGGTATGCCGGAGGATAGATCACATTCTTGGAGAAAGGCGTCCTGGTCTCGGCCAGCTGATGATGCCCTCCCGGCCAGCGACTGTTGAAGGGCTTGGTGGGCTCTTCGTAGTATGCTTCCTCGTAGTCCTTGCGCAGCGGATGACCGTGAAAGCCTTCCCACAACAGGATGCGCTTCAGATTGGGGTGCCCGGGGAAGCGGATGCCATACAGATCCCATACCTCCCGTTCCTGCAGGTCAGCGCTGGCCCACACGGATGTCAGCGAGGGGATCTCGGGCTTCTCTTCCGCCGCGCGGGCCTTGAGCACCAGCGGACCCCCGCCCCGGCTGGTAGAGTACAGGTGGTAGACCACCTCGAAGCGGGGCTGGCGGCCCAGATAGTCCACCCCGCTCAGGTTGGACAACAGGTCATAGGCCAGGTCTGGGGCGTCACGCAGATAGGCCCCTACCTGGACCAACCGGGCCGGGTCCACCACCAGGGTGTCCTTCTCCGGGGTAACTACCCCTTCGCCCAGGGCCTGTTGGATGCGCTCGGCCAGAGCTTGGGCTTCCTCACCCGGTGTGATATCCCACTCGGGCACCTTCAGGGTTTTGCTGATGGCCTTCTTCGGCTTGGCATCAGCCGCCTCAGCCTCAGCCTCCGGCTCCCCTTCACCCTCTGCCTGGGCCGCTTCCGCTCGCTGCTTGACCAGGTGTTCTTTGATGGCCGGAATCTGGCGCGGATCAACAATGTCGGGGCCCAGGATCGGAACCGGGATGGCCTCGTTTCGCTGATCTTTGCGATACCAGGGCACCTGGGTGATGGATTGGCTCTTGATCTTCTCCTGGAGTTTGATCAGCCCCTGCAAGAAGGCCTGCGGGGTGGGTGGGCAGCCGGGGATATACACGTCTACCGGCAG
>CP070811.1:1267785-1272447 GCA_020343875.1 Anaerolineales bacterium | reverse complement strand
CCTCTCCTTCAAAGGAAGCGGGTAAAGAGGAAGGGCTCTCGGCCCATAACCTGCCGCCCATCATGTCAGTCAGCCGCCGGCTGATGGCCAGGCCCAAGCCGGTGCCCCCGTAGCGGCGCGCCATCGAGACATCCATCTGGGTGAAGGGCTGAAACAGGCTGTCCATTCGATCCTCAGGGATGCCAATGCCAGTGTAACTCACGGCAAAATGGAGAAGGACGGAATCGTCTTGCGCCTTTCGTCCTTCGTCTACCGAAACGCTCACGACCACTTCACCCTGCTGGGTGAATTTGACCGCGTTGCTGAGAAGGTTGACCAGGACCTGGCGCAGACGGGTCACGTCGCCACAGATGGCTGCCGGGACCTGGGGCGACATCAGATAAGCCAGATCCAGCCCTTTTTCGGCCGCCCTGGGTGCCAGCAGATCCAGGGCGCCCTCGATGCAGTTGCGCAGATCAAAGGGTTGGTGTTCCAGCTCCATCTTGCCGGCCTCGATCTTGGAGAAATCCAGGATGTCGTTGATGATGGTGAGCAAGGCATCCCCACTCTGGCGGATGATCTCGACGAACTCACGTTGCTCATCGCTGAGCCGGGTATCCAGCAGCAGGCTGGTCATACCGATGACAGCGTTCATAGGCGTGCGGATTTCGTGGCTCATGGTGGCCAGAAACGTACTCTTGGCTGCGCTGGCTGCTTCGGCGGCCTCTTTGGCCTGGCGTGATTCTTCCTCGGCACGCAAACGCTCACCGATTTCCTGTTGGAGTTGGACGTTGGCTTGCGTCAGGTCGGCTGTTCGCTCGGCTACATTTTGTTCCAGGGTACCTACCAGCGTGTTCATGCGGGTTGCCATGGCATTAAAGCTATCGGCAAGCTGGCCCAGTTCGTCGGCGCTGTCGATGCGAGCGCGCACCTCCAGGTTACCAGCCCGCAGCGCGCTGGCGGTTCTGGTCAACTGGATCACATTACGCGTAATGGTATTGTTGAGCGCCAAGCCGATACCACCTGCCAGTGCCACCGCCGCTACCACCGCCACTACCAGCAGTGTAGTTGCTAGCTGGCTGGCCCGGGCTATGCGATCGCGCGCTCGCAGGGTTTCGGCGCTGGCTAGGGTGATCAACTCTTGCGAGATGGGGTCCACCGCCTCAGCCTGCAGGTCAAATTCGTTGAGCTTGTGGCGGATCTCTACGTCCAGCAGTAGGATCTCGTCGGCCACCGCCAGGTACTCATCCAGATAGGCCAGGGCTTGAACCGCTTCGTTTCCATCCAGGCCTGGCGAGCGGCTGATCTGCTCGCGCAAGGGCCTGGCCATATTGAAGGCTGACTGCATAGAGGGCCGCTGGCGCGTGACCAGGTAGTCCTTTTCAAAAGCTTGCATGTCACGGTACAGGGCTATTAAGGCCGGGTCGCTGGCCTGTTGCAGTGCCTCGCGTAACAGCTCGGAACTGTGCGCCAGCCGCGCCTGGGCGCCGGTTCCGTCGGTGGCCAACTGAGTCACCAGGTCGCTGGCCTCAGCAAAAGTGGCAGCATACCTGTCCGCCGCTGAGAGGTAGAAATTCAGGCTGACTTCGCTCTCGCGCAATGCATCGCTGACGTCCGACTCGGAGATGAGCTGCTGCAAGCTGACGCTGCGAGCCTTGACGCCCGCAATCTCCTCGTCGTGCTTCTGGGCATAGGTCTCCAAGGCCTGGGAAAAACCGACGGCCGGCCAGTGGAGGAACAGATCCCTTTCCAGCCGGCGAGCGCGCTGCAACCCCGCGTCCATCTCCAGAACCAGGCGCTGGATCTCCATGCTGGTCAGAATGGCCGCCTCTGTCTGGCGACGCATAGCCGTCAGGGCGGCGTAGCTGGTGAGCGATACCAACACGATCAGCGTCAGGAGCACGCCGAATGCGGAAGCAAACTTGGCCGTGATACCCAGTTCACGCCAGTATCGAGGGAGAGCCTTCCAGAAGTTCATCCCGCTAAATCCTGTAAACTATCAAGAAATCGTTAGCTCCAACCTACCCTGTGTGTTTCATTTGGGCGGGCCTACTGCTCTGGTGGGTAAGTGTAAACCACGTTGGCTGCCAGCCCCGTCAGCCCGGCGGCGGGATCGTCCAGGCGCGTAATATGGAGCCGGATGGCGCCGCAATCGCCGTACTCGTCGCAAGTGAGGTTGCCAGTTAGCCCCGAGTGCCCGGCGGTTGCGTGCAAGGCATCGCGCAGGGCCTGGCGGCCGATGTGCAGATTCCCATCTTGCTCCTGCACTGCCACCACCTGGATGGCGTTAAGGAGCAGGTTGACAGCATCGTAGTTGTGGGCACAATAGGGCGTGGAGGTGAGTTCTTCACCATACTTCGTCTCATAGCTGGAGACGAGGGCCTCGTAGGCCGGACCCTCCGGCCTGGCGGGCGAATTGAAGTACATGCCTACCCCTGCCTCGCCCACAGCTTGAACGAAGGTGTCGAAATAAAGTCCCTCGGCACTCATGAGCGTGAGGTTCTCCAGTCCTTCCACTTCCCTGGTCTGTAGGGTGATGTAATCCCCTTCCATTCGAAAGAGGGGAAAGAACATTATATCAGCCCCAGACGCGGCGACGGCAGTCAGCACCGGCCGCATGTCGGAGTCTCCCTTGTTGACGGCAGCGCTCAGCACGACTTGGCCGCCCAGCTCGGTGAATGCTCTCTCAAATGTGTCGGTGAGCCCCTGCGTGTACGGGTCCCCATCATTGATGGTGGCCGCCCTGGTCAGGTTGAGTTCCTGGAAGGCAAAGCTAGCTGCCGATTGGCCTACCAGGGCGTCGTTCTGCGCAGTGCGAAAGAAGCCCGGTTGCCAGTCGGGGCCGGGTTCCCCGCCCACCGAGGTCAGGGAAGGAGCAGTGCTCGAGCCTGAGATCATGGCCAGACCCGCCTCGGAAATAATCTTGATGGCCGTTTCTGCTGCCCCGGAGCAGGTGGGGCCGATGATGCCCACGATCTGCGGGTCGGCGGCGATCTGTAAAGCGGCCGTAGCTCCTCCTTCGCTTGAGCAGCGCGAGTCTGCACTGTACAGCTCGAGTGGGTGGCCGAGAAATCTGTCACCGAGATCATCCAGGGCCAGCTCGATACACCGAAGTTGATCCAGGCCCTGGATGGCCATGTCGCCGCTAAGGGCTTGCAGCACACCGAGCCTGATCGGATCGCCCGGCTCGACCTCCACACAACCGATGGCGTCTTCACATTCAAAAGGCGGCGCTGCCGGCCGGCAGCCGGCCTGGAGTAGAACTATGATCAAGGTGAGGAGAAGAGCTCTGCACTGAAGCATTTCTCATCCTCTTTCGCTCAGAGGGCCTATTGGTCTGGGAGGTAGGTGTAGACTACATTGGCAGTCAGCCCGGCCAGTCCGGCAGCCGGATCGTCCAGGCGCACGATGCGGAACCGGGCAGCGCCACAATCGCCGTACTTGTCGCAAGTGAGGTTGCCGGTCAGCCCCGGATGCCCGGCGGTGGCGTATAATGCATCGCGCAGGGCCTGGCGGCCGATGTGCAATGTTCCATCTGCCCTGGCATCCGGCACTGCAGCCGCTTCGATGGCATCCAGGAGCAGATTAGCTGCGTCGTAGGTGTGCGCGTAGTAAGGTGGAGTGGGTTGCTCGTCGTAGCGCGCCTCATACCTGGCCCTAAAGGCAGTGTGGTCCGGGCCCTCCGGCGCCGCAGGGATTACCAGGTACAGCCCGACGCCCGCTTCGCCCACAGCCTCAATAAACGCCTCGATGTACAGACCTTCCGCGCTCAGCAGGGTGATGTCCTTCAATCCCTGCATTCGCTTGGCTTGCAAGACTAGATAATCCCCCTCAGGTTGAAAGACAGGAAAGAACAGGAGATCGGCCCCTGACTCGGCGACGGCGGTCAGCACCGGCTGCATGTTGGTATCGCCCTTGTTAACGGCGGCGGCCAATACCACTTTCCCGCCCAGCTCGGTGAATGCCTGCTGGAAGGTATCGGCCAGCCCGCGTGTGTACAAGTCCCCGTCGTTGAGGGTAGCGGCCTTTCTTATGCCGAGCACCTCAAAGGCGAAGCTGCCCGCCGCACGGCCCGAGAGGGCGTCGTTTTGCGCTGTGCGCAGGAAGCCGGGCTGCCAGTCACGCCCCGGCTCGCCGCCCACCGAGGTCAGGGAAGGTGCGGTGCTTGAACCTGAGATCATCACCAGCCCCGCCTCGGACACAACCTTGATGGCCGTTTCTGCCGCCCCGGAGCAGGTGGGGCCGACGATGCCTATGATCTTGGGATCAGCTACCAGCTTGGCCGCTGCCGTGGACCCGCCCTCTTTGGAGCAGCGCGAGTCTTCGCTGAGGAGCACGATAGGATGGCCGCGGAGCTCTCCGCCCCGGTCAGCCAGCGCCAGTTCAATGCTTCTCAGATTGCTCATGCCGAAGTAACTCAAATCACCGCTCACCACCTGCAGCACCCCAAGCTTGATCGGATCATCCGGCGCCACATCTACGCAACCGATGGCGTCGATGCATTCAAAGGGCGGAGGTGCTGAACGGCAGCCGGCCAACAAGATCGTAGCCAGCAGGGGCAGGAGAAAAGACCGAGGTTGAAACAATTTCTTTCATCCTTTCGGTTCTAGTTCCTGGCGGCAGAGCCGCAGTGTTTGGTGCAGGGTACTGTCGGCAAGCAAAACGGACTCGCCCAAGTTTAGT
>CP070811.1:1262305-1267685 GCA_020343875.1 Anaerolineales bacterium | reverse complement strand
TTCTTAGACAATTTTCAATTACTTTATTTATGCCCTCTCTTAGCCCGCAACCGCTGGGTCACGCGGCAAGCGTGACACCTGCCATCCCGTAGGCTGGGTTGAACGCAGTGAAACCCACCATGCCCTGCCCCACCTTGCTCGCGGTGAATGGCCACATCCACCGCCTACCCCACCTAGCTCTCGGTGGATGGCCACACCCACCGCCTACCCCACCTTGCTCTCGGTGGATGGCCACATCCACCACCTCGTCCAACTTGCTCTCGGTGGATGGCCAGACCCACCGCATTCCCCAATTTGCTCTCGGTAGATGGCCACATCCACCGCCTCCCTCACCTTGCACGCGCTGGACGGCCACATCTATTGCCTCCCTCACCTTGCTCACGGTGAATGGCCACATCCACCACCTCGCCCAACTTGCTCGGGGTGGATAGCCACATCTACCACCTGGCCCACCTTGCTCGCGGTGAATGGCCACATCCACCGCCTTCCCCGCCAAGTCGCTAATCCAGGCATCACCACTCGGCCCTCCAACTCAACATCGCCGCCCACGCCGATCAGCAGCCCAGCAGGCAAGGCCCGACCCAGCTGCTCGGTTTGTCGAATCCCTGCTGGGCAGGTATAATTGGAGGTCCGAACTTGTGTTCTATTTAACCTCAAGTCGAGCATGGCTTTCATGTCATTTCGACGGGAGCGTAGTACCCCCTATGGGGCACCCAGCGGGGGGAGAACTCCTCGAGATGACAAGATCTCAAGACCGAGATTGTTCGCAATCACTAACCTAGGAGAAGGTATCCTGTGCCCGAATTCAAAGTCGTATCCGACTTTCAACCCACCGGCGATCAGCCGGAGGCCATCAAGAGTCTCCTCCAGGGGCTCGATCAGGGCGTGGTGCATCAGACCTTGTTAGGAGCGACCGGCACCGGCAAGACCTACACGGTGGCCAAAGTGGTTGAGACGGTGCAAAAGCCCACCCTGGTCATGGCCCACAATAAGACGTTGGCTGCCCAATTGTACAGCGAATTCAGCGAGTTCTTCCCCAATAACGCTGTCGAGTATTTTGTCAGCTACTATGACTACTATCAGCCGGAAGCCTACATCCCCCGCACCGATACTTACATTGAAAAGGACGCCAGCATCAATGATGAGATCGATCGGCTGCGACTGGCGGCTACCCAGGCTCTCTTTTCCCGGCGTGATGTACTCATCGTGGCTTCGGTCAGTGCCATCTATGGCCTGGGTGATCCCTTGGAATATGGCAAGGTGATCGTCAACCTGCGCCAGGGTGAGATCCGTAAGCGGGACAAGGTACTGCGTCACCTGGTGGACATTTATTACGACCGCAACGACTACGACCTGAAACGAGGGACTTTCCGCGTCCGGGGCGATACCCTCGAGATCATGCCTGCCTACGGAAACCTGGCCTATCGAGTAGAGTTCTTTGGCGACGAGATCGAGCGTATCACAGAGATTGATGGCCTGACGGGCGAGGTGCTCACCCGGCACGTCAGCCTGGACATCTACCCCGCCAAGCACTTCATCACGCCCCAGGAAAAGCTGCTCAAGGCGTTGGAGGACATCGAGGCGGAACTGGAGGAGCGGCTGGCCGAGCTCAAATCAGCCGAAAAGCTGCTGGAAGCGCAGCGCCTGGAACAACGCACCCGCTACGATCTGGAGATGCTGCGGGAAGTGGGTTACTGTGCTGGCATCGAAAATTACGCCCGTCACCTGAGCCAGCGTGAGGCCGGCTCTACGCCCTGGACGCTGCTGGATTACTTTCCCGACGACTTTCTGATGGTAGTGGATGAATCGCACATGAGCATCCCTCAGATACGAGGTATGTATCACGGCGACCGAAGTCGCAAAGATGTGCTGGTGGATTTTGGCTTTCGCCTGCCCAGCGCCCTCGACAACCGGCCCCTCAACTTCCCGGAGTGGGAGGATCATCTTCACCAGGTCATATACACCAGCGCCACCCCCGGCCCCTATGAGCTCGAACAATCCAAGGGGCATGTGGTGGAACAGATCATTCGCCCCACCGGCCTGGTGGACCCCCAGGTCATAGTACGCCCCGTAAAGGGCCAGATTGACGACCTTTTGGGCGAAATCAACCGGCGTGTTGAGCGAGGTGAACGAGCCCTGGTCACTACTCTCACCAAACGCATGGCTGAAGACCTGGCCGAGTACCTGATGGAAATGGGGGTCAAAGTTCACTACCTTCACAGCGAAATCCACACTCTGGAACGGGTGGAGATTCTACGCGACCTGCGCCTGGGCGTGTATGATGTGGTGGTGGGCATTAACTTGCTGCGCGAAGGATTGGACCTGCCCGAAGTGTCGTTGGTGGCCATTTTGGATGCCGACAAGGAAGGCTTTCTACGTTCTGAGCCGGCCCTCATCCAGACTATTGGCCGGGCAGCGCGTCACGTCAACGGCACGGTCCTTATGTACGCCGACAGAGTGACCGAGGCTATGCGGCGCGCCACGGACGAGACCAACCGCCGCCGTGCCAAGCAAGTTGCCTACAACCAGGCTCACGGCATCGAGCCGCGCTCCATTGTCAAGGAGATTCGGGACCTGACCGACCGCGTGCGCAAGGTGGCCGAAGAGCGTACACCCTATGTCATCAGTGCCCAGTTGCCCAAACATGAGCTGGCTCATCTCATCCAGGAACTGGAGAAGCAGATGAAGGCTGCAGCAGCAGAGTTAGAGTTTGAAAAAGCGGCCGTGCTGCGGGATCAAATCCTCGAGCTGCGCCAGCAAATGCGGGATATGGACACCCGGCCCGAATGGGAGAAGATAAAAGATGAGCTGTAGCCTTGCGCCGTGGTTTGCCTGCTGCCAGATCATATGTTAAACTAGGTTTGTTTAGTACCCCTCAGACTTATACCTTTGAGCCGTTCTTGGGGCCAGGATCCCCCTCCGGCGCAGTGACAAAAGCTGGACTTTAATAAACTGCCTTTGTTCCCTGCCAGTGCGAGTGGATCCTCTTGGCCCCGTCCACATTTCGGGTATCTCCCTCCATTTCCGCGGAGCCTCCTGGTTGGACCCCGCTCACAATCCAACTGGACACTGGCGATGGTCAGCCTGTACTAGACAGCCGCACAGCAGGCTAACCCAAACATCTGCGTGTGAAGCTAGCGTGAGTCTGCGTCCTGAAGCGGATTCGCCAGACCCTAGAAGGGAACTTGCAGGCGAGCCGGGTGTTTCGTCGGCGACGTATGGCGTGGCCGATGGAATAGCAGGCTGTGTTATGTTTTCCACTTTCGTGGGAAGTGAAGGAGTCCCCTGATGAAGCGCAAGAAGACGCCAATACTTGACAAACATATCGCCCTGATAACCGTGCTTTTGGCGGTGGTGGCTTTGGCCTGGGGGCCCCGCCTGCTCGTAGCTGGCGAACCGGTAGGCGATGTTGTGACCCTCGCCTACGGCGGGGGATTGCCGGCGGCTGCCTCCCTGCCGGGGGGCGACAGTTTCCTGGTGGTCTGGGATATGGGCCTGACGTTGGTGGACGGAGCCAGCTTGCGAGCTCGTTTCGTGGATCGTAGCGGCCAGCCTGCGGGCCCTGAATTCGCGCCCATCACCCCCCGTGGGCGGGCCGGTATCCCCTCCATAACCGCGAACCCGGCGGCTGGCGAGTTTTTGGTTACCTGGTGGGACTTCCGAGAGAATCTGGCTGACATCTATGGGCAGAGGCTGGCGAGTGATGGCAGTCTCATTGGCGAGGCATTTTTGATCGTACAGGCCAGCAACTTTGAAAACTGGCCGCCGGCTGTGGCCTACAACCCTGGCTCGGATGAATATCTGGTGGTCTGGTACGAAATACGGGGGGAGCCGGCGGAGAGCAGTATTTATGGTCAGCGGGTGTCGGCTGAAGGGAGTCTGGTGGGTGAGGTGATTCTCATCGGCGACCAGGGCACTCCGGAAGTGCGTCCGGCGCTGGCGGCTAACCGGGTCAGCGGCCAGTATCTGGTGGTCTGGTCGCTGATCGGACCTGGCCTGGAGGCGAATCTGCTCGGCCAACGATTGACGGCCACAGGCGAACGAGTCGGCCAGCCATTTTTCATCGGCCAAGGGGATAAGCCGGCGGTGACGCACAACCCTGTCAGCGGCGAATACCTGGTGGTCTGGGCCAATGGCCTGGCCCAGGCGGCCCGGGTCCGGCCCGATGCTTCGGTCGTGGGAGGGATCTCACTGTCAGAACCGGGAGACAGCAAGAATTTCAGCGACGTGGCCTCGGATAGCGCGGGCGGCTACCTGGCAGTTTGGGAGGGGCCTGGCGACGACATCCTGACCACCGTCTTGGGACGAGAGTTATCCGCCACAGGCGAATTGCGCAGCATCCAATGGCCCTTGAGCGGAGCATCTGGGCGGAACATCAGCTACCCGGCCCTGACCTACAATCCGCAGGCGGACGTTTACCTGGCGGTTTGGGAGGAGTGGGACGAGGGAACGCGTATGGTGCGTGGCCGAATCTACCGGCCGGGGGAAGCTCCCACGCCGCCCCAGCCACCATCGGTGCTGATTAACGGTGACTTTGAAGACGGATTCTACACCTTGATGCTACCCGCCTTTGCAGGTCAAAGCATCGCCAACGGCTGGGCCCCCTTCATCCTGGCCGGGCAGCCTAGCTTTGCCGGGGAGCGATCCACGCTGCATGGTGGCAGCTGGGCCTACAAGATATCCGGGTATGCGCCTTTTGTCGGCGGTCTGGCCCAGGTAGTACAGGTACAGCCAGGCAGAACCTATCGGATCACGGCCTATTACCAGCTTTATCCCCCCGGCGATGGCCAGGCTTCGTTGGGAGTCCGGGATGGGACGGCCACAGTGAAGTGGGTGAGCGATAGCTGGCCCGGCGTCTGGCGTCCCCTGTCTCAGGTGGTCACCGCTACATCCGACCGGCTGACCATCACCCTTCAGGGCAGCACCGGGGCCGATCCCAATACCAATGCCTATTTTGATGATGTAACGGTGGTGGCCGTCGGCGCCCCATGAATGCAGCATGGTACCATTGTTGTATTGCAATTTGGCCCTGTTGTGTGTATGATTGAGACAACTGGCTAACTTAGAGGCGAATTCGGTGGGTCAAAGACGTCTTCATATCAAGCTTCTTTTGCTCCTGATTATCACTACGCTGATCGGGTCCATGGGCGCCTGGCCTGTCCTGGCTAATCGTCCCGAGCCTGTCCCAGCCAAACCGACTGCGGGGTCGGTGGTCCCTGACGTTCAAGCTCCCCGGGCGGAGTACGTGCCCGGGGATGTCCTGGTGAAGTTCAAGCCGGCCCTTGGCCAGCGGGGTGCTCAGGATCTGTTGGCTGCCCAGGGCCTGCAAGTGGCAGGTGCCATTCAGGCGATTGGGGTGCTTAAGCTGGCCGTCAAGCCT
>CP070811.1:1259539-1262205 GCA_020343875.1 Anaerolineales bacterium | reverse complement strand
GTTAACAGCAATAGTATATCACAGATTTGCTGTAGAAGTGGTTAGAAAAATCTTAAAATCTTGGCAGTCGACTATCGCGTCCAGCTTTGTGCGACCGGCTTGCACCCAATCACAGACGCCCGCCTCATCATCTTTGCGTTACCGGCGCTGTGTAGACCTATTTGCTGGTCCGATCACAAGACGGAAAGTGAGCAAGCAGGGGATGGTTCCCCGTATTGTGAAATACGGGAGATATTTGTGGGCTGAAACTTGACAGAAGGGCCACCTCTGGTAAGAGTAAGAACAAGCAGCAACTCAACCAGGAGGTAGCCCAATGGGAAACAGGATACGACAGGTGGACGAGAAAGTCCAGCCGGTAAAGACAGCGTTGGAACAGATCAATATAGAAGCAGCAGCACGCGAGGCGGGTGTGCCTGCCAGTACATTGCGATACGACTTGAAGAAGGTAGAGCAAGCGCTGCCAGAGACAGTGGCGAATCGAAAGCCGGGACCGAAACCAAAGGGCAAAGCAACGGAAGGGAAGAAACGGCGATCTGAAGCGGAAAGGAGCCAAGTGTGTCCGCGGTGTGGGGGCAAGGTTACCAAGAATGGGACGTACTGGGTATTGAACTGGGTGCGGATGTTGTTGCTGGGCTGGATGGGAGTGGCCCGCGTGCGCATTCAGCGTTGGCGATGCCGAGATTGTGGACATGAAATCATCTCGCCGGAGCGTGCGCGTCAGGCAAAAGCACGCCGGGCGTGGTGGACGCAAGTCAACCGCTTGGTGGGCCTGAGCCGCTTCAAACTGGGTTTGTCGGTGCGCAAGACGCAGACGCTGGTCAAGTTCGTGTATGCCCGACCGGTGTCGATAGGGCATATTGATCGTTTGACGCTGCGAGTAGGGCGCAAGGCTGAAGCAGCTCTGGCCCGTCTGAGCCAATGTCGGCAAGGAAGGGCGCGCTTCCTGCTGTACGACGAAACCTATCCCAAGATGAAGCGCCGAGCCTACAGTTTGGGTGTGGCGATTTGTGAACACGGCTTGATCCGCAGTGTGCGCTGCATTGTGCGAAAAGCCCAAGACATTCCGCTTCAGTTGCGCGATGTGGTGGGCACTCATTTTCAACCCCAGTATTTCCTGACGGATCTGGACGTGTTGTTCAACAAATACATGAAGGCTGCTGACTTGAAGTTAATGCATCTGCGAGATCACGTGCACCTGATCCGACAAATCGTGCGCTTGTTCGATGAAGCCGTACGGGACGTCACCTTGGATGTCCCCAAAGGATTGCCAATGAAGCAGCGCAAGCAGCAACGCCAACTCAAACGCCGTCTGTTACGCAAACGCCTGCTGCCCCTGTTGGCCCTGGTCTTCAAAGCCTTCTCGCCTGGCTATGAGAGTGTCTGCGTCTTGATGTTAGAAGGTGTGCTCTCCCAATTGCGCGACCCAACCTATGTGATCCAGACCGCCAGTGTCCAAAAGCTGGCCCGTCGTTTGCAGCGCTTCATCAACAAACACGGCACCGCCATCAATACATCGCTTGAACTCTCGGTCCAGCAAGGCACTCCTACCACCACCAACGCTCTGGAGAGCAAGAATGGCATCTTCAAACCCGTCAGCCGCATCGCCAAGTTCTTTCCCTCACCCAAGCGATGCCAATTGCTTTTCGCTGGCGTGGCTTTGTTCGAGAATTTTGATGTCAAGACGCGTGGCCTCCATCGAGCCACCAGCGCTATACAGCGCGCCGAGATCAATCTCGATGACTTTGGGGCCACTGATTTTTTCTCTGCTGTTGGTCTGCCAGAGCCACAAATATCTCTGGCTTGTATCACGGATTAGGGAACCATCCCGAAAATCTGCGCTCGGAAGCGAAGCGGCTTTATCTGCGTCCTAATCGGACTTGTGCAGCAGCTCCAGGAACGCCCGCACCGCATTGCTCACAATTCCGTTACAGACCTCTTCCTGCAGGTTCAGCGCGTGATATGCGCTGACCGCCCCTTCACCGGTCAAGTCCAGGCCAATCAGATCCCGGCAGCGAATCGCGCCGTTGAGAGCGGCGAATCTTTGCACAAACTGTGCCGTCTTAAACTGGACCGCGGCCTTTGCTTCTGCGTCGTCCGGCCCATCCGATGCGTACAAAAGGCCCACCGCCAGCACGCCAGCCGCGCACGCACCGCACACCTCTCCATGCCGACCCAACCCTCCCCCTAAACCGGCGGCGATGCGCGGAATGCAGTCGCAGTCTTGATCCATCTCCTTGCAGACCGCAAGCAGTACCGATTGTGCTCAGTTGTAGCCCGCGGAAAAGTACCCGAGCGCCCGCTCCGCAGTCGTTTCGATGGGAAAATCACCCCTGGCGGACACACATCACCCCCCGATCACTTTTGCTTCCTCATACTCTTCCAACCACCACCAACGCCGTGGCCAGCGCGCTCGCAGGCGCAGCATAGACAGCAGCACGTCCACGTCGGCCGAACCCAGCCGGCCCAACTCTGACCTAAACCTACGCCGGCGCCAGTGCATGGCCGGCTGCAGTAGACGCGTCTTCATCCTCGTCCGTCTCGACTCTTTCTCCCCCCTCAGACAACGCCTGGGCTTGAGACCTTTCCTGGGTCTCAGCCAGTGCCCGCGCGATCTGCCGAAAGTGCTCCTGGGCCTGCGGCGTCATCTGGTCAAAATAGAACAGGAT
>CP070811.1:1256364-1259439 GCA_020343875.1 Anaerolineales bacterium | reverse complement strand
TGTCGCCGCAGCAGCCGGCGTATCTCGCCAGACGGTTTCCCGGGTTCTCAACGACAAACCCGACGTAGCCAAAGAGACCCGGCAGCGGATCCTGGAGGTCATCCGAGAGCTGGGATACCGCCCTAGCAGTATCGCCCGCAGTTTGACCCAGGGGCGGAGCTGCACGCTAGGCATCGTGAGCTATGGCGTGCAGTACTTTGGCCCCTCCCACACGCTGGCCGGCATCGAACACCAGGCGAATGAGATGGGCTACAGGCTACACCTGAGCCTGGTACGGCACCCATCCGATAGCGGCGTCCGGATCCTGCATGACCTGCTGTCTTACCATGTGGATGGCATCATCTGGGCTGTGTCCGAGATCGGCAACAACCGAGACTGGGCAGAGCAAGAGATCTGCCAGCTGGGCGTCCCGGTCGTCTTTCTAGACATGCGACCCTGCCCCAACCTGTCCGTGGTCAATATCGACAACCGGCAGGGAGGCTACATAGCCACCAAGCACCTGCTGGATCAGGGGCATGAGAGCGTGGGGCTGATCACCGGCCCCTTGGATTGGTGGTCGGCCCAGCAACGCAAAGCAGGCTGGCAGGCCGCGCTGGTTGAAGCCGGCCGGCCCGTCGAAGACAGCCTGGTGGTTGAAGGAAGGTGGTCGGCAGCCAGTGGCGAGCGAGGGCTGCACCGCCTGCTGGAACAACGCCCAGACGTGACCGCCCTGTTCGCCTGCAACGATCAGATGGCCCTGGGTGCATTAAAAGCATTGCGCCAGCTGGGGCGACGGGTCCCCGAAGACCTGTCAGTGGTGGGGTTTGACGATGTCCCCGAGGCCGCTTTCTTCTGCCCTCCGCTGTCTACCATGCGCCAAGACTTGAATGAACTGGGCCGGGCTTCGATCAGAGAACTCGGCCGCATTATAGAGGCCAAGCTACAAGATAACGACCAGGTCGAGCCAAGGACCATCTTGCTTCAGCCTGAACTGGTTGTCCGCGAAAGCTCGGTGGTTTCAAGCGCATAGATCCAGGGCAGGCAGAATGCCTATCCGGCCCTGGCCAAGCCTGGTGTGAAAGAAAGGAGGAGCTGCCATAACAAAGCCTGTTCCGTCCAGCTTATCCGGCCTTTGATTAAACTGCCAGGTGATGCCTGAAGTCGCTGAGCAGGTATTAAATAGAGGAGAGTCAGGCAATTCGATAGAATGCCCAAAGAGCAGGATGTTCGCCTCTGCCGGTCAAGCAAGTGACGAACATCCTAGGCAGCCAACCTCTCCGGCTCAAACCGTCGCCCGGTCTGGGCCCACGAGATGTGGCGACCGTACTATAACGCCAGCCGCGCTGGCTGTCAAGGTCGCCCGCCACAGGTTTGTCTTACGGGAATCAAGCGTGGAAGGCGACTTGTGGCCGCTCAATTTGGGCAAGCACCGCCTCCCCGAAGTTCATTCATCTAAATTGAACCGCACGCCTCGCCGCAGGTGCTAGCGTTTGCCACTCCCTCCTGGTGGACAGGTCCACCCGCCAACCAAGTTGCCGAAGGAGGTGAGAAGCGAAATCAATATCCGCCGCCAGCTCGCAAAGTCAATGTTGGATTTCCAAAGCTTCAGACAATCCAGGAGGACGGAAAGATGAAGAAGCTAGCGATTCCGCTTATCTGTACACTCGTGTTGACCAGCCTGCTGACCGCCTGTGGCCCAGCGCCAGAACCTCAGGTCATCGAGAAAGTGGTGACGCAGGAGGTTGAGAAGGTGGTCACCCAGGTGGTTAAGGAAGAAGTCGAGAAGGTGGTAACGGCCACCCCCGAGCCTGCCGCTCCCCCACCGCCGGAGCCAGAAGGCCAGATCATCGTATGGGGCTGGCAGGCAGCCTTGGGCGACACCCTGGAAGCCAGCGGTGTCCTGGCTGATTTCCAGGCGGCGTACCCCGACGTTGAGGTCGAGTTTCTGATCATGGACCCTGGCGACGTCTACACCAACCTGCCACTGGCTCTGACTGCCGGCGAAGGCCTGCCTGACGTGGTGCTGGTGGAGAACAGCCACCTGGCCCAGTTCGTTCAAATGGGGGGCGGTGTAGGCCTGATGGACCTGACAGACAAGGTTGCCCCCTACCTCGACCAGATGAACGACTACAAGTGGACCGACTGCACGCTGAATGGCAAGTACTACTGCATGCCCTGGGACTCTGGGCCGGTGGTGATGTACTACCGGCGGGACGTGTTCGAGGCTGCGGGCCTGCCCACCGATCCGGCTGACGTGACCCGGTCAATCGCCACCTGGGATGATTATATTGAAGCCTGCCGGACGATCAGAGAGAAGACGGGAGCCTACTGCTTCGCCCACAACAAAGCCAACAATTTCGCCCGGCTGTACGAGATGGTGCTCTGGGAACAAGGGCTGGGCTACTATGATCTACAGACCGGCGAAGTCACGGTAGACAGCGCCCAGGACATCGCCTCGCTGGAGATGTTGGGCAAGTTCTGGGATGAGGATTTGGTGTCCGATAACCTGGAGTGGGAAGACCCCTGGTATGCTGAGTTGGGCACGGTCGAACTCTCAGAACATCCTATCGCCACCATCATCGAGGCGGCCTGGATGGAAGTCTTCATGAAATCGTGGATCGCCCCGGGCACCGCGGGGCTGTGGGGCGTGGCGTATATGCCGAGCGTGACCGGTGCAGGCCCACGTACGGCCAACGATGGTGGCTCGACCTTCGTTATCCCCGCCCAGGCTCCCAACCCCGAAGCCGCCTGGGCCTTCGTCGAGTTCGCCCTGGGCCGCAGGGAGAGCCAGCTCAAGATGTTCGAGGTGAGTGGTTTCATCCCGTCGCTGGAGACCACCTACGATGACCAACTGTTCCAGCAAGGGCAGGACTTCTTCGCCGGGCAGAACACCTTCGAAATCTACGCGGATGCGGTGAAGAAGATCCCCAGCGCCGGCATCTATGGCCCCGACTATAACATGATGAACGGCGCCGTGTCCCTGGCCATCCAGCGTTTCGCCACCGGCGATGTCTCCGCTGAGGAGGCTTTGCAGGAAGCCGCAGACCAGATCCGCGCCAACCTCGAGTAGGCCACCAGGCAGCAGCCAAAGAGCGC
>CP070811.1:1251928-1256264 GCA_020343875.1 Anaerolineales bacterium | reverse complement strand
CTAAGCCAAATTTCTTCATTGTTGGGGCGCCTAGGTGTGCTACAACGGCACTGTACAGGTATTTGTGCGATCATCCGAATATTTTTATGCCGCGAGTTAAGGAGCCACACTTTTTTGCAGAGGATATATCAGTTGGCAAGCCAACAAAAACATTGGATTGGTATATGGGTCTCTTTGAAGAAAGTTCTGAGGAGCACTTGGCTGTTGGTGAGGCTTCGGTTTTTTACCTCTACTCTTCCGTGGCGGTACGCAGGATTTATGAGTTTAATAAAGAAGCAAAGATCATCGTTATACTTCGTACCTTATTTTTGCGCAAATACAGCAGGTTTCAATTCGATAACGCAAACAGGGGGCATTTCTATTCAGGAAACTGAGCCGAAATTGGCCAAATTTCGAGATCATCGGAAAATGCATTAGAGTTAGATTGCCCAAGGAGGAAGCCGATGAGCATTGAAATTGGCCTGACCGACGGACCGACCAACACGCAGTATGCGCCCCTGGCGGTGCTATCCGCCCTTTACCGGCGGCGTGGCACCCTGGAACCGTTGAAAGATGTTGAGATTCCAATGAAAAAGCGAGATTTCAGTCCCCACAGCAAGCTGATTCAAGTGTTCTTAAGCATGTTAGCCGGCTGCGAGACCATCTCGGAAGCCAACATGCGTCTGAAAGCGGAGCTGGGCATGGCTGCGGTCTGGGGCTGGGATCGCTTTGTGGATCAGTCCAACTTGTCCCGCACCTTAGACGCGCTAACTCTAATGAACATTGACCAGTTACGTGGCAGTACGACCGCGATCTGGCGGGCTCATAGCCGGGCCGAGTGCCACGATTGGCGTGGTTTTCTATGGCTGGACTTCGACTTGTCGGGTTTGCCATGTAGCCCACGGGCTGAAAAGAGCCAAAAAGGGTTCTTCAGCGATAAAAAAACGTCAGTGGACGCCAGTTGGCCCGCGTCAGTGCTATCCGATACCGGGAAACCATCTGGTCAGACATCTTTGCCGGCAATTGGCACACCACCCATTGTCTGCAGCCAGCAGTGTTGGCAGCCGAAAATGCATTAGAGTTAGCACCCCAGCAGCGCCGACGTACCGTATGGCGCATCGATGGCGGCGCGGGCAGCGATGCCCACCTGCGTTGGCTTCTGGGGCGCGGCTACCACGTCGTGGCCAAAGGCATGAACAGCCGACGCGCCGCTGCTTTGGCCAGACGAGTCCGTCGTTGGGATGCTTATCCCGATGCCTGGCTGGCTGAAGTCGAGCCGCCGGTTGACTATGGCCGCCCCGTGCGTGTCTTCATCAAACGTCGGCTTAAAGATGAGGAATTCTGCCATAGTTACTACATCACCACGCTCTCTTTGCCGTCCAAAGGTCACTTTTTGGCCTGTTACGACCAACGCGGCGCGGCTGAAATCGAGCAGTTTCGCAACGACAAAGGCGGGTTAGGCCTGGAAGCCCGGCGCAAACGCCGCTTCTTGGCCCAGAAAGGCTACATCCTGCTCACCGATCTGGCTCACAATTTGCTGGCCGATTTCCATCACCGCGCGCTGCTGGGTACCCGATTTGAGCCCTACGGCGTCAAACGCATTGTGCGTGACTTGCTCGCCAGCCCAGGACGTCTCGTCTTCGAGGACGGAAAACTCGTGCGCGTCGAGTTGCTAACTCTAAAGCAATTCGCTCAAGACCTCGCTATTTGCTTGGAAAGGTACTGTTCTGACGGCTAAAACCGATTAGAAACCGCCTGTGTTTGCGTTACCGAATAGAAATGCCTTGTATTTGCGCAAAATCAAGGTTTGAAGTCTGGCGCCCGATGCAGGGGGTTGAGGATAAGAGCCGTGCGGCGGCTGGCGCGCGGAGCGTTGGGTCGCCTCCGCCTTAGAAACAAGGAAGAAAACATGCAGCAAGGAATCAAAACCATTACTCTGCCACTGCCTTACAGGTTGGGCAGCGTAAACTGCTACCTTGTAGCAACCGACACCGGCTATGTCCTGATAGACACAGGAAGTTCAAACAAGCGCAACCAACTTGAGAGAGAACTTGAGAGCGCAGGCTGCAAGCCAGGCAATCTCAAGCTCGTCGTTTTGACACACGGAGATTTTGACCACATTGGCAATGCCGCTTATCTCCGTGGAAAGTTCGGCGCGAAAATCGCCATGCACAAGGACGATTCCGGAATGGCCGAACGCGGAGATATGTTCTGGAACAGAGAATCAGGCAGCACTCTCATGAGAGTGATAGCGCCGATCCTGTTCAGGTTTGGCAAATCGAACAGATTTGAGGCCGATTTATACATCAAGGATGGATACACGCTTTCGGAATATGGATTCGACGCCACAGTTCTTACGATTCCAGGGCACTCAAAAGGCTCAATCGGAATCCTGACAGCCGGAGGCGACCTGTTTTGCGGCGATCTGTTGGACAACACAGGCAAACCAGTTCTCAATGCAATCATGGACGACGTGGCGGGGGCGAGCGCCAGTGTTGAAAAGCTGAGGAGTTTAGCAGTCAACACAGTTTATCCTGGGCACGGCAAGCCATTCCCGATGGAACAGTTCATAAGGGACAACCGATGACCTGTTAGCTGCTCTGTCAGGTGCTTCATAGGCGGATTATGACAAGTGCATTGTGCGTGATGGGCCACATCAAAAGCACAGGGCGGCCCGAGCAGCGCATGCAGCCGACCGCCAGATCGAGGTTTCCATTGTTGCCGGAATCGTTTATGGGTCGTATCATTTCTTGTCGGGCACGTTGTTTCGCCCGGCGCTGCGCCTCAGCTTTTCCATTAGGCGGCAAAGGAGAGGTACCGTGATGCAGAAAGTTACACCGTTCCTGTGGTTCAACGGACAGGCTGAGGAGGCGGCCCGGTTCTACGTGTCGCTGTTCCCCGATTCCAGCATCGATCGGGTCACCCGCTCACCGGCTGACACTCCAAGCGGTCCAGCCGGGATGGTGCTCACCGTGGAGTTCACCCTGGCGGGCACGCGGTTCATCGGATTAAACGGTGGGCCGCAGTTCCCGTTCACCGAGGCCGTCTCGTTTCAGATCGCGTGCGCGGACCAGGACGAAGTGGATCGGCTCTGGGCTGCGTTGTCGGAGGGCGGTTCGCAGGGGCAATGCGGCTGGCTGAAGGATCGCTGGGGGTTGTCTTGGCAGGTAGTGCCGACCCGGCTGCATCAGCTGCTCGCCGACCCGGACCCCGCTCGCTCACAGCGGGCCATGCAGGCTATGCTGACAATGACCAAGATTAGCATCCCCAAGTTGGAACGCGCGGCTGATGGTCACTGAGCGGCCATCGCCAAGCCTACGCGCCGCCTGACAAGCGCGCAGCCGACTCGCGCCCACGGAGGCGATGTCGATCAGGTTGGTGTGTCCGGTGAGTGCGGCGGTTGACGCGCATGCCGTTGGCCCGCATCCAGCCGTGGTGAGAATTTCGCGATATCTGGCTGGAAAAAGATGCCGTGATCTATGTGCTTTCTTTCCACGCAAAAAAACATTAACATGTACCACAAGTAGTTCAAACGATGAGCAGCCCAACCCCAATTGCAGGGGACTTGGCTTTTGCCAAGGTGGTACGCGGCCGAATATGCTCAATTTGGCTCCGGTTTCAGGATGGCCCGGGGCAGAATCGCCAAGCCACTGAATAACTTGTTGGGCAGCAAGGTTGCTTCTGGAGATTGGAGATGGATAGGTCCGGGATGCTTGATCCGGCCCTGACCGGCGTCGCTGAAACGTTGCTCATTCCGCTCTACAACCGGGCGATGGAATCGCAGCGCCCAGACGCCATCATGAGGGACGAGAAAGCCGTGGCGCTCGTGTCGCGGTTGAGCTACGACTTCGGCCAGATCAGCAAGATCCGGATGGCCGAGGCAAACAAGGTAGCACGGATCATGCTCACCCGCGAGATAGACCGGTACGCCCGAGACTTCCTCAGCCGTCACCCGGACGCGGTTGTGGTTCACATTGGATGCGGCCTTGACTCGCGCTTCGAACGGGTCGCGGAGCGCAACAGCCGGGTGGAGTGGTACGACCTGGACCTGCCGGACGTCATCACGCTGCGCCGGAGTCTCATCGGCGATGAAGGGGAACGCTACCATCTGCTGGCTTGCTCGGTGCTCGAGGACGCCTGGTTAGAAGCGGTGAAGGTGCACTCTCAGCGCCGTTTCCTGTTCCTGGCCGAAAACGTCCTTGTCTACTTCATGGAAGCGCAGGTCAAATCGTTGGTGCTTAGATTGCGCGATCGTTTCCCTGGAGCAGAGTTGGTCTTTGACGGCTGGACGCCATTTTTCGTCTGGCTGGGTAATCTACAACTCTCCAGCTCAAAGTTTGGCGGTCTCTTGCGATGG
>CP070811.1:1244224-1251828 GCA_020343875.1 Anaerolineales bacterium | reverse complement strand
CCTGGCGATGTCTTGGCAACATGGCTGGAGGAGAACTATGCTGATTGAGTTTTTGCTGGCTCAGTGCAGCTTAGAGCCCCCTGTAGGGTACGCCGGTATGGTCATCGAGGCTGCTGAGGAGTTCAACGTGGACCCTCGCCTACTCAACACGGTAGTGGTGCAAGAGACGCGTTGTCACCACGGGGCCATTGGTTCCCAGGGTGAGATTGGTCTGGTGCAGCTTCATCCGGTGGTATGGAGCAATCCATATAACTGGAACTGGCTCAGCACTGAGCTTTCCTGGAACGGCCTGGAAGAGGCCCGGGACCCGTATCAGAACCTTCGCGCTGGAGCTTGGCTGCTTCATACCAACCGAGTTCTGGCAGGCGGAGACCTGCGCATGTCTCTTACCATGTACAACGGTAGCAGCAAGTATGCTGATGATGTCATCAGGCGCTACGAGATGTACTGGGAAGAGCCTCCCATGTAATAGAAAACCCCCCTGGTTTCCCAGGGGGGTCAACATAGGAGAAGAAATGACTGACCATTTCATGGTTAGTCTATCGCGCTACTTGCCGGGGGGCAACCTCACATTGGCTCTTTGGATTGCATGGTACATCCAAGTGCCTGGATTTGTGTAGCACCAGAGAGGGAACCACCCCTTCTTTGTGAGGGGCGGCATGCGGTCCCTGCCGTTGTCAGGCAGGGTGTGGCACTTGTCTAATTCCACTCGGATTCTTCTGAGTTCTTCAGCGGTGTGTCCAGCCATTCTTTCTGCCCCCAGTCGTTGAGCACGGTGAATAGTTCAGTGTCGAACAGCTTCTGGATGCTGGGCTTCATAATCTTAGGCCAGCCAAGCAGGCGCTGTGTTCTCATGTTGTAGCTGTGGTTAGTGACAACCTTCTCATCACCATGCCACTCAATAGAGATGTTCCAGGTCTCAGGGTCAATCAGGCAGACCCAGCAGGTGACAGGGTAGAAGGATGGCTCCGGGACGTGCATAGCAATCTCGTAAGTCTCAATCATTGCCTTGAGCTTACGGTAGTCCATGAAGGGCATCTCTTCGTCGCTGAGCACCCAGTTCATTGCCATACCTGCAGGCTGACGAGGGTCAGCAAAGTTGGCCATCTGAAGCTGCATGTTGAGTAGTTTTTGGTTCATGAGTTCTCCTGTGTGAAAGCGGGGCCGGGCATCTTGCGGTGGGTATGATAGTGATTGCTGACTTGAAGCATGTGCTCCAGGCTCTCTTGGTCGATGCGGTAAACCCGCACACGCACGCCCTTTCGCTGCTTGCGTGAAGCCTTGATTTTCAGACCATACCGACGCAGCATGTTGCTGAGCCACAAGGCTGCTCTTGTCTTGATGTCTGCTCGGACTGGGTTGCCCAGCAGGCTCAGCACTTCTGCATTGTGCATGGCCCAAGCAATCAAGCTCTCTAAGTCCATGTCCTGGTCGGGCGTCAGGTCCTGCAGGCCGGCGGCAAACAAAGCATACTTGGCGCTGGTCGCTTTCATGTAGCGATGCTTCATGGAGGTGATGGCCTGTGAGTCTTCTACACTCTTGGCATCAGCCCACGCCAGAGACTGGAACTTATCGTCCAGTGCAAGTCTCAGGTCACTAAAGGCCCGAGCGGCGGCGCGCAGCTTGCCATCCTGGTCTGCGATGACCGTCTCTTCGTTGGCATCACCATAGAAGTCTTCGATGTAGGCTCGCTCTACGCTGGCTGCCTCCTCCAGCGTGGTGCATTCAATGATTGCTTCTGCTTCTTTCAGTGTCATGATTTCTGCCTCGTGTACCACCTTGGCCCAGTTGCTTTGAACCTGTTCCCGGGCTTCAGCATTCTGCTCCCGCATCAGTGCGGCTTCGTCTTTACGGAGTGTATCCTTGAGTACTGTGTATCTCAGTCCTCGCTCTTTCAGCAGCCTGACCAATGCTTCTCGTAAATCACAGCCATCGCTTCCCCACTTGCGAGCGTGACCCAGCACACGACCGTAGCGGTCAGCCATGCTCTTGTCAGCAGGGGTGAAGCCTGTCGGGACCTGGACGCCGGGCAGGTACTTCTGAACAATCTCTCTGGTCCTGCTGGCAACGGAGATGACTTCCTGAGCAATCTCTAAAGGGTGTGTAGTCTTGTCTGCGCCGCCCTTGGGGGCAAACAGGGTAATGTGTCGGGACTTGGGGTTACGCAGCCTGTGGACGGCCTGTAACAGGTCCATGGCGGTGCCTACGCGACGACTGCCAAAGCCCCAGATTGAATCGTAGCCCTCAGTGTCGATGGAGACCGCGGTGCCCCACGTAGGACTGTAAACGATAGCATCATGCTGTGCAGCCCACCCAGATGGGTCAGCCATAGCAGCGCGCCCGTCATCCGTCAGGATGGTCTTGCTGGTGACCAAGCCGACCTTGCCGCGAATCTCACGAAGGCGCAGCGCCAATGCTTCTGCCTGCTTGCGAGACTGGCAGGCTACAGCTACGCGCTCACCGCCTTCGTAGCAGTCCAATAGAGCCCTCTCAGCCCACTCCTTCTGCTCAGCCAGGGTGTAAGTCCAGTCAGACGCTCCCTGGGCAGGAGGGCAGTAGATAAGCTCCGCAAGGTCCATCTTGCTGAGGTCGCCAGGAGCATGCTCTTTAATCTCAGCCAGCGTAAGCTCACTCAGGTCTGCATCCATAGCCACAATGCTCACAGCATGGTTCAGGACACTGACCCAGGCACATGCAGCAACAAGCTTCTGTGCTCCATCCATGGTCCCGCTGAGTGCCATGTGATTGATGACTTGCTCACTCTCATCGAGCACGATGATGAAGCGGGACTCCTCGTCCAGGCGGACTCGGTGAAGGCTGTCGACAGAAATGACGGTGTCACCGGTAATGGGTCCAGCCTTGTCTAAGTAGCAGGGCAGGCCCAGTCGTGTTGCTGCTGCTCGGGCCATTGAACGTCGATGCGTGATGTACAGGACGACGGCTCCAGGGTGCTTGCTGCGTAGCTCAGGCAGCCCGCTCTCACCTACCCAGTGGGTCTTGCCGCACCCTTGAGGTGCTTTGAGCAGCACGAGGTTGCGGGTAGGAATGATAGGCGGGAGGTAGCGGCGCTTCACAAGGTCACGAGTCTGCAGTCTTGTGTACTTGTAGAAGGTGCTCTTCTTCATCTTCTTAGTTCTGGTGACCCCAGACTTGCCTGCCTCAATCAGGTCTTGCGTGCGGTCATAAGGATGGTCCAGCCCCCACCTGATGGCACGCTTAGCTGAGTCTGCATCTTTGTCAGCGACAGCCACCAGGGAGTTGATGATGCGCGTCCTGTTGAGGCCGGTTCGAGCGTCAGCCAGCAGGCCGCCAAGTAACTGACCAGAGACCACCAGTCGCTTGTGTAGCTCTTCTCCTTTGGCTGAGAAGACCATGTCAATAGCCTTCTTGAGTGCAGCCTCGCCAAGGCGGGCCAGGCCGTCTTGGTTCCAAGATACGCTGCTGTCTGGTAGTGCTTGTGGGCGGTGCTTTGCCTCACCACCGCGGACGCCGGTCACCTTCTTCTTGGCCTCCTGCCACTGCTCAATCTGACCTGCAAGCTTGACGCGTGGCCCATCGACAACGCCCCAGCGTGACTCAGCAAAGGGGTCAGGTACGCGGCTGCTGTTGCCCTCGTGGTCTGCTTCCATCAGGAAGCGGGGGTCGGCAATGTAGTGCGGCTGCACCGTAACGAAGACGCGCCAGTCCACCATCGGCCAAAGCTCTTTGAAGAACGCTCTGAGGACAGCATCTTCGTGTGCCTCTTCAGTCAAGAACCAGAGATGCATCTTCCAGGTCTTGTCTCCCTCGATGTAGCTGCCGTTGTCAAGCTTGGTCATGCCGTGTGATGACGACATCTGCCAAACGTACCCAGCCCCTTTAAAGCATGTGGGCAGGGCGATAGAAATCAAAGTTTCGATGTTCTTAGCCTGCTTCTTGCTGACATCGTCAATGTCGATGCATACCCAGCGACGAGGCTTGCTGATGAAGGTGTCTCCCTTCCTTCTGATGTTGCTCCGCTTGTCGCCGTTCAACTCACCCCTGATGACAACGCCCTGGCGCTCCTTCACCTCATACAAGGTGTTCGCAAGGTCGAGAATGTTGTCAGCACTCCCGGGCTTCAGCACGTCCCAAGTAGCCACTCGGCAAGCCGAGTCGCGCTTCCAGACCGCTTGTCCCTTTGGGGTTGTGGTGACATAGTGAAATGTCTTCCACGTTGGAATGCGATAAGATGGAACCAATATGGTAACACTGTCCATTTTTCCTCCTTCGACTTCTTAACCTTGGAGCGTATACAATGCAAGCGAACTACAGGCCAAACCCGGATACCGTAGCTGACATCAAAGATTTCCTGAAGGAAGGTAAGCTCGATAGTGCGCTTCAATCATTGCTGCTCCTGGCAGTAGAGGGCATGGAAGAAGCGCCGCCTCCCCATTTCACCTTCAAGGATATCGTGAGTATAGCCGACGCACTCTGCAAAGTGAGGAAAGAGACCCGCCTGGCCGAGCTTCACGACCTGCATCTCAAGGACCGAGAGAAGGAGAAGGTCAAAGAGCAGATGGAAGAGGCAGGGGCTCAAGACTGGCTTGAGAGGCTGGAAACCCTGAAGCCAAGGGCAAAAACTATTTAGTGGCCAGTGAACTCCTCTATAAAAATAAACAAAGGACACTGGCCACATGAACGCTGAGCAATTTATCCAGATGCTCACCATCTACGACAAAGGTCGTGGGTGCTTGGGCTACTTCAACTTGAACCCTGCGCAGCGCGCAGTGTTGCCCCTGCTGGAGACTGAGAAGAGACTCATCATCGTCAAGGCTCGTCAGCTTGGCATCTCTACACTGGTGAGAGCTTGGCACTTCTACTCAGCATACACAGCGAAGGATCCGCACACCTTTGCGGTTATCTCGCATACTCGTGATTCAGCTGAGCACCTTGCAGGCTTAGACCGCAGGTTCTTCGAGAACTTACCCCCTCCGTTGCAGCGGCCCCTCAAGGTCAGCACTCAGCGGGCCATTGTATATAAAGACACTGGGGCTGGTCTCAGGGTGTATACCGCTGGCGGTCGCGGAGGCACCCGCTCTTTCGCCATCAATGCTGCCCACCTTTCTGAGTTCGCTTTCGGTATTGACCAAGCTGAGCTTTTGGCTCAGGTGCTTGCTTCTGCTGGCATGAACGGCCAAGTCATCATTGAGTCGACTGTCAACCAGATTGGAGACACCTTCCATAAGATTGTTCAGGATTCACTGAACGGAGAGAATGAGTGGAAGGTCGTATTCCTGCCTTGGTCTGTTGAGCCCAAGTACAGGATGGAGAAGGGGCACTTCAACTGGAGCAACGAAGAGAGAGCGCTGCTTGACCAAGGTATTGAGAAGCAGCAGATATGGTGGAGGCGATTTCAGATTGCCACCATGGGTAAGTCTAAGTTCAAGCGCGAGTATCCGTTCACGGTCCAAGAAGCTTTTGAAGCAGCCGAGGACTTCTACTTCGATCACACCAGCCTGAAGAATATTGAGCGGCTGCACTTAGGTGATGGTCCTGAGCGCTACTACCCGGAATGCGACTACGACCCTGATGCTCAGTACATCATGGGTGTAGATACTGGAGGTGGCACCAAGGGAAGTGACTACAGTGCGCTGACGGTGCTGAACGTAGACACCATGCAGCCTGAGTACCACCTGGTCTCCAACTCAGACTCCCCGACTGAGTTTGCTGAGGCTGTCTTGAGGGTAGCTTACAAGTACGACAACCCGCTCCTGGTCGTGGAGGGCCGCAGTTGGGGCTACGTCGTGTTGACTAAGATGCAGGAGCTAAAGTACCCGCGCTTATGGAAGGCTCGTGGTAGCAGCAAGATGGGCTGGGATACCAACGTCAAGACGCGGCCAATGCTCTTTGAGTCCATCCGTGAGATGGTTGAGGGTGGATTGATAATGGCCCTGGACCGAGACCTTCATGATCAGATGATGCGCTGTGTCATCAAGAAGGGTCGGCCTGACCATCCCAAAGGCTCCAACGATGACTTGTTGATTAGCTTAGGTCTTTGCTATGCAGTCGCAAGCAGGATGCCGATGAGGGTGCAGCGTTCCCCCCATAGCACCCTGATTGACGAACACATCAGAAAGCAACGCGCCAAGCGATATCGCAAGGCGCTGCCCTGGACTCCTGCTGGAGCTAAGCGTCGACGGCGGGCGTGACTGCTATTCTGTCGAACCAATCCAAGAGTCTCGTCAGCACGTCAGCGAAGGGGTACTTCTCGTCCAGGTTGTACAAGTCTAAGCCGTCATCATGCAGGGAATCCATCCGGTCTTCGGACAGCGTTGCAGGAATGCATACCGTCAGTGGCTTTCCGGTTGCGATAAGGCTCGGCGCATACTTGCTGATAGTCAACAGCTGCTCTTTGTGCATAGGGTGAGCCCACGTCACCCCGGCTCTCGACATCTGCATGAAGTTCTTTTTCCAGCCATGCTTCCTCATGCGTGCGGCTATTTGTCTGTTTGTTACTGGATACTTCCTCATCTTTTCTCCTTTAAATGAATGGCGCTGCTAAAATTCTCCAAGCCATTGCTGCCACTGCTGGAACCTGTCCATTTCCAAGGGCTTTAAGTCGGTGTGCCCTATTGGCCACATCATCAGCCACTCGATCCACGTCGGGTTCGGAGCGCCACCAAGCATTCCATTCAGCGACCTGAACTTCCTTGTCTCGGTCCTGATTCTTTGTGACTCCGCTCCGTTGTGCTTTGAGTCCTGTACTGTCGGGGTCGGGTACAGGAACCGTTGGTATTTCGTGTGTGCTCTGGCGGCAGGCAACAATCCAAATCCTGTTGCGCCGATGAGGAGCACCGGCTTGGTAAGCTCCAAGCACTCCCCATCGAGCATCATACCCCATGGAGGCAAGCTCCCACAGTACTCGCTTGAGCCCCCGAGCAGTGAGTTGTGGAGAGTTCTCAATGAACACGAATCGGGGGAGAACCTCCCCAATAATCCTCGCCATCTCGGACCACAGGCCAGATTTTTTTCCATCCAAGCCTTTTCCGCTGCCCCCGAGGGAGACATCCTGGCATGGAAATCCTCCTGTGAGTACCTGTATACGTCCCTTCCAAGGCGCTCCCTGGAAGGTCGACACATCATCCCAGATGGGGAATCTTGGCAAGATGCCGTCCCGCTGTCGGGCAAGCAATACTCTCCGAGCGTAGTTGTCTTGCTCGACGGCGCAAACTGTTCGCCATCCCAAC
The DNA here is from genome assembly GCA_020343875.1 of Anaerolineales bacterium. Classification (GTDB taxonomy): domain Bacteria; phylum Chloroflexota; class Anaerolineae; order 4572-78; family NAK82. The sequence goes on along the minus strand of CP070811.1, from coordinate 1,244,620 downwards.
AGATGGCTTCCGAGGATACCTCCTCCTGCCCCTGCAAATAATGCCAACTCATTCATCTATTGCTTTGACTTGAACTCTAAGATGTGCAGGCCAAGGCGCAGCGCTTTCAGGGCGGTCCTCGCTCTTGGCGTAGTCCTCTTGTCGGTGACCTCGTCTTCCTCCACCATGTCAGATACTTCAGCCAGCTTCATGGCCGTATCTTCATCCATCCGCAGATAGACGACCCGATGATTCCGGTACTCCATGTATTTAGTCTTCACTGGACACCTTCCCGGGCAACTCATCGCGAGCAGTCATGCCGATGCCGTTGTAGAAGCGCAGGCTGCGCGCAATGGCGCGGGTCTCGCTCATACGAACAAACGCTGACCGAACCATCTTGGATGTGTTCTCAGGCGT
>CP070811.1:1240245-1244124 GCA_020343875.1 Anaerolineales bacterium | reverse complement strand
CGCTGCACGTCCTGCTGCCGCAGCCAGTAGCTCACCGCTCCCCACGTCCCCGATACCACCCCGTACGGGTTGGTGAAAAACGTGGTGTAGAGCACCACGAACAACACCCCGCCCACCAATACGGCCAGCCCCAACTCCCGCTTGGGTATGCCCCGCACCGCCTCCCACATCAGCCGCTTGCCCGACACGCTCAAACCCAGCGTCGACGCCCCAAACACCAGCCCGATCCCCAACGCCAGCAGCTGGATTAGCTTCCACACCAGCCCCACCTGCCCCTCGTGGGTCACCTCCGGGTCCCTTGACAGCCGCTCTCCCAGCCCGGCCAGGCCTTGGATCACCTGCCGGGACAGCGACATATCCCCCTCAGTCTGCGGCCCCGCATTGCCAACTGTCAGCCACAAGATGATGCCCCCCACCACCACCAACAGCCCTAATCCCCACACAAAACTCGCCCGCCGCCGCCTCGCACTAATCCCCTCAAACAGACTCACCATGCCTATGAACGTCAAGCCGATAAACCCATGGATGAAGGCCACTTCCTTGGTCGTCAGCGACAGGGCCACCGCCGCCGCCCCCACCACCAGCCAACGCCGCCCTCCCTTCTCATCCCCCGCCGCTCGCGCCCGCAGATACTGAAACAGGGCTATGAACATCAGCACTGTGAACACCGCGTTGAACAGGTCGTGCCGCAGGTGCCGGCTGTAGTGCATGATCGATGGCGAGATCAGCAGCATGCTCGAGGCCGCCAACGCCCCCAACCGCCCCAGCCACGGCCGCAGCCCATACGGCAACATGACCAGTACCACCCCAAACAACGCCACGCCCGCCCGAAAGGTGAAGTTGTTGTCCCCAAATAGAAAGTAGACCAGAGCCGTCACGTGAAACAGCAGCGGCCCGTGCATCAGCGGGTCGTGACGATATCCATCCCCATCGTACAGCTTGTACGAATACAGGGCGTGCAGACTCTCATCGTGGCTGACCGCCCGCGCACTCAAATCGTAAAAGCGCGTGGCTACCGCCAACACCAGAATCAGCCCATACAGGACCAACTCCCAGTTGAGCACCACCACTCTCGACAGGGGGCGCTCCCACACGCCCACACGCCTCTGCAAGGTCACAACTTCCGCATCAGAATGAATTGTCATGGTTGTCCTCTGGTCTCGTGAATTAGCAGATCAATACGCCAAGGATTCAGCGAATCGCGCTTCAGGGGGGGCAGGACTAAGGTCGGGGTGTTTATGTCAAAGTTGTGGTCGCCATGAAGAATGGATTTTCTGAGAACACCAGGCTGAGAACTCGGCCTCCTAACGATCCTGGTAGGCTGACACGGCAACTCGGAGCAGATCAGCCCGGCTGAGTTTCTGATTTGGGTCAACCAAGACATACAGAATCTCTTCTTCTTCCCACAACAATACATTAATGGGCGCGGGAGAAGAGCCTTCGGCCTCCCCTACCCGTGTCAGCGTGCCATCCAGGCCTTTGTAGATTAAACTGCGGCGCGCTCCGGCGATGAAAGAGGCAGGCACCCCTTCCCCCCACAGCCCTTCCCAGCCAGCCACATCAACTGACTCGAAACGAGCATCCCCCACCGGCCAAGGTCCAGGGCGTTGGCGCCAGAAAACCTGCACCTCCAGATAATGGTCCTTTGCGTCGCCGTATAGGCTCTCGATCCAGGCTCCATCATTCGTGTAGGTCATATACCCCAGGAAAGTCACCCGCTCCCGGTCAAAGGGAAATTCGGTTGGCCAGCGCAGGGGAAATTCAGCCGCCGCCTGCACCTCGCTTTCAGTGCTGAAAACGACTGGAGGCCTGGTAGGTACAACTTTCAGAAACTCTCCCGACCACTGAGGCATAACGCCAGGCAAAAAGACTACCCCGAAACGCTGCAACATCTCCTGTGCCCAGGTACCGGCCGGCGTGAAGGTCAGGGTGAGAGCCAATGCCAACAAGGCGGCAACCGCTCCCACGCCTACCCTGGCCCGCCTCCAGGCCGTCGTCCTCGTCAAAGCCCGCGTCGAGGACGGAGGAGCAAGGATTCGCGCAACCCGGGCAGCCAGGTGGGGGCTGGGCGCCGTCCGCAGGGCCAGCAGGCGGCTGGCCAGGTCCAAGTCGGCTGCATCATCCCCAGGCAAGGCAGACGATAACTCTCCGCCTCGTTCCACGAAATCAAGCCAGGCCTGGAACTCCTTATCAGACAGGCCACTCATAGCATATCATCTCCCTGCAGCTGGGTCCGCAGTTTACGCAAAGCTCTTCGCAATCGCTGAGCTACGTTAGCCTCACTCATCTCCATCAGTCCCGCAATGGCCCGATTGGTATGACCGGCGCCAAATCGGAGGGCAATAATCTCTTGGTCCACCGTTGGCAGGTACCCCAGGGCAACCTGAACTCGCCGCCATTCTTCCTGCCTCTCTATATCAGCCAGCGGATCGGTGGACACGGCCAAATCGAGGGATAGCTCAACCTGCCTCAACCGACGACGCCGCAGCCGGTCCGTCACGACATTGCGGGCGATGGCCCACAGCCAGGTGGTCGGGGTTCCCTTTTCAGAGTCATAGCCCCGGCGCCGGCCCCAGGCACGAACAAAGACATCAGCTGTGGCATCTTCAGCTTCCTCAGGTCCTAGCCGATAGCGGACGTAGTTGAGGATGCGATCCAAATGGCGCTCATACAGATAGGTAAAGGCGCCTTCGCTGAGCCCCGGTTCCCTGGCTAGGAACTGGCGGATACGCTGAGCAATCAAAGTGGCCATTCTTTATCAATCTTCAGTGAGCATCCGCCTATTCACTATACTATACGTATATCAACCCAAAGTATGACACCGAAGGGCTACAATTCGACGGTACAGCCCAGGCCGGGCACATCACGGGCAACCAGCCAACCCTCCTCGAAGAAGAAGCCGGGCACGGTTGGGTCGCCCACCAGGTCAAAGTGGCCATCCAGGTCACCGTAGCGGACATTGGGACTGCTCAGAGCCAGACCCAGCCCGGCAGCGATGAGCAACGCCGGCTCGTTGATGCATCCTACCATAGTGGCCATGTGGGCGGCCCGAGCGATAGCATCTACCTGGCGAGCACAATGCAACCCCCCACAGGTGGCCAGCTTGACACTCATGCCGTGGGCGGCATGCCTGCTGGCGATCTCCAGTGCCGAGGATGGTCCCCGCAGGCTCTCATCCGCCAATATGGGCACCGGGCTGTGCTGGGTCACCTCTCGCAGTGCGTCCAGGCCCTGCCCGGGGATGTCTCCCACGAGGTCGGCGGCGGGAGTGGGTTGCTCCAGCATTTCCACCACGCCCTCCAGCGCGCGGGCTACGTCCAACGCCTGTTGAACGCTGTACCCCTGGTCCGCGTCCAGGCGCAGGGTCAGGCCAGGCAGAGCGTCTTGGACCGCCCGCACCCGACGGACGTCCTCATTTGGATCCAAACCGCCCTTCAGCTTGAGAATACGGAACCCCTGTCGGGCCCGCTCTCGAGCCAGCGCCACCGTCTCTTTGACCGATCCAATACCGAGCGTAATGGAGGTCTGGATGCGATGCCGGTAACCGCCCAACAAACGGTGGACAGGCATTCCAGCCGCCAGGCCCAACAGGTCGTGAAAGGCAATGTCAAAGGCACACCGAGCCGATGGGGTACCTCGCGTGAGTCCAGCCAGTTCGGCCAGAGCGAACTCGGTATTCAGCGGGTTCAGGTCAAGCGACCGATCGGCGCACAGCTGGCAGACTCGGGTGACCTCCTCCAGCGTCTCACCGGTGATGGCCGTGTCAAAGGCGGCGCAGCCCCAGGCCACGTCCCCCTGGCGCGTCTCAATGCGGATGAAGACGGTCTCCGCCCGATCCACATGGGTGGGATAAGCTGTCCGATAGGGCAAGCGCAATTT
>CP070811.1:1235880-1240145 GCA_020343875.1 Anaerolineales bacterium | reverse complement strand
TATGATGCGCTTGAGACTGGACAATCAACGCAAAATACGTTTCCAGCCAGGCTTTGCGCACAGATTCTCACTGAGAAATCGAGGCCAGAAAGGTCAATAAGGTGAGATTGAAACCTCTGGTAAGCCTTACAAGCCCGGTAACGCTGGCCGTAGGGCTGGCAGGCTGCCAGGCGAGCAGTCCGATCCCTGAAAGGAGGGAGCAGGTGGCGCCCACGCGCCAGGCTCGGGCCAGCCAGGATGACCCTGACCGGCCGGGCACCTTGGATGAGCCCGCCCCCACGCTCACACCGCCCCCCGAGGGCGAGCTGCTGGAAGGAATGGCACCCGTTGATAGCCTGAACATCAACATGATGGAGTCCTTCCCGGTACAAGTCATGGCCGTCGTGAGTGGTCATCTGGCTGATGACTGTACTTCGATAAGCGGATCGCAGCAGAGCCGCCTGGGGGCAACATCATCATGCTACGCCTCCTCGCATCCAGGCCCGCCGGCGTTACCTGCATCCAAAACCCAGTCCCCATTCAGGAGAATATCCCTGTGACTGCCATGAGACTGCCAGCCGGGGAATATTTCGTGGGCGTCAACGGCGGAACGGCCAGCTTCCGGCTGGACATCGATAACAGCCCACCGGAAATGAGGGCGGATGTCTATCCGCGTAGCGGAAAAGGGGCGACGCTTTACACCAATCAGACGGACCGCTTCTGCCTGCTCTTCCCAGATGATTTCACGTTGCGGGAAGACGAAGCGTCAGGTGTGGTGGGCTTTTACGGCCCACCACTGGACGATCATTCGCTGGAGCCGGTGCAAGTAATGCTGTATGTCAGCTTCCAAAAACCGACCAGGGGACGGATGATTGACAGGATCGCCGATGAGCGGCGGGCGGAGTAGGAGGCCATAGGCGGCCAGTTCTCGATCACCCCTGCCGCGAGCCGCCATCCTCGTCGAGGGTCCAGGGGAAGGTCCGGAATGCGCCAGCTGGTGACCGTGCAGGATGCCCGTATCTACTCGCTGACGGTAGCGCCCTACGACGAAGCATTTCCCCAGAGGGAGGAGGATGTGGAGCGCGCCTGGGACCTAACGCTGTCATCGTTCAGGTCTATCCGGTAGGAATGTGAAACCAGGAGGATTGGAACGTGAAGATTGGGCAGATCCTGAAAGAATTGGAGTACAACTATGGCAGATTCCCACGCGAAGCCGTGGAGGCTGCTATCTTCCATCGAGAGCAAATCACCCCCAAACTTTTACAGATTATGGAAGGCGCCCGGCAGAACGCCGAGGTCTTGCTCCGCCAGGAAGACTACATGGCCCACATCTACGCGCTGTACCTGCTGGCTCAGTTTCGGGAGACGCGCGCCTACTCGCTAATCGTCGACTTCTTCTCTATGCCCGGCGACATTGCACTGAACTTGACCGGCGATTTAGTGACCGAGAGCCTCGGCCATATCCTGGCATCCGTGTCAGGCGGCGATACCAGCCTCATGCGCTCCCTGATCGAGAACGAACGGGCCAACGAATGGGTTCGGGGTGCGGCGACGGAAGGGTTGCTGTGCCTGGTAGCCAGCGATGAAGTATCCCAAGACGAAATTGTAGCCTATTTCGAGAGTCTCTTCCGGAACCGGCTCAAGCGGGAGCCGTCCCATGTTTGGAACGCATTGGTAGCGTCCAGTGCCGATCTGCATTCCCAGGAACTGTATGAGCATATTGAGCAGGCTTTTGCAGATGATTTGGTCGACGATGGATTTATCGATCTCCAATACGTGCAGGAAAAGCTGGCGGTCGATAAGGATAAAGCACTGGAGCGCCTGAGGGGTGACAGAACGTACAGACTGATCAAGGATACCATCCGCGAGATGGAATGGTGGGCCTGCTTTCAGCCTCCCAGGCAGCCTGATGCAGCAATCCAGAGGAAAAAGGTAGGTCGTAACCAGCCTTGCCCCTGCGGAAGCGGCCAGAAGTACAAACGATGCTGTGGGAGGAAGGGAGATAGGGACGGCCGAGGTCCCAGGGGTTGAGACATGCCTGGGGTCTTAAATATTCCTCCCCCCCTGTGGGTTGAGACGGATCATACGCTGCTTTGGGCCAAGATCCACTAAGTTGGCACCGACTTGGTCACCGGCTTCCAGTTACACCTGTGGCCGAATCTCGACCCAGCCTCGCCCAACGGCTTGGTGATGGCACGGTCGCGCTCAATACAGGATCTGCTCAGTGTAGTGCTCCTCGTGTCCCCCGACCAGGCAGCCCTCGCAGAGCAGCACGTCCCGCTGCTGCTGGTTGGAGCACTCGATGCAGACCCAGGTCGCCCGGCTCTTGCGCCCCTGATCTTGACAGGACTGGCAGTCTGTATACCGTGGCTTGTTCCGGGCGACGATACGAGGATACTTGGCTCGCTTTTCCGATTCGACAATCTCTTCAAGAGTGACACGGTGTTCAATCCAGTCCCCAAAGTCGTATACATACTTGAGGTCCTGGCCGGGTTCCAGCCCCAGGCTGGCGATTTGCACTTCAGATCCGCTTCCCCCGCCGAAGGGGTCTATGTGCCCTAAGCTCACCTGTCGGAAGCGTTTGCCCTTCCCACGCCGCACCAATTTCCAAAAACCGCCCAGGTGATCGAAGGCATCGTGCTCAAAGGCCTGGCGCAGGATGGCGTCGAACTCGGCCAGGGTCTGTTCCCCCTGGATCTCGACAGTACGCCACAGCCCGGGACGATGCCACAGACCAGCCTTGAAGCGGTACACTTGCTGCCCGTGGGCCGGGGAAAAGGCTGCCTGGGGTATTGGCTCTTCCTCATAGAGCATCCGCTCTAGCGGTGAGCGCCAGTCGCTGTAACGGATGGCCCAACCGTCGTACCTCAAACGCGGGTCGCCGCCGATGACATCGATCCAGTGGCTGCCCGGATAGCCGCGCGGATCGGATAGGCGGGCGTAAGCTGTCGGAACAGCCACCAGGCTATAGACAACTTCGCGATGGGATTCTTCCAACATGTCGAACAGCAGGCCGGCCAGTTCTCGATCTCGTTGCTCGATTTCCTCCCTGCGACGGTGCCTGGCGGGTTCATGCTCCAAGCGGAAAGCGCCGTTCGTCCAGTCCGTGATGGTGACCAGGATGCTATCGTGGCGCCGGACGCGTTGGGTGCGGAACCAGAGACTCAGGTCGAAGGCGGCGCGTTCTATCTTCTGTCTGCCGAACGGCGTGTTCACCTGTTCCTGAACGGTGATCAGGTGAACAGGCAGTGGGTGATCTTCCTGATCAAGCAGTCGCACCGCTGCAGGATCGAGTTCATGCCGCAAGAAGTAGTCAAAGGCCGGGTGGATGATCAGCGCGCCCCGGTTGGCCTCCTGCCGGCTTAAGGAGATGCGGAATCGGACTCCACGCATAGCGATGGGCAGCGGGAGAATGGTTTTGGAATCTAGGAAGACCAGCGTCCTGCCTGCATGATCCTGGCGAAGATGAGTGCGCATAGCGCTCAGTGGGTTCCTGGCATGGGAGGGCCAGATGGTCAGGACTCGCCTGCAAATCTCATCCATAGTCACAGGACCGTCTATCTGGGCCAATACCTTCTCCACAGCCTGGCTGCGGGTCAAGGATTGCTCAGTGCTATCGCTCATAACCCCACCTCCAAGAATTGAATTGCACCGCTAAGGTGCGCAGGAACGCACAGCTCTTGTATCCTAGGCGACCTTTGGGCCCAGCGGTTGAACAAAAAGGGTACGCCCCAGATCTTTGGGGAATCGGGACAAACCCGGGAGGCTACGCCCCTGTGCTTCCCCAATAATGGGGAAGCACACAAACAAAAATTGATACTTGACAAAACAGACCGACTTATGCTATAATAGCCATCAACCCACACAAGAAACCCCCCCGTTTCTTGTGCCCAAGTGCCCAAGCCGCCGGTTTGCCCACCGGCGGCTTTTTTTTAACCCGCCTCTGGCGCCAATCTGGACGCAACTGGGACCAGCCGTCGGGTGACCTGGCTCCGGTTACAGCCAGCCACGCGGTTTGGGCGGCAGGCAACAGAGTAGCGTCCCCGGCCCGGCCGGCAAAGCCCTGGCGGGGACGCTACTTCAAAACAATATGTGTGTGGACCGGCGTCGCACGACGTCCGATCCGGGTTGCATCCTACTGGCTGGCACCCTCTGCCCACTCCCAGGCACCGCCATAGGGCAGCTCGAGCTCCACCACCTGCTGGGTGGTGGCCTGGTTATCAGCAGCCAGGCCATCCATATGCACCTGGAAGTCTGGCGGCAGGGGGAACACCTGGCCGTTCTCC
>CP070811.1:1232350-1235780 GCA_020343875.1 Anaerolineales bacterium | reverse complement strand
GTATCTTCTACACGCACCCGGAACCCACGCGCGTGCTTATCGCCTATCCCACGCCCGGCTCGCATGTACAGGTCGTCGCTGTCCTCGTCAATCAACATTATGAAGCTTTCTTCGGCACGGGTTAGGTAAATGGCCGCTTCAACCACGCGATTGAGCACCAGCTGCAGGTCGAGCAACGACGTCACCGAGCGCCCCAGGGCATAGAGTATGTGCAACTCTTTGACGTGCTGTTCAAGCTGCTGGTTGGCCTGGAGTAAGTGCTGGCTCAGTTCGTCACGCTCCTGACGCAGGCGAGCCTCGGCCAGCGCACGGTCAATCGCATCAACCATCTCTTCAACCGTGAAGGGCTTGATAATATAGTCGCGCGCGCCCAAACGGAAGGCACTGACCGCCGTTCCCTCCGATCCGTGAAAGGTCATCAAGATAGTGGGGATCTCTTTGCCAGCCTTGTGTAATTCCTCCATCAATTCCAGGCCGTTCAGGCTGGGCATCACCAGATCACAAATCAACAGGTCCACATCTTCCTGTAGCGCGATATCCAAGGCCTGCCTTCCATCCGCAGCCGACTTCACCTGATACCCATTGGGCTCAAGTACGTATTGACGAAGAAACTCTACGTTGTCTATCCGGTCGTCAGCGACCAACACAATTTCGCCCGACACGCTGGATTCCTCCCAGTTTGTTACTCATTGGCGGTTGCCGTGCCAACCAGGTACACGGCACTCCAAGGCCTGTAACGGCTGAAGAAGGTGTCTTGATGAATCACTGCGTCACCTTCGGTCACGGTGCGGCGCACCGTTACATCTACCCCATCTTTGGGCCAATCAACCTGCTTGGTTGTTCCTTTGGGCAAGGTCGAGTCTTCCTGGTATACGGCTGGCCCATGCGGCACAACGTTTTCTTCAAATGGTCCTTCCACAGTAACGGTTCGGCCGGCAGGAGTTCCATAGAAGCGAAAGGTAAGGGTGCCAGCCTCCGGGTCGGTGTAAGTCTGGATCAAAAGAAAATGCTGGGTGTCGTTGCGGAATTTGAGATCAACGTTAGGGGTGTAGATGGTAGCATCCAGGCCAGGGCCGCTGCCTGTTTCATACCAGCTGACGCGATAGCCGTGAGCCCAGCGCTCGACGATTTCGAGGCCAGCGTAGAAGGCAGTACGAAAGGCAGTTGTCGAGACCTGACACACACCGCCACCAATGCCTACCGCCGTCCGATCACCCCAAATGATCAGAGAGTCTTCAAAGCCGGCGTCGGCGGTGACCGGCCCCAGATATTCGTTAAAAGAGAAAACGGCACCAGGGGGGATGACGATACCGTGAAACTTGCTGGCGGCTACGCCGATGTTGCGCACCCGCGCCTCCGATGACCCTTCGAAGTAGGTGGTAGCCTCAGCTGCCACATCCAAAAAGCCCATATTGTAGGCTTCTTCCATAGGCACAGCGGGGGGCGTAATTGTGACGGGTAGCTGGATGTGGTTGGTGGGCTGGGTGGGCAAGGCGGCGACCATGCTCAGGGCTTTGGGTATGTCGAGGGTCCATCCTTCCTGACTGGGTCGCAGAACAGTCAACACCCCAGTATCTGGGTCGATCTCGAAGCGGGCATCGCGGGCTGGCCGATCAATCTCGGCAGCCAGCTGACTGAGATAAGCCGCCCACCTGTCCTGATTGGGAGCCAGCCATACACGTCCCACGCCATCTGCCCGAACTTCCTCGGTAACCAAGATCATGTCAGCCAGTTGGGACGGCTCCAGCGCCCATTCGCGGACCTGCTCGCCTCCCTCCGGTGAAAAGGTCAGGCTGATGGGTCCGCTCAAGAGAGCTTCGGCCAGTCGGCGTGCTTCGTCCACCTCGGTGACTACAGGAGGCGTTTCGAGCACCACCAAGTCGACCGGCGCCGTGCTGCCAGCCAATGCTTGACGATGCAACAAGGCCCGAGTGCTGTCCACGTCGACGCTCAACCCTACCTGAGCGGGGATGCCTTCAACCGTATGGTCAGCATGGACGAGCAATTGAGCATCCCGAGCCGGGCGGTCTACGGCCTGGGCAATTTGTACCAGGGACATATTGGCTGGGCCTGTATCATAGTGGATCACTGGCTCAATCGGTACGCCATGCTGTATCGCTTTCCATTGCTGTGCCAGGTCATCGGGCAAAAAATGGTAGCGTCCCACAGAGTAAGCCCGGTCCACTGTCGCCGTCACATCCAACGTGGCGCCTGCCTGGCGGGCAGTAAGAGTCCAGAGCTTATCAGCATAGCGCAGCGTGACCGGGAAAGCCAAGTAGTCGTCGGCGCGCCTGGTCAGGCTCACTTCCGCCTGTTCGCGCGTCATTCCTCCCAACTCAACCCCCAGGCTGGAAACGCCAATATAAACTCTATTTAAGAAGACAAGCTGGTAAAGTACCAGGCTCAAGAACAGCGCGACCAGCAGGCTGCCAGCAAAGAAAACGAACACGATGCCTGCCCGAAAGGCAGGCATTCCCACGGGGCGCGCCCGTACAACCCGTGTTGTCTCACTCATATCTCAGAACTTGTCCTGCCAAATTCCTCTACTTGACCCCCTGTGGCTGTTGACGGGCAGCCTATATAACTCCAGATTCGTGGCCAGTGCCCGCCCTGAAAAGCCAAGCTACCTGCTAACTTGATATAATGAATTGTACCAGAGGACACACCAATTGGCAAAAGGCCCCGAACAGGCGCCCGGCATTCCAGACACATCAAAAGCACAAGCAGCTCTGGGGCCCCAAAGTGACGCCAGCCGGTTTCCAGCGCAGAGTATAACGGCTCTTTAGGCCAGCAAGCCGGGCATTCTACCCCGCTCAAGGGGCCGCAGAACGGATGATTATGGGCAAGAAGATGGTATAGGGACCATCGCCCAAGCTAATCTCGTCCAAGAACACCTGGGATGTACTGCCTGCCAGGTGAAAGCCCACGCTGAGCGTGCCGGTATATAGATCCGCTTGGCCAAGAGGGAGCCAGGCATGTTGCCATTGGTCAGGAGGCACTGCTGCGACGGTCGTGGAAACCAGCGCCGTACTTCCCTCAAGGCTGACCTGGAAGCTATCACCCCCCTTACGCCAGAAAGAAAGGGTGGGATTGTAAGCACCCGAGATGACCACGTTCTGCGTCAGGGTGATGGGTCCGCTCAGTGCCAGGCTGGCGTATCCGCTGCGATGGCCTCCGCTGAAGACCGCTGCGCTGCCGGTCCCCGCTGTCAACCAACCGGTGGTGTCAATTTCAAAATCACCGTTGGTGATGACGTCGTTGGCCGGCTTGAGGGTGAAGGTGATGGGCGTGATGCTGGTTTCGCTGACCACCGTCTGGCTGATGATAGGTACGGGCGAAAGGTAGCCACTGGCGCTGACGACGAGGGTATATGGCTGCCCATAACTGGGTGGCTTCAGGCCATAGAAGCCTCCGCCTTCACTGGTCGTAT
>CP070811.1:1228583-1232250 GCA_020343875.1 Anaerolineales bacterium | reverse complement strand
TGGCACCACCCCACAGCCAAAGACAATTGCATCGCTAAATTTAACTATTCTAATGTTAAGGCGGAGGGAGAGGGATTCGAACCCCCCGTGAGCTTGCGCCCCCAACGGTTTTCAAGACCGTTGCCTTCGTCCACTCGGCCATCCCTCCCGAGCCATTGAGAGTATACCACGCCAAAAGGGATGTGTCAAACTTTAGGAACGAGTCGTCGAATCAGAGAGAGAGCGAGAGAGCGAATCAGCGAGTCAGCGAGTCAGCGGGTGAGCGAGTCAGCGGGTGAGCGGGTCAGCGGGGCAGCGAGTGAGCGGGTGAGGAGCAAGGAGAGCAATATGCGCATAGGGCAGGAACAAGGACGGACCGGTCACAGCGGTGTCTGGCAGCGCCTGGTCGGGTGCGGCTTTCGTTTGCTGTATCACGAACTGGCGTGTAGCTATGACCTGGTGGCCTGGCTGGTCTCTTTCGGGCAGTGGCGGGCCTGGGGACGGACCGCCTTGCCCCACCTGGCGGGGGGACGGGTCCTGGAGTTGGGACACGGGCCGGGGCATCTGTTGGTCGCGCTGGCCGCCGCGGGCCTGCGCCCCGTCGGGCTGGATGCGTCACCCCAGATGGGTCGGTTGGCGCGCAGGCGCTTGCGGCGCGCCGGACTGGGGCAGTCCCTGGCGCGGGGACAGGCGCAGCGTTTGCCCTTTGCCACCCACAGCTTTGACGGCGTCGTCGCGACCTTTCCCACCGTGTACATTGCATCAGCGGCGACGCTGGCAGAAGTGGCGCGGGTTTTGCGACCGGGAGGGCGGCTGGTCGTCGTGTTGGGGGCCCGGCTGAGCGGCCGGGACCCGCTCAGTCGCTTCGTCGAATGGCTGTACCTGATCACGGGGCAGCGGGAGGCGGTGGACGCTGCAGCGTGGGAGGCGCCTTTTGCTGCGGCAGGCTTTGACGTGCGGCCACTGCAGGTCGCTATGAAGCGCAGCCAGGTCTACCTGGTGATCGCAGAGCCCGCTATTCCGAATCGAACCTAGATGAACGCCGCGAAGATAGACCCAAGCCTATGGATATGGTGAGACTACTGCGCATGATAGAGACCGACGTAATGACGGTTGACGATCAGAAAGTCCGCCTGCGTTGGAAAAGGGGCGGCCAGCTCGGTGATGGGAAAGATGCTCACGTCCGTCATCGCCAGATAAGAACCCTGCAGCATGTCGAACATGTCTCTCAGCCGTGTCTCTACGCCGCGGTGAAAGTTGCCCCGCAAGACCGCGTGCGGGGTGTAGGCAATCACGCGGTCGGCGTTCCGCATCACCTGAATCTGTTGGCGGTAGTCGGGGTCGGGAAAGTAGAGCAGGCCCAGCTCGGGGCTGCCGACGGTGATTTCGGGTTGGGTGGTGCCCTTGAGAGGGCCACCGGGCGGGAGGGGAAAGATTTTCACATCATAGAGAGGAAAGGTGGAACGCCCCTCGCCGTTCAGATAGTCCAACACCTGGCCGATGGGCTCCATCTGCCCGTCGAATTGAAAGTTACGGCCGAGTATCTGCACGTCACGTCGTTCCAGTGTGATCTGTATGCTCACTTTTTTTCTCCCTTCGGGGCGAGAGCACTGCAGCGCGACTCACCCCAGTCTGGATTCTGTTCCCCTTTCCCGAACCTTGCCACGCGACGAGTTATGTGGTAGAATGCGAGTGACGCGGTGGGTGTAGCCTAGTGGTTAAGGCACCTGGTTGTGGCCCAGGAGACCGTGGGTTCGAATCCCACCACTCACCCTCGCAGCCCATCGCCTCGTGCGATGGGCCGTTTTTGTCATCAGCCCTCGTAGCTCAATGGACAGAGCGCCGGACTTCGAATCCGTAGGTTGCGCGTTCGAGTCGCGCCGAGGGCGTATAACAATTATAGGGGCGCTTGCATCTTTATGCAAGCGTCTCTGCTTTTGGGCTAGCTATTGGGGGTGATCGGCCCGTCGACTGTCACCGGATAGTGGCTCAACAAATCCAGCTCTTTGAGAACGGTCACCTTGACGGCGTAGCCGGACCGCAGGCCCTGGAGAGCGGACAGCCCCAGCAGCCAGGGCATAAATCCTTTTTTAGCTAGCCGACTCTTTCATAAACACCAAGTTTAGTTGCTCCGCGCAAAAGTTGGCGAGGATGCCCAACAGTACCCCCTGGCTGGCCATCCATCGGCGCAGGTTTTCCGGTTCGATGCGGCTAGTACAGCTCGGCGTAAATCCTTCGGCAGTTTTACATCTCCAAATGTGAGCCTGAGATGATCAACAAAGTAAACAAGTGGTATAGTATCGGACTGTGCAAAACGAACTTTCTGACGAAAGGAGCCGACATGCGTGGTCCGAAGCCTCCAAAGATCAAACTCACATCAGTGCTCAAGCAAATCCTGGAAAAGATCACTCGTTGCTATACAAACCCATACTGGCTGGTTCTGCGGGCCAAGATCGTTCTCAACGCGGCCGCAGGAGCGAACAACGTGAATGTGGCGAGACGGCTCGACACGACTGCAGACACAGTTGGTAAGTGGCGCGGCTGTTGGCTCAAGGAAGAACCGCGTTTGTTGGCAGCAGAGGCCGAAGGAGTCGATGAAAGAGTCCTCACAGCGTTGGTCGAAGCAGCGTTGTCGGATGCGCCACGTCCGGGTGCACCCGACACATTCAGCCCAGAGCAACTCGTCCAGGTTGTTGTGATTGCTTGCGAAGACCCGCGCAAATCAAACCGCGAGATCAGCCACTGGACACGTCGCGAACTGGCAGATGAGGTCAGGCAGCGCAAGGTCGTAGACACCATTTCTCCTCGCCACGTGGGGCGTATCTTGGATGAAGCGGACTTGAAGCCTCATCTGAGCCGCTATTGGCTCAACAACCAACGGGACAAAGATCCACAAGCGTTTGATGCGGATGTCAAGCAGGTCTGCCATCTATATGCTGTGGCTCCTGTCCTCCATCAACAGGGTACACATCTCATCAGTATGGACGAGAAGACCGGCATTCAGGCTCTCGAGCGCAAGCATCCCACTCGCCCGATGTTGCCCGGTAAGGTCGAATTGCGTGAGTTCGAGTACCTCCGGCACGGTACCTTGTGTCTATTCGCCAACTTCGAGGTAGCCACGGGCCATCTCGTCACACCGTCCCTTGGCCCGACTCGAACTGAAAAGGACCTTGTCGCTCACGTCCGCCAGACCATCGCCACTGACTCCGAAGCTGAATGGATCTTCATCCTTGATCAGCTCAATACACACAAATCCGAAGGTCTGGTTCGTCTCGTAGCGCAGCAATGCCAGATCGAAGGCGACCTCGGCGTCAAGGGCAAGTCTGGCATCCTGAAGTCGATGGATTCCCGCAAAGCCTTCCTGGAAGATGAGAATCATCGCATTCGTTTCGTCTACACTCCCAAGCATACCTCCTGGTTAAATCAAGTTGAGATCTGGTTCAGTATTTTGGTTCGTAAGTTGTTGAAGCGCGCCAGTTTTTGTTCCGTTGACAACCTGCGGCGACGCATCCTGAAGTTCATCGACTACTTCAATCGCTCCATGGCTAAGCCTTTCAACTGGACCTACTCTGGCCGTCCGCTCACTGCCTAAACCACCGAAGGATTTATGCCGTGATGAACTAGTGTTGATTTACGCACCGCGAGGGGGCTAATGCCACTCGGGGCCGGAGTAACCGCGCCGCGTCAG
>CP070811.1:1215165-1228483 GCA_020343875.1 Anaerolineales bacterium | reverse complement strand
GGGTGATAGAACTGCTCAATCTGCGCCCGGTCAAGCTCCAGCACGAGATCAGTCTGATCCAAAAACAAATCGGACCGGGTCAAACGCTCCCAAACCGTCGATTGCAATCTGTTTCCCTTTAACCTATTACCTGTTCAAGGTGAAGATGACGCATCTGTCATTGCGAGCGCAGCAAAGCAATCCCCACGTGCTCGTGAGAAACCGATTGCCTAGGACAAGCGGGGATTGCTTCGTCGCTCCGCTCCTCGCAATGACATCCATCATAATCATGCTGAAAAGGTACTATCCTCCCCGCACGGCATCGATGAAGGCAACCATGTTTTCCACCGGGATGTCGCCCGGCATGTGGTGTGAGGGGGCAATAATGAAGCCACCTTCTCGACCGATCTCATCCATCAACCGGCGCGTCTCTATCTGAATCTGCTCTGGCGTGCCGTGAGGCAGAATGCGCTGCACACTCATGCCGCCATAGAAGGAAAGGCGATCACCAAATTGGCGCTTGATCTGATAAACGTCCATGACATCTGGCTGGAAAGGGTTGAATACGTCCAGGCCGATTTCGATCAAATCGGGAAACAGCTCCTGAACCTTGCCGCACGAATGAAGGAAGGCTGCTTTGCCAGCCCCCTTGACGGTGCTAATCAACTGTGCCAGGCGGGGTTTGATGAAACGTCGCCACAGACGGGGACCGAAGAGCAGCCCGCCCTGATGGCCCCAGTCGTCGCCAAACAGGATCCCGTCCACGTCGACCTTCAATAGTTCCTGGACAACGCTCATATTGAAGGCCATCAGGGTATCCAACAGCTCCTCCACCCAGTCTGGAGCCTCCAGCATGTCTACCATCAATTCCGGCATACCACGCATCATCCAGGCTCGTTCGAACAGGGTGAAGGAATAGCTGATGAGCCGGAAGCGATGGGCATGGGTTTCAACGAAGTCCGGCAAGCCCTGGTAGCGCCTGGGGTCGTAGGGGTCGGGCATAGTGTACCCTGCCAGGGAGCGGCGCGTGAGTGGATAGTCGCCCGGGATGCCAATATCCTTGTCCACGGTCCGGTTCCAGACTACGCCAAATTCATCTCGATAGAAACCCGGACGTAGCTCTTGCAACAGGCCCGGTCGGCGGATACTGTATCGCACCATGTCATTGTCAAGGGCAACGTCCAGGTCTGAGGTGCCATAGTAGGCCTCCAGTTTGCGGCTGGCTGGCTGGGTAAAGCTGAAATAGTACGGCACCCGGTCAGGTTGAGAATGCTGGATGCTGAGCCAAACTCGCTGGCGAGATGTCGTCATGGTCCTATCTCTCCGTGCAGGAAACGCTGTATGGCAGGCAGATTGGGGATGCCGCTGCGGCCGCCGGGTTGCGTGGCCTTCATGCCGGCGGCGGCCGTGGCTATCTGGATGGCCCGGTCGACGCCTTCAGCTCGGGCGATGCAAGCCGCGTAGGCGCCGTGAAACACGTCCCCACAACCGGTCGTATCCACAACCTGGACACTGAAGGCTGGAACGTGACACACCTGGCTGCCACGCTCCGAGTACCAGCAGCCCCGCTCGCCCGCAGTCACCACGCAACATGCCCGATCAAGTCCAGAAAGGGCACGTACCATAGCCACTGGTTCGCTTGCGCCAGTTACCCGGCCAGCCAGCTCAATCCCCAGGATGAGGTGATCGATCCCCTGCATCAGATCAGGCAAGCGTGGATCGGCCTCCGATTCGATGTCGCCTACCACCGGGATGCCGTGAGCGTGGGCCAATTCAATAGCCCGTAAGCCCGCCCCAATCACGGTGTGATCTACGAACAACACCCGGCAGCTGGCCACCAGCTCGGGTCTAATCTTGGCCGGCTCAGGCTCCGTAACACCGGCGCTGGAGTAAAGGATGCTCCGGGACCCCGTCGATAGATCGACGATCACAATTGAATGAACAGGCCGGGCATCCGGTTTATGCAAGGTGGGCGTACAGTCCACCCCTTCACGCTCCAACTCTTGGAGCGTGAAGCGCGACAGTTCGTCGTCACCCAGCACGCCACAGTAAGCTGCCTTAGCTCCCAGCCGAGCGGCAGCCACCAGCGCCGTGCCCGCCAAGCCACCCCCCTGGCGCTGCTGGCCCCGGATCAGCATTTTAGCATTGGGCAACGGATGCTGATCCACATAGAGCAGGTCGTCAACCGCCACCGCGCCCAAGCCCAGCACATCCCAGCGGGGGCTCATAGGCCCGCAATCTGGAGGGCTTCCTGGGCCGTTTTCCCCTCGTGAATGACTGCCTTGAAGGCTTGCACAGCTTGTGTAATCTGGCCAAAGCCCCACACGTTACGGCCGATGGTGGCCCCGCGTGCCCCACTGCGGATCACTTCGGCCATCATGCCCAGCGCCGCCTCGAAGGTCTCCTGTTTGGGTCCGCCGGCCGCCACCACGGGCACAGGAGAGTCGGCCACAATTTGGGCGTGAGCCTGCACGTCCCCACAGTAAGGAGTTTTGACTATGTCTACTCCGGCTTCCACCGCACAGCGGGTTGCCCAGGCAATATCTTCGGGGGCAAAAGAAATCTGGGAGATATCCGTCGCATGGCGGGGATAGATGTGGCAAATCACGGGCATCTCAAACCGAGCTGCCTCGCGCACGCAATCCGACACGCCCCGCAAATACATAGCCTCTGTTTTGCCCCGCACGTAGGCCACCACGGCCATTGCATCCGCCCCCAGGCGTACGGCCTCTTCAGGCGTCACCATTTGCTGGTAAGCTGTGTCGTCAGGACGGGCGATCATGGTCTGCAAGATGAGAGGCACCCGGCCAGCGAAGGGCAACCAGGCTGAAGTGGCTATGCCCCGGTGCATGGTAATGGCGTCCGGCTCAGCTGCCACGATGGCCGACAGGGTGGTCTTGATTTCGCGCAAGCCGTCCGGCAAACCTGCCCCGTATCCGATAAAATGGTCAACCGCTATCGAGCACAGGCGACCAGAAGGGTGACAAAAGAGGCGATTCAAGCGAATCAGTTTTCCGATGTTCATGCTCACCTGCCCTGATTGCCGCAAATTGTCTTGCTTACCGCGGCATTGGCAAGCATTATATGCCAGGCAAGAGGCGCGGTCAAGACTTACTACTCAGGCTGAGCTCGGAGAGGGTTGGTCACCCCAGGCTGTTGCCACGCAGAGCCTGGCTTTGGCCCAAGATGGCGGCTACAAACCGCCCTGGAGCACTATAGGGGGAAGGGATAGTGAGGGAGCGGGACCTGCGGCACGGCCACGGCAGGTGGTGCGGGTAGGCTGGCAGATTGGCAGGCCGATAGTGATTGGGGGCGTGCTTCAATTGGGAAGTGGCGGATTGTCGCAAAAATTACACGGGCAGGCGCCACCTGCTACGCATTTGGTAGCTTCTTTCCACGTTTTTAATACGTGGATGCGTTATACTGGTTTCGCGACAGCTGAGGAATAGTCACTGAGCTTGTAAATCAGCTTTGAAGGGTGGCTGTCTTGACCCGAAGCTTTGAGGTGTGATCTGGTGAGCTTCCCCCTCGGAACACACAAGGGGAGGCTCTTTTCTTTGGTGAAGTAGATGTGATACGTTTCTCCCTTTCCAGCTCTGCCCGGCCGGTGCCGGTCGAATATCGCTCCAATTTTATCCATTTGTACCTGGACATCGCCTGGTTCGGGATCCTGAGTGGGAGCTCGATGGCTTTTGTGGCCGTGTATGCGGCCCGACAAGGCGCCAGCGCTTTTCAGATCGGTCTATTGAGTGCCGGTCCTGCCATCGTGAACCTCATGTCCGCCTTGCCGGCCGCCCGATGGCTGAAAAAACAGCCCATCGGGCCGGCTGTGTTTTGGGCTTCAGTCCTGCATCGCGTCTTCTATCTCCCCTGGCTGGCACTGCCCATTCTGCTGTCGCCCCAGGGTCAAATCTGGACCCTGATTGGGCTGATACTGCTTATGAGCATACCTGGCATCGCCTTGGGGATAGGCTTCAACGCCTTGTTTGCGGATGTGGTCCCCACCGATTGGCGCGGTCACGTTGCCGGGGTTCGCAACGGTTTACTGGCCATCACTTTCATCGTTACTTCCCTGGCTTGCGGCTACATCCTTAACCACTTCCCTTTCCCCGCGAACTACCAGACTGTCTTTGGGATAGGGTTTTTGGGAGCGGCGATGAGCAGTCTCCATTTGTGGTTCGTACGTCCCTGCCTGGGTGAACCAGTTCCCACTCGGGTGGGACGCAGCCTGGGTGATCTGGCTCGCCCAGGGATGATCCGCACCATTGGCGATGGCCTGCGGGCCAGCGTTGGCCTGCGTTTCTTAAGCCGAGATTCTGGGCAGCGCCTGCTAAGAACAGACATTCTGGACGGCCCGTTCGGGCGCATTGCGGCTGTCCTGTTTGCCTTCCACTTGTCTCAATACCTGGCTATCCCTTTGTTTCCTCTTTACATGGTCAACCGGCTGCACTTGTCAGACCAGGCAATCGGGCTGGGGTCAGCGCTTTTTTATGTATCTGTCTTCCTGGCCTCCACCCAGCTAGCCTACCTGACGCGACAGACAAGCAACCAGCGAGTGTTAGCTATGGGAGCGGCTGTGATGACCAGCTACCCGGCATTGATAGCCTTGAGCCGTGGGCTTGGGCTATTTATGGTTGCCTCACTGATGGGCGGCTTGGGTTGGGCTCTGGCGAGCGGCGCGCTAAACAACTACATCTTGGACAAAGTGCCCCACGACGATCGCCCCGCCCATCTGGCTTGGTACAATCTGGCCCTCAATGCCGCTATCTTGATAGGATCGCTGGTCGGTTCATTTGTGGGGAGCGAGCTGGGCCTTTCGTTCGCTCTTAGCTTGTCCGCTGCCTGCCGGCTGGTGGCCGCTTTGCTCATCTGGCGTTGGGGATAGCTATGACCCTCCCTCCACTAACGCCCGTACCTGCTTCCGCAGCCGCACAACTTCCTCCAGCAGGCCGGGTTCGTCTGGCCGCCGCTGATGCTGCATCTTCTTGAAGGCCAACTCAGCACACTGCTGGTGAACATGCTCTCTGCGTCGCCAGCCACGCAGCCCCTCCGTCCGAAAGGCTTGCCACCGGGCTCGCATGCGGCCCTCCCAAGTGATCAGGGTACGATAGACTTCGTCCGGCACTTCACCCACCAACTCAATCACCAGGCATCGCTGCTGTCGCCTCAGCGACCAGCACATCAACACCACCATCAGCAACACCCCAACCCAGGTCAGGGCTACGGTCAGCAGGTTCAGGCCCACCGCGCTGCGGATAACCAGGTTGTGCAGCGCGTGGCTGGCAACTGCCAGTACAAAGGCGGCCAAGGGAATGGACCAGCGCTGCCAGCGGCTCCTTGCTAGCCTGGCATAACCAAGCCCGGCGCCGAAGAGAGCCGAGTAGAAGGCATGGTTCAGGCCATACAACACACCCTCAATGAAGATAGTGCTGCCCAGTCCCGAGAACCCCCTGAGCAGAAAAGCCCCCACATAACTCAGCGTGTTCCCGGTTGTCGCAAAGCCAAGGCCCACCAACGCCCCGTAGATGATGCCATCCAGTACATTGTCGAACTCGAGGCGGTAGCGCAGGGCGATATACAGGACGGCAACCCCCTTGAGCGTCTCCTCGACCAGGGGTGCCGCCAGCCCCACGCGCACCGCCTCTACGGCCTCTGGCCCCAGCAGATCAACCGGCAGCCGGAAGAAAAGCCGCACGACGATGGCAACCAGCAGCGCGGGTATGGCCCCCCAGAAGAACGCAGCTGCCAGCAGTCGCCTGGGCTCCTTCTCGTACCGATCAGCCCAGTAGATGGCTCCTACGTAGAACAGCGCCGGTAATAGGCTCGCCAACAAACTCAGGCTGACTCCCCTGACCACCTCAGGAGCAGGTAGGATCTCGGCCACCCATACCAGATCAGGAGCATCCCAGGTGACCGCCTCTTCTTCTATGCTGGTTGGCCGTATCTCTTGAGCCGCACCCGCCACGATCAGCACCGGCGGCCCGCCTGCCGACAGTGTCAGGGAGGCCCGGCCCGAAGCACCCGCCGGTACGTCGTCAAACCGGTAGTGAGTCACTCGCGAGGTCTTCACATCAGGCCAGCTGGCAACCAGGTCATACAGCAGGCCCGGTCGAGCCTGGATATCAGCCACGATGACCGCACCGGGGGATGGGTCGGTGTGGAGCAGCGCCACGCCCCCATGCGTCTCAGCCCAGGGAAGGGCATTCCCCCCGGCAACCTGGAGCGTGACGATAGCATCCTGGGCGGCCTCTCCCGTGACGGCCACTCGCAGCCGGTTGGCGTACCAGGTATCCACGTCCAGCGGCTGGGCCAGTCCCCATGCATATGGCCGTTCCCATTGATCACCCTTGTCGGCTGGGCCGAGTGGGCCCCCAAAGTCGCTCTGGGGCGCGAGCTCACCCCAATGCCCGGCGAAGGGCAACCACTCCAACCCTCTCCACCCTACCGGGTCCGCTTCCACCTCCTCTCGACCGGGGATCAAGATGACCTCGGGCACGATCCGTCCGGCCATACCGGTGCGGTCCATAATCTCTACCCGCGTATTCCCGATGGTCCGGCCGTTGGGGTAGGTCTCATCACCCCAGAAGTAGTTAGCGTGCGAGCCCAGCGCCACATACACCGCCGGGTGCGTGCCCTCCTCGATCTGCGCCGCGCTCCAGGGCCGGCGCGTGCCGCCGTGGTGCTGGCTGAGCACCACCCAACCAGGTTCCCCCGCAGCGCTGAGCACCACCTGGACCATCTCCCAATCCCCTTCATGTTTGTTGAACCAGTCATTGTAGTAATAGAACAGCCAATACTGGATAGTGATGTGCTGTGGGTCCTCGTCACGAACAACGTGAGCGTACGTGACGATAGGCGGGCCACCCGCCTCCGAGCTGAGCACGGTCTGGTAGTAGGCCCGGTGTGCGGAGTAGTTCTTGTAATCAGACGCACCTTCGTCGCCATACCAGGCATCGAGCGCGTAGCTGTCGTCGCGATAGTCAAACAGGTCGGTGATGGGGACACTGAGTAGCACATTGACATCGAACCAGTTGCGACGCGCCTGTCGCAGCCGGGCGGTATTCACCAACACGTCTACCGATTGAGGGCGGAACAGCTCGGCGGGATGAAAATAGAGTACCGGGGCGTACCGCCTGGCCAGCTGCGCATCTTCAAGGGAGAGCTCATCTTGAGCGAATACCATCCCCCTTGGAGAACCCAGAGTGGTGACCACGAATGCCATTAGAGCCAGAGGCGCCATCTTTAACCAAGCATAGGCTTTCACTTTGACTCCCTCCTTGGCCAACGGTACCCGATCCCAGGCGAGGGCGTGAAATCCTCGCTCAAAGGTGCCAGACTGAGTCGAGGCTTGCGCGGCGGCAGCCGGTGAAGCCGCACACACGAGTACGTCTTCACACATATGAGCCCTACCACTACCGGCAGCACCAGCCAGACCGGCCGGGCGGTAAGCAGCAGGATTGTAGCCAATCCGCTGTTACAGAACTTGCCGAGCGGAGACCAATTGAGCAGCCAGATTCTCCGATCTACCAGGTTAAAGTAGTTCGGGGAGAGAATGGGCCAGCGCATAAATTGATTAGAGAGGTAGTGATCCAAGACCATGAAATTGAAGAGGAACAAGGCGACGATGCTGGCTAGCTCCGGGCGCCACGTCAGGTAGTTCAGGTAGAAGAACGCCATGAGGAAGCGATCCGACAGAATGTCCATCTGGGCGCCGAAACGCGTCTCTTGGTTGAGCGCGCGTGCCAGGTACCCATCCAAGACATCCATCACCCAGTACACGGCCAGGCCCGCGAAGTTCCAGGCGGCGCTGTGTTGATAGGCTGCCACAGAGAACAGGGCCAGGCCAACCACCGTGCGAACCAGGGTTACAGCGTTGGCATAGGTGTGCAAATCTTCGTCGAACAGGCTTTCAGGTGAGGTGGTGAACGTATGCTGTCTCATGGAGCCTTTCATCCTTTGTTGTGCATCCTACGGCAGTTCAGTGGTTGTATGCTGTGCCACTGCACAGAGGCTGAGCTGGATTTCGCTTCGGGCTCTAACACTTGTTGGTCAGCAGGCAAAAAGGTCGCAGTGCCAGCGGGCGTTCCCACAGGACCACTAGCTCTTCGGATCCATGGGCGATTGTCTTTCCATCCGGTGACCATGCGGCGTTACTGGGCACAAAATCAGCCGGGTATGATCCGTAAGCATGGTAGTTGAGGAAGCGTAATTCCTTGCCAGTTTCTGCATTCCACACAGTAACCGTGTCGTATAGTGTTACAGAAGCCAGGGTCCGGCCGTCGGGGGACCACGCTGCGTCAGCAGCCACTGCACCATCGATAGTGAGCATGTTCTCGCCCGTCTCAACGTCCAACACAATCACGCTGCCGTCCTCCGATGCAGAGGCCAAACGTGCACCATCCGGTGACCAGGCGACACTATACACTTCACCAGCGTGCCCTTCCAATGTGCGCCTCTGTTCCCTCGTCCCCGCATCCCACAGGATCAGGGTGCCATGTTCCGATGCAGAGGCCAACTGGGTCCCATCTGGCGACCAGGCCACGTCGTTCACACCTGAGGTACTGCTGGCCAGGATGCTAAGCCGCTTACCTGCCACGGCATCCCAGATGATGATCTTCCCGTCGGGTGATCCTGAGGCAATCCTGTCACCAGCGGGCGACCACGTCAGACTGTACACGGGTGCGGTGTGGCCTGCCAGGGTGTGCTGCCGCTCCCCTGTCCTGGCATTCCAGATGATGATCGTTTTGTCACCGGCGCCAGACCCGATCCTTGCGCCATCTGGCGACCAGGCCAGGCTGTGAAGGGCTGTCGAATAGCCTTCGTACGCCCGATACCCTTCGAGTGCCATATGCCCCTTGAGAGTGAGGATCTGCTCGCCCACCTCAGCATCCCACACCATGATTGTGCCGTCGACGTCTCCGGAGGCCAGCCACCTCCCATTCGGTGACCACGCCACACTCCGGACATCCCAGGGGTGTCCTTCCAAGGTGAGGGGGAGGCTCAACCAGATACCTATTGGGACGGCCGCCAGCAGCAGACAGGGACCGAAGATGACGGCTCCCCCCCACCAGATTACAACCCAACGCGAAGATCGTCCTCGCAAGCGCCATCTGGTCAGCGCCGAGTTGCCAGCTACCAGAGCCAACAAGGCAACTATCAGAAGAGACGTACCTGTCAAGGGAAGGACAGGACCTTCAATGATCGATAACAACGTGATGGCCGACACGACCACCAGACTGGCTCCGGCACCAATCTCCGAGACCACCCGCTGAGAATCTCGGGGCAGGCTCAACGGCATCAGCGTGAGTACCCCAATCACGACGAACACGAGACTGCAGACCAGTGTTATCTTGCGCAAATCAAACAGTTCAAAGGTCGGGTCCGGTGCTGAGCCCTGAGCCAAGGTAGTCACTGTCCCAATCCCGCCACTTGCAATAAGGCCTGCACCAAGAAGCAACGCTGGTAGAGCGGCCATCCGGGTGAGGACGCGTTTTGACCGCGCAGGTGGGGCGGACACGGCGGTCTCCAACTCGTGGATGGGTGGCGCTGCGACCACGACGCCTTCTGGCGGAACAGGCTGCCGCAACAGCCAGAGCAACACAGCGCCGGTGATTGCTCCGCCTGTGGCCCCATACACAGCACCAACCACCATCATGTCCTCCATTGATCCAGTCAGGCGTACAGCCGGGACCGGCACGAACGTGTTAGGCGTGACCGAGACTACATCTCGGGCCCAGCCCACTGCCCCACCCACCACCCCGGCCGTGGTCCAGCCGGCAAGGCTCCCCAACATCGCCCGGTGGCTCCG
Organism: Anaerolineales bacterium; assembly: GCA_020343875.1. Lineage (GTDB taxonomy): Bacteria > Chloroflexota > Anaerolineae > 4572-78 > NAK82. Next base: position 1,218,696 of record CP070811.1, on the reverse strand, counting down.
AGGGACGCGCTGTCGCCGCAAGACAGGCCAGTGCACTACGCCACACATAGCCCCATACGCCGCCCAGGCGGCGGCCCAACCCCCAAGTAGGCCTGCTGAGCTGGAAAACACAAACACGCCCACAGCCACGGTGAAAAAGCTTACACCCCCGGCAACCATCCCCGCCAGAGAGCTGGTCAATATCCACCAGTATGCCAGGCGACCCTGCCGTCGCAAGGCAAACGCTTGCACGATTCCCACCCAGAATCCGAATATGAGCATAGCCAGAGGTGCAAGTATGATCTCATCCAGGGCCATTCCCGCGCCAATACGACAGCTTAGGGCTCCAATCACAGCAGGGGCCAATGCCCACAAGGGCCAGAAGTCCCGTCCAGCTCTTGGGCGGTCAATGTGCGTCTGGTCTGGGGTTTCCATTGCGAGCGATCCTTTTCTAGCAGGGAAGTCTGAGAAGTCCCGGGCAGACTTTGATCAGGTGCGCCCGCGCACACTCACAGTGAGTGGATTCTCCACCACAGGTAAGAAGTGCCTTTAGGTATCAACTCCCAAGGATGTGTCACAAGAGTCTGAGTTTCCAGATAACATGGATATGTGCAGCCCGAGCAGCTATCTCTCATCGCCGAGATCACGTTCCTTGTTTTCTGTCCTTCCAATTCCTTCTCGAAATGTTCATCCAAAATGAACAAATCTGTTTCAAAGTCCTGGCATAGACAGAATTTTCCATCGGGCGAGATGGCGTAATACCACTCTCCAGCTTTACACTTCCACTGCTTCTTGCCCGTCTCAAACTCTCTGAAAGCAATCTTCAAGAATGTTCTGCCTCTAACCACTCTCATACCAAAGAACTTCCTCAATTTTCTTTTTGTTCCATCGAAATCCGGCTCTACTTGAGAAAGCTCTTTGCTGGAAGTTCTTAATATTGCGCGTTCCTGGCCCCATGTTGCCGGTGTCAGCAGAAACGGCAGTCCTAGCTCATAGTTTATATACCTTTTGAGCTCCAGGACTTCCCTGTAGTTATATCCTGTTAAGGTGTTTTGGACGTAAATAAACTTGCCATTCCCATTTGCCTTCAAGTATCTTAGGTTCTCGACCACTTTATCCCAGGTCCCGGCTGATCCACAGAATTCATCTTGTTTTTCGGGGGTCAAAAAGCCGAGACTGATGCCGATCTTGCTGGCCCGCGACTCGAGTAATCTTTGATATCTCCCTCTTGGCAAGGACCCGTTGGAGTTTATTTGAACGGTGATGCCCTTTGCTGAGATATGGTCGATAATCTCATAAACATCTGGTCTCAGCAGGGGCTCTCCTCCCGTGATGCCGATTAGTTTTGGTGGCTTCAATGCTACCATTTTGTCTACCACAGCCTTCATATCGGCCGTGGAGAGTTCCCTGGCGGGATGTTTCCAAGCCCAACATGATTTGCATCTGAGATTGCAGTTTCTAGTCAATATCAAATTACAGTAGAGTGGGAATATCTTCATAATACTATTAAATGCCAAAGTCCATACTTAGCACGTCAGCCGGCTGCCCCTCGGGGACTCCGAAGCATGCCACGAATTCGCTTACTGGTGTAATGGCAACCAGACAGCCTGCCTCTGCGCAGCATGCGGAACATAGCGATCACCATGCCGGGAAGTGCATTGTCCACTTGCGAGCTGCGATATCCGCAGAATAGCGAACAGCCGGCCTCGCAGCCTTTGTAGGTGGCGGAATGCCGGCGAATGTCTTCCCGTGTATAACCCAGAATCGGCTTGTTTAATCGGCCACGCTGGGCCGAGCAAAACTGGGCGTTGCCGAATTCATCCACATACAGATAACGCGCGCCAGCGCGGCACTGCCATACCGGTCGTTGGCCCCTCAAAAGCTGCTTGCCGTACTCGTACTCGACGAGTGAGATGGACCTACCCTTCTGGAAGAGGTGCTCCCACAGATCCAGGTAGTCCGAACCGCTAATCGCCACCGTGCCTCTATTATCATGCACCAAACCAACCGAGATGAAGAGGCCGAACTTGCTGAGGTAACGAAGGAAGGCCATGAACTGATCCTTGGAGCTTTCGCATAACACCACGTTGACGTGCACGCCAAACCTGGCTAAACGCCTCAACCGCTCCAGAGTGGGCGCAAGCGACTTGATGCTCTTCTGAATATGGCCTGAGCCATCCGGATAGAGAGTGTCGATACTGAGCTGCATATTGTCGAGACTAGCATCATTCAGGCATTCAATCAACTCCTCCGAAAGCAGAAAGCCGTTGGTGGTGATCGACACCTGGGCTTGGGAAGCGGCGTGTGCGACCACATCGGCAATCTGCGGGTGCAGCAACGGCTCCCCGCCCATCAGCGTAATATTGGCCACATGCAGGCGATGCAGCGCATCAATCCGATCCTTCAAGACCTCAGGCGGTATCAGTTCCGAGACGTGATCGTACTCCGTGCAGTATCCACAACTCAGGTTGCAGCGGCGGGTGACAATTAGCTGAGCCTCTATGGGCGCCCTGAGTAACAGAATTCTCGCCAGCGAGCGAAAGGGGTTTTTGATACGCATCTAGCTTTCTCCCCTTCAATTCACTGTGGGTAGAGTATTAGAGCAATGATGTATAGAAAGCGCAGCGGCAGCGACACATGCTGGTTGGAGCTGACGCTATAGAATGTCAGCAGTGAGTTGACCAGCCACAGCAGGAAGAAGACCTGCCCAGCAAGCGTGGTAACCTCGCCTGAAAAGATGAGCGCCTCGCTCAGCCTGTCCACCGCCGCATCGGTGATGTATCCAGCTCTTCGAACCTGCCCGTATCTCCTGGCTGTCGCTCCGTCCAACCAGTCAGCCAACAACACCACGCCGATGATAAGAACCCTCCCCAGCGTCGTCTGCGCATAAAGAAACAGAATGGACAATAAGATGCCCAAAGCGCTGTAATAGGCCGGGCTGATATCCGGCAGAACTAACCGCGCTTCAAGAAAGGCAAGCAGCGCCCGGTACGGTGATGCTAGATGAGGCCGGTCAGGAATAAGATCCATAAGGCACCAAACGATATCACAATCAGCCTATCCATGATCATCTTCTGTTTAGGGGGCAACCATAAAAGCTGCACCTGCGCCTTGTCAACCGGGGACAGCGGGTTCGACTTGCCCATCATCCAATCCTGAGCCACATGGATGGCATAGGCGATAAACGCCACACACGCCAGTCTCTGGTCGACAAAAAACAGCAGCGTTGACAAGACGCCCACCACCAGCAACCCCAAAAGCCCGTGAAGGGCGCTTATACCACCAGGCAGCTTGTGTTGATGGCCCAACCGCCGAAGCATCTTGTCTCCGATCAGGTGAACCAACTGATCACCATCCAGGATACTGGCGCAGACTAGTGCAGCCAGAATGTACGAGGTTTCGTGGGGCTCCACGTGGACAGCTGTTATCGCAATCCACGAAGCCGAGGTTGTGTGAGCTATGGTGGATGGCATATAGGCTTCACCTTTCTGCATAGCGAGGAATCCGACCCGAGCTGGTGAAACCGCTGGGCGACTCCTGAAAGAGCTATCG
>CP070811.1:1183063-1215065 GCA_020343875.1 Anaerolineales bacterium | reverse complement strand
CATAGTGCCGATTGTCCGTCTCATACTCCACGTGCGCTATCGCGATCGTGATCCCCCGCGCATTCTCCTCCGGCGCATTATCAATCGAATCAAACGCCCGAAAGTCCGCCTGCCCACTCATCGACAGCACTTTCGTCATAGCCGCCGTCAACGTCGTCTTCCCATGGTCCACGTGCCCAATCGTGCCCACGTTTACGTGTGGCTTATCCCGTACAAATTTCTCCTTCGCCATCAGTTCTTGTCCTCCGCATCAATAAGGATGATAATGGCCTCGTTAGGCAAACCAAATTATTATACTCAGAATGGATTGTACCGCAAATCTGACCGCATAAAATAGTGAATTCTACTTCCGCCGACCTGACAAAATCTGCAGGGTCAGCGATTCGGAAACCTGGTCGTAAAAATCGAACTCCATGGTAAAAGTGCCCCGCCCCTGAGTCCTCGAGCGCAAGTCGGTGGCATATCCAAACATCTCGGCCAAAGGGACGTGAGCCCGAATGGCCTGCACACCGATGCCCCGGGGCTCCATACCATCGATGCTACCGCGCCGGGATGCCAGGTCACCCACAATATCGCCGGTAAACTCCTCCGGGCTGACAACCTCAACATCCATCATGGGCTCCATCAATAGCGGGCCAGCCTTTTGAACTGCTTCCTTTAAGGCCATCGAGCCAGCGATCTTGAAGGCTATCTCTGAGGAATCGACTTCGTGATAAGACCCGTCAACCAAGATGGCCTTGAAGTCAACCATCGGGTAGCCAGCCAACACCCCACTTTCAAGGGCCCCCAGCACCACCTGTTTCACAGCCGGAATATATTCTTTGGGAACTGCACCGCCAACGATCTTGTTTTCAAACTCAAAGCCAGCCCCCTTAGGCAAGGGTTCGACTTCCAGTACTACGTCCCCATACTGCCCCCGGCCTCCTGTCTGGCGCACATAACGCCCCTGGGCACGAGCCGAGCGACTGATTGTCTCGCGATAAGCCACCTGAGGGCGCCCCACCTTGGCCGTCACGCGAAACTCGCGCAGCATACGGTCAACCAACACTTCCAGGTGCAACTCACCCATACCCGAGATGAGGGTTTGGGCTGTGTTTTCGTCAACTCGCACCCGAAAGGTAGGATCTTCCTCAGCCAGCTTTGTCAATGCCACCGACATCTTGTCCTGGTCAGCCTTGGTTTTCGGCTCGATGGCAACCGAAATAACCGGCTCGGGAAACTTGATCGCCTCCAGCACGACCTGGCGACTGGGGTCAGACAGAGTATCGCCCGTAAAGGTGCTCTTGAAGCCCAGCACGGCCCCAATATCTCCAGCGGAGAGCGAGTCCATCTCCTGGCGCTGGTTGGCGTGCATCTGAAGCAATCGCCCTACGCGCTCCTTCTGACCTTTGGTAGCGTTGTAGGTATTGGACCCAGCATTCACTGCGCCTGAATAGACCCGAATATAGGCCAAGCGGCCCACGTAAGGGTCGGTGACGATCTTGAAAGCCAAGGCAGCAAAAGGCGCTGTAGGATCTGAAGGGCACTCAACGGGTTCGCCCGTCTTGGGATTTTGGCCCTCAATAGGAGGCACATCCCGTGGTGAGGGCAAATACTCTACCACTGCGTCCAGCACCCGCTGGATGCCCTTATTCTTGAGTGCCGAGCCACACAACACTGGCACCAGGTCGCCCCGAATAGTAGCTCGCCGCAAGGCAGCCCGGAGTTCGTCCGGGTTTATTTCTTCGTCGAGTATGAATTTTTCGGTCAGGGCTTCGTCGGACTCGGCCACGCGTTCCACCAAGTCACGCCGCATCCGCTCTGCCTCTTCGCGATAGGCCGCAGGTATGTCAGTCTCCTCCGCCTTGGCACCCAAATCGTCAACGTAGGTGACGGCCTCCATCTGAATGAGGTCAATGATACCGGCAAAGGAAGCCTCTGCACCCATAGGCATCTGCACCGCCACCGGCTGGGCGTTCAGGCGATTCACAATCATCTGAACCGTACGCCCAAAATCAGCACCGACCCGGTCCATCTTGTTCACGAAGCAAATACGAGGCACCTTGAAGCGATCGGCCTGACGCCACACTGTCTCTGACTGGGGCTCGACACCAGCTACCGCATCGAAAACGACTACCCCACCATCGAGCACCCGCAAGGAACGCTGCACTTCGGCCGTGAAGTCAATGTGCCCAGGTGTGTCAATAATATTGACCTGATGGTCTTTCCAAAAACAGGTCGTAGCAGCAGCGGTGATGGTGATACCCCGTTCCCGCTCTTGCTCCATCCAGTCCATGGTGGCAGCCCCATCATGGACTTCGCCCATCCGATGGATCTTTTGGGTGTAGAAAAGAATACGTTCTGTTGTAGTTGTTTTACCGGCATCAATATGAGCGATAATGCCGATATTTCTTACCCGCTCCAGCGGGGTTCTATTACTCATTGGATAACTTCACGTTACTTCTTCTAACATACTCAAAGCCCAAAGCTACGTCCAGCAACCCGACGCGCTTTGGACTTTGCCCGACTAACTTAGCGAGATTAACTTGAGTGTGGTAAATCTACTGCGGCAATGGGAGGTGGCAGCTTGTCACCTGCGCCATTTACCAGCGATAGTGAGCAAAAGCACGGTTGGCTTCAGCCATGCGGTGAGTATCGTCTTTCTTCTTGATGCTGGTCCCCTGACCGGCCGCTGCGTCCATTAACTCACTGGCAAGCTTTTCCGACATAGATTTACCCGGGCGTTGCCGAGCACTTTGTAGCAACCAGCGGATTGCCAGGCTCAGGCGTCGCTCGGGGCGCACTTCCATAGGAATCTGGTAAGTAGCACCCCCCACCCGGCGAGGACGTACCTCGAGCAACGGGGTTGCATTCTTGACAGCCTGCTCAAAGACATCAAGAGGGGCTTTCTTGGTACGTTCTTCGATGATGTCAAAGGCATCGTAGACGATCCGAAAGGCCGTGCTCTTTTTACCATCCCGCATCAAATTGTTGGTAAATCGGGCAACTAATTCGCTATTATGTTTAACGTCCGGCTCGATGGCCCGCTGGGGCGGACGATTCCGTCTTGGCATCTTTTTACCTCCTGGCGCTTGGGTATTTTAGATCTTGGGGCGCTTGGCGCCATATTTGGAGCGGCCTCGCTTGCGATTATCTACGCCGGTGCTGTCCAGGGCGCCTCGCACGACGTGATACCGAACACCAGGCAGGTCCTTCACGCGGCCACCACGAACCAACACCACCGAGTGCTCCTGCAAATTGTGCCCCTCACCTGGAATATAGGCCGTGACCTCAATACCATTGGTCAAGCGCACACGCGCAATCTTGCGCAATGCGGAGTTCGGCTTTTTGGGAGTCATCGTTCGCACCTGGGTGCACACGCCCCGCTTTTGGGGAGCTCCCTTTGGCCGAGAAGTCATTCTCCCCCTGAGCGCATTGAAGGTGTAGCGCAGTGCGGGGGACTTACTCTTGCTTCGCTTGGCTTTGCGTCCCTTTCGTACCAGTTGATTAATTGTAGGCAACGGATCCTCCCTTAACGACAGGCATTGGACGAGGCCACCGCAACCATTTTCCAGGAAAAGACATCCCCGAGGGGAAGCATGCGGATGCACGATGGCCTCGTTCTTCTGCAATTGTCCAGCTCAAAGGCTTATCAGCTCGTTGAGTCCTACTATTCTGTGGGCCAGAAGCCGCATCTTCCTGCAGCCTCCGTCGGCGGCGCACAGTGCGCTTGCGAAACCCACAAACACTAATTTTATCATACACCAAGTAGCTTGTCAAAATCTTGCTCGTATCGTGAGCTTTCCAGAAAAGTGGTGCAGTTGCCCTGCAAACGCCAGCCAGGTGCACAGCCCACGTATTCCAAACCTAGAAGCGAGAGCCAGGGACCTTGAACCCCAATCCCAGCCCCAGCCTTGGCAATTTCTCTTTTTGCTCCTCTTTGCCAAACTGGACGCGGTCCTCGCTATCGGAGACAACCTCCACCGACAATCCCAACGATTGGAGCTCTTTAACCAATACCCGGAAAGACTCGGGCACGCCAGGCTCTTGAATAGGCTCACCCTTGACAATGGCTTCGTAGGTCTTCACCCGGCCTGTCACATCGTCGCTCTTAACGGTGAGCATCTCCTGCAGAGTATGAGCAGCGCCATAGGCCTCTAACGCCCACACCTCCATCTCGCCAAAGCGCTGGCCACCGAACTGTGCTTTGCCACCCAATGGCTGTTGGGTTACCAACGAGTAGGGGCCGGTCGAGCGGGCGTGGACTTTATCTTCGACCAAGTGAGCCAGCTTGAGCATGCTGATAACCCCCACCGTGACTGGTCGATCAAAGGGCTCTCCTGTCTTTCCATCATATAGTATCATCTTGCCGGCTGTCGGTAAGGGGATGCCGCTTTTGCGGGTAACCTGGATAGCAAGCTGATCGACCTCTCCGTCATCCAGAGCATCCAGATCTACGCCTTCGACTAACCCCCAATAGCGCCGATCTGCGTATCTCTCGGAGCGACCGCGAAGCATATGGAGCCATTCCCGCAAACAGGCAATCCGCACCGCTTCGCGAGCACGGGCACCAATCGCCTCAGGGCGACGGTCTCCCTCAAAAGCCAGCAGAAAGTCAGGATCATACCCCCTTTCCACTAGCCATTCGCGCAAGACGATTCGCCGTGCATACCCTCTGTCAAGAGCGAGACGTTCTTCATCATATCCCAGCTCTCCCAGCCACTCTACCAGAAATAGCGTGCGGGCCTCATCCTCGCTTTCCAGTTCTTGCTCAGTATAGCCTTGTTCCGTGGCCCATGCCCAGGCCCGTCCAGCAATGATCTTCCAAGCATGCTCGATCAACCAAGCCCGTGCCAACTCGGCTGCGATCTCATCCTCGTGGGCACCGTCAAAGACTGAGGTGATAGCCCGAAAGCCCAACTGGGAGGCAGCCCATCCCAGGTGCGTCTCCAGAATCTGGCCGATGTTCATACGGGCCGGCACGCCCAACGGGTTCAGGATAATCTCAATTGGGGTACCATCCTCCAAGAATGGCATATCCTCGACCGGAACCACCCTTGATATGACTCCCTTATTGCCGTGACGACCGGCCACTTTGTCGCCTTCTGTGATTTTGCGGCGCTGAGCCACCATCACACGCACCATCTGATCTACACCTGCTGGCAGGTCACGGTGTTCATCACGACTAAACTCTTTTACGTCGACCACGATGCCCTTTTCACCGTGCGGCAGGCGCAGGCTGGAGTCTTTCACCTCGCGCGCTTTTTCGCCAAAGATAGCTCGTAGCAGCTTCTCTTCGGGGGTCAGTTCAGTCTCGCCCTTGGGGGTTATCTTGCCCACCAGGACATCACCCGGGCCCACTTCTGCACCCACCCGGACAATGCCTCCTTCATCCAGGTCTTTTAAGGCCTCCTCGCCGACGTTAGGAATGTCGCGGGTGATCTCTTCTGGGCCAAGCTTAGTGTCGCGTGCCTCTATCTCGTGTTTCTCGACGTGGATGGAGGTAAACTTGTCGCGCCGAACCAGATCTTCGCTGATGAGGATTGCATCTTCGTAGTTGCCTCCCTCCCAGCTCAAAAAGGCGCACAGGACGTTTTGCCCCAAAGCCAACTCACCATGATCGGTGGAACTCGAGTCAACCAGCACGTCGCCCTTCTGAACGCGATCACCCTTCCAGACAACTGGACGCTGATCAATGCAGGTAGATTGGTTGGAACGGTTGAATTTGCGTAATGGGTAGCGCCGCTCCTTCCCATTATCTTCGCGTACAACGATGCTATCACTAGTAACACTGATAACTTCATACGCTTTATCAGCGGCCACCACTTGACCGGAGTCAATAGCAGCCTGGTATTCCATGCCAGTGCCCACCAGAGGTGCTTCGGGCCGGATGAGGGGCACTGCCTGACGCTGCATGTTGGAACCCATGAGCGCCCGGTTGGCGTCGTCGTGTTCCAAGAAGGGAATGAGCGCCGCACTGATGCCCACAATCTGCTTGGGAGATACGTCCATAAAATCAACTCGCTCGACGTTCTCGAGAAGGAAGGTTTGATGTCGCCGCACACTGACCCGTGAGCCAACAAACTGCCACTTCTCATCCAGTTCGGCGTTAGCCTGAGCGATGGTGAAACGATCTTCTTCGTCGGCCGGCATGTAGATAATCTGGTCGGTCACGAACGGCTTGATCTTCACCGTTTCTTCCAGGGGCAACTGAGAAATCCGGATCGCCAGGTCTTCGTCTATCTCCGCGGCAATACCAGCCAGCTCATCGCCGGTGGTCGGGTCTACAACCGGCGCCCGTAGCGTCCTGCCGAGCAGGGCATCCACATCCTGGTGAGAGATTTGGTTGACGACTTTACGGTAGGGTGTCTCAATGAAGCCGTACTCATTGACGTGGCCGAAGGTGGCCAGCCGTCCAATCAAGCCAATGTTGGGGCCTTCTGGAGTCTCGATAGGGCAAATGCGGCCATAGTGGCTGTGGTGAACGTCACGCACATCAAAGCCGGCCCGCTCGCGCCGCAGGCCGCCAGGGCCCAGGGCACTCAACGTTCGCTTATGCGTCAACTCTGCCAGAGGGTTGGTCTGATCCATAAACTGTGATAGCTGGCTGCCGCCGAAAAATTCGCGGGTGGCGGCAACCACTGGCCGAATGTTGACCAATGACATGGGAGTCACCTGTTCTGGGTCCCGGATGGACATGCGTTCCCGTACGACGCGCTCCATACGCAAGAGACCCACTCGCAGTTGATTCTGAATCAGCTCGCCCACCGTCTTGACCCGCCGGTTACCCAGGTGATCAATATCGTCCGGCTCATCAACACCGTTATTCACCAGGATCATGCGAGTCACGACTTTCACCAGGTCTTCTTTAGTGAGAGTCCGTTGACCAATCGGCACATCCAGACCCAGGCGGCGATTCAACTTGTAGCGTCCCACTTTGCCCAGATCGTAGCGACGCGATGAGAAGAGAAGTGAGGTCAAGAAGTTATTGGCATTGTCCAGCGTTGGCGGGTCGCCGGGGCGCAGTTTCTTATAGAACTCCAGCAGCGCTTCTTCCACCGTTTTGGTGGGGTCGCGATCCAGGGTAGTCGCAATATACGAATGGTCGGGCATGATGTCCGCGTCACTGAACAGCTCAAACAACTCCTCGTCTGTTCCGTAGCCCACCGCTCGTAGGAGAATGGTAACAGGCAGCTTGCGCTTGCGATCCACCTTCACCGAGATGATATCTCGCTTGGAAGTCTCGAACTCCAACCAAGCGCCTCGATTGGGAATGAGCTTGGCGAAACACAGCGCTCGTCCCGTCACCCGGTCTTCTTCGGCCGTAAAATATACCCCAGGTGATCGGATAAGCTGCGATACCACCACTCGCTCGGCGCCATTGATAACGAAGGTACCGTTGGTGGTCATCAGCGGGAAGTCGCCCATAAAGACTTCCTGCTTCATAATTTCGCCAGTATCCTTGTTGACCAGTTGTACGTTCACCCACAGGGGGCTCGCATACGTCATATCGCGTTCGCGACACTCATCTTCAGGATACTTTGGCTCATCGAAGCGATAATCAAGAAAATGCAATTCCAGATTTTTGTTAAAGCTGACAATGGGCGAGACTTCTGCAAATAGTTCAGCCAGGCCCTCTTCGAGGAACCACTCAAACGATTTAAGCTGTACCTCGATCAGCTTGGGAAGTTCAAGTACATCCGGGATACGAGCATAACTTTTTCGTGCCAAGGTGTGCGACATGCCTCTAATCACTCCTTATTCACAATTAACCGACTGATAGTATCGCGCAGCCAATAGGAATTATCTCACCTAGAATTTCTGACAGCCGAGGTAACCTCCAATGCCCCAGGGAGCGAAGTGTCACAAGCTAGATTTGGATGTGAAGGTTTGGGCAACCAATACGAGGGACGAAACGATCTTTCCCTTATTCTCCTTACACGAGCCAGGCTTGCTTCTGGTGCATGCGCGGTGGTTGTTGATCACTCCTGCTCCAGATTGCCCGCGCTCTACTCAGCAGCAGGAATACGTGGCTTATTCAAAAAGCCTGTCGATAATCCCGGCATACCTTGCCAAGCAGAAGTCCTGGCAACGCCATCCAATCATCCGAATTGGCGCTTGGCTAGATCGTCCGCCTCGTTGCGGGGAAACTCACATCTACGCGAACTAGGGGGTACCGTCTGTCAATAACCCTATCTTATATTTTCGTCAACCAATCAGGCGCAAGCGGACAGCAACAGTACACCGTTACTTTGGAGCAAACACTGAGCATATTTTGACGAAAGCTTAGATAGACTGAGACAAATTAAGTATCACCAGCGAATTCCGCGCCTCGACTGCAACAAGCTATTATATATGATAGTAGCGTCCCTGTCAAATCGGGTTTCCAAAAAGTCAAAAAGAGCGCGCCAGGATTTCAGAGCAGTCTCCAAGCGATCTTGACGCTACGGGCCCCACCTCATATCCCAATCTTTCGGGCGCACCCTTCAGAAAACGCACCTGTCCAATTATGCAGCAGGCATCACCTTGATGTGGCTATGCTTCGCGACTCTGGTCTAGCCCATAGACGCCTGCCTCATCAGTTGATCCCTCACCCTTCAGCCAGTAAGAGCCGACGACGCCCAACTTCAGCAGCACAATGCCCAGGCTTATCAGCCCACTCAGGGCCAGCAGTCCACCCAAGCAGAGGGTGACTGTCAGCAGGCCACCGCCCAAGATCTCCATCCCGCTTCTCCTATCAAGCTCCCACTCACCGAGAGCACCAACCCAGCACAGCCACGATTCTCTATGCTTGCCCTGTCCATCCTGACCCAAGAGGCAAAGCGAGAAGGCGGGCCGAGGAGCCTGCCCAACTACTCGCCCAGAAACGTGCCCAGGTTAATGTTCATACCGCCACTGGATCCCTTGCCCCCAACCTGGGGCATAAACTGGGCCATCTTGGCTGCCAGCTTGCTCATTGGCATGGTTTGCAGCCACACCTTGCCAGGGCCACGCAATGTGCCCAAGAATAGACCTTCGCCGCCCAGCAGGATATTGCTGATACCCTTGACCAATGTCACATCGAAGTCTACCGTCGCTTCCATCATGGCCAGATGGCCGGTATCGACTTTGAGAATCTGGCCTGGCTGCAAGTCATATTCGACCACCTCGCCATCTACCTCAGCAAAGACCAGACCTGGCCCGGTGACCTTCTGCATAATGAAGCCTTCGCCACCAAAGAGTCCCGTCCCCAGGCGCTTGCGGAAATGGAGATCCAAGTCCACCGATTTCTCGGCGCACATAAAGGCATCCTTTTGGACAATCAGGCTCTCGCCCCGTGCCAAGTCAAAGGGGATGATCTTGCCAGGGAATTCGCTGGCGAAAGCCACGACGCCAGTTCCGCCATTCACATAGAAGTCAGTTATGAAGAGGGATTCGCCCGACAGGGCGCGCTTGAACATCTTACCCAGGCCACCGCCAGAGTGCGTCTTCATTTCCACGTTGCCACTCATCCAGCTCATACCGCCCGACTCGGAGTATATCACCTCACCGGGCTGGAGTTGGATGGTCAGCACCTGGAGTGTGGTGCCGTCTACGCGGTAGCTGACGCGCCCCTCTCCACCTTGATACTCCCGCTGCATATGCTCTACGGTCGTATCGAGGGCCGGGAGCACGCTGGAACCCGCCCCACCTTCACCTGACGCCACCGGCTGACCGCAGGCGCCACAAAATTTGGCGCTCTGAGCTATGATCTCTCCACAGTTAGCACATTTCATAGGAATACTCTCCTTTCGAAGAATTGGGGATCGTCATCCGCCCGAGGCGAGGTTGCGAATAGATTTGAAACGATAACAATCCCCTGATGAGGAACAAGCTATTGACTAGAGGTCTACCACAAAAGCCTTTATCTGGACTCTCAACCTCATCATAACCCATCTGTGCGGGAAATTCCAGACATCTGCCTGAACTCTATACGGCAAAAAGCCCCTACAGGTTTCAGAAGACCAGGGCGGAATCCAGATTGAGGCATGTGCAACGTGATGGGGTTGCCCTCCACTATAGCACCATGGTTATTCACTGTCAATCTTTTGGGCATCTTCCAAAAAGCCCGAAAAAATGGTTGTTCTAGGCCCAAAAGCAAAGAATCAGCCGCTCGAATCCCTTTTTTTGCCACATCCACTACACCCTTCTCCGGTTGCCTGTGTTATAATGTGTGATAAGTGGATGAACAGTTTAGTTGTCCTTGCCACGTATATTCAGGAGGATACAATGCCCAGACGGGTAGTCGTTACAGGCATGGGAGCCATCACGCCGATTGGAAACGATGTAACACACACATGGGAGGCGCTCAAGGCTGGAGAATCGGGGATTGCCCGCATCACCCAGTTTGATCCCTCGGATTTGGCAACGCAGTTCGCGGGTGAGGTCAAGGGCTTCGACCCGAACGCTCGTTTTGGGCGCAAAGAAGCCCGGCGTATGGACCGCGTCACTCAGTTTGCTATGGAGATTTGCTCGCAGGCCGTCACCGACTCCCGACTACTGGAGAATGGAAACGACCGTGATCGAGTGGGGGTTGTCGTCAGCAGCGCCGTAGGCGGAATCTCCACCCTGCTCAGCCAGCACGACGTGTTGAAATCGAGCGGGCCACGGCGGATCAGCCCTTTCTTCATCCCTATGATGCTGGTGGATACGCCATCAGCTCAGGTAGCCATTGAGTATGGGCTGCGGGGTCCGAATATGTCGATCGTGACAGCTTGTGCGACTGGCACGAATGCCATCGGCGAAGCATTCGAGATGATCGCTCGCGGGGCTGCCGATGCTATGCTGGCCGGCGGCTGTGAGGCTGGCCTGCACCCCATTACGATTGCCGGCTTCAACGTGATGGGCGCCCTCTCAACGCATAACGAGGATCCGGCTGGCGCCTGCCGTCCCTTCGATGCCAACCGGGATGGCTTTGTAGTCGGTGAAGGCGGAGCGGTGCTGGTGATCGAGGAGCTGGAGCACGCCCTGGCACGCGGGGCCACCATCCACGCCGAGATCGTGGGCTACGGCACTTCGGTAGACGCCAACCATATGGCGGCCCCAGTGGAGACGGGTGACGGGGCACGTCTTGCCATGAGGAATGCCCTGGACCGCGCCCAGTTGCCGTCAGAATCTGTTGATTATGTCAATGCACATGGTACCAGCACGCGTATCAACGACCCGATCGAAACGCGGGCCATCAAGGATCTAATGGGTGAGCATGCTTATAACATCGCCGTCACCTCTAGCAAGTCTATGACCGGACACTTGCTAGGTGGAGCAGGAGCACTGGAAGCGCTGATTTGCGTAAAAGTGCTTGAAGATGGTATTATCCCCCCTACGATCAACTACGAGACACCCGACCCAGATTGCGATCTGGACTACGTACCCAACCAGGCACGGCAGGCCGAGGTGCGAGTGGCGATGTCTAACTCTTTTGGATTTGGCGGCCACAATGCTTGCCTAACCCTGTGCCGATACGAATAAAGTTGGGTAATCGGGTTCTGAACCCAGAGAAGAGGCCCAGTCCCCTGAGCAACCCAGGGGACAAATGAAAAAGCGAAGTTTCTGTTGTCACATCGATCTCTCTTCGCTGACGCGCGCACTGCGTTGGGGGGCAGGCGTGGCTGCCTGGCCTTCGGCGGCTGTGCGTTTCTGGTTTTTGGAATGTGACAACTGTTTGGAGCAAGGAGCGTAATGATGGCCCGATACGCACACATAGTGGGCTGGGGCATGAGTGTGCCTAAGCAGGTGATGACCAATCACGATTGGGCACAACTGGTCGAAACGTCTGACGAGTGGATTCGCACCCGCACCGGAATCGTGGAACGGCACATCGCGGCTGAAGGGGAGACGACGCTGACCCTGTCGCTGAATGCTGCCCGACAGGCGTTGGACGTAGCCAAGCTATCACCATCCCAACTTGATTTGATCATCGTGGCCACGGTTACACCCGAACACGCTTTTCCAGCCACGGCCTGCCTGGTGCAAGACAAGCTGGGCGCGGTTAACGCCGGCGCCTTCGACCTGAGCGCAGGCTGTTCTGGATTCGTTTATGCGCTAGCTTTGGCCTCCGACTCGATCCGCGCCGGAAGTTGCCAACATGTGTTGGTCATCGGCGCGGAGACCCTGTCACGTATCGTAGATTGGTCCGATCGCTATACGTGTGTCCTCTTCGGCGATGGGGCGGGAGCAGCCGTAATCAGCGCCAGCGAAATGCCCGGTGGCATCCTGTCCAACGTGCTCGGCTCCGACGGTTCCGGAGGCGATCACCTGATTGTACCAGCCGGCGGCAGCAGACTTCCCCCCAGTCACGAAACGATTGACCAGGGACTGCACTATGCCCGTATGAACGGGCGCGAAGTATTTCGCTTTGCCACCCGCACTATGGACAAAGCAACCCGCCTGGCCTGTGAAAAGGCCAACGTTCGGCTGGGCGACGTGAAGCTCTTCGTCCCCCACCAAGCCAACATCCGCATCATCAAATCTGCGGCTCGCTCACTCAATCTGGAGGATGAGCGGGTGTTTACGAACCTTCAAAGCTATGGCAACACCTCAGCAGCATCCATTCCGATCGCCTTGTGTGAGGCCATTGAGGCCGGTCGTGTTCACCGAGATGACTATCTGGTGCTAGTTGGCTTTGGGGCTGGCCTCACCTGGGGTGCGACCGTGCTGCAATGGGGCGTCCCGCTGCCAGTGACCCCCGCCCCGTGGTGGCTGCGCATGTTCCGCAGGCTATACTACGGCTGGGCCCGGGCTCGCTCCTGGGGTGCCCGGCAACGACGGCGAGTGGAAGATTGGCTGCCTTTCAACGGAACTAACAACCATCACCGCAATGGCACCTCGCCAGACTCAGCTGCCGTGCCCGCCCAGCCAGCCGAGGCGGCCCGCGAGTCTAAGCCGGAGCTTGAGCTGGAGAAACAGCCGGAAACAGTGCGCGAGATCTAGAGCCAGTCCATCTTGAGGGTTGGCAACCAGGCCAGCAACAGGCTTATTTTCTCAGGCCAATTATGATGAAGAGCCCTCTCGGGGGAGGGCTCTTCTTTATTGAGGTCGTCGTGGGCGTGAGAATCAGGAGACTTCAAGAGTCGCCAGAGCCGGTGCCTAGGAGTCAAGTACGCTGCAGCCAATACCACGCTGACGGCAGACGGTTGGGATCAGCTCCCTCCTCCACACGCAGCAAGCGAAAATCGGCCTGGAAAAGCCGCTGCACTTGGTCAGGACTGATGCCCATGGCCATAAGGCGCCCCGAGCGCGGACCAAAGGCGTACAGCATAAAGCGCGCACCAGGCCGCAGCAAACGGCACAGTTCATTCCGGTAACGAACTTGTTCTCTGGGGCTAAGGGCATGGAAGCAACCAATGTCGAGAGCCAAATCAAAGAAGGGCTGGAGAAAGTCCAGGCGGGTGACGTCAGTGGCATAGAAGCCCACAGAGTATCCGGCCTCTCGAGCTTTACGACGTGCTTTGCGGATGGCTGTCAAAGCCATATCCACACCCACTACCTGCCAGCCATGTTTGGCCAGGTATAGACTATTGGTACCAGTACCGCACCCCAAATCCAGGGCCCGACCTGGCCTTAAGGCGTCCGGTCCTTCAATGGCCGCAACCAACTCCGGTGGGCTAACCCCTGTATCCCATGGCGGGCGAAAGTAATACCATAGATTGTAGAGAAGGCGTTGTAGCATTTACTTGCCCAGCACATGGCGCGCGATGACAAGGCGCTGAATCTCGTTGGTTCCCTCACCGATCGCACACAATCTCTGGTCTCGGTACATACGTTCAACCTCGTACTCTCGCACATAGCCATAGCCGCCGTGAATCTGGATTGCCTTCCTGCAAACGCGTTCGGAGGTTTCGGTGGCGAAGAGTTTGGCCATAGAAGCCTCTTTGGTAAATTGCGCACCCTGTTCCTTGAGCCAGGCCGCGCGATAGACCAGAAGGCGAGCAGCCTCGATCTCTGTGGCCATCTCGGCGATCATCCACTGGATGGCCTGGAAGCGGGCGATAGCTTGCCCGAACTGCACACGTTCCCTGGCATAGGCCACCGCTTTTTCGAACGCGCCCTGCGCCAGACCCGTTGCCATAGCCGCGATGGCAACTCGCCCTGCATCCAGCGTGACCAAGAACTGCTTGAAGCCTTCGTTCTGGTCTCCCAACAGGTTCTCGGCTGGGATGCGACAGTCTTCAAAAAAAAGCTCCGAGGTTACCGATCCCTTGAGGCCCATCTTCTTTTCGTCCCGCCCTTGATGAAAACCTGGGGTGCCCTTTTCAACGATGAACGCCGAGATGCCTCGGGTGCCCTTCTCTGGGTCCGTTTTTGCGGTGACGAGGACCAGGTCAGCGATGGAGCCATTGGTGATGAAGATCTTCTGGCCATTGAGGACCCATTTGTCGCCATCGCGGATGGCACGCGTGGCGGTAGCCCCGGCATCAGAACCTGCCTGCGGCTCAGTCAGTCCGAAGGCGCCGATCTTCTCCCCACGAGCCAGCGGGATCAAGTATTTTCGTTTCTGCTCCTGGGTGCCGAACAGGTAGAGGGGTTCACAGCAAAGGGAGGTATGGGCATCGAAGGTGATGGCCACAGAGCCCGAAGCGCGAGCCACCTCCTCCAAGGCGATGACCAACCCCAAGTAATCGCCGCCGGAGCCGCCGTACTCTTCGGGGAAGGGCATGCCCAATAGGCCGAGTTCCGCCATCCGATGGAAGATATCCCAGGGAAACTCATCGGATTCGTCAATTTTGTCGGCGCGAGGTGCGATCTCCCTCTCCACGAAATCCCGCACCATGCGGCGAATCATCTGATGCTCCTCGCTCAGTTCGAAGTCCATAGTTACTCCTCTTTTTATCGATCTGGGCCCATTCGAGTCGAAGCTGGCTTGGCCGTGCAGAGGGCCAGCCCAGGTGAGAGCTTGCCCTTACACCTACACGCAAAGTTTGGGGGACGTCATGCGAGCCCCGTCACCTGCGGCTGCCTTTCGAGTCAAATGGGTCGAAAATATACGATGTCTAGAATAGAACCTTCCCGCTCGGCAATAGGTTTAAACACCGCTTGCACCGACATGCCGATGGCCAACGCTTCGGGTTCCACCTCGCCCAGCCGATGCACCAGCCCACCGTCACCCAGGCGCACAAAGGCGACGATCTCGGGAGTCTCGCGCTGGCTGCCATCTGGAGCCTCGTACAGCAGCGTATAGGTATGCACCTCACCGACTTTACCCACATCTACCCACTTATCCAGCTCACCCAGGCAGCGTTCACAGAAGATGGTCCCCGGCACGTAGGTGCGCGCACACCCATCGCAGCGGGTCCCCAGGATGCGCCCCTCCTCCTGGATAGCACGGAAGAAGCGCTCGCCGGCCAGGCCAAAGGTGTAACGGCTGGTGACGGGCAGCTCGCCCCGCCAGGCGGGCGCCGCCTTCGGATCGCGTTCCAGCAGAGTCATAATCACACCTCCTGCAGTGGTCTAAAGTAAAGGATATCGGTGACAGCACCCTCCCGTTCCTCAGCCGGCTTCCACACTGCCTGGACGCGCATGCCGATATGCACCTTTGGCGGGTCTACCTCACCCAGCATGTGCATGATGCCGTGCAGCGGCGAAGCGCCGTCGATCTCGATCACGGCTGGGATTTCGGGCTCCTCGATTCGCTTGACATCCCAAGTCACGTAACACAAAGAGAAAGTGTTCACAGTGCCAGTATCCTGCAGTGGGATGTACTCGTGCATAGGCCGGAAGCACCATTCGCAGACAATCCGGGGTGGGACCACGATCTTGCGGCAAGTGGTGCAGCGTGCTCCCAGGATGATGCCCTCCTTGAGGGCGGCCAGGTAGCGGCCGATGGCGATGCCAGTGTCCCAGGCAAAATGGCCTCGCAGTTCGTCATAGTTGAAGAGTATATTCCCCTCTGCAAAGTCTTGCTCACTCAACGGCGTGCCAGGGAACTCTTTAATATTGGCGGTCATGCTCCTCCTCCTCAGCGTCCCATGATTACCACGGTGCCCACTTGCATCAGGTCACCCCAGGCCTGGGCCAGGCCGCGTTTGGGCTGACCGGGCACCTGACGTTCACCTGCCTCCCCCCGCAGCTGCCAGAAGAGCTCGGCGATCTTCATCAAGCCAGCAGCAGCGATGGGGTTACCCACGCCCAACAGCCCACCCGACGGGCAGACCGGCATATCACCGTCGCGAGCGGCCACGCCGTCAACATATAGCTGCGCGGCCTGACCACGGTCGGCCAGCTGCAACCCTTCCAAGTGATGAAGCGCCTTATAGTCGAAGGGGTCATAAGGCTCGGCGATATGGATCTCTTTACGCGGTTCCTTGATGCCAGCCATCTCATAGGCCTGGCGGGCCGCGTACTCCACATAGCGCGGGTAAGCCAGGTCACGGTTTGTCCAGTGGGCCGTGTCCAGATTCCAACCGACGCCCTCGATCCAGACCGGTTTGTCGGTGACCCGTTTGGTCACGTGCTCGGCGGCCAGCACAAGAGCCACCGCGCCATCGCTGACAGGGCTGACATCATAGCGTTGTACCGGCCAGGCCAGCGTCTCGGAGTTAAGGACATCCTCGACGGTGATGTTCGGATCCCCCAGCAGCGCACAGGGATGGTCAGCCGCGTTGCGCTTATGCTGCACCGAGACCAACGCGATGTCCTCTTTGCGGATGCCATATGTAGACATGTAGCGATTCATCTCCAGCGCAAAGATCCACAACAGGTTGGGCTTAAGCGGGCGCTCTGTGGTATGATCGAAAATGGTCAGGAACGCAGCCTGGGCATGGGGGTAATAGCTGGACATTTTCTCTTCGGCCACCACCAGGACGACGTCGAATAGGCCCGAGGCAACGTGATACCAGCCCTGAATGGGGACGAAGACACCGGTGCCTCCCCCCACATAGGATCGCATAAAGGGCTTGCGCCAGGCGCCTGCACCATCACTCAAGTACTCGCCATTCATGTGGATGCCGTCGAACGAGTCGGGGGCCGTGCCCAGGCAGACCGCCTCGATGTCATCCATCGTCATTTCGCACGATTCCAAGGCCATGTGCGCAGCTTGCCAAGATAGTTCTTTAGCCGTCTCCTGGGCGCGGCGGACGAATTTGGTCATGCCGGCTCCAACGACGGCGACTTTTCGCATACTCATGTTTGCCTCCTCTCTCAGTTGCCCAGAATGACCACGGCCCCACTGGTGGTGGGGACATCTCGCCACGATTGGGCCAGTCCGACTTCGACATCTTCCAGTTGGCGAGGCCCGGCTTCGCCCCGCAGTTGCAGGGCAACTTCCAAGGCACGGGCTAGCCCTGTGGCGTCCAACACGTGTCCCACGCCCAAGCTGCCCCCGGACACATTGATGGGCAAGTCACCGTCAGGCGCGGTAACGCCTGCTTCAGTCAGTTCGCCTGCCTCACCTGGACGACAGAACCCCAACGCCTCCAGCGCCTGGAGTTCCTTGTAGGCATAGACATCATCTACCTCAGCGAAGTCAATCTGGTCCCGCGGATTACCAATACCAGCCTGGCGGTAGGCCATGCGGCCTGCCTCCCGGGCATAGATAGCCTGAGCCCAGTCACGGTTTTCCAGAGATGGAGAATCGTTACACCAGCCGACCCCCAGAATCCAGACCGGGCGGTCAGTCAGGTGGCGGGCTCGATCTTCCGAAGCCAGAACCATAACGATGGCCCCGTCTGCCTGCTCAGCCGCCTCGCGACGGCCCAAGGGCCAAGCCAAAGGTGGCCCAGCCAGAACTTCTTCCAGAGTTAACTCTGCCCCATACGAAGCAGAGGGGTTGCTCAGCGCGTTGTACCGGTTCTTGACCACTACACTGGCACATTGTTCGCGAGTGGTGCCCGTCTCGTGCAAGTAACGATTCATTTCCAGCCCGGCCACAAAATGTGTGTTAAGCCGTAGCGGCCGATTGAGGACCGGATCCTGGGCGTAGGCGGTGACCTCAGGCAAAGTCAGCAGATTGGACACCTTGCTATGTCCCTCAACCACCACTAGGTCAAACTGACCAGTGCGCACCAGCATGTAGGCCGCGGCCAAGCCGTGCAGACCATCGCCGCCGATCGTGTGCACGGGCTTGAGAGCGGCGCCCAGCTGGTCGGGCACGTACTCATCGAAGATACTGGTGCCCTCGTGGAAATCCTCGGCCACTGTGACAAAGGTCTCCACATCGCGGCGCGGATTTACGCCTGCGTCGGCATAAGCGCGCAGGGCCGCTTCATACATCAGTTCTTTGTAAGATCGTTCGGGCGTCACGGGTCGGAAGCCCACCCAACCCAGGCCCACGATAGCGACACGCTCGTTCATAGGGTTTGCCTCCTGGATAAAGCTTCTGGGTAGACTTGTTCACGCACCAGACGCAGCATAAAGTATTCGCATCTTTGCTTTACCTCCTTCACTGGATGGATGAACTGGTATCAATAACCAGTATGGCCTACCGGCGCCGGTAGGGAACAGGATAGTCTTCCAATCTTAGGAGAAGTTTTACAGTCAAAAAGATTGAGTGGTCTGCAAGCGAGTATTCTTGAATGTTCCGCCGGAGAGCTGGTCCGTCCACGAAATCATTTCTCAGGCCCGTGACGCCAGGAACAACCCGCTATTTCACAAGCGCTTCATCGAAAAAGCGGATTACCCGTGTTTCGTACTCCTCCGGCCAGGCCTGTATATAACCGCCGTGGCCAACACCGGGCACAATCCACAATGACTTAGGCTCACCGGCAGCAGCAAGCTGGCCGTGAGCGTGCCCGCTGGATACTTCATGCTCGCCGAAGATGAGGAGCACCGGCCGCGGGCTGATCTGTCCAATGGCTTCAATAGGACTGATAAGGCGAGCATCAACGCCTGTGTAGTAACGGTAGAAAAAGAGGATAGTATGTTGGTAGATGCGAGCTAGTAGGGGGTTGTTGCCACCAGCATTGGCAATGTCATGGCCCAGATTGTAGAAGTTGCCCTCGGCAACAACGGCCCGAATGTCTTCAAATTGGGCAGCACTGAGGATGGCCGTGGCACCTCCTGATGAGTAACCCAGCACCCCAATACGATTTGAGTCGACCTTTGGTTGAGTGTAGAGGAAAGCCAGCGCCCCAGACACGTCACCTACTTCAGCGTAGCCGGCGGTAAAAACGACGTCAGGGCCGGCACAGAAACGAGGCTCCGTCAGCAACACGCCGTAGCCGTGACGGGCCAGCATGGCCCCCTGGTCAAGCATGCCGTCCCGAGCCTGGCCGATGCCGGGGATCAAAAGCACCGCCGCCCCATTTTTCGAAGGCGCCCACCAGCTTCTGAGCTCCAGCCTACCTGATGAGGCAATCTCCCCCTCAACAGCAATGGTTACCTCCTGGTAGTCAGAAATGCCAACGTCGCTCGGGGCGCGGTGGGGCCCTGAGCAGCCAGGGTAGGCCAGCGCATGGGCGTAGCGCCGGCTGATCTCAACTCCGACGAGTAGCAAGCCGACAACGGCCAGCAGCGCGGTCCAGAGAGTGAGCAAGCCCAACCGAGTCAGCTTGCGCCGAAGGGAGTTTGAGAGCTGCCTTCGATCCTCAATCACGAGAAAATTATACGGGATGCATAGGATTCTTGTCAAGCGCTGGCAGATGCGATTCCAGGTCCGCCCCCTTTCCGCAAGTTGGGCAACCATCAGTATGGTGAGCGGCTGCCCCTCCGCAACTTTGCACGAGCCGTGTTTCCCATCGTCCATAACTTGACGAAAAGCTGGAGATGGGATACAATCGCCTATTGAAGGTTTTTTCCCTATGTTCGAGAACTTACAGGACAAACTTCAGGGCGTCTTTCAGCGATTGTCCAACCGCGGAAAGCTGAGCGAGGCTGATGTTGATGTCGCCTTGCGCGAAGTCCGGTTAGCACTGCTAGAAGCCGACGTAAACTTCAAAGTGGTCAAGGACTTCATGCGCCGGGTGCGCGAGCGGGCAGTGGGCGTCGAGGTGATGCGAAGCCTGACGCCCGCTCAACAAGTTGTGAAGATTGTCAATGAAGAGCTGATGGCCACGCTGGGAGAACCAGCTCGCCTGAATCTGGATGGGCCGACGCCGCGGACGATTATGTTGGTCGGTCTGCAGGGCTCGGGCAAGACGACGACTGCCTCGAAATTGGCACTGTTCCTTAGAAAATCGAACCATCGCCCGCTGCTGGTGGCGGCCGATACCCGGCGACCGGCGGCCATTGAGCAACTCCAGGTGCTGGGACGCCAGCTCGATATTCCGGTGCATGTTGAAGGAGTTGACGTTCCGCCTGCGACCATTTGCGCACGTGCCATCAAGAAGGCGCGCCAAGGAGCTCACGACGTCATCATCCTTGATACGGCCGGGCGCCTGCATATCGATGAGGCGCTGATGGACGAGCTGGCCCAGGTCAAGTCCACTACGCATCCGCAAGAAGTATTGCTCGTGGCGGACGCTATGACCGGCCAGGACGCAGTACAGGTAGCTGAGAATTTTCACCAGCGAGTCGGGCTGACTGGACTCATCCTGACCAAGATTGATGGTGACGCGCGAGGCGGCGCAGCTATCTCGATCCGATCCGTGACCGGTGTACCCATCAAGTTCCTGGGCACCGGGGAGAAAACGGGTGACCTTGAGAAGTTTCACCCTGACCGCATGGCATCGCGCATCTTGGGGATGGGGGACATCCTGACCCTTATCGAGCGCGCGGAGAGTGCCCTTGATCAGGAAAAGGCACAGCGCGCTGGAGAACGGCTGCTAGCCGGCGAGTTCAATCTTGAGGACTTCCTGGAGCAGTTGAGCGAGGTGAAAAAGCTGGGCCCGTTGGGCCAACTTCTGGAAATGGTGCCTGGCATGGCTAAGGTTAGCCGTGACCTGCCCAGCGATCTGACCGACCATCAGCTTCGACGAGTCGAGGCGATCATCAGCGCAATGACTATGGCTGAACGGCGCAACCCGAAAATCCTTAACGCCAGTCGCAAACGGCGCGTGGCACGAGGCAGCGGCACCAACGTGCAGGAGGTGAACCAACTCCTGGCTCAATTTCGTCAGATTCAGCGTATGAT
The DNA here is from genome assembly GCA_020343875.1 of Anaerolineales bacterium. GTDB lineage: Bacteria > Chloroflexota > Anaerolineae > 4572-78 > NAK82. The sequence continues at coordinate 1,194,064 of CP070811.1, read as the reverse complement.
GAAGCAACTTGGCAGAGCCAAGGGACCATCGGGTCTGGCAAAAATGTTGGGTGGTTTTAGATAGAAGGGTAGAATATAGTCTACGCTTCTGCATCTCATATGCAAGGTAGAATAAATCCATAAATTTGCCTTTGAGCAAGGCTTTTTGCTTGGTTAACATTCCTAGGAGGTAACACAACTTTCTCATGCTCAAAATTCGTCTTAGACGCGTAGGGGCTAAAAAACAGCCCAGTTATCGGGTGGTGGTTGCGGACTCCCGTTCACCACGCGACGGCCGTTTCGTTGAAACTGTAGGTTTTTACAACCCACGTACGGAGCCCCCGACCGTGGAGATTAAAGAGGACCGGGTTCTGTATTGGCTTTCGCAGGGCGCTCAGCCAACTGAAGCTGTGGCTGGTTTCCTCAGACGGATGGGAAGCCTGGAGCGCCTGGCTCGCCTGAAGAGCGGCGAGTCGTTGGACGTTTTGCTCGAAGAGGCGGCTGCTGCGCGCCAGCAACTGGCCAAGGAAGCGCCAATATCCGAAGAGCAGGCAGAAGCTGAACAGATCACCGAAGTGCCCGAACTTGAGGTGGCTGAAGCTGAGATAGACTCAGACGAGTTAGCCACTGCCGACTCAGCAGCAGACGCCGAGGCCTCCCAAGACGTGGTTGAGGCTGAAGAGGTCACCGAAACCGTAGAGGAAGAAGGCTAGCCCGGGTTGCTTGTCTCCCAATTCTCCTCCTCTCTCCCTTCAAGATAAGGAGGCAAGTCCAATGCCTGACATCAAGGAACTCGTGGAGTATATGGCCCAATCCTTAGTCAACGATCCCGAGGCGGTGGTCGTGGAAGAGGTCGAAGGCGCCAGTGCGACTATCTATGAACTAAGTGTGGCTTCCAATGACATGGGCCGGGTCATCGGCAAGCAAGGGCGGGTGGCCAATGCGATGCGCACATTGTTGCGGGTGGCTGCCGTTAAGGAAGGCAAGCGTGTCACGCTGGAGATCGTGTAGATGCAGCCCAGTCAGCCAAGCGTAGAAGAACGCAGGCGGGGCTCAGACGGAACAGTCGATTCGTCTGAGCCCCGTTTCATCGCAATAGGTCGAATCATTCGGCCTCACGGCGTCCGCGGCGAAGTGTCGGTGGAGGTATTAACCGATTTTCCTGAACGCTTCGATACGCTCGAGGTGGTTCACCTGGGGGAAGCTATGCATGCAGAACCCTGGCAAATAACGGCCAGCCGCTGGCATAAGGACCACGTTCTGTTGACTCTGCAGGGTTGCGAAGATCGGACAAGCGCCCAACGACTGCGAGGCTTGTTGGTTCAGATCCCCATTGAGGAGGCCATGGGACTGCCGGAGGACGAGTATTATCCGCACCAACTGATTGGCTTGGACGTGGTGACCGTCGAAGGGGAGGAATTGGGGAGGATCAGCGAGATTCTCTACACCAATGCTAACGACGTCTACGTCGTCATCGGCCCGCGCGGCCAGATCCTACTACCAGCCATCGCCGAGGTGATTGAATGCGTTGACCTGGACGCGGGCCAGATGAGGGTCAGGTTAATGGAAGGTTTGGTATAGAGGCGTAGGGTCACACGCTTCAAAAGGGAGTTTTGCGACTTGCGACTCGGAATCCTCGGCGGTACCTTCGACCCTATTCACTTTGGGCATCTATTAGCAGCCGAAGAAGCGAGGGGTGCGCTTCGCCTTGAGGGAGTGCTCTTCGCACCAGCCGGAGATCCTCCCCACAAGCAAGGATACGCCATCTTGCCGGTTGCACACCGGCTGGCAATGGTGCGCTTGGCCATTGCCGATAACCCCGCATTTCAAATCTCCACAGTTGATATTGACCGGACCGGTCCTCACTATACGGTAGATACGCTGCGCCTGCTACGCAACCAGTTGGGCATAGGTTCCGACGAGACATTTCTCATCATGGGGGCGGATTCGTTGACTCACCTGACCACATGGCACCAGCCAGCCCAGCTGATCGAAATCTGTCGTCTAGCAGTGGTGGCCCGACCAGGGTATCGCGCCGATCTAGAAGCACTGGAAGCGGCGTTGCCCGGCATTAGCACCCGGCTGGATTGGGTAGAAATGCCGGTACTCGGCATTTCATCCAGCGATCTGCAACGCCGGGTGCGCGAAGGGCGATCCATTCGCTACCAAGTGCCAAGTGCAGTGGCGGCATACGTAGCCAAGCACGCACTGTATCGCGACGACAGAAGCTAAGCCGCAGCAACGCAGTGCATCACCCAGTTTCTGGGGGCAATGTTTCAACTTGGGTTGCTAGAGGGGAATGCGCCCTATCCGACCGGAAGGCTCGCTTCGACTCGTGTTCCCTGGTCTGGTGCGGTCTGGACTCTAAATCCCCCACCCAAGGCCTGGGCTCGGGCTCGCATAGCTTGCAGACCGGACCCACCTCGCTCGGGCAGACGTGCACGCAGTTCGCCGGGGCTAAAGCCCTGGCCGTCGTCGACAACAGCCAGCCGCAATGTAGTGTCCTCCAGGGACAAGATGACGTTGATCTGCCGAGCTTTGGCGTGCTTGCGTGCGTTGAGCAGCGCCTCTTGCAAGATACGGACAAGCGCAATCCGGGTATCGCCCGGCAAATCAGGAATCGGCTCCTGAGTCTGGAGCTCGAATTCGGTGGGAGGCCCTCCCCTCTCCAGGTGGGCATCTATCTCAGCGCGGACCCACTCAACGAAAGGGGCATCAGGCTCGGCGCGGGGGGGGTTCATATCCACAATGAGTTCGCGCACCTGCTGGGAGGCGTGCTGAGCGCGCCCTTCAAGGACGGCAAGTTCTTCAGCCAGCGTCTCCAGGCGTCGCCGCTCCAGCAATTTGCGGCACAGAGCAGCCTGCAGCATGAGTTGTTGGGTTGTCTGGGCCACGCCATCATGGAGCTCACGCGCCACGTAGCTGCGTTCGTTCTCTAGCATCTGCAGTTTGCTGGACACAACAGCCTCCTATTTCTGGAGAGTGAAGAGACTTTATTATACCACTGGCTGCCCCGGATGCCAACACGCATTGCATTCGTCAAGAGCGCACATATGGCACCCACATCACTTGACATACCTGCTCGGTAATGATATGCTTGGATCCAGTCTGGCAAAGCATGCTGTGCCAGAATAAGCTATATGATTGTCTCTTGGCATAGCAACAAGCGGACTACTCGCTGGCCCAAAAAGGAGGCAGAGAATGGCTGCATCTGAACGATACGACGACCGTACTGTGGTGACTCCGCATCCCGCTCCCAAGGAGCGGAAGCGATGGGTGTGGGTGGCGTTGGGCGGTTGTGCAGGCATGCTTTGTCTGGGATTGGTGGCAGTCGCCGCCCTGCTCCTGGTCGGGGGAGGGGAAGGATTCGAATTCAGCCTGGGAGGTGAAAAGACGACTCCCACGCCTGCGATCGTCAGTCAGCCGTCTACCACCAAAGTAGAAGCTGAACCAACATCTACACCGCCTGCAACCGAGCCGACGACAGAGCCAACTGCCACGGAAGACACTTCGGCCGGTGTCCAGGGCCCTACCGAGACCCCTGAAGTGGCCGAGACGCCGAGTGGTGAAACCCCAACGCCTACATCGCCCTCCGTGAGCCAAGAGCCCAGCATCGGGCCAATCACCTTCGCCGTTGGTGTCACCGATGACAACCAGCCGGTCGGCGCCGATACCAGCTTCCCGGAGGATATCGAAGAGATCCACGCCGTCTTCGACTACGAAGGCATGTCAGAAAGCAACGACTGGGAGCGACATTGGTACCAAGATGGGGAAGAGGTAGGCAGTGGCTCTGACACCTGGACCGCGGGCGAGAGCGGAACTTTCGATCTAAGTCTGACCGGGGGCGGCGAGCCACTGGGTTCGGGTACATGGAGGCTGGAGCTTCACGTGAACGGGGAATTGGCTCGAAGCGGCTCGTTCGTTATCGAGGCCAGCGCCACACCCACCCCCGAGAGCACCAGCGCCCCCCCGCCTGCCGCCAGAACGTATAAAGTCGCCTTTGCTCGCTGGGACGGCGGCAAACATAACCTGTACATCGCCAATACGGACGGCAGCGGCGAACAATTTCTATTGGAACGAGCAGCAGGACCATCATGGTCATCTGACGGTGAGTATCTGGGCTTCTTTGGCGAGGAGGGTGTGGACCGCCAGGTGCGAGATGGGGCAGAGTACGTGGTATCAGGTATCTCCAATGGCATCTTGTGGTTGAACGTTGCCAGCTTCCCTAGCGACATCACTCAAGTAGAGATAGGGCAGTTTGTGCGTGATGGAAGCGCCCGTTGGGCCGCCTGGGCTCCCAATGGGGACATGCTTGCCTTCGACGCCACCCGAGGCGGCCCTGATCGACGTATCTACTTCCTGGGCACCGCCGACAATCAACAATTCAACATTGAAATCCCCGGCGAGCAAGCCGACTGGGCTCCTGACAGCAACCAGGTCGTTTATCGTTCCGGGCGCGATGGGAAACAGGGCATCTGGATCTCGAACCGTGACGATTCTGGCGCCCACAATATCACTAATGAGGGCAGCGATTCACTTCCAGCCTGGTCACCGGATGGCAAGACCATCGCATTTCACCGGGATTCGGGCGGCAATGTAGACATCTACTTGATGAACGTAGATGGCAGCAACATCCGACGTCTGACCGATGCCCCTGGCCCGGACAGCCTGCCCGCCTGGACACCGGACGGCCGGATTGTGTTCAGGAGCGCGCGCACTGGGAGTTGGGGCATTTACACAATGAAAGCTGACGGCAGCGACCAGAAGCAAATCATTGCCAATGCCGATCCAGGGCCTGACTGGACTTTTGGCCGCATGGATGTGCACTAGCGCAGACCATACACAGCGGACAAAGGGGAAACCAGAAACCCGGTTCGTAAGACCTTCTTTCAGAAGAACCGGGTTTCTGAGCTATATGATGAACAGTGTCCTATAGTGACTGTCTCATCAAGGGCATGTGCGCGAGTAGAATTCGGAGACGAAGATGCGGGTTAGGCTTGAAACATTGGGTTGCCGGCTAAATATCAGCGAAGTGGAAAGTATAGCCCGCAAGTTCATGGCAGCCGGACATTGGGTGGTGGGGCCGGATGAGGTAGCTGACTTGTGTGTGCTGAATACATGCACTGTCACCGGCGCGGCCGCCCGCAAGTCGCGCCAGATTATCCGGCATCTAAAACGGACAAATCCCGGTGCAGCAGTGGTAGTCACTGGCTGCTACGCCGAATTAGAGCCAGACCAGGTGACGGCCCTGGGTGTGGATCTGGTGCTGGGCAATCAAGACAAAGACCGTCTGGTGGAGTTGGTGGAGGAGCATACCAGTGCCTGGGGCTTATGGGATGACACCCAGAAGGCGGCAAATGCCACCCCCCCCATGCCGGATTTCTTATATACATATCCCGGCGCGCGGACGCGTGCCTTCATCAAGGTCCAAGACGGCTGCGACAATCGATGCACTTTTTGCATCGTGACGGTGGCGCGAGGAGTGGGTCGCAGCCGACCAGCCGATGATGTGATAGGGGAAGTGCAAAACCTAGTGAGAGCAGGCTATCAAGAGGTGGTGCTCAGCGGTGTGCACTTGGGCTCTTATGGCCACGATGCGGGTGAGCAACTCGGCCTGTTCCACCTGGTACACCGGCTGCTAAACGAAACCGAAGTGCCCCGCCTGCGGCTGTCGTCCCTGGAGCCCTGGGATCTGGATGCGGACTTTTTCACTCTATGGGAAAACCCCCGCCTGGGCCGTCATTTGCACCTGCCGCTACAAAGCGGCTGCGACGCCACCCTAAAGCGCATGGCCCGTCGCACTACCGCAGCCGACTACTCCCAGTTGGTGGCCGCCGCACGGGGCGCCATTCCCGATCTATCGGTGACAACTGACATCATGGTCGGCTTCCCGGGTGAAACCGAGCTCGAGTTCAGTCAAAGCCTGGCCTTTGTAGAGGCCATGGCCTTTGCCAAGTTGCACATCTTCCGCTATTCCCGTCGCCCAGGGACTGTCGCGGCCTCAATGCAAGGCCAGGTTCCTCCCGACACGATGGCCGAGCGCAGTCGCCGAACGCGCACCCTAGGAGCGCGGCTGGAGCGCACCTTCCGCTCTAGCTTTGTGGGCCGGACGATGGACGTGCTGTGGGAGACATATGAGCTGGATGGCGATAGCGTTCTATGGAAAGGCCTCACTAGCAATTACTTGCGGGTGTCCGCACCAGGCGGCCCCGACTTGCGTAATGCGATCACCACAGTCCGAATGGTGACTGACACATCTGGCGGCCTGACAGGATACATTGTGGACCGCTAAAGTCAGCACCTGCTCAACTCCTGCCCGTGTTCCCTCAAACTATTGCGGCACAAGGGTCAAAATCTTCTCCGCATTGACCTCCACCGCCTCTCGGCTGAAGAGCATAGGGTGGCTTTCCACATCCTGCCACAACGAGATGAAATCCTCGCGGTGTGGATGGAATAGTTGGCCGCTTTGCCCGGTGGTATGAATTGTCCGCGATTGGTCCAGGTCTCCCAAGTCGGCGATATAGCGCTGGGATGTGCCGTGGTACACCGAGAAGGGATCCGTAAAACGGAAAGAGGCCGCATCTACAGTGAAGTTGTCGCCCCGGGCGGGGATGGGCTTGCTGTTAAAGAGCTGCTCCAGTAACGCAATCCCGCTCTGGCCAAGAGGTTGATGGACGAAGGTCATGGTGTGCAACCGGCCCCACCCCCATTGCTTGGGGTCGTTTCCCTGGCGTTCGCCCAACCAGATCAGGGCATCGGCCAGGCTACGGCGCAGGATATCATCGCGAGTTTCCAGCTGGGGCGTGGTGGTGTTGTCAAACCAAGGGCTATCGGGCTGGGTCATCAGATCAAGCATCATCGGCACATGCAAAGAAGAGTATTCCCGATAGTCTTCCAGTATCTGGTCGCCCAGCTCATCAGCCAGGGTGTTTTGCAGCAAGAACCAGTACCACACTTGGTAAACAGACGCGCCAGGCCGGTCTGCCTCGTTGCGTAAGTCCCACGCCTCCAAAAGAGCCAATGCGCGGGCCTGGATTTCGCCCTCTGGCTCGATGGCCAAGAGATAGGGCCGGAACGCCTCAGCTGGCAGTGAGTAGGTCTGGGCCTGGATATCGCGTATCTCCTCCTGGGTGAGGTTGTCATTGGCAGCCAGCAAGTCCGTGATGCGCTGAGCTCGGTAGGGAGCAGCCCACTCGTAGGCCAGATGATAGGGGTAGTCGTCAGGTACGACCTTATTGTTGGCAGTGGCGATGAAACCGGTGGCGGGGTTGAGCACACTAGGCAACTCGTCAAAAGGTATGAAGCCTTGCCATTCGTACTGCCCCGTCCAGCCAGGTACCGGCACCAGGCCCTGGTGCCCTGGCGCCCGGATAGGGATCTTACCTGGTGCCTGATAGCCGATGTTGCCATCCACATCGGCGTAGACGAAATTTTGGCTGGGCACATCCCAATCGCTGAGGGCCTGGCGGAATTCGTCCCAATTGGCCGCCAGATTTAGATTCCTGACTGCTTTGAAAAGGTAGGTGCCATCCAAAGCCGTCCATTGGAGTGCCATCGGCTCGGCTTCTGCCAGATCACCAATGACATCATTCATGATTGGGCCGTGGCGGGTGATGAGCACGTCCAAGATCACCGGTGACTGCCCCTTGACTTCGATGACCTCTTGCTCCACTTGCAGATCTTGCCACTCGCCCATAAATTCGTATTGGGTAGGGTGTGCCAGATCATTCAGCCTTTCAATGTAGAAATCTTGAACATCGGGTCCCAGATTGGTGACGCCCCATGCGATGCGCGTGTTGTGCCCGATAATGACCAGCGGCACGCCAGGGAAGGAGAAACCAACACCGTCAAAGCGCCCGCCGTGCAAGCCATTTTCATACCAGATGGAGGGCATGTTTAAACCCAGATGCGTATCGTCGGCCAGCATCGGGGCACCCGTGGCTGTGCGACTGCCGTGGACGGTCCAATTGTTGCTACCCCAGGGCAGGCCGCGATCCCCCAAGATGGCTGCCAGGGCATCCAGCCCGCCGAAACTAGCACCCCGCAGCCAGGTATAGGTGCGGGCTTCGGGGGGGACAATCACAGGTGCGCCATTGGCGTAAGGGGGCAAGAGCTGCTGGGCGGCCTGTTCTCCCAGTTCAGCGATGATGCGGGCGCGCAGAAGTTCGAGTTCGTAATTGCCACCCAGATCGTAGCTCATCACCTTGCCCCAGGCCAGGGTGTCAAGAGGGGTCCATAGAGATGGATCCACGCCCAGGATAGTAAATTCCAACGGCAGGCGGCCCCGGTGAGTCTCGATATAGGCATTGACTCCGGCTGCGTAAGCTTCCATGATGCTGCGTATGTCGTCGTCCAACCGCGCCCAGTCCTTCTCGGCCGCCCGGCGCAAGCCAATGGTACGCAGGAAGCGATCGGTGTCCAGGGTAGCCTCGCCCAGGGCGGCGCTGAGGGTCCCGCTGCCGATGCGTCGGTTGAATTCCATCTGCCACAACCGATCCTGGGCATGGACGTAGCCCTGGGCAAAGAACAGATCGTGCTCGTTTTCTGCATAGATGTGGGGTACACCCCACCCGTCCCGGATGACCTCTACCGGCGACACCAAGCCGGGGACAGCCAGCGTCCCGCTGACCTGCGGCCAGGGGCGTCGTACGAACCAAGCGGTCACTCCCACCAAAACTACTACGATGATCAGCAGCCCGATCCCGACAGTGGTGAGTACTTTGCCACGGCCTTTCATGGCTCTCCGCTCCTTATGTTCCACACGTCCAGTTGTCCCATCTCTCCCATAGGCAGTCCCGGAGCGTACCTACCAGACCATGTGGCCCAGATTCTGCACGTGACACGCATGGGTAAGGATATAGCACGACTCCAGCCTAAAGTCAAGACGGATTCTGATACTTTTCTCCATTCTATGCTATAATCAACACAATTCTCTCTCAACAGGCTGATCCTAAAATAAGGGGGCAAATTGTGGAAACAGGGGATATGTTAGTTGCCGAGGTTATGCACCCAGGCGTCTACGCTTGCCAGCCCGGCACACCGGTGACTGAGGTAGCCCGACGGATGGTGGACCATGATGTTAGCGCACTGGTAGTGACCGATGACCAAGGCTACTTGGCGGGGGTTGTAACACGCACTGACCTGATAACACTGCGCACCTTTGAGGACTATTGGGCTGAATTGACCGCGGAACACGCTATGGTACGGCAGGTGCTCACTGTTTCCCCCCAGGCAACCGTGCGTCAGGCCTGCAACCTGATGGTCGAAAACAGGATTCACCGCCTGGTGGTCGTTGAAAAAGAAGAAGCTTGCCTCCGGCCGGTAGGTGTTGTGTCACAAACGGACATCGTGCGCAACATGGCCGCTGCTGCTTGACGCCATGGCGACCAGGCCAGTTGATCCGGGCTGCAGTAATGCCCCCAATCGTGGACGTACCCCGCCAAGTCAGCATTTTGTCAATTGGGGTTGGTCTCTGTATAATAGCCTGGTCTTGTCACAGGATGAGGCTGGGTCTGTCCTTAGCCCTTGGCTCTGCCCGGCGTCTTGGGATACCACTCATAATACGCCTTTCATTCATACCTGTGCCTGTAGACGGACGCGTTACTGTGAAGATTCGGAATCGTGCACGGCGAATCAGAGATCGGCGGGGATTGAGATTGCTTGCCATGGCACTGCTGGCACTCAGCACGGCGTTTTTGCTGTCGCCGCCAGGGACAAGCGTGTGGGCTCGCTTTCAGTCGCCAGTCTCCCCGGTATCGCCGCTGCCGAGCCAGCCAGCCCAAGCGCTCACCCCCTCGCCAAGTATTCCGGGTATCACCCCGACGCCAGCCTCCGAAGCGCTCGCTCCTCCGGAGACTCGGCCATCCCAGACTGGCGGAGACAACACAGCTATGCTGGTAGCGGGCGGGATTGTGTTGATTGGGCTGGTTGCGGGTGCTGTGGTTCTGTTGATGCGGGGACAACCGTCTGACGAGTCGGAATCCTGAGACACCCTGATCAGCCAATTCACATACACTGCAAACAAAGGAGTCACGTCATCTTGATATCACTGCTACGTGTATTTCATCCTTTGGGTATTCTCTTGTCAGCCTTGCGTCGTCGCGCCAGGTTGACGGCGGCGTGGTTGCCCTGGTTGGGCATTGCGCTGCTGGTGGCAGCTGCACTCTCGCCGGGTACCGTAACGGCAAGTCGCCTAATGTTTCAATCCCCTGCTCAGCCTACGCCCATTCCACCTACACCGACGCCCGTGCCGCCGCCGCCCACGTCGACGCCGGTTCCACCGCCCCCCACGCCAACGCCGGTTCCGCCACCGCCCACACCGCCACCAGCCGAGGCGGCCCCCACCCAGGCGCCGCCTGAACCTGCCCCTACTGAAGCTGTGCCCAGCCAGGAACCCGCTCCGGTAGAAGAACAACCTACCCAAGAAGTGCTATCTCCTTCGGCTGAGCCGACCGAGCCTCCGCCCGCTTTGCCAGAGCCGACCTCTCCTATTCAAGACACCGAGGTGCCGGCCAAACCACTTCCCCCAGAAGCTGAGACTAATCAGCCAATTGTCAACTGGGTCAAGTTTTGGGATACGCTGGCGATAACCTTCGCCTACCCCTGGCTGTGTTGTGGGATTGCCCTCTTGCTGTTGGTGCCGGTGGTTCTGCTTTTCCTCGAGATCAAGGGACGGCGCCCACCTGGCGTGGCACCAGAGCAGTTTCCTAGAGATGAAGAGTGGTAGTGGGTACGCTGCCCAAATACTGTGGCAAGGCAAAGATTTCCCCCGTGAAGGTTGAACTTCATGCATCAGCACCACTTTCACGGAGCATAAGGAATAAGGATGGCATATGAGGAGCGAAAGCTCTCGACAGTTATCGAGAACTTCGTGCCCGGCCATTCGCCGCCCATGACCCCTTCCCAGTTACGCAGCGCTCGCTACCTCGATCTAGAGTCTCGCCTGGCGACCCGGGGCGCATTGATTGCGTTGACCCTGGTCGCCTTTCTACTGCGGGCTCCCTACCTGGGTGCTCAAAGCCT